>NZ_JAVXRL010000025.1:0-43895 GCF_036643715.1 Clostridium sp. | reverse complement strand
AACCTGCGACCTCATGGTCCCAAACCATGCGCGCTACCATCTGCGCCACACCCCGGTAAGTCATTAATCGTCGCTCACACATTTCGTTTCACGTTGTTGTCTCTCGCAACGACAATGACTATTCTACATTATGCTAGCTAATCCGTCAATAGTTTTTATGAATAAATTCTAATTAATTTCAATCATTTTCATTTTTTAAACCAAGCCTTAGTTTTATAAATAATTTGTCACTATATACGCCTTTCTATTAACGAATTATCACCACTTATACTCTATTCTATACTTTCTAAATAAGCATCTATATCATTTTTATCATTGATTTCTATAAATCCAATAGATCTTCCTCTACCTCTAGGTAAAGATGGACTCCCCGGATTCATTATAGTAACCCCTTGTTCTTTTAATACTACCTCTTCATGAGTGTGTCCATATAAAGCTATATCTGCACCTATTTCTTTAGTTTTAAAATACAGACTATTTAAGCCATACTTAACATTATATCCATGACCATGTGTTGCAAATATCTTAACTCCATTAACATCTATTACCCTCTCTAATGGATAATTAGAGTTGTAATCACAATTACCTAGTACAGCGTATACTTCCCCCTTAAAACCTTCACGTAGTTCATCTACATCATCTACATTGTCTCCTAAGTGTATAAGTATATCTGCCCCTTTAATTCTCTCTTTTACTATCTCTATATACTTACTCATTCTATGAGTATCACTAACAACTGCAATTAACATATTATAGTACCTCGCTAATTCTCTCTTTTAATTTTTGTAGAGCTTTTCCTCTATGGCTCACTCTATTTTTATCTTCTCCTGATATTTCGCCAAAAGTTTTTCTGTATCCTTCATAATAAAATAATGGATCATATCCAAATCCAGAAGCTCCATTTAAAGTTTCAAGTATTTTGCCATTAACTTCCCCTCTAACATTTAATTCTTTTCCATCGCTATTAATTAGTGTTATATGACAAACAAAGTTAGCTCCTCTATCTTCCATCTTAACGCCTTCTAACTCTTTTAAAAGTTTCTCGTTGTTTTTAGCGTCATCTCCATGACTTCCAGCATATCTTGCAGAATATACTCCTGGAGCTCCATTTAAGTAGTCAACTTCAAGACCAGAGTCATCTGACATAACAATAAAATTACTTTCACCTTTTAATAATAAGTATTCTCTTATTTCACTAGCTTTCTTTCTTGCGTTACCTTCAAATGTGTCACTATCTTCAACAACATCTATATCTATATTCTCATCTCTTAATGATCTAACTTCTAAATCATTAATATTCAATATCTCTTTAATCTCTTTTATCTTTTTCTCATTATTACTTGCAAGTATAAGTTTCATCTTTTAGTTTCCTCCTGTTCCAATCCATAATGCATCCATTTTTAAAGCATTCTTTTGAAGTGCTACCATTTGCTTAATTCCTTTTTCACCTAAGTCTAAAAGTTCATTAAGCTCCGCTCTACTCATAGGAGATTCTTCTCCAGTTCCTTGAACTTCAACAAATTCACCTTCATCAGTTGCTATAACATTCATATCAACCTTTGCCTTTGAATCTTCTTCATAACATAAGTCTATTACTTTTTCACCCTTTACTATTCCAACGCTAGTTGCAGCAACAAAGCTTCTTATTGGATATACTTTAAAAGGTTTTATTTTATGCAATTTATTAACTGCATCAACCATAGCAACAAAAGCTCCTGTTATTGATGTCGTTCTTGTTCCTCCATCAGCCTGTATAACATCACAGTCTATCCAAAGAGTTTTCTCTCCAAGTGCTTTAAGATTAACAACTGATCTTAGTGCTCTTCCAATTAATCTTTGTATCTCCATAGTTCTTCCATCAACTTTTAATCTTGCTATATCTCTAATCTTCCTTGTTCCTGTAGCTCTTGGAAGCATATTATATTCTGCTGTTATCCAACCTTCTCCACTACCTTTTAAAAATGGTGGTACCTTATCTTCAATTGATACATTGCATAATACCTTTGTATCTCCTACCTCTATATAAACTGAACCTTCAGCGTATTTCGTATAATTTCTAGTTATCTTTGTTGATCTAACTTGATCATTTTTTCTCCCATCACATCTCATTTAATTCGCCTCCCTAAATATATTTATCAATATTTTATGCACTTTTTTTAGAATTCTCTCATATTAATTATTATAAGAATTATATATGAGGTGAAATATTTTGAGATATATCGGGCCATTTTTCCGAATGAACAGCCTATCACAAGATGAAATATGTGGTCAGCTTTTTCATTTATCAAAAGAAGCTGTTAAAATACTTACTCTAAACTCAAAGTGTGGTTATGTTTTTTCATCAAGAAATTCTAAAAAAAGTGCATCTACAAAAGATATTAGCATATTAAGTAAATTTTCTCCAGTATTATGCTTATATAAAAAATCATCACCGTTATTCATGCACAGCAAGACATCCCACGGCTTTGATTCATCAACATTCAAAAGAGAAGTTGAACCAACTACAAATGCATTTATGACCCTTTCATTATTAGAGCTTAGTGATTACTATTCTAAATTTAATAGAAAAAGTAATGAAAGAGAATTAGCTTCTGCCTATAGATGCCTTTGCCATGAACAATTAGACTTTTACTACGAAAACCTACGAAATTCAGAAGGTATATTCATACCTAAGAAAAGTTTATTTGATTCAGGCTCTAAAGATGGTAACTTAATTGAAAAAGATAGAAAATTTATTTTTAGTGATCAAGCATTTATGATGAATGCTTATTATTTATATTCACTTTCAGCTGATGATGCTGAAACTAAAGAAGAATATAAAAATTTTGCATTAGAAATACTTCAAATGTTCTTAGACTATAAAGAAGCTCTTTACAACGTATCATTTGATGAAGGTTCAAAAATACTTTTAGCTTTTAATGTATTCTTTGGATATTCTAAAAATGAAGATGTAACAAGTTTAATAATAGACTTATCAGAATTTCTTATAAATAAATTCGATGAAAAAGATTACTACGTAGAATCATTAGATGACTGTTCCCTATTTGCAATTAATTTAATGTCTTCATATAAACATACAAATATAATGACTTTCAAAGAAAAATACTCTGAAATCATGGATAGACTTCTATCTCTATATGATGAAGATAACAATGTAATTCAAAAACTTACAGATAAGAAGGAAATTAAATATACATCCTTTGATATATGTTTTTATTTAATTGCATTTGTTATGTATTCTGAGACCTCAGGTAACTCGCGTGAAAATAATCAAATTATTTCTAATATATATAAAAAATATATTTTAAATTCAAATTTAGTAACTAGTTGGCCTGATGCACCAGATTTAGATAATGCAGAAAGATATAAAAAATGTAGTATGCTATCTAAAGATATGTTAGATGAAACATTCTTTAGAATGCCTAACCTTCCTACATTGAATTCTACTGGAATGTCACCTATGTTCCTTAAAAATATAACTTATTCTAAGAAGAAGGAAGTTTTTGAATCTTCGCGTAAATCTTTTGATAGTTATAAGAACATGTTTATATTCTTCCTTATGATTCATTCATTTAGGGATGGATTCATGAATAACTTAGAACTTAATTATGATAATTCAAATTCATTAGATAGTTATGATATTAAGAAACTGCCATCTAGTGAAAGTATTCAAAACGATGAAACGACAGAAAATTAAACTTACAAAAAAAATCACACTAGACAATCTTAATAATAGACTGTCTAGTGTTTTTTCTTATACTATTTTAATGTTTCAAATTTAATATTTCCATAGAAGTCAAATTCTATGTTGTTTATTTCTTTTGATATAGCTACATTCTTATTTTCAAAAGTTAAAGGAACTATTGAGTAATTATTAAATAGCTGTTCTTCTAATTTATTAAAGTTTTTATCATTGCTTTTATCTATACTATCATAAAGCGCTACTTCTTTTTCTGTGTAATGACTTTTTAGTGATGAATAAAATCCTTCTTTATCTTTAGGGTTTGCAATTTCATCAATCAATATTACATCATATCTTTTCCTAAGTTCTAAGTTCTTATATTCCTCTTCTTTAACTAAACTATATCTTACTTTACTTTTGGAGTTTTCTTCAAACCATTTCTCAAGATGCTTTACCACAGACCTATTGTAGTTATTATCTATACCTAATATAGTTATAACTTCAGGAAGTTTACCTTCACTACTGCTTGTCATAACCTTTCTACTTTGAAGCTTATCTAAGTTATCTTTATCTTCTCTAAAGTAACTTCCTTCTGCAAGTTCTAATGCATTGCTATTTTCTTCTTGATAGTCACCCATAGCAACATTTAATTTAAAGTAAAGTGTTCTTCTTGATGATAATGGCAACTTATCTTCATTTGCATTTAAACTTACATACATTCCTCCATCTGAATTAAATGTTTTAAGCCTTCCCTCACTATCAAGTCTATTTAACTGATTGCTTGGAGGATTGACCACAACATCTCTGTCACCAACTTCAAAAGAAGCCATAGATAACTCCTCATTTTCATCTGATACTATATTTATCTTTCCAGCTGAACTTTCTTTACTGTTTGAGTTCTTTATAAGTTCAATACCTTCTTTTGTTATATTGTTTATCTTATATTCTCCAGAATAAACGATTCTTTTATAATTATTAATAAGATCATCCCACATTATTAAATATTTTCTTACTCTATACTGAGTCTTTGTTAATTCATCTAAAAACTTATCATCTTTTTTATTAAGCCTTATGCTAAGAGTATTTTCTGATGCTTTAATTGCAACTCCTTTTTCAAATGTAACTTTACCGTCTCTAAACTCTTTAGCTCCATATACATTTAAGAAGGCGCTAATATTATCATCACCCTCCTCCTTTAAAAGTTCTCTAAAGAAATCTCTTATATCTTCAGCTGTTATTTTCTGTCCATCACTCCAATACACATCATCTCTAATTTTAAATTCATACTCTATCCCATCATCTTTTACTTTTATCTCTTCTGATAATGCTGGAACTATCTTTCCCTCGTTATCTTTGCTAACAAGCCCTTTGCTTGTTGCACAAATTATATCTTCATCTCTTGTCGATAGCTTGCTTACATCTTTAAGTTCATTCGGTATAGCATTAACTGCATATACTATTGAATTATTGATTACACCTTCATCTGAGTTATCTATTTCAATAAAGCTTAAACCAACTATTATAACTATTGCAGACAAAACCCCTGTAATTATTATCTTCTTCATAATCTGTAGCTCCTTTTGTTTACTTATCATAATTATTGTCAAAGGGCTTATTTTCTAATCATTTAATGAATATTTTTTTGTACTTTGGTTAAATTTATAAAATAATTATGCTATAATTATTCTATATTTTTAGGAGGCGTTAAGATGGCATTTTTAACTGGTACAGTATGTATTATCGGAATAATTTTCATGCTAACTTTTATGTTTATCGGCATTTGGCTTTTCATTGTAGCTTTAAAAGCTTACAATCAACTTCGTTACAAAAATTATATTTTAGAAAAGATGAGTCACAATTTAGATTTACTTTGTAAAACTAGCAATAGCGACTTTTCATTTGAAGAATTCTTAACTGAAGAAAATGCTCAAAGTTTTAGTAAATCTGAATTAGATAACATTAAAGATTTTGAGAATATAGATAATAAATAACAAAAAAGACTTCTGTGATAGTTCACAGAAGTCTTTTTTTGTTATCTTATAGTTCCAAACATAAATGCTATTAATGATGCTGTAATACATAAACTAAATAATGTATAAAAGTATCTTCTATTTCCACGTTCATTCATCCAGAATCTAATTGACCAAACAGCCATAGTTATAGCAACTACAACTTGAACTGATAAATATGAATCAAACATTTCTGATATATACATAAATTGATATGAGGTTAAAAATGTGCATATTATAACTATACAAGCTACAATACTTAACGCTACACTTAACATATTTATAAATTTCTTCAAAGTTAATTAGCCTCCTATCATTTCTTCAAACTCATCTTCTGAGATTGTTTTAACTCCTAATTCTTCTGCCTTAGTAAGCTTTGACCCAGCCTCTACACCGTAAACTACGTAATCTGTCTTCTTACTTACACTCCCAGAAACTTTAGCTCCAAGTATTTCTAACTTTTCTTTTATTTCTTTTCTTGAGTATTTTTCCATAGTTCCTGTAACAACTACAGTTTTTCCTTCAAATATACTCTCTATAGTTTCTTTCTCTTCATATACCGGATTAACTCCAAGACTTATAAGTTCGTCTATTGTCTCAATTACTTTTTCTTCACTAAAGAATTCAGTAATACAGTTTGCAACTATATCTCCAACATCTGGTACTTCAACTAATTCTTCAAATGTAGCCTTCTTTAAACCTTCTATTGATTTAAATCTGTTTACTATATCTTTAGCAGTCTTTGCTCCAACATTTTGTATTCCTAATGCATATATAAATGCTTCAAGCTTACAGTCTTTACTGTTCTCTATTGAATCTAAAAGATTTTGTGCCTTCTTTTCACCAAACTTTTCTAAAGTAATTAATTCTTCTTTGTTTAATTTATATAAATCACATATTGATTTAATATTTAGCTTTTCAAATAATTGCTCTGCTGTTCTCTCTGAGAATCCAGCTATATTCATTGCCTCTCTTGATGCATAATGAACTATAGTCTTAACTAATTGTGGCTTACAAGAAAGAGTATTTTCACAGAATATGTGAGCACCTTCATCAACTAAATGACTTCCACATGCTGGACAGTTAGTTGGAGGTACTATTTCTGTAGATCCATCTAAGCTCTCTTCAACTATTCCCATTATCTCTGGTATAACATCATTACTTCTTCTTACGAATACATCAGCGCCTATTCTAACGCCTTTTCTTCTTATGTCATCCATATTGTTTAATGTTGCTCTCTTTACAGTAACTCCTGCAAGTTCAACTGGCTCTAATATAGCTGTTGGAGCTACTCTTCCACTTCTTCCTACATTCCACTCAACATCTAAAAGTTTTGTTGTAGCTTCTTGTGCTTCAAACTTATATGCAATTGCCCATTTTGGGAATTTAACAGTATAACCAAGTAATTCTCTAGTTCTCATATCATCTATTGCAAGAACAAGTCCATCTATATCGTAGTTTAAGTTAAATCTTATATCTCTTATATAATCAATTTCTCTTTGAATATCTTCTATAGTGAAGCACTCTTTAATATATTCATCAACAGGGAATCCCATTTCTCTTATGAAATTCATCATCTCCGTATATGTATCAAATTCAGCTCCTTCTTTATAACCAACATCATAGAAAAATGCTGAAAGATTTCTTTTAGCTGTTTCACGTACATTAAGGTTTCTAAGAGCTCCTGCAGCTCCATTTCTTAAGTTTTTAAGAGGAACTGCTGACTCTTCATTATATTTTTCAAAAGCTTCTGTCGTCATTATAGCTTCTCCGTGAACTTCAAATACATCATCGCAATCAACTTTAAGAGGTATACTCTTTATTGTTTTAACTTGAGCTGTTACATCTTCTCCAACGGCTCCTGTCCCTCTTGTTGCTGCAACTTTTAATATACCATCATTTCCGTAAGTTAAATTTACAGTAAGCCCATCAAACTTCTTTGTTGCTATATATTTTAGAGGTGGAAGTTCTTCTCCGTTTCTTCTAGCTTCCTCTACAAATTTAACATTTCTATTATGCCATTCTATTATTTCTTCAATACTTTGCGCTTTACCTAAGCTCCAAAGTCTTCCTTTATGTGTATACTTTTTAAAGCCTTCTAAAACCACATCACCAACTCTTACTGTTGGTGAATATGGTAGTACAATATTAAGTTCCTTTTCTAAGGCTACAAGCTCATCATATTTCTTATCATAATCTTTATCAGTTACTGACGGATTATCTAAAGTGTAATATTCATAAGCATATTTGTTTAATTCTGAAATAAGCTCTTCCATTCTTGCGCTCTTATCCATAAGCTATTCCTGCCTCCTAAATACTATAAAAGTTGTAAGTTTGCCATTGATAACAGAAGTACTTTTACTCCTTGTTTGTCAAAGGCTATTGTAAGCTTCTTATCATTTCCTGATGGTAAAACTGAAACGATAGTACCTTCTCCGAATTTTTCATGCTTAACTTTTCTTCCAAGTGTAACTTCTTGTGAACTAACAGATGAACTACTGTTTGTTGCAATATTACTTGCAGATGAACTGCCACTTTGGTTTCCTCTTGATGTTATAGAATTTCTTAAACTGTGAGGGTTATTAAAGTTTGGCTTAGGCTTACCACCAAACATTCCATCTCTTGAAGCTCCATTTGTACTTCTTTCATTTATATACTCTTTAAGGTCAGATTTTATTTCTCCAATAAAATCTGATTGGCTATAAGACATTGTTCTACCAAATACTCTTCTAACTTCAGCAGATGTCATATAAAGTGTCTCTTTTGCTCTTGTTATTCCAACATAACAAAGTCTTCTTGCCTCTTCCATTTGTGATTCTTTATCAAAGTCACCCATACTTGGGAATAGTCCATTTTCCATTCCAACCATAAATACATTAGGGAATTCTAGGCCTTTAGCACTATGAAGAGTCATAAGAACTACAGTTTCTTCTTCATCATCTTCATTTTTTTCTGTATCTTGAACTAGTGAAACTTTTTCTAAATATGCAGTAAGACTCTTATCTTCATTATTTCTTTCAAAATCAACAGCATCAGAAACTAATTCTTGTAAGTTTTCTATTCTACTCTTGTCTTCTATTTCATTAGATTTTTTAAGTTCATCTAAATATCCTGTATCTCTAAGTATTGTTTCGATAAGCATTGATACTGACATGCTCTCTGCCATTGTCATAAAGTTATCCATAAGATTTGTGAACTTTTCTAATGATGCACAATTTCTTGGAGTAAGTGTTGGAATTGTTCTTACTTCTGCAAGTGCATCCCAAAGATTTAATTCAAAGTTTTCTGCAAACTCTTGTACTTTGTTAACTGTTGCATCACCAATACTTCTTTTTGGTACATTTATTATTCTTTTTATACTTATATCATCTTGAGGATTTATAAGCACTTTAAGGTATGCAAGCATATCTTTAATTTCTTTTCTGTCGTAGAACTTAGTTCCTCCAACAATTTTATAAGCTATTCCTCTTCTTCTGAAAGTTTCTTCAAATATACGTGACTGAGCATTAGTTCTATATAAAACTGCGAAATCTTTATTTGTATAATTTTCTTTAGCTTTTATATCTAATATTTGTCTTGCTACGAAGTCTCCTTCTTCTTTATCTGAGTAAGCTCTATAAACTTTAATCTTATTTCCTGGTTCTTGTTCTGTTCTAAGTTCTTTACTCTTTCTTCTTGAGTTATTAACGATAACTACATTTGCTGCATCTAATATATTTGCCTTTGATCTATAATTTTGCTCAAGCTTAATAACTTTACATTCTGGATAGTCTTTTTCAAAGTCTAAAATGTTAGTTACATCGGCCCCTCTCCATGCGTATATACAGTTATGAACTATTATGTCATTTGCAGAATAGTTTCTAACTCCTTTAATGTTAAGATCATATACTTTGCCTGTATACTGTTCTATTTCTACAGATAAAACTCTTTCTTCAACTATCTTTGTTCCATCATATACAGGAATAATAATTCCTTCTTTCATACTTCCAATTGGCATTAACATAAAGCTTTTTTCTTCTGTTAAGTTAGCTTTTTGAAGTATTGAAAATGAATCTTCAACTTCTCTCAATTTTTTAGAGAAATCATAAGCCTCATCATATTCAGCTCTTTCTGTCTCTATTCTAAATGTATCTCCTCTGCCATCTCTAACATTGAATCCAGCATTTATAAATTTCTTCTTACTTTCATCATCTGATGTATTAAGACCTATTCTGTGGCTAAATATACCTTCTCTATTCTTTTTTCCACCGAAGAAAGTTAAATTTATTCTCTTTCTTACACTTTCGCCTCTTATTACAGCTGAACTTAGATGATGTGGAAAATCTTTATAAAGATATTCTTCTTCCATAAGTTTTTCAGCTCTATCAAAAGTATTTATATCATTAAATAACTGATTTATTCTGTCTTGTGTTATAGCAAGTTCTCTTCCTCTACTATTAAATACTATTGTAGGAAGTCCGTACTTTGTAGAGTAGTATTGCTCATAATAACTAGCTTCCCCTACATTATCACAAACTTTAAGTATCCACATCCTATCTGCTTGCTCTCCATTAAGTCTTACAGCTAATCCGTTTGTGTCCCCTCTTCTGCTTCTAATCGATGAAGTTCTACCTACTCTATATCCATAACCTTCTTTGTACATTAAGTATACATAATGCTTATTTTCTATAATATCAATCTTTCCAAATCCTATATGATTCGGAGTTCCTTTTATTACTTTACCGCTCTCTGTAGTTATTGTTACTACATCTCCATTATGTTCTTTAATATTTATATCATCTACAGATTTAAAAGCACTTTCACCATTGCCTATAGCTGCTAACACTTTATCTCCTGTTTTAATATCTTCTACTTTTACTTTACCATTTTCTCCATTAAGTAAAGTTCCCTCTACTAAACATTGGTCGTCGTCGCCCACAACACAAATATTCTTATATCTCTTAGCTAAAAGCTTAACAAATTCATACTGTGCACCATTAGTATCTTGATACTCATCTACCATAATATATCTGAATTTGTTTTGATAAAATTCAAGTACATCTTCATGACCTCTAAAAAGTTCAACTGTTTTAAATATAAGGTCATCAAAGTCTAATGCATTATTCTCTTTAAGTCTCTTTTGATACATTTCATAAACATCAGCAATCTTCTTCTCTCTAAAATTACTTTCATGTTCCCTCATAAAACTGCTTGGGGATTGCATATTATCTTTAGCTCTACCTATCTTACCCATAATTTCTTGAAGTGTAATATCTTTATCATTTATGCTTAAAGCTTTCATACATTCTTTTAATAATGTTTTTTGATCTGAAGTGTCATATATAGTAAAACTTGATTTATAACCAAGTTTATCAATCTCTCTTCTAAGTATTCTTACACAAGTTGAGTGAAAAGTTGATATCCACATATCATTAGCTTTGTCTCCAACAAGAGTTTCAACTCTCTCTTTCATTTCCTTAGCTGCCTTGTTAGTGAATGTGATTGCTAATATACTCCAAGGTTTAATCCCTAGATCTTCAATCATATGTGCCATTCTATATGTTAAAACTCTAGTCTTTCCTGAACCTGCACCTGCCAGTATTAGAACTTGACCGTCAACAGTGACAGCACCGTCATACTGTTCTTTATTTAATAATGATTTTAAGTCCAAATCATCATCCTCCTTTCTTAGTATTAAAATATTATATCATACATCATATTTATATTGTTGCCTTTAAACTCAATTATTAGTAAAAATGTGGTATAATCTTTTTAACTATTTTTTATACGTAAATGGGGGTATTTTATGAATACTAAAAAGTTTATAACACTAATTGTAAGCCTTGTATTTGCCTTGTCTTTAGTTTCATGTTCATCTGATTATGATTCCAAATCTGTACGAGAATATTCAGACAGTATAACAACGAATATACTGTCATCTATGAGCAGTTTGAATTACGAAGATTTTATAAAAGATTTTAATGATGACATGATGCAAATGGCTCCAGATAAAAGTGCATTTATAAACTTAGTTATGCCAATTCAAAATGCAGTAGGAACTTATGAAGAAAATTCTTTAGAATTTATAGAGGCTAAGCTTCAAAAAGATACTATAAATGTTCTTTATAGTGCTAAGTTCACAAATGAAGATAAGAGAGTTAAAATATCTATATCATTTAAAGAAGATGATCCAAACCATAAAGTATCAGGATTATTCTTTAATTCACCAAAGATAGAAGAACTATCAAAAGACGCTAAATAAAATATATAAAAAATAGGCAACATATATTGGATAATTACTTCCTTTATATGTTGCCTATTTTAACTTTTATAAATTTAATTAGCCTTAAATTCTAAAGCATAAATATATTTCAAATACTGCAATTAATATTAAATATACTCCAATTATTATTGGTGTATAAGCTAGTGCTAGAATTGGATATAAAATTACTAATACACTTAATATTATAATTAATATTGTATATAGTGTACTTAAATTGAATCCTGCCGTTTTGTATTGGAATTCTCCAACTAATAATGATATACCTCTTATTAATCCCCAAACACCAAAGAATATTACTAAAAATTCTGCTGAGTATATTGGTGAAAACCATAATGTTAAACCAAATAAAATATCTACTACACCATTAAAGATATACATTCCTTTTCTTTCTGATTTAAATGCCTTAATTATTGATATAATACCTGCTATTAAAATAAATATTCCTGCAATCATTGTAAAATTAATTAATGATTCTAATGGATACATAAAAAATATTACACCTACAATAGCTAATAAAATACCTTCTACCGCAAATAACCATTTCATAATACATTCCTCCATTCCTTATAATTTCTTATAAGTAAATTATATCCGTATTATGTAATATTAACTGTGTTCATATTTTTATATTTAGTTCAAATTATATTAAATTTAATTATACTCGTCAGTTATTACTGTTTTTACTGCTATTATCTAATAAATAATTCAAATACATCATCTATACTCATTTTTGTTAAATTTTGCAATTTCTAAACTGTAAATTTTTTTCATACAAATTATACACACTTTAATATAAAGTACATTCCTTAAAATACTTAGTTCCATGGTCAACACATTCTCTTTGACTAAATATTTTTACTTCGGCATTTCCTATTTTATCTACTATTACTTTATAATTTTCTTCAAAACCTTCTCCTGCAAACATAAATAGTTCTGTCTTGAATTCTATGTCATCATAAGTTTTAAATACTCTCTCACCATTTTCTATTATTGGTGATGCATTTACTGATTTATCAAAATTTCCTGCTTTGTATTCTGCTAAATGAAAAGAAGTATTGCTGTCATAGTCCGTTCCAAGTAATAAAACTTTACCGTCAATATCATAAAATCTAGCTAAAGGCGAATTTTCCCCTAAAGAGTATTCAAGCGAATGATTCTCTGTAATAAAATCTGCATACTTACCATAAGCTGCAAAAGATACTGTCGGATGATAACTTCTCTTAACACCTTTATAATTTCTAAAGCATTCAACTATTCTTCCCATTCCAAATGTAGGAGTAACATATGGATCAAATGCTGGCATCTCTTTTCTTATTTCTTCAAACCATTCCTTCGGAACAGCTGGCGCTCCCCAAAATACAGGATCCACATAATCTCCACTATGAGTTGGCATAACAATAGTTCCTTCCTCTCCCACTGTTTCTATAAGAGCTTCAACTACTGCTACTTCTCCACCACATACAAATCCAAGTTTGCTTAATGAAGAATGTACCATTATGCTATCACCTTTTTTTAACCCCAATCTATTGAATTCCTCTTTAAGAAAACTTTTAGTAAGAGGTTTCTTAGTATTTTCTACAATTTCTTCTAATCTACTCACCTTAAAATCCTCCAATATAACTATTTAATAATAATATCAAATTCCTCTAAAAGATTTATAACTTCACTCATAGAGAATTTAGCTTTCTTCACATTATTTCTCGCCGGGCTTATTCTGTAATTAAGTGCATCTAAAAAATTAGCCTTTGATATATTAGTATTTTCAAATATACTCTCTTCAAGACTTGATCTTCCAAAGTTTGCTCCTCTTAAATCCGCATTTATAAAATCACATGAGTATACATTACATTCTATAAACTTAGTCTTTGGTATTTTAAGTTCTGCAAAGCTACAACTTTGTATAATACATTTTGAAAATTCAAAATCAATTATAAATCTATCACACTTAGTAAAATCTATCCCCATTATTTTACAATCAACAAACTTAACACCTCTAAATTTTGAATGATAAAATTTAGTTAATGTTATATTGCACTCTTTAAATACACAATCATCAAAACTACACTCTAAAAAATTAGCTCCTGAAAAGTCACATCCATTAAAAGTACACCCTTCAAAATTTCTTTCTTTTATTTCGGAATTTCTAATTTCAACTCTCTTAAATTCCTGACCCTCATAATCCCACTCTATAAATTCATCCATACTAAAAAGCTCCTTTTTTATAATAATTATATGAAAGGGCTTCTTTTCTTTTTATTAAATAGCTGCCCAAACTTACATATTACAATTCTATAGTTTTACTTTTATAAAAGTCAATACGTAAAATTTTTAGCACTTTGATTAAATACAAATTAAAGATTATAATCAAATTATGAGGTGATTATATTTGAGCTACATGAATATGTTAAGTAATTGCAATTTATGCATTCGTAATTGCGGTGTAAATAGATTAAATGGAGAAATCGGAGCTTGTAATTCAACTGATAAAGTAAAAGCTTCAAAAGCTTATCTTCATATGTGGGAAGAACCTCCAATTTCTTTAAGCAACGGATCTGGAACAGTATTTTTCTCAAATTGTAATTTCAGATGCGTCTTTTGTCAAAACCATGAAATTAGTCAAGAAAATACAGGTGCTTTCATCACTAATGATGAACTTTCTAATATATTTTTAAAACTTCAATCTAAAGGAGCTAATAATATTAATTTAGTAACTCCAACTCATTACGTTCCGCAAATAATTGAAGCTTTAAAAATATCAAAAGCTAATGGTCTTACAATACCAATTTTATATAATACAAATGGTTATGACTCACTCGATACTATAAAAGCTTTAAAAGGATATATAGATGTTTATCTTCCTGACTTTAAATATTTTAACGATAAATATGCAATAAAGTATTCTAAAGCTCCAGGATATAAAGATAATTTAATTAATATTTTAAATGAAATGTATGATCAAGTTGGCATTAATAAATTTGACGAAGACGGTAAGATGATTAAGGGATTAATAATTAGGCATCTTATGCTTCCAGGACTTTTGTTTGATTCTAAAAAAATTATTGATACTATTTATTCACGCTTTGGGGATAATGTTTATATAAGTATTATGAATCAATATACTCCTATGTTTAATGCTTTTAAATATAAGGAGCTATCAAAACCATTAAATCCAAAGCTTTATGATAGCTTAATCGATTATGCAGCTAGCATTGGAGTGAAAAATGCTTTTATTCAAGAAAGTGGTAGCAATACTACTGAATTTGTTCCCTCTTTTGATTTGGAAGGAATATTATAAAATTGATATGTTTTTAAAAATTCATATAAATACTATGTAGAGGTGATATATTATGGAACAAAAAAAATTCACATTAAAACCATTACCTTATGCTTATGACTCATTAGAGCCTTATATCGACGAAAGAACAGTAACTATCCATCATGATAAGCATCAACAAACTTATGTTGATAACTTAAACAAAACTTTAGAAAATCATGAAAAGTTACAATCTAAATGTTTAGAAGATATTCTTAAACATATTGATAAAGTGCCAAAGGAAATACGTCAAGCTGTAATAAATAACGGTGGCGGAGTATTTAATCATGAATTCTACTTTGATGGAATGGGTCCAAATAAAGGACTAGAACCATCAGGTAAGTTAAAAGAATCAATGGACTGTGCTTTTGGGTCTTTTGAAGATTTTAAAAAGAAACTAATAGCAGCTGGTCTTGGACAGTTTGGTTCAGGTTATGCATGGCTTGTTTTAAACAAAAAAGGTAAACTTGAAATTTTATCAACACTTAATCAAGATTGTCCACTATCTAATGAACAGATTCCACTACTTAATGTGGATGTTTGGGAACATGCTTACTATTTAAAATATCAAAACAAACGTGTAGACTATTTAAATAACTTCTTTGATGTTATTAATTGGGATATTGTTAGCGAAAGATATTTAAAAGCTAAATCTAAATAAAGAAATTTCAGCTATATCATTTTGATATAGCTGTTTTTTTCTCTATTTATTATAAAAATCCCCTATTTTACGCATTTACTTACCCTAAAAGGAAAAGTTTCACTTTATTTTTTTGCCATATTGGATTAAAATTAAAGTTAAATGTGTAATATATAGACATAACTTGGAGATTGCTTATAGCAACCTTTTTAAAATATATTTATAGGAGGGGTAATATTTATGTCAAACGATGTAAATTCATCTAACTTCATTAGAAATATTATTATTGAAGATTTAGATAGCGGAAAACATGAATCTATAATAACTAGATTTCCACCAGAACCAAATGGTTATCTACACATAGGTCATGCTAAATCAATTCTTTTAAATTTTGGTCTTGGAGACGAATTTAAAGGAAGAACAAACTTAAGATTTGATGATACAAATCCACTTAAAGAGGATACTGAATATGTACAGTCAATTGAAGAAGATGTAAAATGGCTTGGTTGTAACTGGGATGAATTACGTTTTGCTTCAAATTACTTTGATGAAATGTATAAAAGAGCTCTTCTTTTAATAAATAAAGGCTTAGCTTATGTTTGTGACTTAACTCCTGAAGAAATGAAGGAATATAGAGGAAACTTAACTGAACCAGGTAAAGATAGTCCTTACAGAAATAGAACTGTAGAGGAAAACCTTGATCTTTTCGAAAGAATGAGAAAAGGTGAATTCAAAGATGGAGAAAAAGTTTTAAGAGCTAAAATTGATATGACTTCTCCAAACATTAATTTAAGAGATCCTATTATTTATAGAATTGCTCACACAGCTCACCACAATACTGGTGATAAGTGGTGCATATATCCAATGTATGACTTTGCTCATCCAATTGAAGATGCTATAGAAGGAATAACTCATTCAATATGTACTCTTGAATTCGCAGATCACAGACCTTTATATGATTGGGTTGTTGAAAATTGTGAAATGGAAAGTGTTCCAAGACAAATTGAATTCGCAAGACTTAACATGACAAACACTGTTATGAGTAAGAGAAAGCTTAAACAATTAGTTGATGAGAAAGTAGTTGACGGATGGGATGATCCAAGAATGCCAACTATATCAGGGCTAAGAAGAAGAGGTTATACACCTGAATCAATAAGAAACTTCTGCTCTGCAATTGGTGTTGCTAAAAACAATTCAGTAGTTGATTCTCAAATGCTTGATTACTTCTTAAGAGAAGATCTTCAAACTAAAGCCCCTACTGCAATGGCAGTTATGAGACCACTTAAAGTTATAATCACTAACTATCCAGATGATAAAACTGAGATGTTACCAGTTGATAATAACCCTAAGAATGCAGATCTTGGAGTTCGTGAAGTTCCTTTCTCAAGAGAAATCTATGTTGAGAGAGAAGACTTTATGGAAGAACCAGTTAAGAAGTACTTTAGATTATTCCCAGGTAACGAAGTTAGACTTATGGGAGCTTATTTCATTAAGTGTAATGATGTTATAAAGGATGCTAATGGAAATGTTACAGAACTTCACTGTACTTATGATCCTGAAACTAAGAGTGGTTCAGGCTTTACAGGAAGAAAAGTTAAAGGAACAATCCATTGGGTTGATGCTAAAACTGCTGTACCAACTGAATTTAGATTATATGAACCTTTAATACTAGATAGTGAAGAAGGTACTATTGATAAGAATTTCTTAGAACAAATTAATCCAAATTCTATGGAAGTACTTCAAGGATTTATAGAACCAGTTGCAATAAACGGTGCTAAAGAACTTGATAAGTTCCAATTAATTAGAAATGGATTCTTCTCAGTAGATAACAAATTAACTAAAGACGGAAAATTAGTCTTTAACAGAATAGTTTCATTAAAGACTTCATTTAGATTACCTAAGTAGTAAAAAATCCTAAATTAATAGGTTATATATAAAAAATAAGCTTTAGATTTTCTAAAGCTTATTTTTTTATTATTATAATATCATTTTTTATGAGATAACTTTCTATTTATTGTTTCTTCTGCTTCTTTAAGCTTTAATTCTAATGTAAATTCTAAACTTCTAACAATATCATCTATAATTTTTCGTTTAAGCTTTGCATGTTTATTATTAAATTCATATACTCCTAAAACATCCATATCCTCTGAATCTATTTTACATGCTTTTTCTATAAAATCATTTATAGTATTTGATATTTTATAACCCTCTCCCCGTTCAACAGTTTCCCTAAAGATATCTTTTAAATAATTATCATAAACCCAATCTTCAGCGCCCCGTCTTCTATTTACACGCCTTATTATATTTTTATAAAATTCTTCTCCTTTTTTATAGATGCCTCTAGCCTCTACCTCAATATTTTTATCCTCTATAATATCCCAAAAATCTATATCAAGTTCATTGATTATCTTACTTAACGTATCTAAATTAGGCTCTCTTTGACCTTGTTCATACTTAGCTATAGTAAATTTACTTACTCCAATATTATTCGCTAATTCCTCTTGTGTTAATCCGGCTTTCCTTCTTGCATTTTTTAAAACAGAATGTTTTATACTCATATAATCACCTCTAATTAATTGTAACCCATAATGTACCATTTACAAATAATCCAAATTGTATTTATACAAAAAAATAATCCCACCTCATACTATGAGGCAGGATTTTATTTTTATTGTATTGTTAAAAACTTATTGAATCTGTCTCTAACTTTATCTTCACCCATAATTTGCATTATTGTATAAAGATCTGGAGTATTACTTCTGTGAGTAAGGGCAGCTCTAACTGCTCCAGCTACATCTGAAACCATTCCTTTATATTCTTCTGGGTTCTTTTTAAATTTCTTTCTATCAGTTGCATATCCAAGTTCTACTGCAACTTCTTTAAGTTCATTAAACCAAGTTTCTTGGTCTGTATCAAAGTTATATGCTTTTGCATAACTTTCAATAATTCTCTTAGCTTCTTCTAATTCTAAGTTCTTTGGAAGTTCAACATCTGCTGCTGTTTCTCTTGCAAATAATTCATCAAAGAAGTAGAATATCTTTTCTCTAACTTCATTCCATTTTCCGAAATCTTTTCTTGGTTTAGGACCTTCTTTATCTATGTTAAATACTTCCTTCATCATAGCTTCATTTCCACTTACTAAGTCATACATTTCTTTATCGAAACCTTTAGCCCAAGTAATATAGTAGTCATAAACTACTTCAGGTTTCATCTTACAAATTACATTCTTACTTACATCATGAAGTTTTACTATATCAAATAAAGCTCCTGACTTACTCATTTTTTCAAGTGAGACTGGGAATTCATGATAATCAGCATCTGGATTTTCAGCTCTCCAATCTTCAAAGCTTGAGTTTATTATGTTTAGAAGATATTCAATTACAGAAACTGATGGATATCCTTCTTCTTTATAATAACTTACAGCACTTTCTGGATCTTTTCTCTTTGAAAGCTTTCTCTTTGAACCATTTTCAGTCTTCATTATTGTTGGAACGTGAGCATAGTTTGGTCTATCAAATCCTAAAACATCAAATAATTGAAGATGTGTTGGAAGTGATGATAACCATTCTTCTCCTCTTATAACGTCTGTTGTATGCATTAATGCATCATCAATAACGTGTGCAAAATGGTAAGTTGGAAGTCCATCTGACTTAATTATAACTACATCTTGAAGATTTTCAGGGAATGAAACATCTCCTTTTATTAAATCATGGAATTCTATTCTGTTTTCTTCTTTTCCTGGTGATTTTAATCTTAATATATATTCTTCACCATTTTCTATTTTCTTTATAGCTTCTTCTATTGGAAGGTCTCTATATACGGCATACTTACCATAGTATCCTGTAGTAATCTTTTCTGCCATTTGTTTTTCTCTAATTTCATTTAATTCTTCTGTAGTACAGAAACATGGATAAGCTAATCCTTTTAATACTAAATCTTTAGCGAAAGATTGGTATATATCTCTTCTTTCACTTTGCTTATAAGGACCATAAGTTCCTATTTCAGTATTGTCTCCTGTCATACCTTCATCAAAGTTCATTCCAAAACTATGCATTGTTTCTATTGTATCTGCAATAGCGCCTTCAACTTCTCTCTTTTGATCAGTATCTTCTATTCTTAAGTAAAATACTCCGCCACTTTGGTGAGCTAATCTTTCATTTATGATTGATGTATAAACTCCTCCAATATGTTGGAATCCTGTTGGAGATGGTGCATATCTTAAAACTCTTGCACCTTCCTTTATATCTCTTGCTGGATATTCTTTTAAGTAATCTTCTCTAGTTTTTAAATCTTTTTTAAATATTAAATTTGCTAATACTTCTCTACTCATTCCATTCATCACCTTTCTTTGTATAAAAAAAAGCCCTTTCATCCTATATTTTAGGACGAAAAGACTATTAACTTCTCGCGGTACCACCTAAATTAACTAAAGAATATAATATTCTTCAAGTTCACTTATGTTCTCTATAAGGGGAGATAACCCAGAACCTACTATGATAATTCTCTTTCAGTTCAATGCTCCAAAGCTTCTTTCTATGATTTTACTTACTAGGCTTCCACCCTGCTCTAGCTCTCTTTAAAATAAAATGTCATATACTCTTCTTTTTCTTAGCACATATATTATTATTCTAACTTTCGTCTCTAATTATACCCTTATTAAATATTATTGTAAACACATCAGTTAGATGAATTATTTTATGAATAATTTATTGCATTATAATTCATCAATGATTTATTTAATTCATATATTATGTCAATATATGAGCAATAATTCATCCATTTTACACAGTAATGTAAATATTTACACTTATGTTTTTTGGCACACGAAAAAACGCAACCCTTGGGGCCAGGTTGCGCTTTAGCAATAAGCAATAAATAAAAAGGGGGCTATTTATTCCTTTTATTTATCCTTGCACTAGTATTATATGTTACTGCTTTATAAAATGCAAGTAATTTTAAAATTTTTATTCATTTTATGGAAATTTATGAATGATTTTCTTGCACTCTTTTCCATCATTCGTTAAAAGCTTTTTAATTGTGCTAATTCTTCTTCTGTCAATTCTCTATATTCGCCTTCTTCTAAGTCCTCATCTAAAGTTAATCCACCGAATTCTATTCTTTTAAGATATACAACTTCTTTACCTACAGCTTCAAACATTCTCTTAACTTGATGGAATTTTCCCTCTTGAATAGTTAAGTTGATTTCTGATCCTTCATCTGTTGCATTTAAAATTTCAAGATGAGCTTCCTTACATACATATCCGTCATCAAGAGTTATTCCTTTTTTGAAAGCTTCAATATCTTTTTCTGTTACTTTCTTATCTATTTTAGCGTAGTAAATTTTATCTACTTTCCACTTTGGAGCTATTAATCTGTGATTTAATTCTCCATCATTAGTTAATAATAATAATCCAACTGTATCTTTATCTAATCTTCCTACTGGGAATGGATCAAAAGCTTGATGATCAACTTCTAAAAGATCTATAACAGTTTCATCTTTATTATCATGTGTTGCAGATATTACTCCTGCAGGTTTATTCATTATAAGATATATGTATTCTCTATAAAAAACTTGTTCCCCATTAATCTTTATAACTGATTTATCAGGATCAACATTCATTCCACTGTCTTTAACAACTATTCCGTCTACTTCAATAAAGCCTTTTCTTGCTAATGTCTTTATTTCTTTTCTACTTCCAAATCCTAAGTTTGAAATAATTTTATCTAATCTTTGCAATTTCACAAACACCTCTTACTTTCATTTATTAAGTTTCATCTTATTGTATTATTAAATTACCCAAAAAGCAATTTTATATAATAATAAACAATCTAAAAAAAGCCTAAAAATATTAGGCTTTTTATAACTTTAAAGTTCAAATTCATATACTGAATAATCTTCGTAATTAACTCTTTTATAAAAACTTTTTGAAAGTACCATTACTTTGTACTTACCTTTTGAGAATGGAATAAATGTATAATATCTTTTCTTACTATAGCTTTGCGCTTTAACCCAATTACCTTTTTCCATTAAGTAAAATTCATAACAAACATCTTTTCCGCCTGAGCTTTCTGCCCAGAAGTTAACTTCTTTATTTTGAATAATACCTTCTTTATCTACAGTTATTTTAGTATCTGTAACTGGAGTAGCTTCATGAACATAAATACTTACTTCTTTTTTAGTGTCATATTTACTTTCACATTTAATATTTTTAGCATATACTTCAAAAGTATATTTTCCTGGACATTTTGGCTTAACAACAAGCTTTTTATTACTCATAAATCCTGTCTCTTCAACTTCATGACCATTTATTTTAGTTGCAAAATTCACCTTTACATTTTTAGTATTTTGAACTATCGCTTCAATATCAATTTTATCTCCAACTAAAAATGTTTCTCTACAAGGAAGTAATATATAATCAATTTTTGCCCCTATATAATCTTTAATATTTAAAAATAAGCTTGATTGACCATCATACTCATCTTTAGAGAACTTATCTTTAACTCTTATATCAATTTCATACTCGCCTTTTTCTTCTGGTGTGAAATTGAGCCAGTTTGTTCTTCCATACTCTATTCTATCTACTTCTTTTCCATTTTTAAGTATTATAAATTCATATAAAAGTATTGATCCACCTTCAGCTATAACTCTCACGTTTACTGGAGTATTAATTAGAGCTTCTCTTCTTTGATCTGATATAACATCTAAAATCCTTATAGGTTTATCACTCTTTTTATCAATATCAAAAAGAATTACTTTCTTATCTTCATAATCTCCTTCAAAAGAAATATCCTTAGCATATAAAGTTACTTTATATGAACCTTCCTCTCTAGGACACCAATAGAACTCCTTACTTCTTGTATAACATGAGTCTTCTGCAATAACACCATCCACTATATATCTATAAACTAACTCTCTTCCACCAGTAGCTTCTGCTTTAAAAGTTATATCAGTTCCTGATGCTTGTGGTGATTTTACATCCGCTTTAAAACTTCTTATTTTTACTTCTTTATACGGAGTAACTTTATAAACCATTACAGCTCTATCGTCATACTCCTTATTTGAGAAAATATCTCTCATTAAGCATAATAGCTTGTACTCTCCAGGCTCACTTTCTTGGAAACTTACTATTTTTCTTGATGAGAAGTCTTGTATACATACAACTCTTCCTTCACTATCCATTCTTACAAACTTAAATAAAAGTGGTCTATCTTCACCACAAGAAGTTTCAACTTTAAATACTAACTCTTCATTTAATAATAATTGTTCTGTTAAGCACTTAAAATCAGTAAGTTCAACTTTATTTTTCTCTTTTACCTTTACTTTTACTATTTTAAATTCATCAACATTATCTTTAGATTCAATATCTTTACATTCAATTAGAATCTCTTCATTACCTTCTTTAGTAAGTGTATATAATAATATATTATTTGTAGAGTAATCTCTAATTGGTTCCCAACCAACTTCTGCTCTTCTCCAAAATCTATATAATAAAGTTTCTTTTTCACCTATTACTTCTATATTTGCTTTTTCGCCAATAAAATATTGCTCTTTACCTAAAATAATATCTTTAATCACTTTTTCTTCCCCTACGCACTTTCCTATTTTAAATTCTTCTCTTGCTAAATATTCAAAAGGCTTATCTGAGCCTCTTTTTTTTCCTTGTACTAAAACCATATAATTCCCATCTTCTTTAGGAGTCCAAACACATGACTTTTTTTTGTTAAATTCTTTTATCGTATTCCAAATTCCTTCTGTTCCAATTAAAACTTTAAAATCTATCTCTTCCTCAAACTCAACTGCAATCTCAATATTTTCGTTTACTTGTTGAGGACTTTTCTTATCAAACAAAATATTCATACCGCCCATACACCTCACCCCACATAAATCACTTCCTATCCTTCTATTATACTACAATACCATTTTTTGTAAATATTTTTACCATTATTCTCTTTTTTAATTATACATCATTTTACATAGTGATTATATAAATAGATTATTACATTAGTCCTTATATGTAAAAAAATAAGACCTATATAAATAAAATAAATTATTTTATATACGTCTTAAGCTTTTAAATTATACTCTATTGATCTCTTTAAATTTCTAATCAGTCTCTCTTCATCTTCAAAGCTTCTCTTCTTTGGACCTTTAAAACGTCCACCAGCTTTTCTAATTTTTTGAGAGGCATGCCTTTGCTCTAATAATGCATCAATATTCTCTTCTGAATAAACCTTTCCTTTAGGACTTAATACAGTAACTCCCCTTGGAAGGCACATTGCTGCAACTCCATAATCTTGAGTTATTACAATATCTTTTTTCTTAGAATTATTCACAACATACATATCAACACTTTGGAAACCACTATCAACAATAACAACTTTTGAATAATCGCTTTGAATATAATGATGTATATCAACAAAAATATTTACTTCAACATCATATTCTTTTGCTACTTTTTCAATTTCGGAGATGCTTGGACAAGCATCTCCATCAATTATTATTTTCATATATTATTTTAACTTAGCTTCTAATTCAGCTTTAAGATCTTCGTATCCTGGCTTTCCAAGTAGAGCAAACATGTTCTTCTTGTAAGCTTCAACTCCTGGTTGGTTGAATGGATTAACACCTAAAAGGTATCCACTAATTCCACAAGCCTTTTCGAAGAAGTAAACCATTTGTCCGAAGTAGTAAGGAGTTAATTCTGGAATGTTTAATACCATGTTTGGAACTCCTCCATCATTATGAGCTAATAATGTTCCTTGGAATGCTTTGTGGTTTACAAAGTTCATATCTTTTCCTGCTAAGAAGTTTAATCCATCGATGTTATCTTCTGTAGCTTCTATTGTAACTGATTCTGCTGAGTTTTCAACATTAAGAACAGTTTCGAAAAGATCTCTTCTTCCTTCTTGGATATATTGTCCCATTGAGTGTAAATCTGTTGTGAAATCAACTGCTGCTGGGAATATTCCTTTGTTGTTCTTTCCTTCTGATTCTCCGTATAATTGTTTCCACCATTCATTAAAGAAGTGAACTGATGGTTCGTAGTTAACTAATATTTCTATTAATTTTCCTTTACCATATAGAGCATTTCTAGCTGCTGCATATTTGTAACAATCATTTTCTTTAAGTGAAGGGTTCATGTAAGTTTCTCTTGCATCTGCTGCACCCTTCATAATTTCATCTATGTTAATTCCAGCTGCTGCAATTGGAAGTAATCCAACTGGAGTTAATACTGAGAATCTTCCTCCAACATCATCAGGAATTACGAAAGTTTCGTATCCTTCTGAATCAGCTAATGTTTTAAGAGCTCCCTTGCTAGCATCTGTTGATGCGTAGATTCTCTTCTTAGCTTCTTCTTTTCCGTATTTCTTTTCTAATAGTTCTTTAAATATTCTAAAAGCTATAGCAGGTTCTGTTGTAGTACCTGATTTTGATATTACGTTAACTGAAATATCTTTTCCTTTTATTGCTTGTAATAATTGGTTCATGTATGTTGAACTTATGTTATTACCTACATAGAATATTTGTGGAGCTTTTCTATCTTCTTTTGATAATACATTGTAGAAGTTATTTGTAAGCATTTCAATTGCTGCTCTAGCTCCTAAATATGATCCACCTATTCCTATTACTATAAGAACGTCTGAATCCTTCTTGATCTTTTCTGCTGCATTTTTAATTCTGTCAAATTCAACTTTGTCATAATTAACTGGTAGGTCAATCCAACCTAAATAGTCATTTCCTGCACCAGTTCCTTCGTGTAATTTCTTATGTGCTGATTGTACTAAATCTTCCATATACTCTATTTCTTCCATTTGTAAATATGGAGCTACTTTAGATAAATCTAATGATAATCCTTTAGTCATAATCGCGTCCTCCTTCTTTTTGTATAATAGTTAGTTATTCGCATAAAGTTATCTTATGCTGTATACCATATATTTATAACCCACAATTCCTTTTGATTAAAAAAACCATATAAACTTTCTTAATTAAAAGGGCATTACTAGTATATTGTACAACATATCCCTTATATATAAAAGCGTAATATTAACAATGATTTATAATTTTTACTTATAAATCAATTGATTTTCTTTATACTATTTATATTATAAATATATTGGTATATTTAACCTTTAACACACTCTACGCCCTGCTTAGTACACTACTGTAAACTATTAATTAAAAGATTTTACGTGTAACTTTTTATCATTTCAAATCTACCTCATATTTGAGTTAATAAGTACAACCTTATGATTTAAGTACTTAAAATGTAATATTATATTTTCGTCTAATATAATAACGCTCTTTTTATCATATTCTAAAATTATTTCAACACTCTTCAAATTAACAAAGGCAGATACATATTTCAAAATAATCTTTTGACTATCACTCACAAAAACTCTCCTTACCCTCTTTTAGGCTTCTATACTATTTTAAGAACATACTTTTAATACGGTTGCTATATTAAGTTCATTTATAACAGTAATTACTTTTTCAATATCTTCAATACAAACTAAATGCTTTTTTGCAATATTCTCACTAAACTCAGTATTCTTAACAATAGCTACAATTTGTATAATTCCATTTAAAACTTCTTCTTTTTCATTTATATCTTCAATGTAATAATCATCTACAAATACAGATAAAAATTCATCATAGCTTTTAACAAGCATTTTATCTCCTTGATATTTAATTAAATATTTATCTCTATTATTAAACTGCATTTTTTTATCCATAATATAATTCCTCTCTAATTCTACTTTTTAATAAATCTCATATACTATAGAGTATTTTAATGTAAAAAAAGTTCATTTTTTTAAATAATATGGTGAAGATTTAAATAAATCTTCACCATACATTAGCATACAAAATTTATTATGATTAATTTATTTGTTATCTCTTACTCTTTTTATTTAAAAATGCTGCACCTACACCTGTTGTTATAGTTCCTATTACTGTCATTACTGCTGTATAACCTGTCTTAGGTAAATTATTTTTACCATTAGTAATTGTGCTATTATCTTCCTCGTTATTTACTATTACTGTTATTTCTTTTATAGTTTTAACGCCTTGACTATCAATTACTTCATACACTACTTTATAAGTTCCAGCTTTACTTGTATCTACTGTATTTTCTATAACTTTTATATTTTTCGTTATATCTCCGTCTTCCTTATCCTCAGCTGTTACTCCATCCATTGGATTAAATTTTTCCCCTACTTTAAGTGTCTTGTTTTTTGCATTTATTACTGGTGCATTGTTTATTTCAATAGATTTTGGATTTACTGTAATAATTCTTTTGACCATAGTTTTATTACCATCTGAATCTGTTACTTCATATGTTATCTCATATTTTCCTGGCTTATTTGTATTTACTTCGCCAATTACTTTTATATCTTTTGTTATATTTCCATCCTCAGTATCTTCTGCTGTTACCCCAGCCATCGGATCGAATGTGTCACCCTCTTTTATACTACAGTTGTCAGCCCCACTTATTACCGGTTTGTCATTGCTTCTAACTATTATTGTTATAGTTTTTGTAGTCTTAGCACCCTTGCTATCAGTCACTTCATATACCACTTTATAAGTTCCTGTTTTACTTGTATCTACTGTATTTTCTATAACTTTTATGTTCTTTGTTATGTCTCCGTCTTCTTTATCATTTGCCGTTATACCATCTAACGGATTAAAGATATCTGAAACTTTTATTGTTTTATTTTCTGCTCCATTTATTGTTGGAACACTATTTAAATCTGACCATTTTGGATTTACGGTAACTATTCTTTTGACCATTGTTTTATTACCGTCTGAATCTGTTACTTCATATGTTATCTCATATTTTCCTGGCTTATTTGTATTTACTTCGCCAATTACTTTTATATCTTTTGTTATATTTCCATCCTCAGTATCTTCTGCTGTTACCCCAGCCATCGGATCGAATATATCACCCTCTTTTATACTACAGTTGTCAGCCCCACTTATTATCGGTTTGTCATTACTTCCTATTATTTCAACAGGAACAACTGCTCTTGCTTTCATATTATCACTACTTGCTTGAATAGTTTTAATGAAAATATTAGTTTTACCTTTAGTTTTTGCTATTCCATCTTCAAATAGATCTTTATAATCTGATTTTGAATCAACACCTACTTCAAATATATGATTTTCAAATAACTTATGTCCTGATGAAAGAAACAAATCACTTATAGGAACTTCTATAGCTTTGATATTTGTCCCAATTGGTATCTCTATAGTTTTACCACTATAATATAATTGATCTTGTTTTATTCCATATGAAGGTTTTTCAAATTTACTTTCACCTAATAAGTTCCCTCTACTTGAAAATGGAGCATTAATTTCACAAGTATATGGCTGTGATATTTGATTATCTGTTATATCAAGACCAAGTCCCATTCCATCATATACTTTTGAAGCTGCAGGCCACTTGTCCACATCTAATAATACCTCTGGTATTTCTACTAAATTTTGAAATCTTATATCCAAATTTATTAAGGTGTTTTGAAGTTCTATTATTGTTTCAGGAATTTCTTTTATATTCCCTTTATTTATCCATAAATTTTTCAATTTAGGCAGTCTAAGTACAGCGTTAGGAAATTCTTGAAGGTTATTTTGATTTAAATTTATTTTTTCTAAATTTTTCAAATTACCAACACTATTAGGAACCTTTTCTATTGTTCCACCTGAAAAATCAAGTTCAACTAAATTTTCCAAATCATCAATTTTATCAGGTATATCACTAGCCCCTCCACCTATTAGCTTTTTTATTCTTTTTAAATCATCTTTTGTAATATTTTCTCTACTTTTTTTAGTTGCATTTTCTATAGCTTTTATAAAAGGTTCATTATTTTTCATTTCTATTTCTATCCATGAATCCCCCTTATTTTCCTCGTCCTTCATCGATATATTCTCTTCTGCTGAATATACAGTCATAGGTTCTATTGCTATTGATGAAAATATGCATATTGACATTATTAATGCTAGTATATTTTTTTTGTTCAAACTAATATCCTCCTTTATATTCAATTGAATTTTTATGGATAAAAATTATTTTATAATATGAATTATCAATATAACTATAAATAATGTATTATGTGTGTCTATATCGTTAACTTTTTGATACATTTGTTAACTATATGTCTATTGAATTCATATATAACATCCATATTATCTAGCCTTATATAATATAGAAGCATATAAACAAAAAAAGGTTCATTTTTAATGAACCTTTTTTATATTTATTTTTCTACAGTTATTATTCTTTTTATTAATGTCTTATTTCCACTATGATCATCAGCTAAATAATCGAGTGTATAGTTACCAACTTTATTAGTATCCACATATCCATTTATACTTGTAGTATTAATATCATTATTATCATCTTTAACATAAACACCCTTTTGCTTATCAAAGGTGTCCCCTAATTTAATAGTAACATTATTTGCTCCGATTATTTCTGGAGCTTTATCTGGAACTGACTCTTCACTTATTTTTTCTGTATCTTTTTGAGTAGCCTTCTCAGAATTATTATTTATATTAGTTGTATTATTCATTTCTACTTTTTCCGTAACTTTCTTTTCAATAAAATTATACGCACTCATTGCCGGCATAACTGAAATCAAAATAATACCAACTACTTTATATATATCAATTTTCCTTAAAATTTTAGTGACTTTTCCACTATTCAAACTAGACTTATTACTTTGTACATTTTGTTTTATTTCATGTACTTGATTTCCCGCTGGAATATTAAATATGTCATTACTATTGTACTTAAGTAATAATAATAATGCAGGAAGTGACATTCCATATAACTTACTGCCTTCTTTATATTCATCTAAGTAAATTTTAAGATCTCTTTTTGCACTATTAAGCCTACTTTTAACAGTACCTGTAGGGCACTTAATAATATTTGATATTTCTTCTATTTTTAGTTCACTATAGTAATATAAAAGTACTACAGTCCTTTTCTTAACAGCTAACTTATTAATCATTTCTAATATTATTTTTTTATTCTCATCCTCACAAACTATTAATTCTGGGTTCTCTTCTTCTACAGAGTTTGTAATGTTATCAAAATTATCATCATCTAAAACTATATTTTTATTTTTCTTTATTATGTAACTACATTTTGAAATAGCAATTTTATTTATCCAAAAATTAAATTTGCTTATATCTCTTAATGTACCTATTGACTTGTACACTTGAATAAAAACTTCTTGTGTCGCATCAATACTATCATGTTCATTTTTTAAAATCTTGAAGCATAAGAAATATATTTTTTTATAATAACAATTATATATTTCTTCGAAATCATCTAGATTACCATTTTTGAAACTAACTAATTTACTATCTAAATCCATATAACCTCCTTAATCACTCAATGATTATACCATATATAGTAAAATTTTTTTATTAATTAAATTAAAAAAATATCTATGATATATTAAAGATATATCATAGATATTTTATAAATCATCTTATAATTTTACTATTTTATTCCCACTCAATAGTTGCTGGTGGCTTAGAAGTTACATCATACACTATTCTGTTAACTCCTGGAACTTCATTAACTATTCTTCTGCTTACAAGGTCTAGTATATCGTATGGTATTCTAGCCCATTCAGATGTCATAGCATCATTTGAAGTAACTGCTCTAAGTGCTATTGTGTGACAGTAAGTTCTTTCATCTCCCATAACTCCAACTGACTTTATGTTTGGAAGACAAGCGAAGTATTGCCATATTGTTTCATCAAGGTTTGCATTTGCAATTTCTTCTCTAAATATTGCATCAGCTTCTCTAACAATTTCAAGCTTTTCTGGAGTTATATCTCCAAGTACTCTTATTGCAAGACCAGGACCTGGGAACGGTTGTCTCCATACTAACTTATGAGGTATTCCAAGTTCTTCTCCAACAGCTCTAACTTCATCCTTAAATAACTCTCTTAAAGGTTCTATAAGTTCAAAGTCCATATCTTCTGGAAGTCCTCCAACATTATGGTGTGACTTAATTACTGCTGAAGTATCTGTTCCACTTTCAACTATGTCAGGATATATTGTTCCTTGAACTAAGTAATCTATATCTCCAACTTTGTTTGCTTCTTCTTCAAATACTCTAATGAATTCTTCTCCGATAATCTTTCTCTTAGTTTCAGGATCTGAAACTCCTTTAAGCTTACCTAAGAATCTATCTTCAGCATTAACTCTTATAATATTCATATCAAATTCTTTCTTAAATACTCTCTCAACAGTATCACCTTCATCTTTTCTAAGTAAACCGTGATCTACGAATATACAAGTTAAGTTGTGACCTATAGCTTTATGTACTATCATAGCTGCAACTGATGAATCAACTCCACCTGATAATGCGCATAAAACTTTTTTATCTCCAACTAATTCTTTAATTTCTTTAATCTTATCTTGTGCAAATGAAGCCATTGTCCATGACTTTTCTAATTTACAAATTTCATATAAGAAGTTTCTAAGCATTTGTTGTCCAAATAAAGTATGTTCTACTTCTGGATGGAATTGTACTCCATAAAGATTTCTTTCTTCATTTTGCATTGCTGCAATTGGACATACTTCTGTATGTGCTATTACTTCAAAGTCTGCAGGCGCTTTTGATATGTAATCAGTATGACTCATGTAGCAACTTCCTACGCTGTCAATTCCTTTAAATAACTTTGATTTTGTATCTAATTGAATTTCTGTCTTTCCATATTCTCTTACTGGTGCTGTCTTAACTTCTCCACCTAAAAGATGAGCCATTAATTGATCACCGTAACATATTCCAAGTATAGGAACTCCAATATTAAATATTTCTTTATCTAATTGTGGTGTACCTTCTCCGTAAACACTGTTTGGTCCACCAGTAAATATTATTCCCTTAGGATTCTTCGCCTTTATTTTTTCAAGGCTATATGTATATGGTATTATTTCGCAATAAATTCCACACTCTCTAACTCTTCTTGCTATTAATTGATTATATTGTCCACCAAAGTCAACAACTAAAACTAAATCATTTTTCATGCTTGCCTCCTAGACATACTAAGTTTGTATTTTCTTACTTTTATCTATTAATATTATATCATATCAGAAGAGAAAATTCTCTTCTGATACGAATATTTTTTATATTTTTGTTAATATATTTCGTTATATATTCAAATTATTTCATTACACTATAGTTTGGAGCCTCTTTTGTCATGTTAATATCATGTGGATGACTCTCTCTAAGACCTGCTGAAGTTTGAACAACGAATGTTGCTGTATTGTATAAAGTTTCTAAGTCTTGTGATCCTAAATATCCCATACCTGCTCTTATTCCACCAAGCATTTGGAAAATAGTATCTGAAACTGATCCTTTATAAGCTATTCTTCCTTCTATACCTTCTGGAACTAATTTCTTATTTCCATCTTGGAAGTATCTATCCTTAGATCCTTTAGCCATAGCCCCTAGTGATCCCATTCCTCTGTAAACTTTATAGCTTCTACCTTGGAATATTTCAACTTCTCCTGGAGCTTCTTCACATCCTGCAAATAATGATCCCATCATAGCTGCACAAGCACCTGCTGCTAATGCTTTAACAACATCTCCTGAATACTTAATTCCACCATCTGCAATTACAGGTATGCCATGTTTCTTACCAACTTCAACACAATCCATAACTGCTGTAAGTTGAGGAACCCCAACACCTGCAACTATTCTTGTTGTACATATTGATCCTGGTCCTATACCAACTTTAACACAGTCTGCTCCAGCTTTTATTAAGTCTTCTGTAGCTTCTGGTGTTGCTATGTTACCAGCTATTATTTGAAGTTCTGGATATTTTTCTTTTACTCTGCTAACTGCATCAAGAACTCCTCTTGAATGTCCATGTGCTGTATCGATAGTTATTATATCAACTTTAGCTTTAACTAAAGCATCAACTCTTTCCATCATATCCTTAGTTACTCCAACAGCTGCTCCACATAATAATCTTCCTTTACTATCTTTTGCTGCATTTGGGAATATTCTTGTCTTTTCTATATCTTTTATTGTAATAAGACCTTTTAAGTTTCCGTCTTTATCTACTAATGGAAGTTTTTCAATCTTATGCTTCTTTAATATTTCTTTTGCTTCATCTATAGTTGTTCCTTCTAAAGCTGTTATTAAGTTCTCTTTTGTCATTACTTCTGATATTACTCTTGTCATGTCATCTTCGAAAGTTACATCTCTGTTTGTAAGTATTCCAACTAGTTTTCCGTCAACTGTTATTGGAACTCCTGAGATTCTATATTGAGACATTAATTCTTCTGCATCTTGTAATGTATGTTCTGGTGATAAATATATTGGGTCTGTAATTATTCCGTTTTCTTGTCTCTTTACTTTATCTACCTCTTTAGCTTGTGCTTCTATGCTCATGTTTTTATGAACTATTCCAAGTCCACCTTCTCTAGCCATCGCAATTGCCATCTTTGATTCTGTTACTGTATCCATACTTGCACTTATTAAAGGAATATTTAATGCAATAGTCTTTGTTACGTTAGTTTTTAGTGTTACCCCGTTTGGTAATACCTCAGATTTATTTGGTACTAATAATACATCATCAAATGTATAAGCTTGTTTTAAAATTCTTGCCATTTTTAATTTCCTCCTCTTCTAAACGCTATGTAATATAATAGATAATAAAAAAAGGCGTAGTTAACTTCATAAGTGAAGTTAATACGCCTTTAGACTAATTCTATGCTGAATTAGTATGGTATATCAATTTCACTCATAGTCAGAAATTTAAGGTTTCCGGTAGATACTCCCTGCCGTATTCAGGGGATATATGAGCTCGTTCGTCTTTTAAATTATGATAATTATAAATTAGTTAATGAATTAAGTCAATAGCTTTATATAAGTTATATGAAATAAAGCAGTCATTAATTTGAATTTATGATTTCTTTATTTCATTTATTCATATTCAAATGAACCATCATCGAATTCCACAGTAGTTGTAGATCCACCACTTCCTGATCCGCCACCAGTTCCACCTGATGATGAATTCCAATTTTCTATATATTTTTCTAAAATCTTATCAACTTTTTTTAAGTCATCTTCATTTAATTGATCACTTACAGTAGTATTTTGTGCAGGCGCTTTTACAATATGCATACTTCCAGGCTTAGACATAACTATATTTTTAGCAAATATATTACTATTAGTTAATTTATTTGTTTGACCTGAGTTAGTGATTATTTCTACATCCCCACTACATATAACTACTTTATTAAATTCATCCATGGGCCATGTATTACTATTTTTTATTATTAACTTATCTGCATTTACTATTATAATATCAAAACTAACTGAGTTAGATTTTGTATATCTAAATTTTCCTATTCCATTTACAACATTTGTTCCACCATTAATATTAATATCAATTGCTTTTGATATTAATGGGCTGTATCCACTTCTTTCTATGCAATCCGCTTCTACCACAGGTACCTTAATAACATTAGGTTTGAATATTGCTGATTCGAATCCCTGGGGTTTTACCGTTGGACCTTGTCCTCCACTACCCGGCTTAGTAAATGCTCCTCCTAAGGAAACCTCAGTATCACTCATATCAAAACTACCTAAAGAATCAATACTAATATTATTTTCTGCTACTAGTGAATTACTAAATATATCTTCTGCACGGGGACTTGTGTTACCTGAAGTATTTGTAATCTTCAAGCTACTTTTCACAACTTTTTCAGCTCCCTTATAGCCGTAAGCAGTACTCTTTAGATTAATTTTATTATTATCAACACTATCTTTATTCATCTCCACTACTACACTCTGTACCTCTTCAGTCTTTAAAGGATCCAAATATCTATTATCTAAATTACTTGGATAAGCAGTAATATTACCTAACTTTATTTGTGAATATGCTACTTCAATTCCACTCTCTGCTGCATAAGTTAAATCTTCATATCCCTTTTCAGCATCATTACTACTCAAAGTTGCTACAACAGATGTAACTACAATTGATGCTATCGTCATAAAAAACATACTCATTGCCATAACTGCTATTATCGATGAACCCCTCTTCTTACCTTTCACAACCCACTCCCCCAATCTAATACATTAATTAAATTATAATTCAAAAAATCACTTTTTTCAACAATTTTATTACATTTTTTACATTTTTAAACACAAAAAAAAGAACTAATTACTTAGTTCTTTTAATAGCCATATTCTAAGGATCCCCAATAGTCTACATCAGTTCCAACATCGCCTGATGTATCCCAATCATTAGCAAATAACCCTATAAATTTATTTATATTTTTTATATCATCTTTATCAAATGGAGAATGACCGAAATCTATACTACCAGGCTCAGCATATGGCGGATGTACAAATTGAAGCGCTCCCGTAACCCCAAAATCTACTTTTTTACCAATTATAGAACCATATGAATATTGTATTGTAGATGGTATTTCCATTTTTATATCTCCACTGCATATAATCATACATCGTTTTATATTGTCTCCGTTTAATTCTAAAACTAATTCATCTGCATTTATTAAATAAACATTATACAAATCAGCATCCGCCGGATTAGAATTGCCAGTATCATTATATGCAATTTTCACTACACCTTTATTTCCCTTAATTATTTTACTTCCATCACTTTGTAAATTATCACTTGGGTTATCTCCAGTTGATGCTAAGTAATCTAATTCTTTTATTAACGTACTTCCACTTCCTACTCGTACTTTACTTTTTCCCGTTGCATCTTTATCCATTTTCTGAAAATTATATTTAGGAAGATTAAACTCCGCCGACTCTTTATCCCCCGTCGCAACTGAACCACCCTCTAAAGAGGGTGTTACTATGCTTGAGTTAATTGGTCCTGTCATTATTGACCCTGATTCAACTTCAGTAACTTTTCCGCAAATAGAATATTTAAATAAATCTCCACTTTTTAGTTTTTTGTTAATTCTAGCTTGTACTATTCTTTCTTTACCATCTAAAGTATTCTTAGCAAGGCTCTCTATATCATAGTATTTCTTATATCCTTCTGGTGTAATTTCTTTTACAAATTTAACTTTAACCTTTACTTCCATATCGTTAAAACTTGTTATTATAGGATTATCTTTCGTACTACCTTCTGCCATAGAATTATATTCTCCAGCATAGGCTCTTACAACGGCATCATCTACTCCTGATTCAGCAGCATATAATAAATCTTCCCATTCTTCTTCTGCTGAATTGCTTTTTGTTGTTGCTACTACAGCTGTTACAGTTATACCTGAAATTACTGCAAAAACAAGTGCAACACCAAGAACAAATATAAGTGATGATCCTTTATTTTTTAATCCTATCTTCATATCAACCATCCTTGTAAAATTAATTTCTTGTTACAACTATACTTTCATATTTATCCGTTCTTCCTCTGCTATCTTCAAATTCTAATGTAACCTTATATCGTTTTGAATCAATCGTTCCATCTGAGTTTCTTAGTTCTTCTACTTTAAAATCTTTAACTTCTGTAAACTCACTAGTTACTTTATTTAATGAGTTTATCGGTAATGCTTCAGCTATTTCTGATTTATAAATTTCTTTATTTGTATCATCGTATACATATGCACAACTCATTACATCACCATTTTTTTTGTACGTAAATGTTATAACAGGTCTAACTGCAACGGATGGCAAAGTATATACATCGCCATTTATAGTCACTTGTCCTCCTGAGTATGCTGGATTTACTTCTACAAACTTTGCACCTCTTATATTATCTTCAATATGAGAGTATATAACCCTTGCCTTATCCTGAAATATATTTTCTTTCTGCGCTATTGAAAAATTCTTGCTTAAGCTTACACATAATGTTAATACTAATGCTCCTAAAACACTTGAAATAGCTATCACTGCCATTAACTCAACTAATGTTAACCCTTTATTTTTCTTCTTTATTCTTACCATATTATTTCACCTACTACTTTGGTGCTAAATAAGTTTTTCTATTAATTTCACTTACTTCTCCTGCACCCATATCCCATGACCAACTTTCAATAATATATACTCCTTTTGAATTGTCCCATTCAACTTTTACCCCTAATGTATATTCATTACCTAAGTTTTGAAAATCATCAGCTAATCCAGAACCAACTTTGTATGAACTTAATCCACTAATATTATATTTTATTAAACTATCTGAAAAATTCTTTATATCAAGTTCATCATCAACACCAATTTTATACTCTCCATTTATAGAATCTTTAGCTACACCTGCTGGTGCTAATGGTCTATCTGATTTCAACATCTCAAAAAAAGATTTTGAATTTATATTAGAATTATACGTTCTTTGATTTAATGAATTATATTTTATTGCCATGCTTAATAAAGACATTAAGGCTAACATAACTATTGTAAACATAGCTAATCCAGCCATAACTTCTATAAGTGTGAACCCTTTTTTCTTCTTCAATTTAGCACCTCCAATGTTTCATTAGCGTTCTTTTAATTGAAGTCATATTCTTCTTTTTCGTTTTTACCTTGTTCTGAAATATAGTAAATTATTCTTATAGAACTATCTTTCTCATCCAAATTCAAAGTATCTACTACAAGTATTCTATCTGTATTTTCTAATTCATTAACAAAACCTATTACATCGCCTTCATTTCCTTGAAGTTCTAAAAAGACATCTAAATATTTTAAACCATTTAAATTTTTTACCATTTCATTTTCTTTTTGGTCCTCAGTATTCTTTTTCTCAGCATCTTGATTAGCTTCTTTTTCTTCAAATATCTTTGCTTCTTCGAATTTAGATGATTTAATATTCAATTTATGTTTTTTTGCCATCTCATTTAAGTCATTGGCTACTAAAGGATATTTATCTAACTCTGGTAAGCTTTCTGCAGCTTTTTTATATTCAGCATTAAGACTTTCTAATTCTTTATTTCTATTTGCAATTTCATTTTGAATATTTTTCACAGCTTCAATTTCTTTTGTAAGCTTTTGATTTTCTTTAACTAGTGGCTCTGTTTTCTTGAAATTTGGTTGTATTATCAAAATATAACAAATTGCCAATATAGACATTATTCCAATAGTTCCTAGAAGGATTTTCTCGTTTTTTGAAAGTTCTCTATTGTCCTTGCTGAGTTTGAACATTTTCATCAACTCCTTCTATAATTATTTTTCCATTGAAAACAAATCCTTTTCCTTTATCTTCATTGTATCCATTTAAATGTGATTTTTTAAACAAATCATTTTCTCTTAAATTCGCCCAAAATTTATTTATATCTTCTACACTTTTAGCGTTTCCATCTATATTTATTGAGCTTTGATTTTTTGAGAATCCTGTATTCTTATAATCTATTGTTAGTTTAATTCCACTTTGTTTTTCAGCTTCACTCTTTAATAATTTAATAAGTTCATCAGTATCTTTATCTTTTATAGTCTTTAGTGAATTTGCAACTTGTATATGCTTTTTAGTAAGATCAATTTGTAATTGTAATCTTTCCTTTTCTAGCACTTGTGACTTACTCTCTTGTAATTTCATTTTTAACTTATTATTTTGTATATTTAAATACAACTCTCTCGCTGTAACTCCACCGAAGCTTAATGCAACCATCAATGCTATCGCTACTATAGCTATTAATGTATTATTTTTCCTTCTATTTTCTATAGTACCTTTTCCATACTCTCTTGGGAGTAAATTTAATTCTTTACCCATTCCTATCTACTCCTTCCTTAATAATAAACCGTACGGATATATATAATCCTTTAATGCTAATTTCTTTGGAGCTTTTACATTTAATTTAATATCACTAAAATCCGGTCCATCACTAACAATTGAGTTTAAATATGATTCTAAATATTTATCTATACCTCTTATCTCTTTACCACTTCCAATTACGATTAATCTATCTAAATGTTTCTTGGCTTTTCCAGTCATACAGTAATCAATAAATGAATTAAATTCTCCTACTATAGTTTTCATTAATCTATCTATATTCTCATTAGACTCAATATCAACATCAGTTAAATCTATAGTTTTTAAAAAATCATTATAATCATTTAAACTTTCTATAGTATTTGGTGCTGCATTTGCAATACCAAAACTTTGATATCTTTCAAATAATAATTTATCCCACTCAATTATTGATATTGAGCTAGTATCTGCACTTAAATCTAATACGCCAACTGTTTTACTGTAACTTTTAGAATTTTTCTTTAGACTTCTAACAAATCTAGTAGCAACTGTTGCATAAGCATCAATAGCTTCTATTTTTAATTTCAACTTATTAGCAAGCTCAATATAACTTTCTACCTTTGTTTTCTCTACAGCAACAACAACTATCTTAGCCTTTGTTGCTCCTTGCGCCTTACTGTTCATAACTTCAAAATCAAAGTATAAATATTCTATTCTATCCCCTATAACTTGTCTAAGTTCAAATTCAACCGAATCTCTAAGTGCTTCATCCTTCATAAATGGAAGTTCAATATGTCTTATTATTATATCTTCACCTCTTAAGACGAAATATGCATCCTTTGCCTTTTTCTTTTTAAGCATAGGCCTTATAGCATCTGCAATTGCATCAACATTTTTTATGCAGTCATCCTTATAAGCTCCCTTTGGTGTCTCAATTACCATTCCATCTGCTATGCTATATTTATGTCCAATCAAAACTGATATAGTCTTACTTGTTATATCTATAGCAACTCTCTCTTTATCAAACATTTTACTCCCCCTCTTAATTTAAAAAAAAGTTGACATATACCATAATATTATTTCATTTCCATACATAACAGTTATAAATCCAGCTATTGCTATGTATGGTCCGAAGGCCATTTCTGCTCCTCTTTCTTTTTTCCTATAAATCATAATAATGATAAGTGCAACTATTCCACCTATTATTATTGATAAAAATAAATTTAACAAACTTAGTTTAAAGCCTAAAAATAATCCCATAAAAAAGACTATTTCTACATCTCCCCACCCCATAGCTCCAAAGTAATAAAATATTGCTATTATTCCAGCTGGCACTACTGCTGCTAATATATAATTAATTAAATTTATTTCTTGACCTGTAAAATATCCTATCACTAAAAAAATAAGCCCTCCAATTAGGCCTGTTATTATAGTATTTGTATAAACATCTTGTGTTTTAAAATCAATCATACCTATTACTATTAAAATTGATGTGAAAAACATATACTGTATAAGTTCTAGAGAAAATCCAAACTTTAAATATACTAGTAAAAATAAAAACCCTGTAACCGCTTCTATAATAGGATATTGTATCGAAACTTTTTCTTTACAATACCTACATTTACCTTTTAATAATATATAGCTTAAAATAGGGATCAGATCTTTAGCTTTTAGGTTTTCTCCACAGCTTCCACAATGTGATGGTGGATATGCAATCGATTCTTCTTTCATTACTCTATATATACATACATTTAAAAAACTACCTATAATTGCTCCGAATATAAATATTCCTATCATTAAAATTAATTCCATGTATATCCCTCCTTTGTTTTAAAATAAGCCTCTTTTAATAAGAGGCTTATTTTTTATTTAATAATTATTATTTTTCTGAACCGCCTGTTGAATCTTCTTTAAATGTTCCTGTCCAGATTCCACCTTCTCCAATTACAACTTCTTTTTTACCATCAGTAGCTTCTTTTAATTTGTCAAGTGTGACAGTATCAGCAATCATATCAATTCCATCTAAATCAGCATATTCTGTTAAATTCTCATCTGCTATTCCCTTTTTAACATCTGAAACTTCACAATTTGCTGGAGCTGCTAATGGTACAGTTACTTTTGCATTATATGCTTCATATGCCATTAAAACACTTCTAGATTGAGCTATTACTTTAGATCTTTTAGCATCTTGCATGTATCCAAATACCTTTGGTACTAATACCGCTGCTAAAATACCTATAATTGCTATAACTGCAATTAATTCAATTAGAGTAAATCCTTTTTTCTTTCTTTTCTTTAAAGTTTTGATCATAATTATACCTCCATAAATAATAATTTATTATAAAATAAAGTCTTTCTTGGACATTTATCTTATTTACATAACTTTTATTGCATCCATCATACTAAACATTGGTAACATTATTGATGTAATTATAAATAGTACTATTACCGATAATCCAACTATTAACAATGGTTCTATTAATGTAACTAACTTTTCTGTAGCGTACTCAACTTCCCCATCATAATAATCTGAAGTTTTTCTTAATATATCATCTAATGTTCCTGTTTCTTCTCCAATAGTTATCATTTGAGTAAGCATCAAAGGAAAAACTTCTAAATCTTCAATTGTCTTACCTATTGGATTTCCTTTTTTTATATCTTCTTTTGCTATATCAAGTCTCTCTTCTATAAACTTATTTTCTAGTACTTTCCCTGCAATATCTATCCCTGTAATAAGCCCAATTCCAGATGCATTAAGTATTGCAAATGTATTTGCAAATCTAGCCGCAACAAGTTGTCTATTTATACTTCCAAACAAAGGTCCTTTAATGCTATTCTCATCAGACTTTCTTATATAGTTTGGATCCTTATCTAAAACCAATTTTTTAAATGCAATATAAATTCCTACTATTATAAGTAATATAAACCAATATTTTTTAAATACATTGCTTATTAATACTAGTAGCTTAGTAGGAAGTGGCAATTCTGCCCCTGCACTTTTTAAATTCTCTATAAACTGTGGAACAACAAATGTCATCATTGCCATTACTATTAATACAGCAAATGTCAATACAACTTTAGGATACATAGTTGCAGAACTTACTTTTTGTTTTTGCTTATATTGCTTCTCATAATATTTAGCTAGTTCACTCATTACAAATTCTAATCTCCCTGATGCTTCACCAGCTTCAATCATACTTACCATAAGGTTTGGTATGTCTTCTTCAAATCTTAAAGCATCCGCAAAACTTCTTCCTCTTTGAACTTGCTCTTTAGTCCTTATTAAAACTTCCTTTAACTTCTTATTATGGCATTGAGCTATAGATAGCTCTAAAGCCCTAACCATTGGAGTTCCAGCTTCTAATGTAAAAGAAAATTGTCTACAGAAAAGTGATAAATCCTTAAGAGTAATTTTATTAAATAAATTTATCTCTATATCTTTATTACCAATTCCCTCTTGTATAAGCTCAGTAGGATAATATCCTCTCTCCCTTAAGCTTTTAACAACCTCTTTTTTACTCTGTGCTTCTAAGGTACCTTTTATGGTTACATTTTCATTATTAATAGCTACATATTTAAAAACAGCCATATCCCATACTTCCCTCTCTATCTATTCTTTTAAGAATGCTACTCTCATTAATTCTTCTATTGTTGTTATTCCTTCCAGGACATGTTCAACACAAGCATCTCTTAAAGTCTTCATTCCATTCTTTATTGCACTATCTCTTATTTCATCTGAATTTCTACCACTCGATATTACTTCCCTAACTTCTTTATTGATATCTAATATTTCATAAATCCCAACTCTTCCTTTATAGCCTGTCCCATTACAGAATGGACATCCATCCCCTTTTTTCAGTCTCAGTTCATCATTATAATTAAAACCTAATATTTCTTTTTCTCTTTCTTTTGCGTCATACCAAACTGAACATTTAGGGCAATTCTTTCTAACAAGCCTCTGTGCTATAATCCCTGTAACTGATGTTGATATTAAATATGGTTCTATTCCCATATCAACCAACCTTGCAACTGTTGATGGTGCATCATTTGTATGAAGTGTACTTAACACAACATGTCCTGTTATTGATGCCCTTACTGCAATCTCTGCTGTCTCACCATCTCTAATTTCTCCAACCATTATTATATCTGGATCTTGTCTAAGTATTGATCTAAGTCCTGATGCAAATGTTAGTCCTGTTTTGACATTAACATTAACTTGATTAATACCATTTATAGAAAATTCTACTGGATCCTCAACAGTTATTATGTTCTGTTGAATAGTATTTAGTTCACTAAGAACTGCATACAATGTAGTTGATTTACCACTTCCAGTAGGACCTGTTACCAAAATAATTCCATAAGGATTACTTAATATACTGTTTAATTTAACTAAATCGTCATCTCTCATACCTAACTTCTGTTTATCAATTAGTTCTACATTTCGAGCAAGTATTCTTATAACTACCTTCTCTCCATTTATAGTAGGTAACACTGAAACTCTAAGGTCGACTTCTTTACCATTTACTCTAGTTAATATTCTTCCGTCTTGAGGTACTCTTTTTTCTGCTATATTTAAATTTGCTAATATTTTAATTCTTGTTACTAACGAGTTATGTGAGTTTTTAGGAATCTCTAACATTTTTTGTAGTTGTCCATCAACTCTCGCTCTGATTCTTACAATATCTTCAAATGGTTCTATATGAATATCACTAGCTTTTAATATTACTGCGTTACCTATAATTGTGTTAACTAACTTAACTACCGGCGCATCCTTAGTCTCTTCACTTTCTCCAAATTGATCTTGCTTTTTATTATCTAATTCATTTGCTTTTTCTTCTGCAACTAAATCTTGTGCAACTTTTTCTGCATATTGTTTTTTATACTTACTTTCTATAGCTTTTTTTATATCACTTTCACTAGCAAGATACTTAACTGTCTTAAGACCAGTAATTAATCTAATATCATCAACAACTATTATGTTGTATGGATCAGACATTGCTACATGAATATTGTTATCTTCTATTTTAAAAGGCATAATATTATGTTGCTTACATAAATTTTCTGGTACTTTTCTTATTGCCTCTTCTTGGTATTCTATATAATCTAACTTTACTCTCTTTATCCCCAACTGAATTTCTAGTACGGCTAATATGTCATCCTCATTAACAAGATCTTCTTCTAATAAGATTTCTCCTAATCTTTTTCCTTGCATAGCTTGTTTTCTTAATGCTTCTACTAACTGAATTTGAGTTATCTTACCTGCTTGAACTAATATGTCTCCTAATCTCATTTTTGTTTTCATA
>NZ_JAVXRL010000024.1:6597-44138 GCF_036643715.1 Clostridium sp. | reverse complement strand
TCTACTTTATTTATATTTACCCCACTTAATTTAGTAAAATCATTTGCCTCTTCGTTAAGCATCAATATAATATCATTTTTATCTTTTAATTCATTTACTATTATATCTTCTAAAATATTTTCATAAACCATAGAAAGATCATAAAGTTCTATATTTATAAATCCAAGCTTAATTCTATATATGTAATAATAATTACTTATATTATTGTTATTTATAACTTTAAGCTCTTTATTTATTTCATAGCTCTCCTTAAGTTTGCATATGATATCACTATTTCCTTTTATATTATATATAATATTTATATTATTTTTATCCCCCATAAAAACTACACCACATTATAGAAATATTTCTTTAATGTCCTCTACATTATAATTTACAATTAACTCCATCGGGAAGTCCACTTCTTCGACTAATTTTCTACAGTTAGTAAAATTAGCAACATCATAACATATATGCGCATCACTTCCGAATATTATTTTAGCTCCATGTTCTTTACACACTTTAAGCATTTTAGTATCATTTTCTAACGCACCTTTTCTAAAGCCATTTGGATTAAGTGATGAATTATTAAGTTCAAGTAATACTCCTTTTTCTTTTGCAGCAATAACTACCTTTTCATAATCAACTGGATATCTATTGTCATCTAAATGACCTATTATCTTAACTTTGGGTCTATCCATTGCATTTATTACAGCCATTGTATTCTCTTCAATTGTTCCAGGAATAATACATGGTGTATGAAGACTTACAATTGCATAATCTAAAGCTTCCAAATCCTCATCTAATAAATCTAGTGTTCCATTGAAATCTAAAATATTTACTTCTGATCCAATTAATGTTACTACTCCATTAACCTTCTTTGGTACAATTCTTAAATTGTGAAAATGAAATACATGTGGTCCGCCTGGCATCTTTGGTGCATGGTCTGATATACCAAGATATTTAAGTCCTCTATAACTTCCACTATCAATATTCTCTTTTATAGTGCTATACGCATGACCGCTTGATATTGTATGTGTATGTAAATCTATTAATTCTCTCATATAAATTCCTCCTTAAAAATAACATAAATATATTTTACCACAAAAAAATAGAAACCATTACGGTTTCTATTTCTTTTATTATTATTATTATTCTATAACATCTTCAGTCATTTTATTGCTTAATGTTTTCTTATAAAAAACTATAAAGCATATAACTGTAATTACTGCTGATAATATATCTGCAACAGGTTCTGCTGTTAATACACCTCTTAATCCATCTTCAAATAACTTAGGTAATATATACGCTAAAGGAATTAATAAAATTATTTTTCTCAAAAGCGCAAGTATTAATGAAGTCTTTGCTTGTCCAAGTGCTAAAAATGTTTGTTGACATGCAATCTGTGCACCAAACAATATCATTCCAGCAAAGTATATTCTAATACTCCATGTTGTTATATTAACAAGTTCTGGATTACTATTAAATATTAATACGAATACTTTTGGCACTAACATAAGTAATGTCCACATTATTCCAGTATATGATAAACAACATACTAAAAGAAGTTTAAATGTCTTCTTTATTCTATCCATTTTATTAGCTCCGAAATTATAACTAATAATAGGTTGTGCACCTTGTGTAAGTCCCATTAATGGTAGTATAACAATTTGCATTACACTACTCATTATAGTCATAGCACCAATTGCCATATCTCCACCATAAAGAGATAACTGATTATTCATTACTATAATAACTAAACTTTCAGTTCCTTGCATTATAAATGGTGATACACCGAGTGCCATAATAGGTAGTACTATTTTAAGCTTTGGAACTAAATATTTTTTCCTTATCTTTAGTGTACTTGTTTTTCCAAATAAGAATTTTAAAACCCAAAATGCTGATACTAACTGTCCACAAACAGTAGCAAGTGCTGCACCTTTAACTCCCATACCGAACCCAAATATGAATATAGGGTCTAATATAATATTAATTACAGCTCCTATCATTACAGTTGCCATACCAACTTTTGCAAAACCTTGAGTATTAACAAAAGGATTCATTCCAAGTGCTATTTGGACAAATATTGTTCCCATTAAATAAAGCTCTAAATAATCTAAAGCATACGGCATAGTTGCTTCACTAGCACCAAACGCATATAATATTGGTTCTTTAAATATTAAGAAGACTACTGTCAATATAGCTCCAATTATAATAAGCATAGAGAAACTATTGCTCATTATTTTTTCTGCTTCATCATCTTCCTTAGCACCCATTTTAATTGCCGCAATCGGTGCTCCTCCCATACCAATAAGTGCACTAAATGCGGAAACTATCATTATAATTGGAAATGCTACCCCAACCCCAGCCATTGCAATTTCTCCATTTGGAATTCTTCCAATAAATATTCTATCTACTATGTTATATAAAACATTTACTAATTGTGCAATAATTGCTGGAAGTGCTAATCTAAATAAAAGTCCCGATATTTTACCGGCTCCTAAGTCTATTGTTTTTTTGCTCATTAAATTTTATCCCCTTCGTCACTATTCATTATAGTGTATTTTTTCTATTTTTTTCTACAAACCTATTTATTCTTTTAATAGCTTCCATTAAATCTTCCATAGAAGCTGCATAACAAGCTCTTATAAACCCTTCACCGCAATCACCAAAGGCATTTCCTGGTACTGCAAGCACTCTCTCTTCCATAAGAAGCTTTTCACAAAATTCATCTGAAGTCATTCCTGTTGATTGTATTGATGGAAAAACATATAAAGCTCCTAAAGGTTCGAAACACTCAAGTCCCATTTTTCTAAATCCATCAACTAACACTCTTCTTCTTCTATTATATTCCCCTGCCATTTCACGAACACTATCATCACCATTTTTAAGCGCTTCTATTGCTGCATACTGAGCTGTTGTTGGTGAACACATAATTGCATATTGATGAATTTTTTTCATGGCATCAATTAAAACTTTATTTCCACAAGCATAACCTAGTCTCCATCCGGTCATTGCATATGCCTTTGAAAATCCATTTATTATTAATGTTTTATCTTTAACTTCATCAAAAGATGCGATAGATACATGATTTTTATCATAAGATAACTCTCCATAAATCTCATCAGAAAGTATTACAATATTTCTATCCTTTACTACTTCAACAATTTTTTGAAGCTCCTCTCTTGTCATTATAGCTCCTGTTGGATTATTCGGAAAAGGTAATATTAAAACTTTAGTTTTATCTGTAATAGCTTCTCTTAAATCATCTGCCATAAGCTTAAATTCATCTTCGGCTCTTAAATTTATAATTTTAGATGTAGCACCTGTAAAAGCAGTGCATCCTTTATACGCTACAAAGCTCGGCTCTGGAATAATAACTTCATCACCAGGTCCTACAAGTGCTCTTAGTGCTAGATCAATAGCTTCACTTCCACCTACTGTTACTAATATTTCTTCTCTAGCATCATATGATATGTTTATCTTTCTATATAAATAATTAGAGATTTCTTCTCTAAGTTCTATAAATCCTGCATTTGAAGAATAATGGGTATGTCCTTTCTCTAATGAGTATATCCCAGCTTCAACAACATTCCATGGTGTTACAAAGTCTGGTTCACCAACTCCTAATGATATAACATCTTCCATTTCATTTATAAGGTCAAAATACTTCCTTATTCCTGAAGGTGGCATATTTTTAACATTATCTAAAATCATATCATTCATTATCATATAAAAATAGCCTCCCTATCTTGTATCTTTTTATCTTTAAATATTGTTCCATGATCCTTATATTTTTTAAGGACAAAATGAGTTGCTGTACCTTGTACATATTCTTGTACAGATAATTTTTCTGAAACAAACATTGCAACTTCCTTCATTGTTTTGCCTTCAACTATTACAGTTAAGTCAAAACCACCTGAACTCATTAAATAGCAAGCTTTAACATTAGAAAACTTATATATTCTCTCTGCAACTTTATCAAAACCCTGACCTCGTTGAGGAGTTATTTTAACCTCTATAAGTGCTGTAACAGTTTCTCTACCTGTATTTTCCCAATTTATTAAAGTTGTATAACCAGCTATTATATTTTTCTCCTCATAATCTCTTATACCATCTCTAACCTCTTCAACTGATTTTCCTGTCATAACAGCTATTTCTTCATCAGTATATCTGCTATTCTTTTCTAAAACTTCAAGAATCTCGTCCATATTAAAACCTCCAAATACCATACTTAATTAAATTTTTATACAAAAATACCTTCATCCATTCAAAAGGACGAAGGATAATAACTCACTTACATATATTTAACACAATATTAATCATTTTCTCTATTATATGATTATATGTTAATAATTTCAATACCTAGCAAAGTATATTTTTATACATATCAAACTTTATTACCTTTAATTCTTTATAACATTAATTGTCACCATCCTTTTTTTAGTATATTATTAAATAAAATCCATTTTAGGAGGAGTACTATGAACAGAGTAAATTATCATACGCATACTACAAGATGCTTACACGCAGAAGGAACAGATGAAGAGTACGTAATTGAAGCAATTAAGAAAGGTCTTACAACTTTAGGGTTTAGTGATCATGCACCTTATGAAGATAATAGATATGCACTTAGAATGCAGTATAATGAATTGGATGATTATTATAATTCTATATCTTATTTAAAAGAAAAATATACAGATAAAATTGAACTTAAGATTGGCTTAGAAATTGAATATAATAAATCAAAAATAGATTACTATAATAAACTACTTGGAAAATTTGATTACTTAGCTTTAGGTCAACATGTTTGTGTAACCCATGATAATCCATTTATTAATAATTTTGAACTACCTAGTACCGATTATTACATAACTTATGCTAAGTCTGTTAGTGAAGCTTTAAATACTGGATTATTTGCATTTTTAGCTCATCCTGATTTAATTTTCTTAAACAATTTACCTTGGGATGAAAATTGTGAAACTGCTTGTAATATGATAATTGAATCTGCTAAAAAGAATGATTCTATATTAGAACTTAATGCAAATGGCGTACGCAAAGGTATTGTTAACTTTTGTGATGGTCCTCGTTTTAGATATCCACACGAAAAATTTTGGAGGAAAGTATCTAAAGAAAATATTAAAGTTTTAATTTCTTCTGATGCTCATAATCCATCAGAGATTTATGGTGATGATATGTTATTATTATTAGAACTTGCTAAAGAGTGGAATCTTAATGTAATTGATTATATATAAAAAAAGAAGGGGGAACCCTTCTTTTTAACAGTACTTATTAACTATGTCTCTCATCTTGTCCATATTATTTTCCATATCACAGACTAATTTAAATTGATTTCTAGCTCTATCTAAATTATGTCCTTCTCTTTGTATTTTAAAATAAACATCTCCATTTAAATAATCAGTTAAAAATCTCATTCCACATTCCATTGTAATAAGCTTTGCTGAAAAAGCTAAGTTCTCTATTTCTAACTTAGTTAAATTATCTTTAAATTCTTCTAAATAACCTTTTGTATAATTTTCAAATATTTCAAAATCAAAGTTTACTTTACTTAAGTCTTTCTCATCTTCTAATGCTGTTGTTGCACCAGATCTTATTGAATCACCAAAATCATATAATGCAAGACCAGGCATTACAGTATCTAAATCAATTACTGCAACCGCTTTTTCTGTTATATTATCTATCATTATATTATTAAACTTTGTATCATTATGAGTTACTCTTATAGGTAGTAATCCATCATCTATCATATTAACAAGTTTAGACATCTCTTCACATCTACTTATTAAAAAATCTATTTCATTTCTAATATTTTGAGATCTACACTCTTTATCGTCTTTTAATGCCCTTAAAAATGTTTCATATCTTTGTTTAGTATTATGGAAATCTTTTATTGTTTCATGTAATTTATCAACTGGAAAATCTGATAATTGTTTTTGGAATCTTCCAAGCGCTGTACCACACTCATACATATGTTTAGGATTCTCAACTTTTTGATAAGTTTTAGCACCATTAATAAATTTGAAGGCTCTAAAATAATTATCAGCACTATCTTTATAAAAACTATTCCCATCAGTAGTCCTTATAAGCTCTAGTACGCCTCTTTCACTATCTCCATTTTCACTTTCTAACTTCTTTTTAATATGCATTGTGACATTCTCTATATTTTCCATTACTTTCTCTGGTTCAGTAAATATATTCGTGTTAATTCTTTGCATAACATATTTTGATTTTTTTCCCTCTTCACATTCAAACTCAACAATGAATGTATCGTTGATATGTCCACAAAGATGACTATCATATGCACACATTCTTCCTTCAAACTTAAATTGATTTATTATAGAATTAAAATCATAATTTTTTCCCATCCTAAATTATCCCCCTAGCTTATGTAACTTCCCTATCTTAAACTATATAAAGAAAACGTTTATACAATTTCGTCATAATTATATCATTATTTGTAAATGTTATCCACTTATTTCTTTGTAGTAAATTAAAAGAGGCTTAAAAGCCTCTTTTAATCTATCCAATTCCACCAAGTAATACACCAAGAATTATAACAACTATTGTTATAATAACGAATGCATACTTAGCAAAACAATAAAATTTATTTCCTAATTTAATATCACTCCCTAAATTAATTTCATGTAATGCATCTTCTTTTTTTATAACATAATAAAAAACTATCATAGTAATTAATGCACCAATTGGTGATAATATTATTGTTATAAAATTAGTGAAATTATTAAATATGTCCATATTTAAATCTAATGGAATTGATAATATAAATCCTACAAGCGCTAGTAATATTACACTTTTCTTTCTACTCATTTTAGTTTGAGACATTAATGCTTCTGCAGGTCCTTCGAGCATTGCAATTGATGAACTAATAGCTGCAAGGAATATACTAAAAAAGAATATAACTCCAAGTAACTGCCCTGCTGGAATTTTACTGAATATTGTTGGAACTGTTATAAATAATAATGGCGGTCCTGCAAGTGGATCTAATCCACAAGCAAATACTGCGGGCATTATTACAAATCCTGATAAAAGTGCTGCTAATGTATCAAATATAGCTGTATATACCGCAGCTTTTGGAATATTGAAGTCCTTTTTTGTATAACTACCATAAACAACTAAGCAACAGCCTGTGATTGATACAGTAAAGAATGCTTGGCCTAATGCATTAATCCAAGTTGATGCCATTAATAAATATTCCCACTTTGGTACAAGTAAAAACTTAACACCTTCCATAGCACCATCTAATGTTAAGGATCTTACTGCAAGTAATATTAATATTATAAACATCATAGGCATAATAATTTTATTGATTTTTTCAATACCACCTGAAACTCCAAAACATACTATTAGAACTGTTATTATCACTGCTACTAAATTCCAAATAATACTCTCTGGACTTCCTGCGAAATTCTCAAAGTATTTAGTTAAATCTGAACCACTAAATCCATTTAATACGCCAACTGAAAAATATTTTATAATCCATCCAACGACGACATTGTAAAACATAAATATACCAAACAAACCCATTACCGGTATAATTCCAACTAACCTTCCAAATTTAAGTCCAACCTTTTTAAACGCTATCCTCGTTCCCTCTAAATTACCTTTACCAAACATTCTTCCAAATGAAAACTCTGTTATAAGTCCTGTAGTTCCTAATACTAATACGAAAAATAAATATGGTATTAAAAATACCGCTCCCCCATTGCTTCCCATTCTGTATGGGAACATCCATATGTTTCCTAGCCCTATGGCTGCTCCTACACAGGATAAAATAAATCCTTTACTACTTTTGAAACCTTCTCTTTTACTCATGTAATTCCTCCTAAAAATAATTAAAGCCCCATAGAATTTACTACGGAGCTTTAAAAATAAGAAAAGCCCCATAGTATAATCTATGCGGCTTATTAATTACATAACTTAAAAACTTAGCCACCATAGATACATCCCTTTATCCTAAGGTTTGCATCCATGATGATTCATAAATACAACCCCTAACTAAAGTAGCTAAAGAACTTAATATTATTTAATTTTGCTAATTCGTTAGTTTTAATATTCATAATCATCCTCCAAGTTTTTTATTATCATAACATACACAAATAATGTTGTCTATATTTTTCTTAATAAATAGTACTTTTAATTATTAATTTTCTATTTTGATCTATTAAAAGAGACTATAAAAATATAGTCTCTTTAAAACCGATTATTCCCAGAAATTATCATTTCTACCATGACAGTCATCGTGTCTATTATCTTCACAGTCATCTTCTAAATCAAATGTCTTACAACATTTTGGTCTATCTGGACAGAATCTATTTGTTCTGCCTTCTTTTTTATAACAATCTATAGCTCTTTCATAAAGTTCATTAGATTTATCAACCATATCTGAAATTTTCTTAACTAACATTTGTACTTCTTTAAGTTTAGCTTCTGCTCTTTCATCTAAATATTTAGCTTTTGCCACGTATTGTCTTGATTCTTGTTGTAAACAAACAATTTCTCTTATTTTCTTTTCAACACATTCTAATAATTCTTCATTCATGTCAGATATATCTTCTGCACAGTTTTCTAACTTTCTACATTTGCTTTCTTTTATTTGACAATTCATATTAGAATTACATTTGTTATTACAACCTCTATTATTACATCTTTCCATAACCCACATACCTCTCTTCTGTTTACCTAATTTTTATCTATAATACAATATATGAGGGTATATAATTTTTGTTACATTCTAACATAGTGTGTCGAAATTTTTTTTAAGTTTATTTCTCTTTTATTACTTTCACTTTTCCTTTATAAGTTCCAATAACATCTTTATTATTTTTAATATATTCTTCAATAATTCCAATACATTTCTTATTAATCGTTTCTCCTGCACATACTAAAGGAATTCCTGGCGGATATGGTATTATTGATTCTTTAGCTATTTTATCATTGCATTTTTCTATTTCTATCATTTCATATTCTTTATTAAAAACTTCATATGGTTCTAATGCCTTTTTGGGTTTTATGAAATCGAAAGTATTTGAATATATTTCTTTAATATCTTCTACATTTAATTTTTCAATAGCATTAAATATTTTCTTAAAGTCATCATCATTATTAATTGGAGATAATATAAGAACAACGCCTCTTTCAAAGCTCATCTCACATTGTATTTTTTCTCCTCTTAAATAATCAAATAGCTTATGACCATTTAACCCTTCTTTAACAGTCATTATATACCTGCTTTTATCTTCTTCATAATTTTCATTTAAATCTTTATCTTCCAGTATGTGAACTTTGTTTAACTTATTTATTTTTTCTTTCCACTCTGACGCTAGTTTAATAAGATTATTATAATCATTTTCACCATATTTTTGTAAATAATACCTTCCATAATCTAATGATGCCAATATTAAATATGATGGTGATGTAGTTATAAAACAATTAAAATAAAAGTCTACATTACTTTCTTCTTCATTTACAATTAAATATCCACCTTGTGTTAATGATGGTATTGTCTTATGTGCACTTAATATTGTATAGTCTGCTATATTAGTTATCTTATTTGGAAGACTATTGCATACTCCAAAGTGTGCACCATGAGCTGCATCAATTATTATTTTCAAACCTTTTTCTTTAAGCTCTTTAAGAGTTTCTTCAATTAGCTTGTAGCTTAATCCATAATAATTTGGAGAAGTTAATATTATACCTTTAGCACTTTTAGTAATTTCTAAAGCTTTATATATATTCTCTTTATTTGGTGGCATAAAAATACCATGGTCTTCGTCAATAACAGGATCTATATAAGTTACTTTAAGCTTTCTTAATATTAATCCATTATAAACTGATTTATGACAATTTCTCTCCACTAAAACTTCATCGCCTTCATTAAATGCGGAAAAAATTGAAATAATATTTCCACCTGAACTTCCATTAACCATAAAGAAAGCTCTTTTACCATCATAGTGATTAGCAAGTAACTCCTCGGCTTCTTTTATAATTCCTTGTGGATTATGAAGGTTGTCTAATGGATCATTTTCAGTTATATCTAAAAACCCTAATTTTTCCGCAAAATCTTTTCCTATATTATCTTTTAAAAAAGCTTTTCCACATTTATTTCCTGGCATAGAAAAAATTAAATTTTCTTCTTTATGATAATCTATAAGACCTTCTAAAATTGGTATTTTATCCATATATATTCTCTCCTCTACTTACAAAACTTTCGCTAATAAATCACACACTTTATTATATTTATTCTTCCCTTTAAAGTGTTATTTAGAACAAAAAAATCCTGCCATTTTGACAGGACTTTTTTTATTTAATTACTTGTACTAAACTATTTTTAAATACTTTCTTATAAGTATTACATATTAATTCTAAATTAATATTATCTAAAGATTCACTTTCATCTACATAAACTTTATAATCATCAAACATAGTTTCATATGTTGATAACTCTTTAGCTAATACTATACTCTGTTCTTCTTTAAATAATCTTCTTAATTTAAAGCTCTTTTTAAGCTTAATAATATTTACATCATATAAAGTTTTTAAATTACTAATATTATCAATACACTTAAAGGTTAAATTCAATGCTTCTTCTACCTTCTCTTTTGATGTACTAAAAGTTATTTTGTATAACTTTATTCCATTTTCATGAGAAACTCTAGTTAAGACATCATAAACTAATCCATTTTTTGTTCTTAAAATATCAAAAAGTTTTGAGTTTACTCCCTCTCCAAAATATTCATTAAAGATTCTAAGTGCCTTTATTTCTATATTAGTTAGGTTACTTATATCATAAGCAATTTCTACTTTACTAGTTTTTATACCGTATTTAGTTTCAATAAATTTACTCTCTTTAACTTCTTCATACTCCATGCTCTTTAAAGAATTTTTTTCTATATTCCAATTTCCAAAATAATTTTCAGTAATATTTAATACTTCATTAAAATCTAATGGTGTAATAACTGTTATCACTGTATTTCTTGGGAAATATATTTTATTATAAAATTCTCTTACATCATCTAGCTTTATTGACTTTAAAGATTGTACTGTTCCGATAATTGGATACTTTATTCTTCTTTTATTAAAAGAGTTTAAAAATAATTTATCTTCAACATACTGTTCAAGTTCTTCATCCCACTCTTTTAATTCTTCAAAGATTACATCCATCTCTTCTTTAAATCCATCTTCTTTAAATGTGGGATTTATTATAATATCGCTTAAAATATCCATTCCTTTATTTAAATCTTCACCTAAAAGAGTTCCATAATAAATAACATATGGATAGTTTGTCATAGCATTAGAGAATCCAAATACTTCACTTATTTCTCTATTTATATCCTCTTCACTTCTTCTTTTAGTTCCTTTATAAACCATATGTTCAGTAACATGTGCTATTCCAAGCTTTTCCCCGTCCCTTAATGCACCACCATCTAATGATACACAAACTGATGTAAGACTTGATGTAACCCTCTTATATATTAGTCTTATTCCATTATCTAGAATATATTTCTTCAAAACAGCTTACTCCTCTGATTTTAAAGCAATCGCACATTCTATTCTCTTCTTTTGCATTTTACATCCGATTTCATATGGAACATTAATATCTCCATTGAAATTTATATTATTTGCTTGGCATCCACCACTACAATAGAATCTAGCCCAGCAATCTTTACATTTTGGCTTATTATAAATATGAGCCATCTTAAACTTTTTAGCTAATTCTGTATCATAAGTATCATCATCTATTGTTCCAAGCTTAAATTCTTCTTTACCAACAAATTGATGACATGGGTATACTTCACCTTGAGGTGTTATTGCAACATATTCAAATCCTGCACCACAACCTGATATTCTCTTATAAACACATGGTCCACCATTTAAATCTACATTGAAGTGATAGAATCTAAATTCATCTCCTTCTTTTCTTCTTCTAACCATTTCATCATATAATCTGTCATAGTTTTCAAAGATTGTAGTAAGATCTTCTTCTCTTAATGAAAGCGCATGTTCATCAGGAAGTACTACTGGTTCTATTGAAATTTCTCTAAATCCTTCGTTAGCCATAGCCATAACATCTTCATAGAAGTCAGTGTTTGCTCTTGTAAATGTTCCTCTTACGTAGAACATTTTATCTTTGCTTCTCTTTTCTACCATCTTCTTAATGTTTGGAAGTATATCATCATATGATCCTGATCCATCTACTTTTATTCTAACGTTATCGTTAACTTCTTGTCTTCCATCTAGAGAAAGGATTATATTTCCCATTTCTTTATCCATGTAATCCATCATTTCTTCATTAAGAAGAGTTGCATTTGTTGTCATAGTGAATCTTATATTTTTATTCCACTTCTTTTCATTTTCTCTAGCATAAGCTATTATTTCTTTAATTGTATCCATTATAAGAGTTGGCTCTCCACCAAATAGATCTATTTCAATATTTTTTCTAGGACCACTTCTCTTAACAACGTAATCTATAGCCTTCTTTGCAGTTTCAATATCCATAACACCTTTATGTCCATGGTATTCTCCTTCATCTGCAAAACAATACTTACATCTTAAATTACATCCATGTATTATGTTTAAACATACTGCCTTTATGTAATCTCTATCATCCATTGAACTATGAGCTATATCTTCATACATATCTTTTGTATAAAGCATGTCTTCATCAATTAATTGTTTTATCTCATCATAAGCTTCGCTTATTTCTTTTTCGTCATACTTTTCTTTTAATTCATTTATAATTACTTCTTTATCTCTTAATCCATTATCATCAACTAAGTCATATACTAAGTCATCAACAACGTGAACTGCTCCTGTATTTACATCTAGGACAAATGCATTGTCCCCTTGTTTGAATTTATGTATTAATGCCATTTTTTAAATTCCTCCTAAAATTACATTAATAATTAAGCAGTAACTTAATTATTAAGTTACTGCTTATTTATTAGTTTTCGCACTCTAAGTTTGCAACTGTGCATGAAGTCTTACATGCTGATTGGCATGAATTAGCACATTCTTTGCATCCTGGTTTCTTTAAACTGTTTTTGATGTTTGTTTTGTTTATTGTCTTTATATGCTTCATATACTTACTCCTCCATTATTAAAGAATAACATAGAGATTATACCATACTATCAATATATCTTCCATACTATTTGTCCTTTAAATGACTTTTTACTTAATAGTTTACAAAGTTTTTAATATTCTGTTCATCTTTATAATAGTATTTAAGTTCTTTTATATCACTTATACTTTCACAACCTAGGCATCCCATAAGTATTTTTGTACTACGTTCTAAATTCAAAAGATATTTCCACGCTCCCATAGCACCATCTTTTATATATTCTTTAAGTATTGCACCAGATATTCCAGTCATATTAGAACCAAGCATTAGAGATTTAATAATATGGCTTCCTTTGTTAATTCCACCTGAAGCTATTATATTCATATCTTTACTAGCTTCTCTACAAAATATTATAGAATGAGGAGTTTTTATTTCGATTTCTTCTAAATCTTCATATAGATTACTCTTGTTTCTTAAATCCTCAATTTTTATAAAGCTAGTTCCACCTTTTCCACCTACGTCTACATACTTTACTCCAACATCAGCTAACTTTTTGCATGTGTCATAACTTATTCCAGTTCCAACTTCCTTTAATATAACTGGAACATCCATACAACTTATTATCTCTTCTATATTATTAAGCATACCTTTAAAATTCCTATCACCTTCCCTCATTACAAGTTCTTGTGATACATTCATATGTAATTGTATCCCATTAGCTTCTAAAGCATTAACAGCCCTTTTAGCATCTTCTACGCTACTTAAAGCACTTAAGTTAGATAATACAATTCCATCTAAATTGTTTTTTCTTACAATCTTAAAAGAATTTTCAAATGATTTATCTTTAAGCATTATTGATTGTGATCCAACTGCAATTGGTATATTGAGTTCTTTTGAAATATTGCTTAAATCATCATTTATTTTAAAACTATAATCAGAACCTCCAGTCATTGCATTTATGATAACTGGCATACTTACTTCCTTTCCTAAAAACTCTGTTTTAAGTGAAATATCATCAAAATTAATATTTGGAACTGAATTATTGAATATTTTTATATCTTTAAAGTAATCTTCATCTAAGTATGATTCTAAAGCATATTGTATATGTTCAATTTTTCTTTTCATCACATTATTTATATCTACCATATACTCTCCTTTATTCGTACTATTTATAAAGTATATAATATCATATAAATTTATTTTATAAATATGCATTCCAAATAAAAAAGGCTGTTATTAAAACAGCCTTTTAATTTTATAATGCTTTAAGTGCAACTAAGTTTAATAAGCTCCATGGTTTATTAAAGTGTGGTTGGAAGAAGAAATCTGTCATTGCAAGTTCTTCAACTGTCATCTTATTTTGAATTACTACTGAAAGTGTATTCATAAATTGAGTTAAATCTTCTTTTGATATTATTTGTCCTCCAAGAACTCTTCTTGTATCTTTATCAAATACAATTTTAACCTTTGCCATTTTAAATGTTGGCATGAATTCTGGTCTATAGTTATCTTCTATTGTTGATGTTGCTACATTTATACCAGAAACCATTTTAGCCCCTTCTTCTGTTAAACCAGTTGAAGCTATACATTCATCATAGATCTTAATACCTGAAGTTCCTTGAGTTCCCATATACTTAATCTTTGGACCATTTATATTTCTAGCAACTAAAGTTCCCATCCTTACAGCATTTGTTGCAAGTGGTATATATCTATCTTCTCCTGTTGGATTATACTTAACAACACAACAATCCCCTGCTGCAAATACATCTTCTCTACTTGTTCTCATGTATTCATCAATTATAATCGCACCATTTGGTAATGTATCTATCTTTCCATGTACAAGAGTTGTATTTGGTCTAAATCCAATACATAATACAACTAAATCACCTTCATAAGTTCCCTTATCAGTAACAACTTTTTTAACTTTTCCATTTTCACCTTCAAAGCATTTAACTTTTTCTCCAAGAACTAAGTTAACGCCATGTTCTTTAAATTCATTTTCAGCTATATCTGTAAATTCTTTATCTAAATATTTAGCCATTATTCTTTCTTCTGCATCAACTAGAGTTACAGTCTTACCTAATACTTCAAATGCTTCAGCAAGCTCTACGCCAATATAACCAGCTCCAATTATAACTACATTTTTAGCATCCTTACCTTTTTCAGTAATAACTTGTGCTTGATTATAATTTTTGCAAAGTAGAATATTTTCTAAATCTCCACCATCGAATTTTGGTACTATTGGCCATGATCCAACTGTTAAAACTAATTTGTCATATGAATCAAAGAACTCTTCTCCACTTACTAAGTTTTTAACCTTAACTTTTTTATTATCAAAATCTATATCTAATACGTCATGTTTCATATTTGTTTTAACACCAAGTTTTGCTAGTGCTTCTGGTGAATTATAAAACATATCCTTTAAGTCTTTAACTACATCGGCTACATGAAGCGCTATACCACAAGATAAGAATGATATATTATCATTTCTTTCATATATTGTTACATCACATTCTGGATATAACTCCTTTAAATTCGCTACAGTAGCAGTCCCTGCATGTGTACAACCTACAACTAAAACTTTCATATTATCTCCTCCAATTAAAATTATTAATTAATAATTTATATCCTTTAATCTTTATATTTAAATAATATTCCTTACTAGTTCTATTGTAAATACTTTTGCCTAATTATTTTTATATATTTTATAATTATGTTACTAAAATAACAATTTGTTAATTAAATAACGGTTTTTATATATTTCATTTATTTTTCCATAAAAAAAAAGAGATTTATTTCTAAATCTCTTTTACTATTAAAAGAAGATAATATCTCCAATAAAATATCCCGCTGATATAAAAGCAGCATTCCATACAATAGTCCCAAGGGCTGAATACAGTATAAAATTATAAATATTTATTTTAAATACTCCAGCTGGTATAGATACCAAAGTTCTAGCTACAGGAATAAGTTTACTTAAAAATATACCATAATTACCTTTTTCTTTTACAATAACTTCTATTTTGTTTATATGTTTTTTTTGACTAGGAAACTTTTTTAAATATTTATGTAAGAGAATCTCCCCGCCGAATCTACCAATTAAATATAAAGATATACTTCCAAGTACCCCAGCAATAACTGAAACAATTAATGCTGTAGTAAAACTTATATCTCCATTTGAAATAAGAACTCCACAAGCTGGCATAATAATCCCTGCTGGTAACCCAGGAAGATTTAAGTATTCTAAAAATACAATTATAAAGAGAAATAGCAATCCATATGTTGAAAAATATTCTAAAATCATTTCAAATTCCAATTTTATTATCCTCCTAAAACATAAATATCCTTTAATAATATTACCATATTTAATATAAATTGTTTATTTATATTATCTAAAGAAAATCTTAACTTTCATTAATATATTAATTTAAACTTAACTCTCTTTACTAATTATTTTCTATTATATGTAATTATATGACATATTATAGTAGCTTTATAATAATTTTTTTATAAATTTATTGTAAAAGAAATATTTTCGAAATAATTTAGTTGACACAATGTATTAAAATAGAAGTAACGGATGGATTAACTAAGGAGGAAATATGAGTAATTTTGATAAAAAATTAGATAAAGCAGAAAACTATTTTAAAAAAAAGCATTACAAAGAAGCTTTAAGAATTTGTGATAAAGTTTTAGAGAAACAATATAATAATGAGAAAGCTTTAGAACTTGAAGGTGAAATATTATATAGACTAGGTAGAGTCGATGAGGCAATATTAAATTGGAAAATCAACTCCGAATATAATAATAATCCAACATCCAAGATGCGTCTTGCAGAAATGGATAAGTCTACTAAAGAAAAAGCTTTAAGCTACGATAACTTTAATACTATTAGTAGTGATACTCTTCAAGCTGAACTTGCTATTATATTAGCAGCTCAAGAAAAGGAAGCTCAAGAGAAAGAGGCTCAAAAAATTAAAGAAGCAACTGAGGACATAAAAATTGATGAACCTACTTCCGAAGTTGTAACTGAAGAAAAACCAATTGAAGTAGTTGAAGAAATTATTTCAAATGATAAAGAAAATGTAATTTCAGAAGTTGCAGTAGACGAAAGTTCTAACACTGAACCTGAAATTGAAGTTAGTGAAGTTAAAGTAGTAGAACCTGAAAATAACAAAACTTCAATAAATAATGAAAATAATAGTACAGTTTCTGAAGAAACTGCACAGTCAACTGATAAAAAACAAACAGTTAATCCAAAGAAAACTTCAATCAAAAATAGAAATATAGCTATAGCAGTAGCCTGTGTTGTAGTTATAGCAGCTGCTTCTTATGGTGTATATAAGTACTCATCTAAAACTGATGATACTATAAAGCCACAAACAGAAGTTACTGAACAAACTAAAGAACTACCAGCTAATTTTAATGAATCTTTAACTAAAGCTACTGATAGTAAAGACTTCGACAATCTTTATTCTCTTTTAAGCGATGCTAAAGGATTAAAAATACCAGCTGAAGATCAAAAATCTTATGATGCTGCATTAAAACTTATGCAAACTGATGGTATTCAAAAGTTCTATGATGCTGGTTTGGATCAAATGAAAGAAAAAAAATACCAAGATGCTTTAGGTAATTTAACTAAAGCTTATGATTTCTGTGGTGGAAGTTATTTAGAACCACATATAATGTACTTCATGGGGGCTGCAAATGCAGGATTAAATAAGCCAGAAGATGCAGTTAAGTATTATAAAGAATACTTAGAGAAATTCCCACATGCTGACATGTATACACCAGAAGTATTATACAAGTTAGCTGAATACTATAATGGAACTGGCGATAAGGACCAAGCTAAAAAATATGCTCAACATATTGAAAACTCTTATCCAAGTTCACCTTATTATAACGATACTTTAAAAGATATATTATATAAATAAAAAAATGTCTAGCGAATTTTCGCTAGACATTTTTTTTACTATTTATTACTTGAAGTGTCTTTAGTATCTGTATTATTTACCGGTGCATTTTTTATAACTTTAAATTCGAATCCATTTTCTTTAAACATTTTAATTATTTGTGGAAGCGCCTTTACAGTTGATTTCTTTGCAGCTGCATCATGCATTAGTAAAATTACATGATCTTCTGATTTCATATATTGTTTTGCTTTATTAACTAGATGTTCTACTGAATAACTATTTGATTCAGCATCTCCTGTTTCAGCATCCCAATCTATTGAATATATTCCTTGCTTTGCGAAAGCTTCATTTAACGCTTTTAAATGTGGATCCCTATAATACTTTCTTGACATATATCCACCTGGCATTCTTAAAACAGCTGTATTAAAATCTTCACCTAAAATACTCTTCATTAATTCATTATTTTGATTTATTTCTTTCATAAATACATCTACATTAACGCTATTACCTGGATATAATTTATGGTAATCATGACTCATTGTATGATTTCCTATAGCATTACCACTATCTAACTCATCTTTAAGTAATTGTTTATTCTCTTTGTCTTCTTTTATTTGTGATCCTAAAACAAAGAATGTAGCATGTACATCTTCCTCTTTTAATATTTTTAAAATGGCTTCTGTATTTTCACTTGGACCATCATCAAATGTTAAAAATACTTCTTTTGTTTTATTACTTGGTTTTGAAGATGATATCATATCAAATACTTCATTTGCAGGCACTGCATATGAATCTGCAGAGTTTATAATATTTTGTCCTGGCATTATGTCTGTTGGCTTAGGTTTTTCTTCTTCCTGTTTTGCTGTATTGTCAGCTGCCTGTCCTTCACTTGCTGTTGCTTTTACATTATCTTTCTTATGAGAGAATATTTCATATCCTCCAAACCCAATTCCTAAGATTACTACTACAGCAACAATTAATGTAACCTTTTTTCTTCTGTTTCTTCTGTTCCTTCTTTTTCTTCTGCTTTTGTTGTTTTCCATTTTACTCTTCCTTTTTTAACCTTCTCTTATATGTATTATATATCTTATGTAATAATTTTACCCCTTAAGTAAATATAAAAGATTAATATTTGGAAACAAATCAGTTAATTAACAAAAGGTTAATATTTTATACACAGCTTCTTAAAAAGCACTTATTATTTACATTAAAGTACTTTATTAAATTACTTTTATCTATTTTACTATTTTCATAATTACAATTTTGAGTTATACTACTAGGTAGAGAGAAATATATGTAAAAAAACATTAATTCTCAAAAAATAATATAAAATATATGGAGGTTTTGCGCATGTTAGTTTCAGCAAAAGAAATGCTAAATAAAGCTAGAGAAGGTAAATATGCAGTTGGACAATTCAACATCAATGACTTAGAATGGACTAAAGCTATTCTATTAACTGCAGACGAAAACAGATCACCTGTAATCTTAGGAGTATCAGAAGGTGCAGCAAAATATATGTGCGGTTATAAGACAATCGTTGGAATGGTTAACGGAATGTTAGAAGAATTAAACATATCAGTTCCTGTTGCATTACACTTAGACCACGGTAGTTATGAAGGAGCTCACAAAGCTATAGAAGCTGGATTCTCATCAATCATGTTTGATGGATCACACTATCCATTAGCTGAAAACATAGAAAAGACTGCTGAATTAGTTAAATTAACTTCAGGTAAAGGATTATCATTAGAAGCTGAAGTTGGTTCAATCGGTGGAGAAGAAGACGGAGTTGTTGGAGCTGGAGAAATCGCAGATCCTCAAGAATGTAAGCAAATCGCTGATTTAGGAGTTACAATGTTAGCTGCTGGTATCGGTAATATCCACGGAAAATACCCAGCAAACTGGAAGGGATTAGATTTTGATGCTTTAGATGCAATAGAAAAAGCAACTACTCCAATGCCTTTAGTATTACACGGTGGTACAGGAATTCCTGATGATATGATCAAGAGAGCTATCTCACTTGGAGTTTCAAAGATCAACGTTAACACAGAGTGTCAACTAGTATTCCAAGAAGCTACTAGAGAATACATCATGGCTGGTAAGGATTTAGAAGGAAAAGGATTCGATCCAAGAAAACTTTTAAACCCTGGATTCGAAGCTATCAAAGCTTTAGTTAAAGAAAAAATGGAAATGTTCGGTTCAGTAAACAGAGCTTAATTTCTTATTTTACTATAAAAGACAATCTTTAAGTTATTAAAGATTGTCTTTTATTATTTATAGCCTAACATATTCTTGGCAATTCATCTCCAGAAACTCTGTTTAGTATTCTAGTTCCGCCTATTAAAGTTTCAAAATATAATTCATTATTATAATCATCTATTACTTCTCCAATAATTGAAGCATTTATTCCACATTCTTTACCTTTAATTAATTCTAATAATTTATTGCTATCATCATTACTTACTATGCATATTATTTTACCTTCATTTGCAATATATAATGGATCTAATCCTAACATATCGCATACGTTACTTACATCATCTCTAACTTTTATACTTTCTTCTTTTATTTTCATACTTTTATTAGAAGAATCTACAATTTCTCTCAAAGTAGTAGCAAGTCCTCCCCTTGTTGGATCTCTCATAAATTTTACATTAAGTCCACTATTTATTATTAAATTAGTAAGTTCACATAAACTTTTGCAATCACTATAAATATTATTTTGAAGTTCTAAATTTTCTCTACTACACATTATACTCATTCCATGATCTCCAATAGTCCCACTTACTACTATTTTGTCTCCACATTCAATTCTTCCGTATCCAAGATTTACTTTATTATTTAAAATCCCTATGCCAGTAGTATTTATATATATTCCATCACACTTCCCTTTTTCAACTACTTTTGTATCTCCACAAATAATAGATACATTATTTCTTTTAGCTTCTTCACTTATTGAAATAACTATTTTCTCTAAGTCATTTATAAGTAACCCTTCCTCAATAATAAATGCTGTAGTAATATAAAGTGGTATTGCACCACTTACTGCTAAATCATTTAATGTTCCACAAACACTAAGTTTTCCAATATTTCCACCATTAAAAAATATAGGTTTTATTACAAAGCTATCAGTTGTAACTGCTATATTTCCATCTATTTTATTTAATATTGCAGAATCTAAGCCTTTTAACAATTCATCACATTTAAAATATTTATAAAATATATCCTCAATTAATTTATTACTCTCTTCTCCACCATTGCCACAAGCTAATGATACTCTATCCACAATATAACCTCTCCTCTATTTATATTCGATCATTATTGCACATGCACCTTCAAAAGATACCATACATGGACCTTTAGGGCTCTCCTTTTTGCATGTATTATTAAATAGCATACAATCATAAGGCTTCTTTTTCCCTTTTATAACCTCCCCACATATACATCCTGTATTATTATAATCATTCTTATCTTTTAAATTAAAGTATTTATATGCATCAAACCCTATATATTTTTCTCTTAATTTATATGCACTACCGCATATTTTCCCAATTCCCCTCCAATTTCCATCACATGTAATAAAAACTTCATCTATAGCATCTTTTGCTATTTCATTGCCATTTTTTCTTGTAACGCTTTTATATAAATTTTTGAATTCATATTGTTTATTTTCATTCATCTTCACTAAACTTAATATACTAGAGAGTATTTCAGTACAATTAAATCCACTAATTACAACACCTTTTTTATATTGTTTATAAATATTATTAAAATCCTCTTCACCTATTATTGTAGCCACATGACCTGGGGCTAATAGCCCATCTATTTTTACCTCATTATCATCTAAAATACTTTTTATAACTTCAGGCATAGTCTTTAACTCATATAGTATAAATAGATTTTTTATATTCTGGAGAGAAGCCTTCTTTATCATCATAGCAATTGTTGGTATTGTAGTTTCAAAGCCTACTGCAATAAAAATTATTTTTTTACTTTTATTATTTTTTGCTATATCAACACATTGCATTGGGCTTGTAATAACTCTAATATCTCTCCCCTTTTCTCTTTCTCTTAATAAAGTTGATTCCCTCCCTGGAACTCTAATCATATCTCCAAATGTTAAAGTAATAGTATTTTCTATATTGCATACCTCAATTGCATTATCAATAAACCCTTCTGTTGTTACGCATACTGGACATCCAGGTCCAGATATAAAATTTATATTTCTATTTAAAATCTTATTTATTCCATACTTATGAATACTCCTCGTATGAGTACCACAAACTTCCATTATATTAATTTTATTCTTTGCAATCTTGTTGATTTCTTCCACAAGCCTTTTATTTATATTTGTATTATTAAAATTTCCTTCCATAACAACTACTCCTATTGCTTTAAATCCATTATGTCAAATATTTCTAAAGTCTTTCGCGCTTCATCTTCATCCACTTTCTCTATAGCAAATCCTACATGAATTAATAAATAATCATCTATATTCACTTCATTTATAAGTGATACATTAACCTTTCTCTTTGTTCCTAAAAATTCAACTAGCGCTTCATCTGAATTGTATATTTCAATAACCTTTCCATAAATAGCTACACACATAAAATTTTCTCCTTACATTAATTCATCACTTATTAAAAGCTGTCCATATGACAATCCACTATCATTACATGGTATCTTCTTATTTGTAATTACATTAAACCCTTTATTTTCTAAATCTATACATAGTCCTTCTAAAATAATTCTATTTTGAAATACTCCACCACTTAGAGCAACAGTATTTATTTTGGTTTCATTTCTTAAAATTAAAGCCATACTGCTTGATGCGTATATTATTGTATTATGAAACTTTAGTGCTATCTCTTCTTTAGTAACTCCTCTTCTTAAATCTCTAACTATTCCCCTAATTAATTTTTCAGTTTTTATTCCAAATACGTCTTTAGCCTTTTTTATTTCATAACAATATTTTTCTTTATAATTTTCATTATCTACTTTAAACTTATTAGCTAAATTTTCTAAATATATTCCATATTCACCTTCAAAGGATACTTCATCATTAAATCCTAAAATACTGCAAATCCCATCAAATAGTCTTCCAACACTAGAACATAGACTTACATTTAAATTTTTATCTATCATATTACATAGTAAGTTAAACTTATCCTTATCTACATTAAATATGTCATTAAACTCTTTATAAATATTACTGTCACCTAATTTAAGCGACTCTCTAATAAGTGCTAGTCCAATCTTCCAAGGATTTTTAGTAGCACTATCTCCACCAACTAATTTGAAATAATTAACTTGTCCATATCTTTTGAAACTTTTAAGATCACAAATTAAAAATTCTCCACCCCATATATTTTTATCTTCACCATAACCAGTACCATCAAAAGCTATACCAATTACTTTTCCTTTATAGTCATTTTCACCAATACAACTTGCTATATGTGCATGATGATGATAAATACCAACCTTTTTCACATTAATTTCATCTAAATATTTAGAATACCAGTAACTTGGATGCATATCGTAGCATACTTTTTTTATATCTATATGATAAATATTTTTAAGATGAATTACATTCTTTTCAAAATTTTCCAAGCTTTCTAATGTTTCCATATCTCCTATATAAGGACTTATAAAAATATAATCCTTTGAGCTTAATGAAAAAGTATTTTTAAGTTGTCCTCCAAGAGCTAAGGTGTTATCTCTAGTATCTTTCTTAATTGATATTGGAGCATATCCCCGGCCAGCTCTTATTACCCTTTCTTCTCCTAAACATTCAAAAACCACCGAATCATCAACCGGCATATTAATTTCTCTATTATGAACTAATAAATAATCAGTAATCTCCTTTAATTTATCAATAGCTTTATAATCTTCATATATCATTTGCCCTTTAGTAATATTTCCACTAGTAAATATTACTTTATCAATTCCATCTTTAAATAATAAATGATGAAGTGGGCTATAAGGCAAAACAACACCTAAAGTATTATTTGAAAATGATATATTGTTTGGTAGGTCATTATTTTTCTTTTTTAATATTACTATTGGCTTTTTATTATCTTTAAGCATCTCTTCTTCCTTATTAGATAATAGACAATATTTTTTTACTGTCTCTATATCTTTCATCATTACTGCTAAAGGTTTTCTTACTCTTCTTTTTCTTTGCCTTAATTCATCTATTGTATTATAAAAGTCTGCTCTACATACAATGTTATATCCACCAATACCTTTTATCCCTAATATATAGCCTTCTTTAATAAGATTACGTGTCTTATTAAGTTCATCATTGCAATTAACACAATCCCCATATTTATCTAATAATTCAAGCTTTGGCCCGCATTCATTGCAACAGGTTGGCTCTGCATGAAACCTTCTATCTACAACATTTAAATACTCCTCCTTGCAATTATTACACATATGAAATGAATCCATAGTAGTAAACCTCCTATCATAAGGAATACTTTTTATAATGGAAAATCTTGGTCCACAATTAGTACAATTAGTAAATGGATATGCTTCTCTTCTCCTATCATATTTATCTTCAATTTCCTTAATACACTCATCGCACACTCCTATATCAGGTGATATTAATGTCCTTCCACCAAAGTCTATGCTATCTATTATTTTAAAATCTTTAAAACCTATGGTATCTAAACTTAATTCCTCAACACTCTCAATGAAACTTAATTTCGGACTTTTTTCTTTTATATTACTTATAAAGGAATCTATATTACTAGATTTTCCCTCTACATCTATCAAAACTCCCTTTGATGTATTGCAAACTGTACCTTTAAGGTTATGATATGTCGCTATTTTATATACAAATGGTCTAAAACCTACTCCCTGTACAATTCCTTTTACAATAATATTTTTCCTAATCATTAAATCCTCTCTTAATAAATTAATATACTTATCTTTATGTAATCACTTTTATTAATATGTATAGTAAAAAAGCAAAAAAAGTAAGCTTTAAATAATCTAAAGCTTACTTATGTTTATAAATTAATTGTTTTATTTTTTACATATAATCTTCCGTCTCTGTATTTAAGCCTTTTTTCTCAAGCTTAGCCTCAACAACTTCTTTTATTACAGAATATACTACTGCAAATAATGGTACTCCTATAACCATACCAACAAGCCCTAAGAACTTCCCAGCAACTAGTATAGAAAATAGTATCCAAAATGCTGATATCCCAATTGAATCTCCAAGTATTTTAGGTCCTATAATATTCCCATCAATTTGTTGTATCACAAGAATGATTAAAAGGAACCATAAGGCCTTCATAGGTGAAACAAATAATATTATTATAACTGATGGTATTGCACCTATAAATGGTCCAAAAAATGGGATTATATTTGTTATACCAACAATTACTGATACTAATAATGTATAAGGCATACTAAATACAGTTAAAATTGCAAATGTAAGTACTCCAATTATAAATGAATCTAATATTTTACCACTTAAAAATTTACCGAATGTATCATTACTTCTATGTGTTAATTCAACAGTTTTAGCTGCAGCATTTTTAGGTAACATTGCATATGTTAATTTCTTACTTAATGCAAAGAATTTTTCTTTTTCTATTAAAAGATATATTGAAATAATTAATCCTAAGACAATATTCCAAATACTTGATAATATTGTTGTTAAAAGTCCACCTAGCATAGGTATTAAGTTTGTCGCTATTTTAATTATATAATCAATAACATTATTGAAATTTTCATTTATTACACTTTGATACTGTTCTGCAATATCAAGTTTATCAATCATACCATTTATAAAGTTAGTAGTGTCAGTTATATACAATGGTATATCATTAACAAGTCCTACTATACTATCTATTAATTGTGGTAATACAAACTGTATAAATAGTCCTACAAAAATAAATGCAGTTATATATGTTAATAGTAATCCAATACCTCTTTTTGATTTTATATTAAATTTTTTAAAAAATTGTTTTTCGAATATTACATTCTCATAAAATCTTAAAACAAAATCTAAAAGATATGCTATTGCAAACCCTATAATAAATGGTTTAAGTATAACTATTACTTGACTTATTTTACCCATAAGAGTACTCATTTGAGATATGGATAAATAAAATGCTATAATAGCACACACTACAATAAATGTATAAACGGATATAGTATTATATTTCGTATTCCAATTAATTTTCATATTTGACCCTTTCTCCTTTTTAGGTACTACAGTGCCTCTATTATATCAAGAACTCTATTTAATGGTGCTTCTATTTTGAATATTATATCTTCATCAATTCTTAATTTACACTCATCTTCATTTGTCTTAATTGTATCAATATTTAATTTACCCGGTCTAAGTTCTTTATACTTTCCCTTTGAAACATCAATAGAAAACTTTGAATCTTTAGCTCCAGTTATGTTTATTATACTTCCAAGTTCTTCACCATTAGTAAGTCTAACAGTAATTATATTACCTTTAGTTCCTTCTTGTGGAATCTTTTCAACAATACCTTCACCTTGAAGTGTCATCCATCCACCACTTAGCTTAATTTTAGCCATCATTTCTAATCTATATTGATTTCCTATTTCCTTTAAAAGCTTACCAAGCTCTATTACACTTAATTCAATTTTCATAATAAATTCCTCCCTTTTTAATTCTATGTTACATCATTTTACCTTTTCAATCAATTCAATTATGTAATTTGCAGTATATTCAGCTTGTTTATCCCTTTTTATAAGTAGTTATTAATGTTATATTGGTTCTGCTTTTTCTTTGTATATAATATAGCATTCTTTGGACAATTATTTAAACATTTCGCACACATCATACAGTTAAATCCAAATTTAATTCCCTTTTCTGTTAACTTTATATTATTTTGAGGGCATTCATTAACACACTTCTTGCATTTAATACACTCATTATTTACAGCTAGTCCCTTACCCATAAACTTTGCCATAATAGAAAACACTTCAGCTATTAAATCTTTTTTCAGTATTCCCTTACTCGTAATTTCTATTTTTTTTAGATTACCATTTACTAAGTTATTTATAACTTCAGCTGCTTTTAAATTTGAATCTTTTATCATTTTTTCAATTTCTTCTTTTGTATTTTTTCCGTAATTTCCAAATTCGATATTTCTAGGCATAATAAATATTTCTTTCGCAATAACTTCATATCCTTTATTACTAAGTTTTGCACCTAGAGAGTCCACTCCATTAGCATTTATACTCCCTGCTGAAGTTGAATATACTATTGCCTTTATATGTCTATCTGTGTTAACTATATTTTTCAAAGCCCATTTTATAAATTTCTCTGGAACATTACCTGCATAAATAGGTCCTCCTAATATTAATAAATCTATATTTTTTAAATCTTCCTTATTAAACTTATTAATTCCATATGCTTTAACTTCGTAATCATACTTCTCTAAATTACCGCATAATTTATCTCCTATATATTTCGTATTTCCAGTTCCTGAGAAATAAACAATCAATGCTTTCATATTATTTAAAACCTACCTTTTACTTACTAAATTTTTTTTCATTTTATTTAAAACTTCTGAAGTTACCTTTAATTCTTCTTCATCAATTCCATTAACCATATCATTAAAAATATCTTCAAGTATATTTCCTATACTATTCATTTCATCATATGCTTTTTTTGTTAATATTATTTTTTTCTTTCTTTGATCAGTTTCATTTAAATATATCTCTATAAAATTATTTGCATTTAGTTTACTTAGATTTCTACTTATATTAGCTTTGTTGATTCCCATTTCTTCGGATAATTCATCTTGATTTATAAATTCATCTTCCTTATGTCTCATGAGTGCCATTAAAGTTAATATCTGTCCTTGTCCAATATTGCTATCTTTAAATCCTTCATCCATTTTTTTCTTAAGGTCTTTTGAAATAAAATAAATTAAGTCACCAATACATTTATAATTACTCATATATCCACTCTCCTCTTAAAAAGATTATATCCCTTTTTAGTTGCCCACGCAACATATTTTATTTATAGTACTTTATTATTAATGATAAAAGTCTAAAAATACATATTATACTTTTAGACTTTCACTTATTTTATATATTAATACTTTTTTCTGAATGCTTAGTTTTATATGCTGCTAATAAGAAAAATGCTATTGAAAATAATAATATTATTAATATATTTTTCCATAATTCACTTATATCTCTTCCGTTTTGCAGTTCTGTTATCATATCCATGGCCCATCTTGTTGGTAACATTTTAGAAATTCTATTTATAAAGTCTGGGAATAACATTACAGGAACAAAACATCCACCGAGCATTAATAATGCCATAATCAAAATATTACTTACAATCCCTGCTTCTTGATCTGACCTTGTAATTGCAACACAAAATGTTCCAATTGATACTGCAAGTATAGCAACTAAGAATAATACTATAAACATATTTAAATTACTCATTCCTAAATTTACTTCAGTAAATAAACTAAGAGCTATAATTACTAATATTATTTGAATAACTAATGATATTAAACTACCTATTATATTACCTAAATAATATTGCCATACCTTTATACCGGCAACAAACATTCTTGAATATACTTTATCAAACTTATCATCATTTATTCTTGCAGCTCCAAGGGTAGCTTTAAAGAACATGAACATAATCAAAAATCCTACGAAAATTCCAGCTACTTCATTTTCTTTGCCTTTATTCGATAAAACTCCTTTTTCCACTTTAATATTTTCTTTATTATATTGATTTAAAAGCTCATCAAATACCTTTTCATTATTATTACTTACTTTTATTAATCTATTTATATTATTAATTTCTAATGTAACTACTGTATTTATTAAATCAGATGTACTATCTCCCTCTTTACCTATTATTTTTACACAATCAGTTTCCCCTCTAGATAACTTACTATATATATCATTAGATACAATAACCCCTGCATCTATACTCTTTTCTCCAATTTTATTTCTTAATTCATTTTCTTCTACTTTAACTAAATTTATATTTTTTTCATTCTCAATTGAATCTGCTATATTTTTATATATTAAATTAGTCTCACTTCCACTTATACCAATATTCATTGCTTTTGGATCACTATCCATAACCATTCCCATAAAAACAACTATAGCAATTGGAATGAGTATACTTAAAACAAAGAAAACAGGCTTTTTTAGAATCATAATATTTAAATTATTTTTTATCATCACAATGAAATTTCTCATATCCTATCCTCCCTTTTTCTATATCTTAAAAATATAAGTATACTAGCAAATATTATTATAGAAATATTTATTAATGTCGCTTGTCCTAATAATTTATACTCTCCTGTGTAAACAGCTCTAAATATCCCTCTATTTATCCATCTTATAGGTGATATATTTGTTATTATTTGAAATACTCCTCCAACATCATCAGGTAGACTCATATAAGAACCTCCTAAAAAAGACATTATAGGAAGTATAACACCTTGTATTGCGGTCATAGATTTCTCTTTATTATTGACATATTTAGCTATACACATACCTACCATTATTGATGCTAATGATAATACTTGAATGGCTCCATATATTATAAGTGGGTTCTCGCCCCAATTAGTCTTAAGAACAAATTTTGAGAACAAAAAGCCTGGAAGAGTTATTGCAAATGACAATACAAAATATCCTATTACAGTTCCAATATAATATTGTCCATCAGTTACTCCTGTTAACTTCATCCTCTTATATATTCCTCTTTTCCTATCATCATATATTTTATCAAATGGGAAAATCATTATATATAACGTCATCATTGTTATTTCTACAACTGCATAATAATCAAATGCTGATGGAGCCTTTTCTTTACTTAATAATTCTATCTCTGGAGATATGCTATCTCCTTTGATAATTGTTTCTGCCATATTTGGATCTATTGAATATACGATTCCAATTCCATTTATCGTGCTATCAATTCCTCTAATTATTGAACTTAAATATGAATAATATATTTCATCACCCTTTGCAACATAAATATTAGTTCTATCTTTGTCAAAATTTATAAATATACTTCCATCATTTTTAACTTTTGTTATAGCACTTTCATTATCTTCTATCTTTTCAAATTCAAATTTAGAATCAACCTTCTTAACTTCATCATCTAAAATTCCAACAAATTCTTTTTTATCTAAAGATTCGTTATAATATATTTTCTTCCCCTCTAATTTCAACCCATCTTGTTCGAAATAGTTACCAAGTACGCTTCCAAGCAAAATTATAAGAAATATTGGGAAGAACATTGAAAACAATAAATAGCTAGGCTCTCTAATAGATTTAAGTATTACACTTTTTATAACAGCTTTCATAATTCTCTCCTTCCTTAATCTCTTAAACTTCTACCAGTTAATGTTAAGAATACAGTTTCTAATGTTATTTCTTTATATCCAATATCTAAAATATTTGCCCCGTTATCATTGACTTTACTTATTATTTTACTCAAATTATTAATATCTTTCATTGAATCAACTTTTATAACATTCTCTTTTATAAATACATTTTTAACTCCAGAGATACACTTTATTTCTTCTTTATTTATTAAACTTCCGTCATTTACAGTAAGACTTAAGCTACTTTTATCACTTACGAGATTTTTAAGTTCATCAGTACTTCCTTTTACTATTACTTTTCCATTGTCAATTATTGCAATCTCATCACAAAGAATTTCGGCTTCCTCCATATAATGTGTAGTATATATTATTGTTGCACCTTCCTTATTTAACTTCTTAACGGCATTTAATATATGATTTCTTGATTGTGGATCAATACCAACCGTTGGCTCATCCATAATTATAATCTCAGGTTTATGAACAATAGCACAAGCTATATTAAGTCTTCTAAGCATTCCCCCTGAGAATTCCTTAGCTAGCTTTTTTCTTACATCTGAAAGTCCTGTAAACTCTAAAGCGTAATTAATATTTTCCTTAAGATCCTCGCCTCTAAGACCATATATCTCACCAAATAACTTCAAGTTCTCTTCTGCTGTAAAAGTTTTATAAAGCGCTACTTCTTGTGGCACTACTCCCATAAGTTTATTTTGTTCTTTCATAGATTTTGTAACATCAACATCATTAATTTTAATCCATCCAGATGTACTATTTAAAAGTCCACAAATAATATTTATGGTAGTACTCTTACCTGCTCCATTAGGACCTAATAGCCCATATATTCTTCCCTTTTCAATTTTTAAAGATATATTATCTACAGCTAAAAAATCACTATATTTCTTAACTAAATTCTTTATTTCTATTGCATACATATTTAATACCCCCTATTTGTGTAATTCTTTCATTAATACTATTATAAAAAAAAGACTTCCTCTTTAAATGTAGAGAAAGTCATTTTCTTCCATGACTAAAGTCATATAATAATTTATTGAAAATTTCTCAAATACTTTATAGCTATTTGAGTTCTATGATTAAGATTTGTCTTTTGAAGAATTGATGTTATATAATTTTTAACTGTTCCTTCAGAAATAAATAAGCTACTACTTATTTCTTTATTACTATATCCCTTGCATATTTCTCTTATTATTTCAAGCTCTCGTTCTGTAAAAAGCGTAAGATCGCTAATATCTTTATAATCCTTCCCAATGTTTGATGATAATTTTTTTAAAACTTCTTCCTGTATAACAGAATTACCTTCATTAACCATTTTAATAGCCTCAATTATTTTGTTTGGCTTTGTATTTTTAAGTAAATACCCTTTAGCTCCAAAGAGTATCGCATCACTAATATATTTGTCCTCATCAAATGTAGTCAGTATAATAACTTTTGTTGTACTTATATTATTTATTTCCTTAGTGGCTAGTACACCATTTAGTATAGGCATCCTAACATCTAGTAAAACTATATCTACTTTGGTTTTAACAATAAAATCAACAACTTCTCTACCATTAGAAAAAGCTCCTACTACTTCAATATCTTTATCTGCTCCTAATATTATTTTTAAACTCTCTCTAATTAGATCATCATCTTCACCTATTACAACTTTTATTGGCACACTTTCTTCTCTCCCTTTATTCAATTTTAAACAACAAAGTAGCTGAAAAGCCATCTTTCCCATTTAAAATCAATTCTCCATTTTTACTAATTAAACTTTCCTCTATTTTTTTAAGACCATATCCTTTTATTATTTTTTCTTTTCCAATCCCATCATCTTTAAAATTAACCCTTATAATTTTATTTAAAACATCCACAATAATACAGACTTTTTCACATTCTGAATACTTTAGCGCATTTGTAGATAGCTCTTTAATTGCATCAGTAATAATCATCCACTGCTTATTTGTTATTCTTTCTATATCTCCATTGCACTTTATGCTAGACACTACATCTACTTCTCTAAATTTATTCTCTACTAAAGTTCTAAGTTTATTAATTCCAATCTCTTCACGTTCTGGAGTAATTTCATGTATTGTGTTCCTTAAGTCATTCATCCCATCTCTTAAATGATCTATAATTTCTTCTAACATCTTCTTTCCTTTTTCTAAATCACTATCTAATATTATTTTAGATGCTTCTAATCTTATAATAGATGCTACAATAACATGTCCTACTTCATCATGCATTCTCCTTGATATTTTATTTCTTTCTGCAAGCTTTGTATAATCTATACTTTGCTTATAGTACTCAGCTTCATTTTGCATCCTATTATTTATCCTATGTATATTTTTTCTTTCTATATCTAATTTATTTTCTAAATTTTCAATTCTAAAATAACAACTGCTTAGTATTACAGATATAATCATTGTAATAATCATTAGATATATATATATCCATATGTAAGAATCTTCAATATAAATAATTGAATATAAACTCACAAATATAACCACTGCCAAAAGTCTAGCTCTATTTTTTACACTTTCCTCAATCAAAATCCCAGTTAATAAAATAATAGCAATTCTAAAACCTATAAGTATATATAATAAATTAATTACAATTAATAATCTCACTAAATATTTTTTATATTCTACCTTTACTAAACCTTGTACTAATGAAATTATAAAAACTATCAGTATGTATGTAACAAAGAAAAAAACTGAATTATCTGAATCGAAATAAAAAAATGAAATTCCAATTAGTAGTATTATTCTAAATATTAATTTGAAATTATTAAAATTCATTTAATCTTCTTCTCCTATAATATATTCTTTTTTGTTATTATTCTCTAAAAAGTTCATATTACCTTTTTTATTTATTGATATAATATATTTAACTTAAACAAAAGATAATTAATGGAGTAAACTTATATGAAAAACATTCTAAACAATACAATATTTCTAAAAACAATAATATTTATATTAGGTGTACTTATTTTCTTTTACTATTGGTACATATTAGGTACAGAAAATGCTTTCGTAGGTGTTGCAGTGGTAAAAGGTGCATTAACTTTGTTAAATAAAGATTTAACTGCTAACCCTATAAGAAATTCATTTATATTTCTTATTGCATTCATTTATATAGGATTATTTTCTTATTTAGGTGCTATCAATATTTATTTAGGATTATTTATTAATTTTTTTGCATTATTTTTTATAACCTACTTATTTGTTTCAAATTTAAATCAATCTATTTGGACACCATTTGTGCTTGGATATCTTTTTCTTTTAGTTAAACCAGTGCACTTAATAGAACTTCCAAAAAGATTAACAGCACTATGCTTAGGTTCACTTTTTATAATGATTAGCCAATTTATATTAAATAAATCTAACTCTAAAAAGAAACTAAATGATAACTTACTTACACTTCTAAGTAGCTTATCTACAAAAATAGACCATTTAATTGAAAAGAATAATTCATCTTATAAAACTATGAATGTAGATTCATCAATTAATAATATAATTTCAACTGTTTATAATAGAAGACTTTTTTACTTTTATATTAATGATACTGATAACATAATTTTAAATATCTCACTTTGTATTGAAAGACTTAGTTCTTCAATTAATGAATATGATGTATCCACATTAGATGATTCTTCTAGAGAATTCTTTAAAGATTTATCTAGTCTAGTTTTAAATATGTCAAGCTTCATAAAAGAACGGCACTCTCTTAACAATTTAATTAATGAAATAGATAGCTTTAAATGTACGTATTCTACTATATACAAAAACAATTACTTCTTATATGATATTGTTCAAAATTTAAGTTTACTTAGATTTTCACTATCTAACCTTTTAAAATCTTCTAAAAGTAATTGTTCAAATAAACCATATAAAACTAATTTTAAAGTTAAACTTTCATCATTATTAAAATTAAACTTTAATAAAGGATCCTTAAAATTTACATATGCTTTTAGACTTTCTCTACTTTTATCTGTTTCTTACTTTTTGGTAGAACTATTTAAAATACCTCAAGGAAAATGGATTACATTTACAATTTTTGCAGTTCTTCAGCCTTACATCGAAACTTCTACAAAGAGGTTTGGAGTAAGATTTAAAGGGACGATAATTGCTTTACTATTGTTTGCTGCAATTGACGTACTTGTAGCTAATATTTATCTAGAGATTTTAATATTTATTGTCCTTTATTATATATTTATTATTACAAGTAAATTTGAAGTCAGAACTATATGTGCTATAACTGTTGGTACTGGAGTATTTTCTTTAATAACTAAATCACCTTTAGATGGTGTACTATATAGATTTATATTCGTAACTATAGGAATTATTATAAGTTACTTAGGTAATAAATATATTTTCCCTTATAGTTTAAAAGATGCTTTAAGTAAATTAATTAAATCATATTACTCAATTAGTAATGATATGATATCAATAGGATTTGACAGTACTATTGATAGCGATTTATTAAATAAAATGAATGAAAATATGATGTTATCTAAACTTTATGAAAGCAAAATACTTCTAAATAATAGCTCATTAAATATTTCTTATATTAATGATTTCGTTTATAATCAAAGACTTCTTAATGAAAATATTTATTATTTATTTTACGAGACTTTTAACGGAACTATAACTAATGTAAATTTAAACAAGTTAAAAGATTCAGTACATTTATTATCTAATTGTACTGTACATTCTAATAAAATCGATGAGATTTTAAAATCTTCAAAAAAAGATTTTAATTTATTGACTACTAATACTGATAGAATATTTGCTTTAACATCTTATAGAATACTATATAGACTTAAGACATCTAAAGACTTAATATATAAAATTAAAAATACTGAATTTATTTATAAAAAATAAATTCAGTATTTTTATTTATCCTCATATCTTTTTAATGCCCGTAGGAAATTCCCATCAATTAGCTCATTTAATTTATAAACGATATTTTCTGGCTTTTCTTTCATTCCATCATCCATCCACTTAAGTACTAAACCCTTAAATGCCATAGTATAAAAGTCTGACATAAATTGCTTGTCTTCTATACTTACAGTCATTTCTTTTGAAAGTTCATCTATAACTCCAATTATAAGTTCATTAGTTACAGAATATAAATATGTATTCAAATGGTTATGTCCTAATGAATTTAATGTATTTAAACAAAATTGTTTATTTCTTTCTATATAATTAAATATAATTAAAAGTCCATCTGTCCAGTGCTCATAATTTCCACACTCTTTTACACTTTCAAGCGCTTCCGTTTTATAAATCCAATCAATTAAATCGTAAACATCCTCAAAATGATAATAAAATGTTTGCCTATTAAGATTGCATTCATCAACAATACTTTTAACAGATATTTTGTTAAGCTCAGTTTTACTCATTAGTTCTTTTAATGAATTAGCTAAAGCATGCTTTGTAGTTAAAGAACTCGACACCATATCACCTCTACTCACTATTTTCTCTCTAAAGTAATTATATCAAGTATTAATATTATTTTTATGAACTTTAATATAAATTCCTTGTTAAATATTTAAAAACTAAAAGGTAGCCTATTTTCATATTTATGAAAATAGGCTACCTTTTTATTCATTTAAAAAATTACTAATACTATCGAAATCTTTAGCTGTAAATACTATAGTGTCTCCAACCCTTATTTCTGTAGAACCTTTTGGAATTACTACTTCGTTATTCCTTCTAATCATAACGACGAATATTTCTTCTGGTATATTTGCATCCATAATAGTTTTATTAGCCCAATCATTATCTTTAGAAATATCTATCTCAACTAAACTATTTCCAATTTCATCTTTATAATCATTAAAGGTTTTTAGTACAGGTGAATTATCATCTACAAGGTCTAAAAAGTTTGCAACCTTCGGTATTAAAGTCCCTTGTACCGCAACTGAGAATAATGCTATAAAGAATATTATATGGAATATATCATTATCTATCGGTACCCCGTAAGTTACTGCATATATTGCAAAAACAATTGATGCTGCTCCTCTAAGCCCAACCCATGATACAAATAACTGTTCTTTTATTGGGACTTTAAAGAAGCTAAGTACACTAAATATAGCAATTGGCCTTGCAATAAATATCATAAATATAGAAATTGATACTCCTTTAAATGCAACTTGTGGTATATCTGATGGAAATGCTAATAATCCAAGCATAAAGAATAATGCTATTTGCATAATCCATGATATCCCATCAAAAAAATGTACTAAACTTTTCTTATGTGGAATTTTACTATTTCCAATAATAATACCTGCAAGATATACGCTTAAATATCCATTACCACCAAGATATTCACTTAATGCATATGAAAGTACTGCTATAGCAGCTACAAATATTGTATAAAAACCTTCTATTTCAAAATTTGCTTTTCTTAATAAATATGTAGTTAATTTAGCAAGTATAACTCCAGTAAGTATTCCAATTGAAATTTGACTTATTAGAAGAGGTATTACAAGCCCTCCACCTTCTCCTGCTATCAATTGTAATATAATAACTGTAAGCATGTATGCAATAGGGTCATTACTCCCACTCTCAATTTCTAGAATTGAAGCTAATGAACCTTTTAAGTTTAATTTCTGAGAACGAAGTATAGCAAAAACTGCTGCTGCATCCGTTGAAGCAACAATAGATCCTATAAGTAATCCTTCTAAAAGTGTTGTTTTAAATATGTAAAAACAGAACATTCCTGTAAGACCAGCTGTTATTGCAACTCCAACAGTTGATAATAATACTGACTGAACTGCAACTGGTTTTGCCATCTTCCAGTTAGTACTAAATCCTCCAAAGAACATTATAAATATTAAAGCAAACGAACATACCTCTTTCGTAAGTTCATAATTATCAAAATATATTCCAACTATTCCATCAGAACCAAATAACATTCCAAGTACAATAAATATCAATAATATAGGTACTCCAAATTTATATAATACTTTTGTTGAAGTTACACATATTAATAATATCAATGCACAAACAATCATTAAATCCATTTAAGTCCACCTCCGAAGTTCATTTGTATTTCATGGTTTGTTAAATTATATTATAGTTTATTAAAGAACTCAACCTTTTATTGATACTTTATCTATATTATTGCTCATTTAACTTATTTTTAATAAAAAAAAAGTGCTATATCATTTTTTTGATATAGCA
>NZ_JAVXRL010000024.1:0-6587 GCF_036643715.1 Clostridium sp. | reverse complement strand
TTGTTTTTTTATTAGATTTTTTTTGTAACTGATTTACTAATTTATTTGTTTCTTTGCAAATTGACTATTATATAACTTTTCATAGAAACCACCTTTTTTCATTAAATCATCGTGATTTCCTTGTTCAATTATATCTCCCTCATTCATAACAAGAATTAAATCCGCATTACGAATAGTTGAAAGTCTATGCGCTATAACAAAACTTGTTCTGCCCTTCATTATATTTTGCATAGCTTTTTGAAGTAATGCTTCAAGTCTAGTATCAACTGAACTTGTAGCTTCATCTAATATAAGTATTTTAGGATCTGAAATAATCGCTCTAGCTATTGTTAGAAGCTGTTTTTCACCTTGTGATATATTTGATGCCTCTTCATTTAAGAACATATTATATCCATCTGGAAGAGTCTTTATAAAGTGATGAACATTAGCAATTTTTGCTGCATTAATTATTTCATCCTTTCTTGCACCAAATCTTCCATATTCAATATTATCGTATATACTTCCATTAAATAACCATGTATCTTGAAGTACCATACCAAACATTCCACGTAAATCTTCACGCTTCATATCTCTAGTATCAACCCCGTCAACTTTAATAGATCCACCTTTTATATCATAGAATCTCATAAGAAGATTTATTAAAGTAGTTTTACCAGCTCCAGTTGGTCCAACAATTGCAACCATCTGCCCACTCTTAATATTAGCACTTAAGTTTTCTATTAATATTTTATCATCACTATATCCAAACTTAACATTTTCAAAAGTAACATCTCCCTTTACTTTCTCTATTTTAACTGGATTTATTGGATCTTTGCTTTCCTCTTTTTCATCTAATATTTCAAATACACGTTCAACAGCAGCAAAAGCTGATTGAATTGTAGATGATAATTGAGTCATTTGAGAAAGTGGCTGATTTATTTGCCATATATAGCGTATAAATGCTTGCAAGTTACCAACTGTAATAATACCCCTTATAGCATATATAGGTCCTATAATTGACATTGCTGCAATACCAAGATAAGTAACAAGTGATACAAGTGGTGACATAAGACCTGATACAAACTGTGCCTTAAATCCATTTGTACAAAGTTCATTATTTATCTCTTTAAATTCATCTATAGCATCTTCTTGCTTACCATAAAGTTTTATTTCATTAAATCCTGTATACATCTCTTGAACAGTACCATTTAATTTACCAAGAGCCTTTTGTTGATTCTTAAATAATCTCTGTGATTTTTTAACAATGAATCTAGATACAAAATAACTTATCGGTATAATAAGCATTGCAATTAGTGTCATCGTTACATTTATTGTAAACATCATTGCAATCGCAAGTACAATCGCAAGTACTGAATTTATTACTTGGCTGAAACTTTGCTGAAGTGCATTTGAAATAGTATCTACATCATTTGATATTCTACTTAACACATCTCCATAACTGTTAGAGTCAAAATATTTTATTGGGAGTCTTCTTATCTTATCTTGAACTGCATTTCTTAAATCCCTCATAGTATTTTGAATAGCATTTGTTAATAGAAAGTTTGCAGCATATGTTAAAAGTGTATAAGAAGTATAAATAACTGCTAAAATAATTAATACTTTAAAAATATAATTAAAATTTACAGATACACCTGCTACTCCACGGCTCATCTCTATTACATCATTAGTAAGCCTAGTAATTATAAGCCCTTCAACCTTTGGAGAAACTGCACTTAATACAGCAGCGCCTACTATAAATAAAATTGAAGAAATAAATGCTATTTTATATGGTCTTATAAAAGGGGAAAGCTTATTAACTGTTCTTTTTAAATCATCTAATCTCTTCATCCTAAAAGCTCCTCCTCTGTAAGTTGTGATGAGGCAATTTCATGGTATATATCACATGACTTTAATAATTCTCTATGTGTTCCACTTCCAACTACTTCTCCTTCATTTAATACTATTATTTTATCAGCTTCTGTAATTGAGCTAACTCTTTGAGCTACTATTAATACAATTGAATCCTCAGTTTCTTTCTTTAATTTTTCTCTAAGTATTGCATCTGTTTTAAAATCCAATGCTGAGAAACTATCGTCAAATATATATATTTCAGGTTTTCTAACTATAGCTCTTGCAATAGAAAGTCTTTGCTTTTGGCCACCTGATACATTTGATCCACCTTCGCTTATCTTTTCTTCAAACTTTTTAGGTTTTTTAGATATAAAGTCATAAGCTTGTGCAACTTTTGCTGAATGTTCTAATTCTTTATCATTTGCATTTTGCTTACCAAATTTAATATTATTTGCTATACTTCCTGTAAATAATAAAGTCTTTTGTGGAATGAATCCAATTTTCTTTCTTAATGCTTTTAAATCGTAATTTCTTACATCAATACCATTAATTTTTATTGATCCTTTTGTAACATCATAAAATCTTGGTATTAAATTAATTAATGTACTTTTACCACTACCTGTACTTCCTATAAATGCTACAGTCTCACCATTTTTCGCTGTAAATGAAATGTCCTTAAGTACTGGTTCTTCTCCATCTGGATAAGTAAAAGTAACATTTTTAAATTCTATTATTCCTTTATTAGTTGAAACTTTAGCTCCATTTTCAGGATTTTTTATAAGTGGTTCCTCATCTAATAATTCACTTATTCTATTTGCTGAAACTTCCGCTCTTGGATACATAACAAATACAAGTGAGAATAGCATAATAGAAAACATTGCATGAAACAAATACTCTATAAATGCAACTAATTGTCCAACTTCTAAAGTTCCTGCATTTATCATTTTACTTGATATCCAAAATATTGCAATTATAGCCATATTTAATATGAAGAAAAATGTTGGTTGAGAAATTGACATTAGTTTATTAAGTTTTTTAGAAATAGTTGCATACTGATCATTCGTTTCTTTAAATCTTTCTGATTCATGATCATCATTTCCAAAAGCTCTAATAACCCTTATTCCTGTTAAATTTTCTCTTGAAATTCTATTTAACTTATCTAATCCTTTTTGTTGCTTTTGAGACATTGGATGAGATACTTTTGCAATTATAAAAACTCCTACTATTATAAACGGAATTGTTACTCCTAGCACTATAGATAAAGAAAGATTCGTTTTAATAATCATAATTAAACTTACTGTAAACATAACTGGTGTTATAAGTGCTATTCTTAGAAGTGTGTTTACAAACTGTTGTAATTGAAAGGCATCATTAGTTGTTCTAGTAATCATTGATGATATTCCAAACTTATCATACTCACTGTGTGAGAATTCCTGCGCTTTCACAAATATATCATTTCTTATATCTCTTGTAATATTAGTTGAAATTTTTGAAGAACAATATCCAAGTAATACCGTTCCAAGTGATCCTATAATTGAGATAGTTATTATTATTATTCCCATTTTTCTTATATAAGGTATATCATTATAAACTATTCCAACATCAATTATTTTAGCCATTATAGTTGGTATACCAAGTTCTACTAAGGCAAACCCAAAAACCGATATTACATTTAAAATGAACAAAATCTTATATTCTTTTAAGTACTTTAAAATTAACTTCATTAATTCTCCTACCTCCTTAGTTTATTTTATAAATTATTATTATTTATATTCCATTCTACACAATTATTAATTTTTTTTCTAATGTTTTTTTACATTTTTTATTAATTTAATATGTATTAAATATTTTTATGTCAAATTTAGCTATATTTTCATAGAATGTATATATAGAGAGATAATACTCTAAATTCAAATGATAATGGAGGATTTTATATGTCCTATTTAGATAAAAAAGTATATCCCCTAACTACTGGTTCTTCAGGAACATTAACTGCTGGAAATAACCAACTTCTAGTTTTAGCTCCATTTAATTTATCTACTCCTTACACTATAGTTGATGAAGGTGTTTACGGTATAGTAACAAATGGAACAACTCCTATAGCTAATGCGTACGTTGCACTTAAACCATCAACTGGAACTGATGTTTATATGGTTCAAACTGATGCTAATGGTGCCTTCACTATTACAGCTCCAGCTGCTACAGGATATCAAATTAACATTTTAGCTTCAGGTTACGATGTTAAATCAACTGGATCTATTACAGTTACAGCTAGCACTTATAATAATTTAGGAACAACAACTTTAGTAAGTGACGCTGAACTTACTACTGGAAGAAAAGCTATTCTTGGTAAATTCAAACTTGCTTCAGATAGTTCTCCAATAGAAAATGGTATAATTTCCTTATTTGATATGACAGTACCAGCTTCTCCAGTACTTGTTGGAGTAACTGTTACAAATTCTGCTGGTAACTATGCTTTCATAGGTTTAGATGGAACAATATCTTATAAAGTAGTTGCCATGACTTCTACAATAAACCCTGCTGAACTTGATGTAGTTTTCGGTGCTGGTATATTCACAACACTTGCTGATTTATCAGGTGTTGCAGTAATAGCAAGTACTTCTAGCTTAATTCAAGGTATCGCAAGAGATGACTTAGGTACCGCATTAGCAAATACTTCAGTTATGTTATTTAGTGGAACATCTCCAAACGGAACTGGTGTAGCATTTACTAAGACTGATGCTAGCGGATACTATAACTTCGTAGTTCCAACAGATATAGCTACTAGAGATTACTATGTAACTGCAACTGATAACGTACCTGCATAATAATATAAATTTAGACAAGCCTATTTAGGCTTGTCTTTATTAATATTTAGTCGCTTTTACTAAGTATTTTCCACTTTCTTGATTTAGAAAAATATATTCACCCTTTTCATTAGTGTAAGTGTACTCTATTGGTTCCTCATTATCATTTTCATAAACTTTATATAATATTACTCCAATATCTTTTAAATCTGAGCTTCCTTCTATCTCGACACTACCAGAAATAGATCTATTAGGAGGAGCTTCTCTTTTAAGCATTATCCGTGTAAAGCTAACTTCCTTTCTAAACATAACTTTACATGATATTTTTTCATATCCTTTAGCATCTATAGTTAACTTATAGCATCCATAATAAACGTTAAATGTAGCAATACCACATTTATCAGTTATTTCCTTATATTTGTATACTTTATTAATAATATTTATATCTGCTCCAATTATAGGGTTCATATCTTGATTAACTAAATTAATAACAACTTCTTCACTTTTTTCCTTACATAATTTAATTGTTTCATAATTACAAAATTCATAGGCACTAATTGTATAACAATTACTTTTATATCCCTTTTTGTAAGCTTTTAATTCATATATACCAAAAGGAACATCAAATTTAGCGATACCTTTTTCATTAGTGTAAGTTTCATATACTTTACTTTCATTTCGTAAAATTACACGACATTTATTAATATAACAATTTTTTTCACTAACTGCCCTAACTATTATCTTATTATTTTTCATATATACATCACACCTTAAGATAATTTAATGGTTAATACTACATCATATTCCTACATTAATAATAATGTACTTTAAAGTTTTAATAAAATCACTTTTATATGATACAATAATCAATATATATCTTACATATTATATAGAGGTGCACTAATGATTGAATATAAAGGGAAAAAATATGTCTGTCTTTTAGATTTTGCAATGAATTTTATACGTGGTAAATGGAAAGCTGTTCTTCTTTGCCATATGTATGATGGACCTAAAAGATTTTTAGAACTTCAACGAATTACTAATGGTGTTAGTCATAAAGTTCTAACAGAAAATCTTAAAGAATTAGAAGATGAGACTTTAATAAATAAAGTAATTTATCCAGAGGTTCCCCCAAGAGTTGAATATAACTTAACCCCTATGGGAAAAGATTTAACTAAGGCTATTAAAGAAATTGAAGCTTGGTCACATAAATATTTTAAAGATTTAAAATAAAAAGTCCACACATTAAAGTGTGGACTTTTAGTATTTATTATAAATTTCTTATGTTTAATATACATCTTTTACCTAATGTATTATAACATTTATTACATGATACACATTTTGGGTTCTTCCTATCACCAGTTTTCCACTTATTTATCAAATCTGGTTCTGCTGTTAATGGTCTTGATAAAGTAAAATATTCTATTTTGCTTTTATTTAATATTTCTTCCATTACATCTAAATGTCTATTTCCACCGATTAAGATAACTGGAGTATTAATACTCTCTGATAACTTAATTGCATAATCTTTAAAGTAAGATTCTCTATCTTTTGATAATACTATTTTAGTTCTTGCAGCTCCTAAATTATTTTCTGCAACTTCTTTAATTGATTCATTTCCGCCAGTAACTTCAATTGCATCAATTCCAAGGGCTGATAATTTTCTCGCTACATATAAGCTATCTTCTTCAGTTAATCCACCTTCCTTTACATAATCAGCTGAATTTAGCTTTATTAATATTGGAAAGTCATATCCAACTTTTCCCCTCATCGCTTTATAAATATCAAATATTATTCTTCCTCTATTTTCTATACTTCCACCATATTCATCTCTTCTTTTATTATAATAAGGTGATAAAAACTGGCTTAATAAATAACCATGACCTCCATGTATTTCTACACCATCAAATCCTGATTTTTTAACTCTTAATGCTGCATCAGCATATGCTT
>NZ_JAVXRL010000023.1:11630-44806 GCF_036643715.1 Clostridium sp. | reverse complement strand
AGTATTCTTCTTTTGATGTTGTATTAAGTTTACTATTACAATATATATATAGATTAGAATTCCCGTCTAAAATACCTTCAAAAGGGTAATTAATAATTTCTTTAAAATTATCTTTTATAATTATGTTATGAAGTGATAAGTTATCTATCCTTTTCTTTAATACTAAGTAAAGGATTAAAGAAGAACAAGATAAGTCATTCTTAGTAGTATAAGAATTTTCTAATTGCATTTTTTTAGGGATAAGTGTTTCTATTGCGTAAGGAAAGTCAGCACTACATACAACTATATCTGAAAATATTTCTCTAGAGCTTTTAAGACGTACTCCATATGCGGAAACTTCATTAAAAAGAATGCTTGAAACTTCAGTATTAAGTTTAATGCACCCACCATTATCTTTAAATATTTTTACTAGAGCATTAATAAATGCTGAAGTACCGCCTTCTATATAAAATAAGCCTAAACTGTGATTTATAAGAGGGAGCATTGAAAATAAAGAGGAACTTTCATAAGGAGATATACCCATATACATAGATTGAAAAGCTAATACTTCAATAAGTTTTTTACTTTTAATATGTTCATTTAAAAAGTCCATAGTTGTTTTGAGTGAACTAGTATTTAAAATTGCAGTAGCACTAGATGGTGATAGAATATTTGTAATATTCAATAAAGGTTTTTCTAAAAAGGATTCGTTAACTTTATTAAAATTTCTATCTGCCTTATTAATAAGATATAAGTAGTTTAAAAAATCATTAGGTGCTATTGATGATAGTGTTTCTTTAAGCTTTGGAATAAAGGAAGATATAACATAATTTGAACAATCATAATCAAAGAATACTTTGTATAGTGGATCAATAGATTTTATATTTAAGTAATCATGAATATTTAAACCAATATCTTTAAATAAATCTATATAAGGTTCAATTATTATCGGAATTGTAGCACATAAGTCAAATTTGAATTTATTATTATTTATTAAACATGTTTTACCGCCTATAAATGAATTCTTCTCTAAAATTGTAACAGAATAACCTAAATGCTGAAGACGGAGGGCAGCAGATAAACCACTAACTCCACCTCCTATAATAATCACTTTTTTCATTATTTAGCCTCCAAGAGTAATATCTTGTTTGTTATACCAATCTAATGCCTCAAAGAGATGAGTCTCTTTAAAATCAGGCCACAAGTCATCTAGTATATAAAAATCAGAATAAACAGATTGCACTGGTAAGAAACCACTAAGTCTTCTTCTGCCACCCCAACGTATAATTAAATCAATTCTTGATATATCATTTGATTGTATTGAAGAAACGATATTTTTAGTAGTACTTGTGGAATTTTTAAGGGAATAAAGATCCCATTCCCAAGCATAGTTTACAAGGAAGTTAACACGAAGCCCTCCAGAACCAAATTTTTTTCTAGTTGTATAAGGTAATAATTCTTCAGGAAAGTTTTTAGAATCCTTATTGCCTATTACAAGAAGTTCAGCATTTTCTTTTGATAATAACTTTACTGATTCTATGCAAGCATCAGTAAAAGCATTCTTCTGGACTGATGGTCTTTTGGTATTGTCTACAGTGAAACCGTAGAAAGTCATTTCTTTTATTCCTAACTTTTGACATTGTTTAAATAGTATAAGTCCAGGCAATATACCTAAAGAGTAACCTTTATCCTTTGAAAGTCCAACAGAAGATGCATATCTTCTATTTCCATCGGGAATAATCCCTATATGATTTGGAATTCTCATACTTTTTTCCTCCTAATTATTTAATTATTTTTATTATTTACAAATAAACAAAAATTATCCAAAAAATATTGTGAAAAATAGTTGAATTACATATAGAATGTAAAGTATAGTATAAAAGAATTTAAAGTGTAAGGTGATAATAGTGATAAATTTAGAAGACTTAAAAAGATTAAGTATGTTTGATGATATAAATGAGAATACATTAATTAAATTATCAAATATAGGAAACAAAGTTCAATTTAAAAAAGGGGAACATATTTTTAGAGATAAAGAGATTATTACAGGAATATATGTTATTTTATGTGGGAAAGTAGCATTATATAAGCTTAATGAGGCAGCTCATAAAAAAATAGTTTTTATACTTGGAGAAGGGATAATTAATGAAGTCGTATTAGAAGAGATGAAGTCTTCTGTAAATTGCGAGGTATTTGAAGATTCTAAAATATTAATATTCGATAAGAAAAGATTTATTCATGTTATGAGTGAGGATTTTGAATTAACAAAATTAGTTCTTAATTCTATGTCGCTAAAAATAAGAAGATTATATAGGCAGATGAAAAATGCAACTCCTCTTAAAATTGAGAAGAGGTTAGCAGCTAAGTTATGGAAGCTATCTAAGGATTATGGGATAGAGAAAGATAATGAAGTTATAATAGATCTTAACATAAGCATTGCATATCTATCTGATATGTTTGGTATGCCAAGGGAAACTATATCAAGAGCACTTAAAATCTTAGAAAATGAGGGTTTAATTAGAAAAGAAAGAAAGAAAATAATAATAAAAGATAGGGATAAACTATCTAGTTATTTTAGAGGTTTGTGATAATTATCACAGATTCATAAAAAAAAGGGGAATATAATTAGGAGGGAAAACAATGTATGGAGAAGATTTTAGTAAGGTAATACTAATGGCTAAAAAAAAGAGAAACTTTTTAAAGGATAATAAACTTGGGTATCTCTTAAGTGCCATGCTTGCAGGTCTTTTTGTGGGATTTGGAATAATGCTTGCTTTTACAGTTGGCGGAACATTGAACGAGGCGTCATCGCCGTATACGAAAATTATTATTGGGTTATCATTTAGTGTAGCTTTAGCATTAGTTATTTTTGCAGGAGCTGAACTTTTTACAAGTAGTAGTTTTGTTATGGCATCTGGAGTTCTTGGAGGAGAAGTTAGTTTAAAAGACTTAATAAAAGTTTGGTTTTTTTGTTACTTTGGTAATTTTATGGGTGCTATTTTAGGGGTAGGCCTTTATTATTCTTCAGGACTTTGGAAAGGAACATCAGGTGAGTATATGGCTTACTCTGCGATGAAGAAGATTGATGCTTCTTATTCTGAATTATTTATAAGAGGAATACTTTGTAACATACTAGTTTGTTTAGCAGTATGGTGCACTATAAGAATGAAAGAGGAAACAGGGAAAATTTTAGTAATGACTTTATGTATATATGTGTTCGTAACAACTGGGTTTGAGCATAGTATTGCTAATATGACATTATTAACTATAGGATATGTTGTACCTTATGGTGCAGTAACTTTAAGTGGTATTTTATATAATTTATTCTTTGTAACCTTAGGAAATATTGTAGGAGGAGTATTATTTGTTGCAGTCCCATATTATTTAATTTCAAAAAATAGACAACTTAATTAGGAAGGAGTTAATTATGGGATTCAAAATTAGAACTAAAGATTTAAATAACATTTTTGAAGATCTAAATAAGAACTATAAATTAGTAGCACCAACAGTTGTAGAAGGTGCTGGAAGATTTTCAGATATAGATGTTATAAGATATGAACAGGTGAAAAAAGTAGAAGAAATAGAATTTGATAGAAAATCAGATTATTCATTTAAGGAGGCATTGCTTCCTGTAACTCAAACTTTATTATTTTTCACTGAAGATGAATATAAAGAGCCTAAAATAGATGAGAAGCCTCAAATAATTTTCTTAAGAAGCTGTGATTTACATAGCGTTAAGAGATTTGATGATATTTACTTAAAAAATGGGTTTGAAGATCCTTATTATAAGAGATTAAGAGAAAAGGCTAAGTTTGTTTTAATAGGATGCGAAAATAGTTTTGAAAATTGTTACTGTGTATCAATGGGAACAAATAAAAATAATGAATATGACGCATATTTAAAAGTTTCAGATGGATATGCTTATTTAGATATAAAAGATGAAGAACTAAATAAATACTTTGAAGATATAGCAAAAATGGATATGGAGGTAACTCCGCAGTTTGTAAAGGAAAATGAAGTGAAAGTTAATATACCTGAAAACTTAAATACTAATATTTTCAAATCAAAGATGTGGGACGAGTATTCAGAAAGATGTATAGCCTGTGGAAGATGCAATTTTGCATGTCCAACATGTACTTGTTATACAATGCAAGATATTTATTACAATGACAACGAAAATGTTGGAGAAAGAAGAAGGGTATGGGCTTCATGTCAAGTACCTGGATATACAACTATGGCAGGTGGTCATGAATTTAGAAGAGCTAATGGAGAAAAGATGAGATTCAAAATTATGCATAAGGTTTATGATTATAAGAAAAGATTTGGTTATCATATGTGCGTTGGATGTGGAAGATGTGATGATATATGTCCAGAATATATAAGTGTATCAGGATGTATAAACAAATTAAAAGATGCTATGGATGAGGTGAATTCAAATGATAAATAATGAATATATACCATTTTCTTCAGAAATATTAGAAGTTGTTGAACATACTGATATAGAATATACATTTAGAATGGAATTCAAAGGTGATGTAAAGCCAGGACAATTCTTCGAGGTTTCAATTCCAAGATTTGGAGAGGTACCAATATCAGTAAGTGGTGTTAGTGAAAATTCTGTTGACTTAACAATTAGAAGAGTTGGAAAAGTTACAAACGAAATATTTAACAATTATGTTGGAGATAAATTATTTATGAGGGGACCATATGGTAATGGTTTTGACTTAAATAATTATAAAAATAAAGAACTAATAGTTGTTGCAGGTGGAACAGGACTATCACCAGTTAGAGGAGTTGTTGATTACTTCGCTAAAAATAGTAACGAAACAAAAGGATTAACATTAATTACAGGATTTAAAAGTCCTAAAGATATGCTATTTAAAGAAGATTTAAAAGAGTGGGATAAGGAATGTAACTTGATAGTTACTGTTGATTCAGCAGAAGATGATTATAAAGGAAATGTAGGGCTTGTTACTAAATATATCCCAGATGTAAATATAGATGATATGAATAATGTTCAAGTAATAGTTGTAGGTCCTCCTATGATGATGAAGTTTGCTGTTTTAGAATTCTTAAAACGTGGAATAGCAGAAAAAAATATTTGGATTTCACAAGAGAGAAAAATGTGTTGTGGACTTGGTAAATGTGGACATTGTAAGATAGATGATACTTATATATGTTTAGATGGTCCAGTTTTCAATTATACAAAAGGCAAACTTTTAATAGATTAGGAAGGTGAATGATTAATGGATATTAATACTAAAAAACTTAAGAAAAATGCCTTCAGAGTAACTAAGAAAAGAGGCTATACAGCATCTAGAGTTAGAGTTCCTGGTGGACATTTAAATGCTAAATTTTTAGGGATGATTCAAGAAATAGCTGATAAATATGGTAATGGAACAGTTCATATAACAACTAGACAAGGATTTGAAATTCCAGATATAAAAATGGAGTTTATACCGGAAGTTAATGAAATGCTACAACCTATAATAGAAGGTCTTGAAATAAACCAAGAAGATAATGTAAAAGGGTATAGTGCAGCAGGTACAAGAAATGTATCTGCATGTATCGGTAATAATGTATGTCCTTTTGGTAATTATAATACAAGTAGATTTGCAAAGAGAATAGAGGATGCAATATTCCCAAATGATCTTCATTTTAAAGTTGCATTAACAGGATGTCCAAATGATTGTATTAAAGCTAGAATGCATGACTTTGGTATAATTGGAATGACAAAGTCAGAATATGATCCATATAAATGTGTAAGTTGTGGTGCTTGTGTTAAGGCATGTGAAAAGAAAGCGACAGGGGCTTTAAGCTTTGAGAACTTTAAAGTAAGAAAAGATAAAAGTAAGTGTATAGGTTGTGGGGAATGTGTAGTTTCTTGCCCTACAAGAGCTTGGACAAGAAGCAAAAAAACTTATTATAGACTTTCAATAATGGGTAGAACTGGTAAGAAAAATCCAAGGTTAGGTGAAGATTTCTTAATTTGGGTTGATGAAGATAGCATAGTTAAAATAATAGAAAACACTTATAAATATGTTAAAGAATATATTTTAAAAGATGCTCCAGGTGGAAAAGAACATATTGGATACATTATAGATAGAACAGGATTTATGGAATGGAAAAAATGGGCTTTAGATGGAGTAACCCTTCCTGAAGATGTTATTATTAAAAATAATGTATATTGGAGTGGAATTAAGTATCCAAATACTTAAGTTACTATAATAAAATCATATGTATAGCATAAAATAATACTATTTGAATATCACCAAAGTTTGCGTTAAAATTAAAATGCAAAAAACTTTGGTGATATTTTTTAATTAGAAATATAATATTCAAAAAAATGATGTATAATAAAGAATATAAAGTTGCATAGGAAATTTAAGTATATTTTTTTGATTAATATATATTTGAATTTAAAATTTAGAATTTAAAATTTAGAATTTATAATTTAAAATTTTTAATGGAGTGAGAAGATGATATCAGTTTTAGGAATACAAAAGAATATTCCACTACATATAAGAGAAAAATTCTCTATAAAACCTAAAAAAAGAGAAGAAGCAATGATTAAATTAAAGGAAGACTTAAATGAGATTGTTATTTTAAGTACATGCAATAGAACAGAAATTTATTTTAATCATTCATTAAGTGAAGAAGAAGCATTTAAAAAAGTTTTTGAAGTTCTTAAATGGAATGAAGATTTAAGAAAATATGTATTTATCATAAACGGTGAGAAAGCGGTAAAACATTTGTTTAAAGTAATATGTGGTTTTCATTCAAAAATTCTTGGTGAAGATCAAATATTAGGTCAAGTAAAAGAAGCTTACTTTAATGCTTTAGAACTTAATACTATAAATTTAGAACTTCAAAGATTATTTCAAGAAGGGATAACATGTGGAAAGAAATTTAGAAATGAAGCAAAACTTTATGAAATACCAGTTTCATCAGCTTCAATAGCAGTTAATAAGAGTATAGTAAATAATTGCAGCAAGTTTATGGTATTAGGCCATGGAGATGTTGGAAAACTCGTTATTAAACATTTAATTTCTCATAATGTAGAAGAAATAATAATAGCAGTTAGAAATAAAGATTCCATAAACTATGAAGAAAATGAAAATATTAAAGTTATTAGCTTTAATGAACGTGGAAAGTACATAAATAATGTTGATGCTGTAATATCATGCACATCAGCACCACACACAGTTATAACTAGAGAAGAGATTGACGAGTGTGGAGATGAAATTATTATATTTGATTTAGCGCTTCCAAGAGATGTTGATGATAGTGTAGAGAAATTTGATCGAGTAACTATTTATAATATCGACGAGATAAGTAAAGTAGATGATGAAAATAAAGATTTAAGAAAAGCTAGAATGGATGATTTTTATTATTTAATAGAAGAATACTTACATAGCTACAATAATTGGAGAAAACTTAGAGAAATTACTCCATATATTAAAGAATTTAAAATTCATAGCAAAAATGTATATGAAAAAAGATATGAAACATTTAAGAATAAAGAAGGCAAGGATGATAAACTTGTTAATACACTTATGAAGAGTGTTTCAGATGCGTATGTAAATAGAGCTATTGATGTCTTGAAAGAGGAGACAGTAAAAGGAAGTGGCGAAGAATGTATGAGGATTCTAGAGAAGATATTCATAGAGAAAAATTAGAATATATTATGCTTTCTCTATTATCTAATAAAATTGATGTACTTATAATAGGTGGTGGAGAAGCTGCATTTATTAAAGTAAAAACTTTTTTAGATAGAGGTTGCAACGTAAAAGTTATAGCTAAAGAAGTTTCTAAAGAAATTTATTCTTTAAAGTCAGATAGATTAATTATTAGCATAGGAGAATTCACGGAAAGTTTGTTAGAAAATTATCATATAGTAGTAATAGCAATTAATGATAAACTAAAGGTAAAGGAAATAAAAGCTTTTTGTGATAAAAGTCATAAAATATATATAAATTCTACAAACTATAAAGATGGTTTAGGAGCACTTCCTATAAATATTAAAAGTGATGAAGCTCTAATTGGTATTAACACTTTTAAAGGTAATCCAAAAGCTTTAAAAGTAATGTCTAGTGAAATGTCTTGTAAGCTTAAATCTTTTGATGAATTTATAAGAATAACATCTATTATAAGAAATAATTCAAAGAATTTTAAAGATAAGAAAAAGGAGATACTAGACTTTATAATATGTAATGAATTTAAGGATGTTATAGAGAATGGACATTGTAAACTCCTACTTAGATTGTTTTATGAAGAGGAATTAGTAAATAAATTATTTGAAGATTAGGTAAGGTGAAAAAATGAAATTTGTTATAGCAACAAGAAAATCTAAATTAGCACAAGTACAAGCTGAGAAAGTAATGGAACTTTTAAAAGAAAAAGAAGTTGATTCAGAAAAGTTATTAGTAGTAACAGAAGGTGATAGAAGACTTGATGTAACACTAAGTAAAATTGGAGGGAAAGGTCTTTTCGTTAAAGAAATAGAACAAAAGATGATTGATTGTAAGGCAGATATTGCTGTTCATAGTATGAAAGATGTGCCACATGAACTTCCAGAAGGGTTTGAACTTGCTGCAATTCCAGAGAGAGAAGATGTAAGGGATGTTTTTATATCAAGAGATGGAACTCACTTTAAAGACTTAAAAGAAAATGCAACTATTGGAACAAGTAGTTTAAGAAGAGTATATATGCTTAAAGAGATGAGACCAGATCTTAACATAGTTCCTATTAGAGGAAATGTTCAAACGAGACTTAAAAAAATGGAAGAAGAAAATATGGATGGAATAATATTAGCAGCAGCTGGTATTAAAAGACTTGATATGGAAGATATTATAACAGATTATTTCAATCCAAAAGAATTCCTTCCAGCAGTAGGTCAAGGAGCACTTGGAATTGAATGTTTAGAAAGTTTTGAGTATAAATATATTTTAGAAGAACTTGATAATGACGTTGTAAGATCAGAAATTTTAGGCGAAAGAAGTTTTATGAGAGCATTAAATGGAGATTGTCACAGTATGATTGGAGTGTATTCAGAAACTGATGGTGATGATATTTATATGATTGGAACATTTTTAGTCGATGGAAAAGTTGTTAAAAAAGATGTTTTAGGAAGTAGATTTGACAGTGAAGCGCTAGGTAAAAAATTAGCAGACAAAATATTAGGTAAATAACGCGGAGGTATAAGATGAGCAAAGCTTATATAATTGGTACTGGGCCAGGAGACGAAGAACTATTAACTTTAAAAGGAAAGAGAGTTTTAAAAGAATGTACAGCAGTTCTTTATGATAGATTAGTTTCAAATAACATATTAAATTATTTGAATGATGATTGTGAAATATATTATTGTGGAAAAGAGCCTGGCGCTCATTATAAAACACAAGAAGAGATAAATGATAGCATCGTAGAACTTGCTAAAAAGGGCCATATAGTTGGAAGAATAAAAGGGGGAGACCCTTATGTATTTGGAAGAGGTGGAGAAGAGGTATTAGCACTTAGAGAAGAGAATATTGAATTTGAAGTAATACCTGGAGTAACATCACCAATTGCAGTACTTAACTATGCAGGTATTCCAATAACTCATAGAGGAATAGCACAAAGTTTTCATATAGTTACTGGAATGTCAGCTAAAGATCTAAATGTTAATTTTAGTGCATTAGCTAAAGAAAAAGGAACATTAGTATTTATGATGGGGCTTTCAAATATTGATTCAATATGTGAAGAGCTTATGAAGTTTGGTAAAGATAAAAATACACCAGCAGCTGTTGTAATGAGAGGAACTTCAAGTAAGCAAAGAAAAGTCATCGGAACGTTAGATACTATAAGTGAAAAATCAAAGGAAGCTAAACTTCAATCACCTTGTATTATTGTTATTGGTGAAGTTGTTAACCTTTCAGAATCATTATCTTGGTATGAAAATAAGCCGTTATTCGGTAAAAATATATGTATAACAAGATCAAGAGCTCAGTCTAAAGGAATAAAAGAAAAATTAAAGACTTTAGGTGCTGAAGTAACAGAAATTAATTCTATAAAGATAGAAGATAAGAGTGATAAATTAAATTCATATAATGATAAGTTAAGTAGTTATGATCATATAATATTAACATCAGTAAATGGAGTTAACATATTTTTTGATTACTTAATTAAAAATGAAATAGATGTTAGAAATATTAAAGCTAAATTTTCTGTTATTGGAAAGGCAACAAAGAAGGCTCTTATTAATAGAGGGGTTATGCCATTTAAAACAGGAAAAGAATTTGTTGCAGAAGGATTATTTAAAGAGATACAAAATGAAATAAAATCAGATGATAAAGTACTTTTAATTTCTTCAGAAAAAGGTAGAGATTACTTGAAAGAAGAAATTTTAAAAATAACAAAGTCTGTTGAAAGAGTAAATATATATGATGTAGTTGAAGGTACTCTTAAAAACAAAAAAGCTTTTGATGAAGTTGATATAATATTATTTACAAGCCCATCCACAGTTACAAATATGATTGAGATGGTTTCATTAGATGAAATAAAAGAGAAGCAATGTGTTGCTATAGGACCTATAACTTCAAAGGCTCTTAAAGATAAAGGCATTAAAGCTTTAGTATGTAAAGAACACTCAGAAGATGGTTTTATAAAAGAACTTTTAGAAATGTTAAAGGAAGTGTAACTTAAGTTATGAGAAGAGGAAGAAGACTTAGAACAAATGCAAATGTAAGAGATTTAGTAAGGGAGACTGAACTTAGTCCATCAGATTTTATTCTACCAATATTCGTTGTTGAAGGCGAAGGAATAAAAAACGAAATTGTATCATTGCCTGGAGTATATCATTATTCAGTTGATATGTTAGATGGAATAATAGAAGAGATAGTTAACCTTGGTATTAAAGGAATAATGTTATTTGGTATTCCAGATCATAAAGATTGTTGTGGAAGTGAAGCTTATAGTGATAACGGAATTGTTCAAAGAGCTACAAGAAGAATAAGAGAATTAACAGATAAAATAATAGTAAGCACAGATGTATGTATGTGTGAATATACAGACCATGGACATTGTGGGATAATACATGATGGTGATGTAGACAATGATGAAACATTAGATTACTTATGTAAGATAGCGGTTTCACATGCTAAAGCTGGATCACAAATGATAGCTCCATCAGATATGATGGACGGAAGAGTTTTAAGAATAAGAGAAGCTCTTGATGAAGCTGGATTTAAAAATGTTTCAATAATGAGCTATTCTGCAAAATATTGCTCTGCATATTATGGACCTTTTAGAGCAGCTGCAAATTCTGCACCTTCATTTGGGGATAGAAAAACATACCAAATGGATCCAGGTAACAGAAGAGAAGCTATAAGAGAAGTATTATTTGATATTGAAGAAGGTGCAGATATAGTTATGGTAAAACCAGCGCTTTCATATCTTGATATAATTAGAGATGTTAGAAATAGAGTTGATTTCCCTATAGCAGCTTATAATGTAAGTGGTGAATATGCTATGGTAAAAGCAGCAGCTAAGATGGGACTTATTGATGAAGATAGAATAATAATGGAAACATTAACTTCAATGAAGAGAGCTGGAGCAGATATAATAATAACTTACCATGCATTAGAAGCTTCAAAGCTTTTAAGAAAGTAGGAGGAAATACTTATGAGAAACGAAGAGATTTTTAATGAATCAAAAGAATTCATGCCAGGTGGAGTAAATAGCCCAGTTAGATCATATGGAACAATTGGAATAAACCCTCCAATTATAAAAAGTGGAGAAGGGGTTATTATTAAAGATGAAGATTCTAATGAATATATCGACTTTGTACTGGCTTGGGGACCATTAATACTTGGACATTGTGACAAAGATGTAGTTAAAGCTATTAAAGATGAATCAGAAATTGCATTAGCGTTTGGTGCGCCAACTGAATTAGAACTTAAAATGAGTAAATTCATGTGTGAGAACTTAGATACTATTGATATGGTAAGAATGGTTAACTCAGGTACAGAAGCTACTATGAGTGCTATAAAGCTTGCAAGAGGATATACTAAAAGAAATAAAATAGTTAAATTTGCAGGATGTTATCATGGACATTTTGATGGATTTTTAGTTGAAGCAGGTTCTGGAGTATTAACAGAAGGAATACCAGGGTCACTTGGAGTTCCAGAAGATAGTATTAAAAATACTCTAATTGGAATATATAATGATGCAGAAAGCATGGAAAAACTTTTTAAAGATTATGGTGATGATATAGCTTGCGTAATAATAGAACCAGTTGCTGGTAATATGGGAGTTATAAAAGCTAATAATGACTTTATGAAAACATTAAGAAGATTATGTGATGAAAATGGTGCTCTTTTAATATTTGATGAAGTTATGAGTGGATTTAGAGTTGCATTTAAAGGAGCTCAAAGCTTATTTGATGTAAAACCAGATTTAGTAACATATGCTAAAATAATGGGTGGTGGACTTCCATGTGGTGCATATGGTGGAAAGAAAGAAATAATGGAAAGTCTTTCACCTTTAGGTGGAGTATATCAAGCTGGTACAATGTCAGGAAATCCTATAGTTATGGCAGCTGGATATAAAACATTAACTAAATTAAAAGGCGATTTAACAGTTTATGATCACATAGAAGAATTAGGCAAGAAACTAGAAGATGGAGTATATTCACTTGCAAATAAATATGGAATCAATCTTGTATTAAATAGAGTAGGTGGAATGATGACAATTTTCTTTACAGACGGAGAAAAAGTTAATTGTTATAATGACGTTAAAAAATGTGATGAGAAAAGATTTAAAAGATATTTCCTTCATATGCTAGATGCAGGATTTAACCTACCTCCATCACAATTTGAATCATTATTTTTATCAACTAAGCATACAGTAGAACATATAGATAAGTTCTTAAATGCCTTTGAGGGATTCTTAAAAAAGGAAACTAAGTAATGAAAAGGGCAATTTTATTTGTCTCATTTGGAACAGGAAGAGAAGAAGATTTTAATAAATATCTTCTTCCTTTTAAATGTGATGCTAAAAATAAATATGGCGATACATTCGATTATTACTTTGCATTAACAAGCGAAAGAATATTAAGTAAAATTAATATAAATATAAAAAATTATAAGGATACATTAGATGAATTAAAAAATAGTGGATATGAAGAAATTTATGTTGTACCTCTTTATTTTTCAAGAGGTGTTGAATATTCTAAAGTAGCTTTAACAACGAATGAATATAAAGACAAGTTTAAAGTTATTAAATGCTTAAATCCAATATTTGAAGAAAATAAAAATGTAATAGATAATTATTTTAAAAAGTCAAAGAATATACTATTCATATGTCATGGAAGCAGAAGCTTAAATGAATCACTTGATAAAAAGTATATTGAAGATGTAATAATCAATAATGGTAAAAATCACTATGTATCATCAACAAATGAAAAAGATAAAATTAATGAATTAATAGAAAATATTAAAAATGATGGAATAGAAGATATTTTAATAGTTCCAATACTTCTAACTAAAGGATATCACTTTACTAAAGATGTTGTTTTAGATAATAATGAAAGTTTCTTTTCTAAAATTAAAGGAGAAGGAATTACTTGTGAAGTAGTAGATGAAGCACTTGGAGAAAATGAATTTTTTAGAGAACTTGTAATAAAAAATATTGATAAATTAATTAAATAGGAGGGTTTCTTGTGGACTTAGTTACTATAATATCTTTTTTGTCGGCAGCTATAGTTTTGACATTAGCTCCAGGACCGGACATATTGTATGTAGCAACACAGAGTATCACTCAAGATAAAAAAGCAGGTATATTTACAGCTATGGGGCTTTGCAGTGGAATATTTTTTCACACAATGGCAGCAGCGCTTGGAATATCCGGAATATTATACAGTAGCACTGAAGTATTTAATATAATTAAATTTTTAGGTGCTGGGTATCTTATTTATTTAGCTTTTATTGAATTTAAAAATAGAAATATTACTTTTTCTGAAGCAAAGGGAGAAAGTTTAATTTATTCAAAGCTTTATAAAAAAGGTATTACTATGAATTTGTTAAATCCTAAGGTAGCATTATTTTTCTTAGCATTACTTCCACAGTTTGTAGATAGTAACGGAATTAACATTACAGTACAAATGATTATACTTGGAATGGTATTTATGATACAAGCCTTTTGTATCTTTGCTTTAATTTCAATATTTTCTTATAAATTAAAAGAAAAATTATTTAATAATAGTAAAAATTCTTCTAAATTTAATTTAGTAAAAGTGTTTGTATATGCTTTTATAGGAATTAATATTGCACTATCAACTAAATAAAATTATAGGGTAATCTAATAATTAGATTACCCTATAATTTTATATATCATCTACGTCTGTTTCTTCGCCATATCTAACAGTTCCTTCTGAGGAAAAGCTATCTTTTGGATCTTTTTCAATAAAAGTTCCATCATTAGGTTCTTTAGATGAATGACAACTACAGTTTGAACAAGATGATTTTTTCTTTTTATCTTTCATAATAAATCCCTCCTAGTAACAGTTATTATTTTGTGCATAAATTAAAGAGTTATTCTGAAAATATTGCATAAAATGTTAACAAAATAAAGACAAGCTATTAATATTTATGTTAATATAAATAGACATTTACATAAATGGAGGGAAAAGGTATGGAAATTTCAAATCAATTAGCGATGACAATGGCAACATTAATGATTATTATAACAGTTTGTGCCCTTGTTAATTATATTTTTGTTTCTTTAGCATTATATAAGATTGCAAAAGTAGAAGGGGATGACAAGGCTTGGCTTGCATGGGTTCCGGTTGGTAATGCTTATATGCTTATTAAACTTGGTGGCGGTAAGATGGTATTTTTAGCATCATTTATAGCTGCTATGTTTTTAAGAGGCTTTTTAGGAACTATTGCAATGGCTGTATTCGTTATATATGGGGTATATATGTATAGTAATTTATGCAACAAATATGATGGAAGTTTAATACCAATTGCTATAGGATCATCAGCTTTAATAGTAGGTATATTCCCATCTCTTACTGGACTTACTATTCCAATATATTTAATAGGACTTTATGGTCAATGGAAATTATATAGAAGTGTGAGCAGAGAAACATATAAAGGCAAAAAAAGAAAATAATGTTCATTAAGAGTTATCTAAAAGCTATTAAATAATAATAGTTTTTAAAAGATAACTCTTTTTACTTGTAAAAATTAATAAAACATATATAATATATAAAGAATTTGTTAAATTTTTAGGAGGACGTTACTAAATGAAAAAAAGTAAGAGAATAATAGCTGGTATTATTTCAATACTATGTGTTACAGCTTTATTTGTCGGTTGTGGTAATAGTAAAAAAGAAGAAGTGACTTTAAATTTCTTTAATTGGGCAGAGAATATACCAGATGAGGTTATTAAGGATTTTGAAAAAGAAACAGGAATAAAGGTAGTTCAAGATACTTATGCTAATATGGATCAAATGTATACAAAATTGGCATCAGGTGCAGTATCTTATGATTTAGTTGTACCATCAGATTATATGGTAGATAGATTAAGAAAAGAAGGAAGACTTGAAAAGTTAGACTTTAATAATATTCCAAATTTCTCAAAGATAGATGACTCATTTAAAGGAACAGAAGTTGACCCGGAAAATGAATATTCAGTTCCATACATGTCAGGAACTATAGGAATTCTTTATAATAAAAACTTAGTTAAAAGTGATATAAAGAGCTTTGATCAATTATGGGATTCTAAATATGAGAAGAGCGTATTTATGTTAGATGACCCAAGAGATGCCCTTGGAGTATCTTTAAAGAGACTTGGATACTCTTTAAACACTACTAATGAAAAGGAAATAAATAAGGCGGCAGATGAACTTATTAAGTTAAGAGACAATGGTAACCTTCTAGCATATGGAGATGATGATCTTTTAGATAAAATGGTAGCAGGGGAAGCTGCACTTTGTGTACTTTGGTCAGGTGAGGGATTAAACCTTTCTGATGAATATGATTATTTAGAATATGTAGTACCAAAAGAAGGGGCTGATTTCTGGGTTGATTCATTAGTTATACCAAAGGGTGCTAAGCATAAAAAAGAAGCAGAAATGTTTATAAATTATTTATGTACTAAAGAGCCAGCACTTAAAATAGCAGAAGAAATTGGATACACAACGCCACAGAAGGAAGCTATGGAAGCTCAAGATGATCATATAAAAAATAACAAAAATGCTTATATGACAAAAGAAGTAATTGATAAATGTGAGACATATAAATATTTAGGTGATGACTTGAAATTATATGGTGATGCTTTTACAAGAGCTAAAAGTAAATAATATAACTTAAATATAACTTAAATAATTAGGATATTACTTTTGTGATATCCTAATTTGATATATAATACTTTATAAGGGAACATAAAGTTAAGAGAGGAGCTAAGATAAATATGGCTGATGATAGAATAATTGATTTTAATGAATTGAAAAATAGAGTGAATGATAAGGATATAGATAAATTTGAAAATTATATGTATGATTTATTTTATAAGACTCAAACTGGCGAAATGAGCCTTGGCGATTTCTCTACAAACTTATCAAAGTATATGGCAGAGAATAATATTTCAGAAAAGAAACTTTTTGAAATTCAAAAGAAAGTAATGGAGAGATATGGTTTTGACTCTACTCAAATGGAAGGTAGTTTAAAGCAAATGGGAGTAGATATTAACTTAAACGATACTGCTGAAAGTTATGAACAAGTTAGAAAGAAACTTTCCTTTAAGGAAAAATATAACAACAAATTAAATGCAAAGCCAATCGAAGAATATTTTATAGAAAATGAAAATAATAAAGTTAAGATTATTTTAGATAAAAATATAGTAAATATAATAAGTGATAAAAATATTGACTTAAATGATAATGAACTTAATGAATTTTTATGTTCCTACAAAAAAATGTTTGATGGTGAACCATTAGAAGTTAATATATCAGAAAATAGTAAAACATATAATTATTAATAGAAAAGATTCTGGCTGTATCAAAGGAATTTAAAGTATTTTGATACAGCCCTTTTAATTTACTATGAAAAAATGATATAATAATCAGATGAATGAGGTGATAAAATGAGTAGTATAGCAGGACAAGGTTGTCAAAGACTGATTCCAGAAGAAGATAAAAAGCCTTTACAAGAAATTGAAAGAAGTATAGTAAAAAGATATAGAAAGCCTATATGGACTAAATTTATAAAGGCTATAAAACAATATAATTTAGTTGAAGAAGGAGATAAAATAGCTGTAGCTATTTCAGGTGGAAAAGATTCTATCCTTATGGCAAAGTTATTTCAAGAACTTCAAAAACATGGTCAAATTAAATTCGATTTAGAATTTATTGCAATGGATCCTGGATATCACGAGCAAATAAAAGAATTACTTATAGATAATTGTAATTATTTAAATATACCAATACATTTATATGAGTCAGGAATTTTTAAAGTTATAGATGAAAAAGCTAGTGATTACCCATGTTATCTTTGCGCTAGAATGAGAAGAGGTTCACTTTACGCAAAGGCACAAGAACTTGGTTGTAATAAATTAGCACTTGGACATCATTATAATGATGTTATAGAAACGACTCTTTTAAATATTTTATATGCAGGTAATTTTAAGACAATGCTCCCAAGACTTAAATCTGCAAACTTTGAAGGTCTTGAACTTATAAGACCTATGTATTTAATAGAAGAAGATTACATAAAGAAATTTATAAATTATAGTGGTATTTGGCCACTTAACTGTGCATGTATGGTTGCAGCAAAGAAGGTTGGAAATAAGAGGTTTGAAATTAAAGAATTAATAAAAAATCTTAAAGAAAACTTTAGTGGTGTTGATAAATCAATATTCAAAGCAGCTGAAAATGTATGTATGGATTCCATTTTAGGATGGGAAAAGAAGGGTGTAAAACACTCATACTTAGATTTTTATGATGAAGATGAAGAGTAATTAAAAAGGAGCATTTAAGCTCCTTTTTTTATATTAAGCATTTTTATGCAAGTTCTTTTAAATGTTCATTAATTGCATGTGCAACACCGTGATCATCATTTTCCAGTGTAACATATCTGCAAATCTTTTTAATATCTTCATTTGCATTACCCATTGCAACACTATATTTTACCTTTTCAAACATCGATATATCATTAAAATTATCTCCAATTGCCATTACATCATCAAGGGAAATGTTAAGAGAATCAGCTACATATTGAACAGCATTACCTTTTGATGAATCATTACTTATTATTTCAAAATTATTTGTAGCAGATGAAATAATAGAAACACCAGAAACATCTTTAAGAGCAGCTTGTCCTCTTAAAAGCCTATCGTTATCAAAAGATACAATTGCAACATTATAACAATCATATTTTAATACATCATCTATATTTTTAAATTCTTTCATAGTAGTTGAAGTTTTAGATTCATAGAAAAGGTAAAGAAGTTCATCAAGTTCAGCTTCTTTTAAATTAGGATTAGCTTCTTTTGCCATATAAAAATCATTGATCAATTTATCACGTCCAGATTCAAGAAGAAAGTCATTAGTTGATATAGCATAGTAATAATTATTGTAATGAAGGTAAGGCAATACCTTTAATAATACTTTTTTATCTAGTGGAAAAGATTTTAGTTCCATACCACTATTGTTATGTATTTGTGACCCATTACTTGAAATAATATAAGGAGTTTCAATACCAGCTTCTTTTAGTATACTAATGGCACTATTATAAGTTCTACCTGTTGAAACAATAACATCCACCCCTTTTTGCTGAGCATTTAATATAGCAAGTATATTTTCTTTGCTAATTGTATGTTTCGAATTTAATAAAGTACCATCTAAATCTGTTGCAATTAATCTCATAAAATACCTCCAAAAATTTAATAGTCATATTAATTATCTTACTAATAAAGGGTAAAAATGTACATAGAATGAACTGAAAATGTGGCAAAAATACTTAAATATGTACAATAAAGCTATATTTAATTGATATAATAAAAGTATCTAAAAAGGATAAAATAGATTTATAATAAAATAAACTTAAGATGAAGGTGGTAAAAGATTAAATGAAGAAACTTAATTTATTAGAGGCAGATATAGGAAGTTTAATAATAAAGTATATGGTACCAAGCGTACTTGGTATGATGGGAACATCACTTTGTATATTTTTAGATACAATGTTTATAGGACAAGGAATTGGAAATGATGGACTTGCGGCATTAAATATAGTATTGCCGGTATATAGTCTATTTAATTCAATTGGACTATTATTTGGAGTCGGGGGAGCTACTTTATTAGCTATAAGCATAGGAAGACGGAGACATAATGATATAAATATTATATTTACTACATCTATGTTAATGGTTATTATTATAGGAATTATAAGTAGTGTTGTAGGAGTGATTTTTACTGAAGAAATATGTATATTACTTGGAGCATCAGAGAGATTACTTCCACTTGCAGTAAGTTATGGAAGGGTTTTATTATCAGGTAGTATAGTATTTATGTTTATAAATGCACTTAATGTGTTTGTTAGGAATGATGGAGAACCTAAACTTTCAATGTGGACAGTTATTATAACTAATATTATAAATGTAATATTAGATTATATATTTATATTTCCGCTAAAAATGGGAATGATGGGAGCTGCACTTGCAACTACTCTTGGGCAATTTGGTGGGATTGCTGTTTTATTAAGCCATTTTCTTAGGAAAAGAAATAATATTTCTTTTAACATTAAGGAAATATCATTTAAATTTATAAAAAGAATTATAAAAAGTGGACTTCCAAGTTTTATTTTAGAAATTTCAGCAGGAGTTGTTATTTTTATGTTTAACATTAAGTTATCAAGTATAAGCGGAGATGTAGCAGTATCAGCTTATAGTATAATTTCTAACGTAGCTTTAATATTTGTTGCTATATTTAATGGAGTATCACAAGGATTGCAACCAATACTTGGAGTAAACTATGGTGCAAGAAAATTAAAGAGAACTTATTCAATATATAAAATTGGGATGATAATATCAGGTGTTTTAGGTTGCTTATTTTTATTAATTGGAATATTAGCACCAAACATATTAGTAAATATATTCTCAAGTAGTAAAGATGAATTGTTAGAGATCACTGTAAATGGTATTAGGATATATTTCATAGCCTTTGTTCCTATGGGTTTAAATATATTAAATATAGGGTTTATGCAATCGCTTGAGATGTCGAAGGCTTCAATAACTTTATCAATAGTTAGAGGATTAGTGCTTATAGTTTTATTAGTGAATATTTTAAGTGCTTTATTTGGTTTAAATGGCGTATGGATGACAATACCTGTAGTTGAAGTTATTACATTAATTGTTTCAACATTTATAATAAGAAGGATGATAAAGAATTGGGATTATGTTTAAATAGTGATATAATATAAAGAAAATAATTGGCGGAGGGGATATTATGAGTATAGAGAATTATAATTATATGGTTAAAGCATCAAGAGAACAATTAAAAAGTGAGAAGAATTTTATTGCAAATTTAGCTAATATATCAGCATATATAAATGAATTTTTAGATGATGTTAATTGGGTTGGTTTTTATATTTTAATAGAAGATGAATTAGTACTTGGTCCATTCCAAGGAAAGCCAGCTTGTGTTAGATTAAAACTTGGAAGAGGAGTATGCGCTAAGGCTGTTGAAACTAAAAAAACAGTAATAGTAGATGATGTAAACACTTTCGAAGGTCACATTGCTTGTGATTCTAATTCAAATTCTGAAATAGTAATTCCAATAATGGCAAGAGGTAATGTGGTTGTAGGAGTTTTAGATATTGATAGTGCATCAAAAGGAAGATTTAAAAAGGCAGAAAAAGATAGCTTAGAAAATATTGTTAAAGAGATAGAGAAATATCTAATATTATAAAACAAATGGTAAAAGGGAGATGACTTAGATGAAGTTAATAATTAATGGAGATGACTTTGGGCTAACAAGAGGCATATCAGAAGGGATTATTGAATGTATTTTAAATGGAGTAATGAGAGATACTTCCGCTATGACTAATATGCCATTTTTTGAAGAGGCAATAAAGATTGCAAAAGCTGAAGGTATAAATGAGATGGGGATACACTTAACAATGACTTGTGGAAAGCCAGTATTGCCAAAGGATGAAGTTAGTAGTATTTGTGATGAAAATGGGAATTTTTTTAGAAAGCCAGAATTAATTCCTGATTCGATTAATATTTATGAAATTGAAAAAGAATTAAGAGGGCAAATTGATAAATTTAAAAAGACAGGAATGAAGATAAATCATATAGATTCACATCATCATTTTTATGCATTTAATCAAGAGGTATTTAAACTTGTTATTAATCTTGCGAAAGAGCTAAATGTTCCAATGAGATGTCCAATAAATGAAATGAGACATATTGTAGAAGAAAATAATGTATTATGTCCAGATTTCTTTGATAGCACATTTTACGAGGGTAATATAACAGAAGATTATTTAATAAATCGTTTAAATAACCTTAAAGGACAGTATAATGTAGTTGAATTTATGGCACATCCTTCTAATGAGTGTGAGGAACTTAAAAAGATATCTTCATATAATGTTCAACGTGAGGCAGAACTTGAAGTTTTAACATCAGATAAACTAAAAGATTATATAGATAAAAACAACATAGAGTTAATAAGTTATTCGAACTTATAGAAAGAGAAGTGATAGTTTATGACAACAGAAGATATAAAATGTATGGATCCAAATATTTTAGTTAGTATAATAAACTTAAAACTTAGAGATTATTATTCTAACTTAGAAGGTTTAGGAGATGATATGGATATTAGTATTGAAGTATTAGAGGATTCACTAAAAAAAGGTGGATTTATTTATAATAAATCAACAAATCAGTTTAGATAATTATATAAAAGGCTATATCAAATAAATATATTTTGATATAGCCTTTTTTCAATTAAAATTTAACAATAAATTATAGAATACATGTTAATATATAGGGTATAATATAGAAAAGATGTCCAAATAGGAGAAAGGTGGTTAATTATGAGTATAATGAAAAAAGGTAAGCTAGCAATATTAGCAGCAGCAACAACAGCATTAGTTGTAACTTTAATAAATGACAAAAAACGTAAAGAGGAAAGCTTAGATAAAAAAGAACAGTAAAATAGCTTGAAGGTAGAGACAATGGTAACGCATAAAAATGAAGTCGGACTTAATATTTCTATTGCAGAAAATAATAAATGTTCATTCTATGATATAGAGACTGGGATTCATAATAAATATTATATGAAAGAGAAAGTAAATGAATATTTAAAAAGCAATGAATGTAACAATGGAGAGATTGCTGCATTAATACTAATAGATATTGATAATTTTAATATTATAAATGATATGTTTAATTATAATATCGGAGATGAAATTTTAATAGCTATAGCACATAGACTTAATAATATGGTATGTGATGAAGATATAATATGCCGATATAGCGGAGATGAGTTTATTATTTTCAAAAAAGACTTTAATGATATTGATAGCGTTAAAAGCTTTGCAACTAGAGTTTTAAAAGTATTAGAAGAACCTTTTAGAATTTTAGATGAAGATATAAATATAACATCAAGTATAGGGTTGGCTTTATATCCTCACAATGGAGAATGCTTTGAAATGCTTTTGAAATCAGCAGACGCTGCTATGCATTCAAGCAAGAAAAAAGGCAAAAATGGATATACTTTTTTTGATAATAGTATTTCTGTGGAAGTTACTAGAATATACAATTTAAAAAGGTGTCTAAAAAAAGCACTAGAAAACAAAGAACTATTTGTTGTGTTTCAACCTAAAATTTCTTTAAGTGATTATAGGATGCATGGAATGGAAGCACTTCTTAGATGGGAAAGCAATGAACTAGGGCTAATATATCCATCAGAGATGATACCTATAGCAGAAGCTACAAGACTAATAGTGCCTATTGGTAAATTTGTTTTAGAAGAAGTATTTAAAAAGGTAAAAGAATTAATAGAAGAAGGACAAGAGGATTTTAAAATTGCAGTTAACTTATCTGAATTACAATTAAGATATAGTGCAGTATTTAAAGATTTTGAAGAATTTTCTTTAAAATATGAAGTCCCTTTAAAATATATTGAAGTTGAAATAACTGAAAGTATTTTAATGAGGGAAGCAGATAAAAACATAGATACTTTAAATAAAATAAGAGATTTGGGTGCAAGTATCGCTTTAGATGACTTTGGTACAGGATATTCATCGTATAGTTACCTTAAAAATTTACCGGTAGATATTCTTAAAATAGATAAAAGCTTTATAGATGATGTAACTCAAAATAATAAGAGTAAATGTATAGTTGAGAGTATTATAGCATTATCTCATAGCTTAGGGATAGAAGTTGTCGCTGAAGGGGTAGAAAATAAAGAACAAGCTCTTTACTTAAAAAAAGTAAAGTGTGATGTGATCCAAGGGTATTACTATAGTAAACCTTATGAATTTAAAAAAGTTAAAAATATGTTCAAAGAAGATTTTAAACCAGATATCATATAAAATAAACGACTAATATATTAGTCGTTTTATTTTATGTAATGATAAATTTCAGGAGTTGTTTCATCAATAGTTTTAAAAGTATAGCCATTAGATTTGTAATAATTTATTATATTTTTAAGTGATTTTGAAGTGTTTTTATTTACTTCTGATGCATGCATCAATATAACAACAAAATTCTTATCACTTTTAGAATTTTTAAGTATAGAACTTGGATCTAAATTAGGATTCATCCCATCACCACTATCAACATTCCAGTCGTAGATCTTTAAATTGTTCTTATGCAGAAGATCTACTAAGCTTTTTTGTAGTCTGTAAGTGTTATTATTTACACCAAAAGGGAATCTTAATATTTTTGGTGAATAGCAAGTAACTCTATCAATCTCTTTTTGCGTCTTAATCATTTCATCTAAAAACATTTCGTTTGAATTATATAAGTTTTTCTTTTCGTGAGTAAAACTATGAAGACCAAGTGCATGACCATCATCATAAGCTCGTTTTAAAATTTCTTCATTTCCAGCAATTTGATTTCCTATAATGAAAAAAGTTCCTTTAACGTTTTCACTATCTAAAGTATTTAGAATATTTTTAAAAACAGTTTTTGATGGTGCATCATCAAAAGTTAAGTAGACTACCTTCTCATCTTTCTTATTATCTTCATTGGAATTAGCATAGCATTGATTTATTGGTAGAATATTAAAGATTATAGAGAAAATAGATACAATTAATAATTTTTTCCACATATTAAGTGCCTCCTAAAAAGATTAATAGTATTAGTTTCTTGTTATTTTGAAAAAATATTCTGTTTTTAAAATATATATTGATATTTTTCTTATATGTGCTATAATTCAATAAAAGAAAACAATCTTTAAGTTGGTTCAGAGAGACCAGTAAGAAGTTTTAAGAGTAGTGATATTTATAGGAGAATTCTATAAATATATTTAGAGCGCAACAACTTCTTACAATGAAAAGTAAGAAGTTTTTTTTATGCCTTTTAAATGCAGTCCAGTGAGGCTGACAAAGGGAGAAGTTTTTAAGCTTTCTCCTTACAAATGTAGGAGTGATAAATTTATGCAATTATTTGAGACATGTGAATTAGTAGAAGAAAGATCATTTAAAACGAAAGTAGTTAGAGTAGTACTAGCTCTTCAACATTTAATAGCTATGTTTGGTGCGACAGTATTAGTGCCAATTTTAACAGGTTTGGACTTATCAGTAGCATTATTTACAGCAGGAGTTGGAACATTAATGTTTCATATATGCACAAAAGGAAAAGTTCCAGTATTTCTTGGATCATCCTTTGCGTTTATAGCAGGAATACAAGCAGTTAGTTTAGAATACGGAGACTTGAGATATGCTCAAGGAGGAATGTTTGTAGCTGGATTAATTTATGTTTTCACTTCATTTTTAATTAAAAAAATTGGAGTAGAAAAAGTTAAAAGAGTATTACCAGCACAAGTAGTAGGACCTATGATAATGGTAATTGGATTAAACCTTATACCAACAGCTTATGGAATGGCAAGTAAAAACATTATGCTAGCTGCAGTAACTCTCGGAACGACATTATTAATTAAACAATTTGGAAGAGGTTTTACAAAGCAAATAGCAATATTAGTTGGAGTATTAGTTGGATATGTAGTTGCACTTTCATTTGGATTTGTTGATACAACAGCAATAAGCAATGCACCACTTCTAGCAGTTCCAAACTTTACACTTCCAAAGTTTAGCCCAGGAGCTATAATGATCATTGCACCTGTAGTACTAGCAGTATTTATGGAGCATATAGGTGATATAACAACAAATGGAACAGTAGTTGGAAAGAACTTCATAGAGGATCCAGGTTTAAATAGAACATTACTTGGAGATGGAATTGCAACAATAACAGCATCATTACTTGGAGGACCTGCGAACACTACATATGGAGAAAATACGGGTGTACTTGCAGTAACTAGAAATTATGATCCATCAATATTAAGAATCACAGCTGTAATTGCAATATTACTAAGTTTTGTTGCAAAGTTTGGTACAGTAATAAGAACTATACCAGAACCGGTAATGGGCGGTATTAGCTTAATGTTATTCACTATGATAGCATTAGTTGGTGCAAAGACAATAAAAAATGAAAAAGTTAAGTTTAATTGGAAAAATGTATTGGTAATGGCTACAATAATATTTGTAGGATTAATAGCACCAAATATAAATCCGATGCTTGAACAAAATTTTGGATTTATGATAGCAATTAAAATTACAGAAACAGTAACTATATCAGGATTAAGTTTAGCTGCAGTAGTTGGAGTTATATTAAACTTAGTATTAAACGGAATTAAGAAAAAATAATTTAATAAATAAAAATAAAAAGGCAGCTTTTAAAGTTGCCTTTTTGTCATAAAAAAATAAAAAATGTCTATTTCTGTTAGTGAAATAAGGTTAAATATGGTAAAATAGTATTGTTATAAATTTTACTATGGGGTGACGGAATGGGGAAAACTAAATTTGCACTAAATAAATGCTTTAAAATTGTTGATATAGCAATTACATTAGTTATCATACTATGTATAATAACATTTGATGATCTTAAAGATATTGCAATAGTGCTTTGTGTTTTAGTATTATATTTCCTATTAAAGCAGAAAGTTTTAAAAGAGAATGAATTACTAATTATTAATAAAGAATCTATAAAGAATAAGAGTAGGTATAAAAGAGCAATTAGAGGCCTTAATGGATTGATTTGGGAATGGTATGAGAGTGATAGAATGCTATATATATCAAGTATTGCAAGAGAAAGACTTAAAACTAATGACACTATAGACTCTTATGAAAAAATGCAAAAGTATATAGTGGAGGAACATAGAAAATATGTTGAAGAATTTTTCACTAAAATGGTTAAATCAAACTATATAGGTAATTTCTTAATAGAATTTAATGTTAAGTCAGAAGAAGGGCAAATAATACCGATAGAAGTAAAAGGATGCGGAGAATCAAAAAATGGTAAATATATTATGGCAGGTACAGCTTTTGACTTAGTAGATAAGAAAAAGCAAGAACTTCTATTAAAAGAAAGTGAAAAAAATTATAGGTTTGCACTAAACGGAACAAGGGATGTAATGTTCCAATGGAATATAGAAGAAAATACAATAAAATTACAAGGAAATTTACATAGCATTTTTTATGTTAAAACTTCGAAAGTGTTAGATGTTTCATTAAATGATTTTTTAAGAAATATACTTAAAGAGGATAGATATAAAATTTTAGATGTTTATAAAGTCTGTGTCGAAGGTAATGAAGAATATTGCGAATGTGAATTTAGAATGAATTCTATAAAGGGAATGTTGTGGATAAGACTGAGAGGAATGGTTTATAACGAGGATGGAAAACAAATAATATATGGGTCATTAGGAGATGTAAGTGACAGAAAAGAAAAAGAAGAAAAAATTTATTTTATGAGTTATTATGATGATGTTACAAAACAACCTAATAGAAGATATTTTAATAAATATACAAATGAAAAGATAGAGCTAGCATTAAAGGATAATAAAAACTTTGCTATTGCATGCATGGTATTAGATAATATAAAAGATGTCAATGATAACTATGGACATGATTTAGGTGATAAGCTATTAAAAGAGTTTTGCATAGTTATTAATGAAAAGCTAGATAAAAGAGGATTTTTATCAAGATTTGCAGGTGATGAATTTGCAATGTCTTTAGAAGATTTTGAATCGAAGAAAGAACTTAATAAGTATTTAAAAGAAATAGTTAAAATATTTGATAGTCCTTTAAAAATAGATGGAAATGACATTTATTGTAGTATAAATATAGGAGTAAGTTTCTTAAAGGATGATGGAATTGAAATTAAATCATTACTTAAAAAAGCAGATATTGCATTATATAATGCAATAAGTTTAGGAAAAAATCAAATAAAGTTTTTTGATGAAGAAATAGAAAGTAAATTAAAGAGAAACTTAAAAATTACAGATGAATTAAAAAGGGTATTAGATAAAAAAGAGTTATATGGATTGTTACAACCAAAAGTAATTACGAGCTCTAAAAAAATTAGAGGCTTTGAATATTTAATTAGGTGGAATAGTGAAATATTTGGAAATATACCACCGAATGAATTTATAAAGCTTGCAGAAAAAAGTGGAGATATAATTGAAATTGGTAAGTTTATTATTGAAGATGCAATAAAGATGTGCAAGGAAATTAATAATATATCAAAAGATCCAATAAAGGTAGCTGTAAATATATCTACAATTCAACTTAGAGATAATGAGATAGTTGAAGTTATTGAGAATAATTTAAAAAAATATAATGTGTCACCTAAAAATATTGAACTTGAAATAACTGAAAGTACAATGATAAATTCATTAACTAAAAATTCTAAAATAATTTATGATTTAAAGAAACTTGGAATAACTATTGCATTAGATGATTTTGGAACGGGGTATTCATCATTTAGTTATTTAAGGGAATTACCAATAGACGTTATTAAAATAGATAAGAGTTTTATAGATTATATAGGAAGAGATAATAAAAGCGAATATATAATAGAAAAGCTTATTGACTTATCTCATTATTTTAATTTAGAAGTTGTATCAGAAGGTGTTGAATATAAAGCGCAGTATGAATATTTAAAAAAGATAAATTGCGATACAATACAAGGGTATTATTTTTATAAACCTTTAAGTATAGAAAAAGCTTACGAAATTTTAAAATAATAGTAACAAAGAAACTCTATAAAGCATAAGGTGTAGTATACACTTAATTTAGGGGGTTTTTTATTTGGGAATTGAAAATAGAAGAGAGAAGGAAAGTAATGTTTTGCAACACAAACCAAAGGGAAAAACCAAAGGGAAGATAACTGTATACACTTTGATGAATAGTTTAAAAGGTGAAGCTTTTACTGGAGTTAAACTGAATTTATATAGGATAAATGGTGTTTCTCCTAGTTTAGAAGCAACTATTTATAGTAATGAAGAAGGAAAAGCAGAATTTAAAAACATAGAAAATGGAAATTATAGAATTATCGAAATAATTGATAAAAGTATATACGAAAAACCTAGTTATATTAAATGGAATGAAGTTAATATATCAAATTATTCAAAAGAAGAAACTATATACGTTATAAATAGAAAAAAAGAAAATATACTTAATTAATAATACTTAATAAAAAACTTCCTATTTAAAAAAGGAGGTTTTTTATTTTTTATGGTATAATTTTAACTAAATACATACTAAAGGAGAATTTTGATGGAAAGATATAAACTTAATGTAGAAAAGATAAATGATAATGCTAAATTACCAAATTATGCACATGAAGGTGATGCTGGATTAGATTTATACTCAGTTGAGGAAGTTACAATAAATCCGGGAGAAACTGCACTTATACATACAGGGATAAAAATTGAACTTCCAAAGAACACTGAAGCACAAGTTAGACCAAGAAGTGGGTTAGCGCTTAAACACGGAATAACAGTATTAAATACACCAGGAACTATAGATGAGGGATATAGGGGAGAATTATTAATAATACTTATAAATCATGGGAAAAATCCATTTGTAGTTGAAGATGGAATGAAAATAGCTCAAATGGTTGTTAAACCAGTATTTAGAGTAGATGTTTTTGAAGTTTCAAGTCTTTCAGATAGCGAAAGAGGGGAAGGTGGATTTGGATCATCAGGAGTTAAATAAGTATAAATTAAAAGATAGCTAAATATGGAATTTAGCTATCTTTTTTTATTTAACTATTCAGTTCTTCACTTAAAGATTCCCATTCTTCATAAAGTGATTCTATATGAAGTTCAGTATTTGAAATTTCTTTATTAACTCGTTCTGCTTCTTTAGGATTAGAGTAAATTTCTTCTAAACAAAGACTGTTTGTAAGCTCCTCAAGAAGGGATTCACTAGTTGATATATCACTTTCAACTTCTCTAAGCCTTGTTTTCTTAACTCTAATTTCCTTTTGAGCTAATTTAACTTTCTTTTTCTCTTCTTTAACTTTAGTTTTAGTTTTTCCATTTGAAACTTCTTCATAAGATTCAAATCTTGAAGGATTCTCTTTCTTCTCAATATAATAGTTGTAATTACCTAAATATTCATCCATTCCAGACTCTTTAAGTTCAACTATTTTAGTTATTACTTTATTTAAAAAATATCTATCATGAGATACTATTAGCATACTTCCATCATAACTTAATATAGCATTTTCAAGTGCTTCTCTAGATGGAATATCTAAGTGGTTAGTGGGCTCATCTAGAAGAAGGAAATTTGATTTTGAAAGCATAAGTTTTAAAATATTTATTCTACACTTTTCACCACCACTTAAATTTTTAATCTCTTTAAAAACATCGTCTCCAGTAAATAAAAAAGATCCAAGAGATGTACGTATTTTAGTAGTAGTTAAATCAGGAAATGCATCCCATATTTCATCTAATATAGTTTTTTCATAATCTAAATCGGATTGTTCTTGATCATAATATCCAACATTAACATTTGTGCCTAAAATAGCTTTTCCGCTGTCAGGTTTTACTTTCCCCATTATTATATTAAGAAGGGTTGTTTTACCTCTACCATTGTCACCTATTAAAGCTATTTTCTCTCCACGTTTTAAATCAAATGATATATCATTAAATAATTTATTATCATCAAAAGATTTTGCAAGATTTTCTATATGTAAAACATCATATCCACTTTTAACTGATGTCTCAAATTGAATTTTTGAAGCTCCTTTTTCTTTATCTGGTGCATCAATTCTGTCCATTTTTTCTAATGCTTTTTCTCTACTTTCAGCTCTTTTAATACTTTTTTCTCTATTAAATGATCTAAATTTTTGAATGATATCCTCTTGTCTTTGTATTTCAGCTTGCTGAAGGTTATAAGCCTTAAGTTTTGACTCATAGTCTTTTTCTTTAAGATCTAAATATTTCGTATATGGTGCATTGTAACAGTGTACATGACCATTTATAACTTGAAAAGTCCTATTAGTAACAGCATCTAAAAAGAATCTGTCATGAGAAATAACAAGAAGTGTTCCTTTGTAACTTTTTAAAAATTCTTCAAGCCATTCAATAGCTTCTAAATCTAAATGGTTTGTAGGCTCATCAAGAAGTAGAATGTCAGGGTTTTGAAGAAGTAATTTACAAAGGGCTATACGAGTTTTTTGGCCACCACTTAATGTGTTAATTGCTTTACTAAAATCATCTTCTAAAAATCCGAGACCTTTTAAAACTCTTGAAATATTACCTTTGTATGTATAACCACCTCTGTTTTCATAAAGTTCTTGAGATGTTGTATAATCTTTTATTAATTTTTCATGATAAGATGCGTTACTCTCATCATAAGGTTCATTCATTTTAACTTCTATATCTTTAATTTTATTTTCTAAATTTATTAAATTTTGAAATACGCTACATACTTCAGCATATATAGTATTTTCAGAATGTAAACTAAGATGTTGAGAAAGATATCCTATAGTTTTATTTTTATCTATAAACATATCTCCATCATCTGGTGTTATGTGTTTAGATAAAATTTTAAAAAGGGTAGATTTACCCTCACCGTTTGGACCTATAATACCAACCTTATCACCTTCATTGACAGATAGTGTAATATCTTTTAGTACATCTTGAATACCATAACTTTTCTTTATATTTCTACAACTTAAAACAATCATAATATATCCTCACCTTATATAGTCTAATATATTTTATTAATTATAATTTCTATAATAATTTTTTAAACTAATATTTTCTTTGTGCTTCTATGCCTTTATATTATACTATTTATCCACTTCCTAATCAATTTATAGGAATCAAAAGGTTTTATTATTCACTAATAGGTGATAATATTAAATTATAATAATTACTGTTTTGGGAGGAAATAATGCTTAAAGATGATAATGAGTTACGAGGGAATACATATTTAAAGAAAAAGAAAAAGGAATTGAATTTATATAATGCTGCTTATGAAATATTTAAAAGTAAAGGTATAAACAATACATCAATTGATGAAATAGTAAAAAATGCAGGAGTTGCAAAGGGTACTTTTTATTTATATTTTAAAGATAAATATGATTTAGTAAAAAAATTAATATTACTTAAAAGTTCTATATTAATAGAAGAAGCTTATGATGATACAAAAGAAAAGCAGTATAAGAATATTGAAGAGATGGTTCTACACTTTACAGAATACATAATAGATTACTTTAAAGAAAATAAATTATTACTAGGGGTTATAAATAAAAACTTTTCTTATGTAATTCATAAGAATCAAAGTGAAATTGAAGAGAATACGAATATGGATGAAATAATAAATAAGTTTTTGCAAAAGTTATTAGAGAAAGGATTCAGTGAAGAAGAAGGAAGAATAACATTATTTATGATAATTGAGTTAGTTGGTAGTGTATGTTATAGTTCTATAATTTTACATGAACCTGAAGAGATTGAAGTTATAAAGCCAGTTTTATTTAAGAAGATAAGATGTATGTTAACATATTCATAATATATATTTAAATGGCGGTAAACAAATAATTGTTTACCGCTCATTTTTTTAAGTTCTACCATCTCTAGACAGGATATATCCAATGTCAGGTATGCCATCTAGTAAACCTATAACATATATTGTTTCAAATTCACCTGGTAGCAAAGTAACGTTTGTTAAAGTTTTTGACACAGCACTAGCACTTGAAAATGCTAGTGTGAAATTGTAAATGCCAGGTGATAAAGGATAGTAGCCAGTAGTTTCTAGATATTCAACATTATTAAAAAGTGTATCTCTATTTCTTATACTTAAAGATAGTAAAGGAGCATTTGGAGATAGATTTATAAATCTTAAAAATGATATATCAGAGCTAGCTTTAGATGCAGTATCTTTTAATACAAAAAACGATATTACAGAATTATTTGTAACAACTGAAACAGTTGAGTAACTGTTTGGTTTAATAGTTAAATTACCTGAAAAAAATGGAGTATCATATGTTCCTGACGGATATAAATCTAAAGTGTAATCTCCAGGGGATAGCTCAATATATTCTGATAAGTCGCCAAAAGATACATTAGATTTTAATAATACACCTTTAGAGTATATATCTATAGAAGGTGCGCCAGGAACTGCATGTATAAATCTTATTTTAGATTTTAAATTAGGAAGAGTTTCTCTTAACATAAACATTAAATCACCTACTCTCTATAGCAATATTTATTAGATAAATTAGCGATGCGAATTATTAAAGTTCTTGCAATTGGATATGGAATTCTATAAGAATCTAAAGTATTTAATATCATTGGATTAAATCGTCTTATTTGATCAAATACATATTCTCCGCTACAATATCCAGGCATGTTGAAATTTTTATTATTAAAATTTTTGTTATCAAAGTTAAAGTTTAAATTATCATCATCATCATTAGGTTTTCTAGAAGATGCAGCTATTAAATCTTCTTCATTGAGGTCCATATCAAAGTTTCTTAATATATCTGTTGGTGTTGGAACTTCAAAGTTATTAGATAAATTCATATAAGAAGTTTTATTATAGCAATATAATTCTTCATCACCTCCAAGAGCTTTGTTAATTGTTTTAGCTCTTAAATCTTCAATTTCAATATCTTCTGAACTTCTAAAATAG
>NZ_JAVXRL010000023.1:0-11602 GCF_036643715.1 Clostridium sp. | reverse complement strand
CATTTTCAATATTTATAATAGGAGTTAGACCATAATTAAGTTTTGAGAATGGAGTTTCTATTTCAAATGTGTCAAAAATAAGGTCATCATTTGTATAAGGCATATATTTTTTATCTGGTTTCATTTTTTACCTCCAAAGAATACTATATATTAAATATATGAAGCATAAATAGTCTTGTTACTTCTATAAATATTCATAAAGAGATTAGGGTAGAACAATAAACAGAGAACATTAATAAAGGGTATGAGTATTATATAGTGGAGGGATATAAATGGAGATAAAGAAGAATGTTTTAAGAGGTAAACTCTTAGGTATAGAAAGTAAAATAACTTTAAAAAATGGAAAAAAAGTTCGTGGTATAAACTTTGATAATGCAGCAACAACACCTCCATTAAAAAGTGTAGTAGAATATATAGAATTTTTAAGTGAATACTATGCATCAATTGGAAGGGGAGCTGGCCAGAAGGCAACTTTCACAACAAATATGTATAATAGCTGTAGAGAATATTTACTTGATTATTTTGGAGTAAAAGATAAGAATGAATATACTGCTATATTCGTAAATAATACAACTGATGGAATAAATAAAATAGCGGATACCCTTCTTTGTAATAATGAAATTGTATTATCAACAAGGATGGAACATCATTCAAATGATCTCCCATGGAGAAAAAATGCTGTAGTTGATTATGTTGATATAGATGGAAATGGAAGACTCGATTATAATTCATTAGAAGAAAAGCTAAATATGTATAATGGAAGAATAAAGTTTTTATCAGTGACAGGAGCATCTAATGTAACTGGATATATGAATGATATTCATAAAATAAGTAAACTAGTTCATAAATATGGTGGAAAGATAATAGTGGATGGAGCACAACTTGTGCCGCACAGGAAATTCGAAATTGGAACTGGTGATGAGAAAATAGATTTTCTAGTATTTTCAGGTCATAAATTTTATGCTCCTTTTGGAAGTGGAGCGATAATTTGTAAAAAAGATGAATTTAATAAAGTAGCTCCTGATAAACAAGGAGGTGGAACCGTTGAATTAGTTAAGGATTCCGAAATAGTATATTTAGATACACCAGAGAAAAATGAAGCTGGAACACCTAATTTTTTTGGCGTAGTTTCAATGGTAGAAGCCCTTAAGGAACTTGATAAAATAGGATTTGACAATTTGTTTGCAAGAGAAGAAATGCTATTTGATATTTTAAATAATGGATTAATTAGTATACCTAACGTTGTTTGTTATGGAGACACAAAAAATAGAAAAGATAGGCTAGGTATAGATGTATTTAATATAAATGGTATATACCATAAGGATGTAGCAAAACTTCTAGCTGATAACAGAGGAATAGCAGTAAGGCACGGATGGTTTTGTGCCCATCCATATTGTAGAAGGCTTATGAATTTAAGTGAATATGATACAGAACGATATTTAAAAGTTAATGGAGCTAAAATGTATGGGATGGTTAGAGTAAGTATTGCACCTTATAATACTAGAGAGGAAGTATATTGTCTTTTAAATGAAATTGAGGATATAAGTAAAAAGTATGGTGTGAAGGCTTAACAATTTAAAAGGAAGTTAAATGTGAAAAGGTGTATTTATTGTAATAGAGAAATAAGTTTAAAATATTTATTAAAGAAAGAAAATTTAGATAAAATTAATTGTCCTTATTGTACAAAGGAGCTTAAAGTTACTAAAATGTCTAAATTATTATTTATTTCACTATTAGTATTAGTAACTACATTAATGGTGATATTTCCTTTAAAGATTAGTCCAAAAGTTTTATTAAGTATTATTTGGATTTTAGTATGTGGATATATATTAAGACCAATTATTTATTTGTATGAATAAAAGCACAGCGAAACTTGCTGTGCTTTCTTTTTTGGTCATATTTATTTATTGAAAACTTTGTACTTTGGAAGAGTTTCTTCAAAGCATAAAGTCGGAGTTCCTTCAAATAGTGGTAGGAAATATTCAAGTGCTTCCTCAGTTAAGTTATTTCCTTTTTCATTTATCCATTCAGTTGGAAGGTATTTTACCTTATTTGCTATTTCTGCTGCTTCAATTGGGAAGAATGATGTTTTATATGGTGCATTTGAATCTCTTTTTATAGCAACCATATAACCGTTCATATCTTTTTGTGCATACTTAAGCGCCTCATATCCAGCGAGGAATGCTTCTTCTATATCTATTTTTGAAGCACAGTGCATAGCACATCTTTGTAATACTCCAAGTTCTAATGCTTTAACTCTTGTAGTAATACCAGCTGATAATATAAGTCCTCTTAAATATTCACCAACACCACCTAACTGGGCATGTCCAAATGAATCACCAGAAACACAGTTAAGTTCAGTTAGAAAATCTCCATTAGCATTTTTAAGACCTTCTGAAGCAACTATGTAAACTTGATTTTGTTCTTTAAATTTTGCTCTTACATCCATTAAAAATTGTTCCTTATCAAATTCTATTTCAGGAACATATATAAAGTCAGCTACTTGCTTACCATCAATTTTAGCAGTACATGCTGATGCTGCAAGCCATCCTGTATCTCTTCCCATTGTTTCAATTATGAATATTCCATTATTACTATAAACAGATGAATCAAGGTAAGTTTCTAAAACAGCAGTTGAAATGAACTTTGCAGCACTACCGAATCCAGGTGTATGGTCTGTGTGCATTAAATCATTATCAATTGTTTTAGGAATACCTATGAATTTAATATTTAATCCATTTTCTTTTGAATATCTTGAAAGCTTAGCTGTTGTATCCATTGAGTCATTTCCACCAACGTAGAAAAATGTGTCTATATCTAATTCTTTTAATATACTTAAAAGCTTGTCATATTCTTCTGTTGATTGTTCAAGTGGTTTTAATTTATATCTACAAGAACCAAGTCCTGAAGATGGGGTATATGTAAATGTATTTAACTCCTCAGAAGTTTTTGAAGACAATTCTATGATCTTTCCGTTTAGGATTCCTTCAACTCCGTTTAAACCTCCATAAACCTTATCATATAGTTTTAATTCTTCGTTCGCTTTAACTAAACCAACAACACTAGAATTAATGACTGAAGTTGGTCCTCCTGATTGGGCAATAATACAATTTGACATAAATACGCTCCTTTATATAAGAAAATTTATTATATGTGATATACTATTTAAAGTTATAACATACTCTGTTTAATACTATACAATAAAAATGATATAAAATAAAGTATTTTCATAAAAAAATTAAAAACTAGAATAAATTTTAAGTAAACATACTAATAATAAAACATATGAAAAATAATTAATATAGGGAGAAAATAATGAGTGTTATATCGGTAATAATATTAGGGATAGCATTAGCTATGGATGCTTTGGGAGTTACTTTAAGTATTGGAGTACAGAGAGGAGTTAAAAATAAAGATAAGTATGCATACATTTTTTCATTTGGATTTTTTCAATTTTTATTTATATTTATAGGTGGTTTTGTAGGGAGTATGCTAAATACGGTTATAGATATACCAACATTTGTAGGAGGAATTGTTGTCTTTGGAGTTGGAGGGATAATGATATTTGATGCAATTAAAAAAGAAGAAGAATCAATACTTCTAAAAAAGGGTATGAGTATATTTTTAGGTATATCAGTTAGTATTGATGCACTAGTAATTGGTTTTACATTAATGAATACAGTTTCATTACTTGTACTTTTTTTATATTCTGTACTAGTTGGATTAATAACATTTGTGATATGCTATACAGCTATTGTGCTATGCAAATATATTAGACGTATAGAATTTATAGAAAGATATGCTAATTATTTTGGAGGAACTATATTAATAATTATGGCAATAAAAATGATTTTCTTCTAAATGTATTTAAAACTTTTAGTATAAGTGATAAAATTATAGTATAATAATTCTTTAAATTTATAGGGTGGGATAATTAATATGGACGTTCTAAATATATTAAAGGATAAGGGAATAAAAATAACTAAGGCTAGATTAGAAATTCTAACAATATTAAAAGAAAGTAAAGAAAGTATAAGTGCAGATAAAATATTCGATATTTGTAGAGAAGAAAACATAAATATTAATTTAAGCACTGTATACAGAACTTTAGAAGCTTTCTTAGAAAAAAATATAGTAGATAAATTTATATTAGAAGATGGTGTAGCTATATATAGACCTCATAAAGTAAATCATAAGCATTTATTAGAATGCGACATATGTCATAAAGAGGTCGAACTCGCTTGTCCAATGATTCAAATAGAAGAAATAATAAGTAGGCAAACAGGATTCACGCTTACAGAACATAACTTACAAATGAAGGGTGTATGTGATAAGTGTAAAAAAACATCTCAAAAATAAATTTGAGATGTTTTTTTATTTGAAGAATTTTTTAAAAATAATTACTGTAAGTAAAGTTATTACAGACATAATTGCGATAGTTCCACCAGGGGCACTATCCATATAGTAAGATGCTACAAGTCCGAACATAATATCAATAAATCCAAATAATATTGAGAAAACAAGAGTTTTGTTAAAATTCTTGTTAAGCTGAATAGCAGTTGCAACTGGAACTACTATTATTGAAGATATAACTAATATCCCCATAATTCTTATTGACATTGATATTGTTGCACCTATTAACATAGTAAATATATAATTTATTAATTTAACACGAATACCAGTAGTTTTAGCACCTTCTTCATCAAAGGTAACATATACAAGCTTATTAAATATAAGAGCTAATACTATTAAACATACAATTCCTGTTATTAATATAAGCATAATATCTTGTTTAGTTACTGTAAGGATACTACCAAATAAAAATGAGTTAACATTTGCAGAGGCTTTTCCACTACTTATTAAAATAATTGCAATACCAAGACTTAAAGTCAGAACAATTGACATTACAAGCTCTGCATAGCGCTTATAATAATCTCGTAAAAACTCTATAACAAGAGCACAAACAGTTGTAAATAAAAATGCAGTAATTAAAGGATTAACTCCTATAACTAACCCAATAGCAACTCCTGCAAAGGAAGAGTGGGAGAGTGTGTCTCCAATCATTGAGTATCTTCTAAGTACTAAAAATAAGCCGATAAAGGGACATAGAATCGATATAATTCCACCAGCGATAAAGGCGTTTCTCATAAAGTCTAATTCAAACATAAAGTAAAAAACCTTTCTATTATAAATTTAATATTTTCTTATCTCTTAATGAAGTATGCTTTATATACTCATTCTTTGTATAAAGAGTTGGAGTACCAGATATTACTTCAATTATGTGGGTTGAATAGTTTAAAGCCAATGAAACATTATGTTCTACTGATATTATTGTTTTACCATTTTCAACATTAAGCCTATGAAGCAATGAGTATACAGATAGCTGACTTTTAGAATCAACCCCAGTAGATGGCTCATCTAGTATAATAAGTTCGGGATTTCCCATAAGAGCTCTTGCTATAAAGACTCTTTGTTGTTGTCCTCCAGATAAGTTTCCTATTAATGTATTTATAAAGTTTAACATATTTACTTTTTCTAAAGCTTTATTAATTTCATTTTTATTTTTTACCCCTATTGATTTACCATGAGTTTTTAAAATCTCATATACTGAAATAGGGAATTGAGAATTAAAACTTTCAATCTTTTGTGGTACATATGCAATTCCATTAGCTTTTACATCTATAGTACCAGATGTAGGTTTTAAAAGTCCTAGTATAAGTTTTACAAGGGTAGTTTTACAACTTCCATTTTCACCAACTACAGACACATAAGCACCTTTAGGTATATCTAAACTCACATTATCAATTAAATAAGGTGGTTTGTTAGTATATGAAAATGTAAGATTTGTTATATTAATCAAAGAATCATCTCCTAAAAATAGTTACCCTTTATTATACACTTTTATGCAAATGATTTGCAAGATTAATTAATTCAAAGTATATAGATTTTCTAATTTCCAGGAGTTGTTATTTTTTTTTAGGTGGCACTCAATTTTTTTTGATTCATGAGGCTTCTCTTTTGAAAGACCAGAAGCTTCAACAACAGCTGTAGCACCATCAGAAAACTTAAGTTCCATATTTTGTACTCTTAAAAGAGCTTCATCTATGTTAGAAGTCATATAATACTCAACAGCAGATGAAATATCTTGACATTTTTTATAAGCGATAACTTCTTTAGTTAAAAAGCCACCAACGGTAATTAGAACACAAAAAACAACTAAAGCTATTCGTCTACGTTTTCTTTGTTTAATTTTAAACCTTTCAAGCCTTGTAATTCTACCTCTTCTTTTAACACGTTTATTATCCATTTTAATATCACCCCTAAAACTATTATAATAAAATATTACCATATTTTACCATAAAGTAAAGAATATTATAATTAATATTTCATAAAATAGTAGGTATAGTTTATAATAAGAACAAATGAACAATATTATTAGAGAGAAAAGAGGAATAAATTATGGATTTTTCAAGTTTAGTATTAATGGAAAAAGATAAAGAAACAGGATTTATAACAAAGGAGCTTGGAAGCTTTAGTGTTAATGACGGAGCTTTACATGTAAGAAAGTTTTTTGTAGATGGAGATACAGTAAGTTTATACTTTGATACAAACAAAGATGTAAGCGAATGGGAATATTCAGCAATATATGATTTATTCAATGTAAAAGCATTTGAAGAAAAGGGTTATGAAGTAATAGAAGAATTAGAAGAATATAACCCAACATATATAATAAAATTTAAATATGATGATGATCATAATAGAATGCAAGAAAATGTAACTACAATAGTAGATCTTATTGAAAGTGAAATGGAGACTGTATTTAAAAACATAGAAGGTAAAGAAGAAGAATATAAAGAAGATTAAAATTTCCTTAAAGGCATAGAATAATAAAGAATTAAGTTTATTATAAGTTTGAAAAGGAGGAGAAATTTATGGAAAAAACTACTTTAAAAAATAGAGAAGATATAAAAGTAGAAGATAAGTGGAATATTGAGAAGATATATAGTTCAAAAGAAGACTTTGAAAGAGATTTTGAACTTTTAAAAAATGAATCACCAAAGCTTAAGGAATTTGAAGGTAAGTTAAATGAACCAAAAAATATTTTAGCATACATAAAGTATTCAGAGAAAATGAATAGACTTGCAGAGAAGCTTTATGTGTATTCTCATTTAAAAAGTGATGAAGATACTGCAAATAATGAAAATCAAGCTAGAATGAGTAAAATTGATAGTTATATGGCAGACTTCTCAAGTTATTCAGCTTATTTTGTACCGGAAATATTAGCGTTAGGTGAAGAATATATACTAAAGGCTATAAGTGATGTACCAGATCTTAAAGAGTATGAATTTTTATTTAAAGATATTTTAAAAGAGAAAGATCATGTGCTTACAAAAGAGATGGAAGAACTATTATCACAAGTATCTGATTGTTTAGATGCACCAGATGCTATTCATAATATGCTATCTAATGCAGACATGAAATTTAAAAAGATAAAAGATGAAACTGGGAATGAAGTTGAACTTACAGAAGGTAATTATTCAAGATTTATAAAGTCTAAAAATAGAGAAGTAAGAAAGGAAGCTTTCAAAACTTTATTTTCAGAATATAAGGATCTTAAAAATACATTTGGTACAACTTTAAGCGCTTCAATTAAAAATTTTATTTTTTCAGCTAAAGTTAGAAAATATAAAAGTGCACTTGAAGCATCATTAAAGCCAAATGATATCGATGTTAAAGTATATAAAGAAGCCATAAATACAGTTGATGATAATTTAAAGTCTCTTCATAGATATGTATCATTAAAGAAGAAAATGTTAGGTCTTCAAAAAATGCATATGTACGACTTATATGTTCCTGTAATTGAAATAGAAAAAGAACATATAGAGTTTGAAGATGGAGTGAATATAGCTTTAGAAGGTCTTAAGCCTTTAGGTAATGAATATTTAGACATCTTTAAAGAAGGAATAAGTAGTGGTTGGATTGATAAGTACCAAAATAAAGGTAAAAAAGGAGGGGCTTATTCTTGGGGATGTTATGATACAATGCCATATGTTCTTTTAAATTATAATTATGATTTAAATGATGTATCAACATTAGTACATGAAATGGGTCACTCAATACACTCATATTATTCTAGAAAGACTCAAAATTATTTTTATTCTGGATATACTTTATTCTGTGCAGAAGTAGCCTCAACAACCAATGAAGCTCTTTTAATTCATCATTTGATTAATAATGAGAAGGATAAAAAGAAGAAGTTATATCTTATAAATCAAGAATTAGAACAAATAAGAACAACTGTATTTAGACAACTTATGTTTGCAGAATTTGAATTATTTACTCATGAGAGCATTGAAAGTGGAATACCACTTACTGCTTTAGAGTATTCAAATAAATGGCATGAACTAAATGTCAAATATTTTGGACCGGATATCGTAGTTGATGAAGAGATTGATATAGAATGGGCAAGAATACCACATTTCTATTCAGACTTTTATGTCTACCAATATGCAACAGGATATGCAGCAGCATCAGCCTTTGCAAGTTCAATATTAAATGATGAGAAGGATGCAGTTTCAAAGTATATTACATTCTTAAAGAGTGGTGGAAGTGATTATCCTATAAATATACTTAAAAAAGCTGGTGTTGATATGACAACATCCAAACCATTAGAAGCAACTATTAATAGATTTAATGAATTAATGGATATGTTAGAAGAAAACTTATAATAAAATGCAAAAAAGTACTTAATCATATATGATTAAGTACTTTTTATTATTAGCAAGTTTCTATTTTATTACCTTTTTTATTTAAATCTCTAATCCATTTTTCAGCGATAGCTTCTTCATGTTTCTTAAAGTGTTCATATTTTTTAACTTCTTTTAAAGAACGTTTTAATTTTATATCTAATTCTCGTTCATCTAAATCACTACTACTATATGCTGAGTATATTTCTCTTAAAGCACGCATAGCAGCTCTCTTATCTTTTTCACCTTTAAGGTTTTCTAAAAGTTTTTTAAGTTCTTTTTTCTTAGATGAAATTTTAGGGTCTAAATCTTCATTTGCAATTGCAAGTAAAACTTCTAATCTATCTTTTATATGTGTTAAAGTTACATCTTCAAAAATATCTTCTATACCAAATTCCTTCAAGAACTTCTTAAAGTCCTTAATGTTATCTTCACCAGATATTATTTTTTCGATTTCAATTTCAGTAAATTCGCTCATAATTAAATCCTCCAATATTTTATTAAATATAAGATAAGAAATAAAAATTTAAACCTTAATTTAAAGCTTTAGTTCGTATCTTAAGTTCTTAATATTATTGTACTACTATAGTTTTTTTGTAATGTGATTGAAATCATATCAAAAATTAATGATATATTAATTATGTAACTTTATTTCGAATATAAAAAATAAAACAATTTTTTTTTGATAGATTATATATTTTGTAAATTAAATTAGTATATAATATAAGTCTAATTGCTTGGAGATTTTTAATAGTTAAACTTTAAGTAAAAGTAATAAATGAAAGAGAAAGGTTTATAAACATGAGAGGTTTTGAGAATAATGTTTTTAATTTTCTAACAAAGACTCAAGGGTTTTACATAAGTCAATATTTTAGTAAATTTAATGATGGTGAAAAGTGGATTGCTATTAAGGATTTAGACGATTGTATATACGCTGTAATAATATGTGAAGATACAAATGAAGATATTAATTTAAAAGAAAGCTTTGAATACTTAGCATCACTTGGAAAAAAGTTTATACTAAATAGTATTATATTAGTTAAGGGAGATTATATTAGAAGTGGCAACTTAAATTATAAATTAATATATAACATAAATACTAAAGAAATACTTTATTGCGATAGAAGTACAGAACCACTTAAAGCTTGTTTAGAAGTGATAGATAAAGAAAATGAAAGAGAAAGATCTAAAAATTTATTTAAACAAAGTCCAGTGACAATGACGCTGATTTTAATAAATGTTATTATATTTTTATTAACTGCAATAGCATCAAAAAATATTATTGATATTAATGGGTTAGTTTTAGTTAAGTATGGTGCAAAGGTTAACTATCTTATTAATGAAGGCGAGATATGGAGACTAGTAACATGTAGCTTCTTACATGGTGGATTGATGCATATAGTATTTAATATGTACTCTCTATTTGTTGTAGGATCAGTAGTTGAAAAAATATTTGGAGTAAAAAAATATCTTTCAATTTATTTTGTATCAGCTATTACATCAAGTGCACTTAGTTATTTTCTAGCACCAGATACTATATCAGTTGGAGCGTCAGGAGCTATTTTTGGGGTTCTTGGAGCATTCTTATTATTTGCACTTAAAGAGAAAGAACATCTTCAAAAAGGGGTTATAGGAAATGTTGTAGCTGTTATAGCATTAAACCTTTATATTGGGATTACATCATCAAATATTGATAACTTAGGTCATATTGGAGGATTTGTTGGCGGGTTTTTATTAGCTACACTATTATATCGAGGGAATTATAATAAATAATTATTTTAGGGGGAATGAAAAATTATGAAATTAACTTATGATAAGATTGTAACTTATACATTCTTAATTTTAATTGCAATTACTACAGTTTGGGATATTGCATATAGGGGTGGAGAGAAGATACCGAGAATAATATTAATACTTGGTACGCTTTTAGTACTTGATGTGCTTTTTAAAAGAAGTTTTTTAAGAAAATCAAAAATGACATATGTGGCTATAGTAATATTTATATTCTTTTCAATGTACTTAGCAAATGTACTTAACTTTTATGGAATTGAAGGATATGATAAAATACTTCACTTAGCATCAGGATTTTTAATTGGATTTATAGGATTTGCTACGTATACTTATTTATTTGGTAGCAAAAAGAATACAGCTATTAAACCATGTGCAATGGTTATATTTACAATTATGTTTGCAATAGCTTGTGCAGGAGCCTGGGAAATTTGGGAATTTGCTACAGATCAGTTATTTGGATTAACTGCTCAAAATGGATTAGGTGACACTATGTATGATATAATTTGTGGAACTTTAGGTGGTATCTTTGTAACGATACCTATTTACAGATATTCTAAGGGAAATAAAAATAGAATTTTAGATAAGTTAGTTAATGAAATAATAGGTTAAATAAAAGGAGTAACAAGTTGATTGTTACTCCTTTAATACTTATATAAAAAATAGTTTGATAAAATTGTATCTAATGATTTTCTTTCAGCGATTTTCAAAGTATAGTCTTTAAATTTTAATATATCATTATTTTTGAAAATTTTATTATAATGAGATATTTCATTTTTACATAGCTTATCTTCAAAAGTTAAATAAAATTCTTTTATTGATTTTAATGAAAGGGACTCATTAATGTGAATATTTGAATATTTATCTACAAATTTATAAAATTCAATAATACCTTTTTCATTTAAAATACTACTTGAAATAGTAAATAAATCAGAACCTCTTTCCATTAAGAAAAATTTATAACTGTTTAATATAGAATCTTTATTAATAGATGCTGTATCATTAGTTAGTTCTTTAATTGAATTAATCATTTTTATAGCAGAAAAATCTTTATCTTTAACTTCAGC
>NZ_JAVXRL010000022.1:0-44921 GCF_036643715.1 Clostridium sp. | reverse complement strand
GAAGCTAAAGTAGCAGTAGAAAAAGCATTTAAAGAGAGAGAAAATTATAAAAAAGATATAAGAGATAAAGGATTAGAAGTTATTGAGTACTTAAAGAAAAACAATAAAAAAGGTATTGTTTTAACAGGAAGACCTTATCATATAGACCCTGAAATAAATCATGGTATCCCAGATGTAATTACATCATTTGGAATGGCAGTACTTACAGAAGATTGTGTTTCAGATTTAGGAAAGCTTGATGCTCCACTTAGAGTCGTAGACCAATGGACATATCATGCAAGATTATATAGAGCAGCGGCTTATGTTAGAGATTCAGAAGTATTAGAGATGATACAGTTAAATTCATTTGGATGTGGATTAGATGCTGTTACAACTGATCAAGTAAATGAAATATTAGAAGAAAAGGGTAAAATATATACTGTATTAAAAATAGATGAAGGTAATAACCTAGGAGCTGCAAAAATAAGAATAAGATCTTTAAAAGCAGCTATTGAGGAAAGAAGAAGAAATAACTACACTCCAGTTAAAGAAAATATAGAGTATAAAAACCCTGTATTTACTAAAGAAATGAGAAAAAGTCATACTATTTTATGTCCACAAATGTCACCAATTCACTTTAATATGTTAGAAGTTGCAGCAAATTCTGCAGGATACAATTTGGAAATATTACCAGAAAATGATCCGGGTGCTATTGAAGAAGGATTAAAATATGTAAATAATGATGCTTGTTACCCATCAATTATAGTTATTGGGCAAATAATAAATGCATTAAAATCAGGGAAGTATGATATTAACAACACATCAGTTATAATTTCTCAAACTGGTGGAGGATGTAGAGCAACAAATTACATTGGATTCTTAAAGCTTGCACTTAAAAATGCAGGGTATACAAACATTCCAATACTTTCACTAAATGCTGTTGGACTTGAGAAACAACCAGGATTTAAAATAACTGTTAAGTTTATAAAGAGAGCGCTAATGGCACTTGTTTATGGAGATCTATTTATGAGAGTAGTATATAGAACAAGACCATATGAGGCTATTCCTGGTTCAAGTAATAGACTTCACGATAAGTGGAATAAGATTGCAAAAGAGAATCTAAAAAATGGAAGCAAGAGAGAATTTAATAAAAATATTAAAAATATAGTTAAAGAATTCGATGAATTAGAGCTGCTAAATATCAAGAAACCAAGAGTTGGAGTTGTTGGTGAAATATTAGTAAAATATCATCCAACAGCAAATAATGATATTGTAGGTCTTTTAGAAAGTGAAGGAGCGGAAGCTGTTGTTCCAGATCTTTTAGACTTCTTCTTATATTCAACTTATGATAGTGACTTTAAGCATAAATATTTAGGTTTCTCTAAAAAGACTAGAGATTTAAGTATACTTGCAATGAAGTATATGGAAAGCTTCAGAAAAGAAATGAATAAAGCCTTAAAAGAGAGTGATAGATTTGAACCAACTAAGAAGATACAAGAATTAGGTGGTTTCGCATCAAAAATACTATCTCTTGGACATCAAACTGGAGAAGGATGGTTCCTAACAGCAGAGATGATAGAACTTATTAAATCAGGTGCTGATAACATAATTTGTATGCAACCTTTTGCTTGTCTACCAAATCATGTAACAGGTAAGGGTATGATGAAAGCATTAAAGAAAAATTATCCTAGTGCTAATATAGTTGCAGTTGATTATGATCCTGGTGCTTCAGTTGTAAACCAAGTAAATAGAATAAAGCTTATGCTTTCAGTTGCATTTAAGAAGATGAAAGATGAGACTGAAGAAGTTACAAGCAATAAAGAAAATAAAGAAGTTTTAACTACTTTAAAAGAAGCAAGTGCAACTTTAAACAATTAATATGTTGACAAATAATAATTATTGCTATAACATATATAAGTAAATATTGATATATTAAACAGCTAAGATGAAGAGGAGTAAAGATAGTAAGCTTTAAAGAGAGAAGGGATTATGGTGAGAGCCCTTTAAGCAGAATATTTTGAAGGTAGCTTCGGAGCTTCTTTAGTGAAATTATAGTAACTAAAGACGGTCTCACTAAGATCGTTATTTAAATTAAGAGCTTATAAAGATTAATTTTAATTTTTGTAAGAATTAAGGTGGTACCACGAGCTTTCGTCCTTTCTAGGATGAAAGCTCTTTTTTTATACAATAAATCTAATTTAGAATGATTTAATTTAAAAGGAATTAAAGGAGGAATATTAATGTCAGAAGATATAAGAAACATTAGCACAACATATGACCCGAAAGAATTCGAAGATAGAATTTATAAAACTTGGGAAGATAACAAATATTTCACACCAGTAGTAGATAAGAATAAGAAACCTTATTCAATAGTTATGCCACCACCAAATATAACAGGTAAGTTACACTTAGGTCATGCACTTGATAATACTCTTCAAGATATGCTTATAAGATTTAAGAGAATGCAAGGATTTGAAACTTTATGGCTTCCAGGACAAGACCACGCATCAATTGCAACAGAAGTAAAAGTTGAAAATGAACTTTTAAAAGAAGGGCTTAAAAAGAAAGAAATGGGAAGAGAAGCATTCCTTGAAAAAGTTTGGGAATGGACAGATGAATATAGAGGTAGAATAAGAACTCAACTTAAGAAAATGGGTTGTTCAGCTGACTTTACTAGAGAAGCATTCACAATGGATGAACATTTAGATAAAGCTGTTAAGCACGTATTTGTTAAGCTATATAATGAAGGTCTTATATACCAAGGAAATAGAATAACTAACTGGTGTCCTAAATGTCAAACTGCATTATCAGATGCAGAAATAGAATATGAAGAACAAAACGGACATTTCTGGCACATTAATTATCCATTAACAGATGGTAGTGGATTTTTAGAAATTGCTACAACAAGACCAGAAACTTTACTTGGAGATACAGCAGTTGCTGTAAACCCAAATGATGATAGATTTAAGCATCTTATTGGAAAGACTCTAATACTTCCATTAGTAGATAGGGAGATTCCAATAGTTGGAGATGACTATGTTGATATAGAATTTGGAACAGGAGCAGTAAAAATAACTCCAGCACATGATCCAAATGACTTTGAAGTAGGTAAGAGACATAATCTTCCTCAAATAAGAATTATGGATGATAAAGGATTCATAAATGAAAAAGGCGGAAAATATAAGGGCCTTGAAAGATATGAAGCAAGAAAAGCTATGGTTAAGGACTTAGAAGACCTTGGACTATTAGTAAAAGTAAAAGACCATACTCATAACGTATCAACTCATGATAGATGTGGAACTGTAATAGAACCAATAATATCAAAACAATGGTATGTAAAGATGGATTCTTTAGCAGAACCAGCTATTGAAGTTGTAAAAAATAAAGAAACTAAGTTTGTACCAGAAAGATTTGAAAAAACATACTTTAACTGGATGGAAAACATTCAAGATTGGTGTATTTCAAGACAATTATGGTGGGGACATAGAATACCAGTATGGTATTGTAATGACTGTGGACACGTAAATGCATCAGAAGGAGAATTAACTACTTGTGCAAAGTGTGGAAGTCATAATTTAGAACAAGAAACTGATGTTTTAGATACATGGTTTAGTTCAGCACTTTGGCCTTTCTCAACTCTTGGATGGCCAGAAAAAACTGATGACTTAGCATATTTCTATCCAACTAATACATTAGTTACTGGATATGATATTATATTCTTCTGGGTTGCTAGAATGATATTTAGTGGATTACATAACATGGGAGAAAGTCCATTTGAAAATGTATTAATACACGGTATTATAAGAGACTCTGAAGGAAGAAAAATGAGTAAATCTTTAGGTAATGGAGTAGATCCATTAGAAGTTATCGACACATATGGTGCTGATGCATTAAGATTTATGTTAGTTACTGGTAATGCTCCAGGAAATGATATAAGATATTATCCAGAGAGAGTTGAATCTGCAAGAAACTTTGCAAATAAAATTTGGAATGCTTCAAGATTCGTTATGATGAATTTAGATAGAGAAGTAATGGATAAATATAAAGATACAAAAGAATATAGCTTAGCTGATAAGTGGATTCTTTCAAACTTAAATACATTAGTAAAAGAAGTTACTGAAAATATGGATAACTTTGAACTTGGAATTGCACTACAAAAAGTTTATGACTTTATGTGGACTGAATTCTGTGATTGGTATATAGAACTTGTTAAGCCAGTTTTATATGGTGATGATGAGAAAGCTAAGGGAATAGTATACAACGTACTATTTACAGTTTTAGAAACAGGACTTAAATTACTTCACCCAGTTATGCCATTCATAACAGAAGAGATATTTACACACTTAAATGAAGATGAAGAAACTATAACATTATCAGCGTGGCCTGAATACAATGAAGAATTTAAAAATGAAAAAGCTGAAGATGATATGGCATTTGTCATAGAAGCTATTAAGAACTTAAGAAACTTAAGAGCTGAGATGAATGTTAAACCATCAAGAAAAGCTAATGTTATATGTTATATATCAGATGAAGCTAAAGATGCATTTACATCAGGTGCTGCATATATTGAAAAGCTTGCATCAGCTTCTAACGTATCATTTATTAATGATAAAAAAGAAGTTCCAGAAAATGCTGTATCACTTGTTGTTAAGGGTGGTGAATTATTTATGCCACTTCTTGATTTAGTAGATAGAGAAAAGGAACTAGAAAGACTAACAAAAGAAGTTAAAAAGTTAGAAGGCGAAATTGAAAGAATAGATAAAAAACTTTCAAATGCGGGATTCGTAGCTAAAGCACCAGAGAGTGTTGTTTTAGGTGAAAAGGAAAAAAGAAGCAAATATGTTGAAATGCTAGATGCTGTAAAATCTAGAATAGAAGCATTAAACTAATAAAATAAATAGGGCTGCTTTAAATAACTAATAAGATTAGTTAATTTTGAGGCGGCTCTTTTTTATGTTATAATTTATCTTAATTAGTAGTTATTTTGTCTTAAAAGGGGAGATTATATTATGAAAAATTCAATATTTATAAATAACAGTATAGACGTTAATGAATTTATAAAAAATGAAGAGTTAATAGCTTGGAGAGATCTTTTAGTAGTATACGAATTTGCAGTACAAGAAATTAGTACAAAGCTTAATATATTAAATAACGAGTTTAAAAATCTACATGATTATAATCCAATAGAACATATTAATAGTAGAATCAAAAAGCCAAAAAGCATTGCTCAAAAGCTAATGAATAAAGGTATAGATCCAACACCTGAAAATGCTATGGAGGAACTTAAAGATATTGCAGGAATTAGAATAATATGTTCTTTTACAGAAGATATTTATAGAATTTTTGAAATATTAACTAAACAAGATGATGTAAATGTTATAAAAATAAAAGATTACATAAAAAATCCTAAAGAAAATGGTTATAGAAGTTTACATGTACTTGTTACTATTCCAGTATTCTTATCAACTGGTACAAGAAATGTTCCAGTTGAAATACAAATTAGAACAATTGCTATGGATTTTTGGGCAAGTCTAGAACATAAGATATATTATAAATACAGGGATAAATCATTAGATAATATTTCTGATGAGCTAAAAGAATGTGCAGATATGATAACAGTTTTAGATAAAAAGATGGAAAATTTAAGATATGAAATAGAGAAAATATAAAAAAGGTGAGATTTAAAAAATCTCACCTTTTATTTTATTTTGTAGTTACGTCACAAGCACCGTGGTCAATACTTCTAAAGTCTATTTCTCCAAACATTGCTTTAGCAAATGTATCTCCAAAGTTCTTAGCTTCCTCTATTTCTTTTTCTGAAGGTCTAAACTTAACACGGAATCCTGGGTGAATTAATTTCATTCTTAACTCTTCAAGTCTACTTTCTATTCTAGGAACAGCTTCTCCGCTCCATCCGTATGAACCAAAAGCAGCAGCATATTTCTTACCATGAATTACTGGATTTAAGTTTGCTAAAAGCATTCTAACTGGTGGTAGCAATTCATTTACTATAGTTGGTGAACCGAATAATAATCCATCTGAATCTTCAATATCTTTTAATATTTCAGGAGTTTCATGTTTTATTATATCGTACATCTTAACTTCAACATTATGGCTTCTCTTAATACCTTCTTTAATAGCATTAGCTAATTCTTCAGTATATCCATAAGCTGAAACGTATGATATTGTTACTTTCTTATCTCCGTCTATCTTAGGTTTAGATGGAGTGCTCCATTCTTTATAAAGGTTTATAATTTCCCATGGATTGTCTCTTAAAATAGGACCGTGTCCTGGACAAACTATATCAATATCTAAATCTTTAATCTTATCAATTCCCTTTAATACAAATGGCTTGAAAGGTCCTAAGATGCAATCGTAGTAGTATCTTAAAGCTTCGTAATAGTTTGTTTTATCTACTATTTGATCATTGAACATTTCTTCAGTTGCATAGTGACTACCAAATGAATCACAAGTTATTAAAACATTATCTTCTACAACATATGTGTACATTGAATCTGGCCAATGTAAAAAAGGAGCTGATATGAATTTTAATGTCTTATTACCAAGAGAAATTTCATCACCATCTTTTACGATAATGTGGTCAAAGTCTCTATTGATAATTTCTTTTAAGAAAGATATAGCTTGCATTGATCCAACAACTTTAGCATTTGGTGCAAGTTCTAATATTTTTCCAACTGATCCAGCGTGATCTGGTTCTGTATGATCAACAACTATGTAATCAATATCTGCAGGGTTAGTTTCTATACTTTCAAGAGTTTTTAAATACTCGTCAAAGCATCTTTCTTTTACTGTTTCAAATAATGCAGTTTTTTCGCTTCCTTTTACTACATATGAATTATAAGTAGTTCCGTATGGAGTATACATTATAATATCAAACACTCTTAAGTCTGAATCAAGTGCTCCTACCCAGTAAATATCTTTTTTTACTTCTAAATACTTCATCTATAACACCTCTTATGAACAATTAATTTTAATAAATAACAATTATTATCTCTATTAATTATGATAACAAAAATTTTCTCTAAAGTAAATAAATTTCCATAATTAATTAGATAATATTGCTAAAATATCATATACTTTTATTATAGTCTTTTACTCAGAAAATATTTATACTTAAATTATTAATAGTATGAAATTTAAATTAAATTATAATTAATTTTATAAAAATTGTAAGATAAGGAGAAAAATAATAGTAATGAATTATGAAGATGGAATGAAATATATAAAGACAGTAGGAAATTTTGGTTCAAATTATGGACTTGAAAGAACAGAAAGGTTACTTGAAATTTTAGGTAATCCACATAAGAAAATTAAAGTAATACATATTGCAGGAACAAATGGGAAAGGTTCAACAACATCAATATTAACTTCTATGCTTATAAGGGAAGGTTTTAAGACAGGTATGTATACATCACCTTTCTTAGAAGAATTTGAAGAAAGAATTCAAATTAATAAAGTTAACATAAGTAAAGCTGATTTAGGTATTTATGTTGGAATTATAAAAGATGCTGTTGATAAAGTTATGGAAGAAGGATATAGTCATCCAACAGAGTTTGAAATAATAACATGTTTAATGTTTAAGTATTTTTATGATGAAAAAGTAGATTATGCGGTTGTGGAAGTAGGTCTTGGTGGAAGACTAGATTCGACAAATGTAGTAAGCCCAGTATTAACTGTAATAACATCAATTAGCTTAGATCATACTAATATATTAGGAAATACTATAGAAGAAATAGCAGGAGAAAAGGGTGGAATAATAAAAAATAATATACCGCTTATAATGTACCCACAAGAAATGGAAGAAGCTAAAAATGTATTAATTAGTATATGTAAAGAAAAGAGTTCAAAAGTTTATGAAGTTAAAAAAGAGAATAGATCATTAGATTATATTAATGAAGATGATTTTTATCAAAGAATAAAAATAAAAGGTTTGCTTAAAGATTATGATATGAATTTAAGATTACTTGGAGAGCATCAAATAGTAAACTGTCAAGTTGCAGTTATGGCAGTGGAAGTTTTAAGTGAAATAGAAGGGTTTGATTTAAATAACATAGAGACTGGTGTAGAGGATGCTAGGTGGAACGGAAGACTTGAAGTTTTATGCAAAGAGCCTTTGATAGTTATTGATGGAGCTCATAATATACAAGGAATAAAAAGTTTAAAAGAAAATGTTCTAAAATACTTTAATTATAATAAAATGCACTTAATTCTTGGAATTCTTGCAGATAAGCAAGTTAATGAGATGATTGATACAATTGTACCTCTAAGTGAAGATGTAATAGCTCTTACTCCGCATAGTGATAGAGCTGAACTTGCAACTGAACTTAAAAAAGAAATTTATAAAGTTAATGATAAAGTAAAAAGTTTTGAAAATTATAAAGATGGTTTTTATAGTGCATTAAGTACAGCAAGAAAAGATGATATTATATTAGTTACAGGTTCCCTTTATATGATAGGTGAAATGAGAAGTATAATAAATAAAAGTATAAAAAAATAAAAAAAAGGCTGTTTTATCAGCCTTTTTTAGCTTGTCTGAAATTAAGCATTTTTAATTTCAATTAAAGCTTTAGATAATTGGTCTGGACATGATGTTTCTTTATTACCGCATTTAATGCCAGTAAGTTTTTCGATTGCTTCATCTACATTCATGCCTTCAACTAATTTAGAAATTCCAAAAAGATTTCCAGGACAACCACGTACAAATTCAACTGAGTTAATTATATTATCTTTCACATCAATATGTATTTCAGTGGAGCAAACACCACTAGTTTTATATGTATACATAAATACCTCCAAAATTAAAAAAATTCTAATACAATTATACTTTGAAAGCTTAAAGAAATAAAGGGGAATTTGTCGCTAATTTAAGTATGGAATCATATTATATAAAGAATAAGTCTTCCTTAGGAGGTATAAGTTATGAATAGTATATATGTTTGTAATGCCAAAGAGGATTCTATAACTAAAATAAACTTAGATGATATGAGTTTAGAAACACTACACTTAAGGGTGGATGGAAGGCTTATGGGCCCCTCAAATATAGATGTTAAGGGGGAAATAGGAGTAGTAGCTAATAGCTACAATAATACAATAAGTCTTCTTAATATTAAAGATTTTAAGGAGGAAGATTGTGATTATATAGGTGCCAATCCAGTTGATGTAAAAATCTATAGGAATTATGTTTATGCACTATGCAATGAATTAAATGCTATAGTTATTTATGATTTGGATGAGAGATGCACTGTTTTAAAAATTCCTTCAGGAAATTCACCGCAGAATATAACAATAAACGAGGATAATGAAATTATGTTAGTATCGAATTTACTTGATAAGACAATTTCTATTATCGATTTAAAAGAAAATGTAAACGTAGGTGCTATACAAGTATCAGAGTATCCAATTAAAGTTAAGTTTTCATGCAACAGAGAATTGTTTTACGTTTGTGAAAGCTCTCTAGACGATGGTGAAGATGGTTATGTTAGTATTTATAAAGTTAAAGATTACAGCCTTATAAAAAGAGTAAAGGTTGGAATTATGCCAGTAGATATTTATGAAAGTAAAGATATTCTCTATGTGTTAAATGCTGGGGACAGTACTGTACTTGAAATGAACTTAGAAAAAAAATTAGAAAAAAAAGAAATGTACATTAGTGGGATGCCAAAGTCTATTATAAAGTTTAATGAAAATTATTTTATAAGTGATTATTTTAATGATAAACTTTATATTTTAGATAAATCCTATAATAAAGAAAAAATCATTACACTAGGAAAAGAACCTAATGCAATGATTTTAGTTACTTCAAATCATCAAATAATAAATTGATAATTTCGTTATATATTTCTGAAGGATTTTCCTGCCACTTATTGCAAAGATAAGTGGCTTGTTTTTTTGTTGGGACTGATAACTTAAGCTCGATTAAAGGAGAGTCATCTTCTAGAGCTTTGATATCAACAATAAAAGTATCATTTTCACCAATTGTATAATCGCTATGTATTGTTAATTCCTTCTTGATTAAATCTATATGTGACTTAATATATTCATTAATAAGTGACATCTTTGAAGAGGAAATTCTATCTTTAAAAAATGATAGAACACTATCTCCTTTAGGGGTAAGTTTCATTAAGTTTTTATCCATTACTTCAGAATACTCAATAAACTGTGCTTCTTCAAGCTCATTTACATATTGTTGCAATGTAAAGTAATTAATAAAACTATTTTCTAGCACTATTTCAGTGAGTTGTGTATTAGAAATAGGCTGTTTTAATGTTTTCAAAATGTATAAAAGCAATAATTTATTTTCTGCTAATTCTAATGAACTCTCTTCGTACATCTCTAAGCCTCCATTTATTTAAATATATAAATAATTATAGCATAAAATTAAAAAGAATAAATATAGAGGAATTAAATAAAATGTAAAGGAATATAATTAATTAGATTAATAATAGGAGTTATGTTTTGAATAATAGAAGAAAAAAAGAATTAATTTTAAGTTTAGGAACACTAGTTGTAGTAATAATACTTGCAGTATCATATGTATTAAATAGTTCTAGTAGCATAAGGACAATAGCTAATAGAGAGGACGTAAAGATGCCTATTCATTCCGTTAATACGGATAAAAAGGAGATCGCACTTAGTTTTGATATAAACTGGGCTGAAAAAGATTATTTAGATGACATATTAATTATATTAAATAAATATAATGTAAAAGCAACATTCTTTGTAATGGGAAAGTGGATAACATATACAGATGATAACAAAGAAAAATTGAATAGGATAAAAGAGGGTGGTCACGAAATAGGAAATCACAGTTATATACATCCAAATTTCTCTAAATTAAGTAACGAGAAAATAGAAGAAGAAATTATGAAAACTGAAAAGATAATAAAAGATACAGTTGGAGTAAAATCTAAGTTATTTAGATTTCCAAGTGGAGACTACAGTGAAAGTGCAGTAAAAAAAGTTTTATCTTTAGATTATATGCCGATTCAATGGGATGCGGATTCTGTAGATTGGAAGGAAGACGGTGAAACTGTTGAATACGAGCGAGTTAGAAAAAAGGTTAAAAGTGGATCAATAATGCTTTTTCATAATAATGCAAAGCATACGCCAAGTAATTTGGAAAAGCTTATAAAAGAGCTTCAAAGCGAAGGATATGAGTTTAAAAAAGTTGGAGATATTATATATAATGATGGATTTTATATTGACTCTTTAGGTACACAACATAAAAATTTATAATTTATATTGAAAATTGCATAAATTATGTATTATAATGGAAATGTACTTGTGGGGGTCATTTAAATTTATATAAAGTTAGTTTATTACAAAGGGAGAGAGGGGTTACAATGGATAATTTAATGTTAAACAACAAAATTTATCTTGAAGGAAAGGTAGTATCAGAATTAGAGTATAGCCACGAAATGTATGGGGAAGGGTTTTATACATTTGGTCTTGAGGTACAACGATTAAGTGATTCAGTAGATTTACTTAACGTAACGGTTTCAGAAAGATTAATAGCAGACTTCGATATAAGCGTTGGTAAAGATGTAATCGTAGAAGGACAATTAAGATCATATAATAAATTTATGGAAGGTTCAAACAAATTAATACTTACAGTATTTGCTAGAAATATTGAGCCTTGTATAGAAAGAAGTAAAAATCCTAATGAAATATTTTTAGATGGATATATATGCAAAGAACCTGTTTACAGAACTACACCATTTGGTAGGGAAATTGCAGACGTTTTACTTGCAGTAAACAGAGCATATAATAAATCAGACTATATTCCAACTATAGCATGGGGAAGGAATTCTAGATTCTGCAAGACGTTAGAAGTTGGAGATAACATAAAGGTATGGGGTAGACTACAAAGTAGAGAATATCAAAAGAAAGTATCAGATACAGAAGTAGTTAAAAAAATAGCTTATGAAGTTTCAATTTCTAAAATGGAAAGATCAAGAAAAGAAGATGAGGATGTTCACACAAGTAACGAAGAAGGCGCAGTATAAAATTTAATTAGATATATAAAAAAAGGTATTTGAAATATTTCAAATACCTTTTTAAATTCAAATTATTTTCTTAAATCATCAAGAAGTTGAGTTTTGTCTTTTGTCTTATCATCAACTGTCTTTATAATCTTTGCAGGAGAACCTGCAACAACAACTCCATCTGGAACATCTTCTGTTACAACAGAACCAGCTGCAACAACAGAACCACGTCCAACTTTAACACCTTCTAATATAACAGCATTAGCACCGATTAATGCATTATCTGAAACTTCACAAGGAGACTTGCTAGGTGGCTCTAAAACTCCTGCTACAACAGCACCAGCACCTAAGTGAACATTCTTACCAAGTTTACCACGAGCACCTATTACAGCGTTCATATCAACCATTGTTCCTTCACCAATTTCAGCACCTATGTTTATAACAGCCCCCATCATGATAACTGCATTTTTACCAATAGTTACTCTATCACGGATGATAGCACCTGGTTCGATTCTAGCTTCTACTTCAAGAATATCAAGCATTGGTATTGCTGAGTTTCTTCTATCATTTTCAATTCTAAAATGTTTAATTAAATGTTTGTTATCTAAAATAACTTTTGATATTAAATCAGATTCTCCAATTAATATATAGAAGCCATTAGCTCCGTACCATTCTATTTCATCTAAGTTTGCTTCAGTTAAATCACCATTTACGTAAACTTTAACTGGTGTTGATTTTTTTGATTCTTTAATGAATCTTGCTATTTCATATGGATCTGTAAAATTATATTCCATAATATCATCCCTTCTGCTTTTAAAATATGTAATAATTTAATTATAATAAAAAATGTTATCAATTAAAAGGGGTTCTTAGAAAAAGTGTGAAATTTGCTAGTATGATAATATTAAGGTAGAATATTTTTAAGGAACTATTAAATTTAATTAGATTTATAAAATTGTATTTAATATATAGCAGAAAAGGAAAGTGAAGAAAAATGAATAGTAGAGTTGAAGCTGTTGAAATTTCAGGGATAAGAAAATTTTACAATAAAGTATTAAAAGTGGAGGGTGCAATATCATTAACACTTGGTCAGCCGGATTTTGATATGCCAAAAGGAGTTAAAGATGGAGTTGTTGAAGCTTTAAAAGAAAACAAAACAACTTACACTCAAAATGCAGGCATCGTAGAATTAAGGGAAGAGATTAGCAAATATTTAAAAAAGTTAAATATTAATTATAATAAAGAAGAGATTTGCATAACAGTTGGAGGAAGTGAAGGGATATTTATATCACTTATGGCACTTTTAGATGAAGATGCTGGTGTGATGATAGCAAGTCCTGCATATCCAGCTTATGAAAGCATAGTAAATATAGTGGGTGGAAAAGTAGTAAATTACGAGTTGAATGAGGATTTTACTATTAATATAGAAAATATAAAGAAAAAATATAATAAAGATAATTGCAAATATTTAGTTTTATCATTCCCAACTAATCCAACAGGTGCTATTTTAGATAAGAATGGAAGAGATGAACTAGTTGAATTTATAAAGAAGGAAGATATTATTGTAATAACTGATGAAATATATGCATCTATAATTTATGATGAGTATTACTCAGTTGCGCAAGATGAAAGTATCAAAGATAAAATTATATATATTAGTGGGTTCTCAAAAATGTTTTCAGCAACTGGTCTTAGAATTGGATATATAGCTTGTACGAATAAATTAATGGAACAAATTATGAAAGTTCATCAATATGATGTTTCTTGTGCTACATCAATAGCTCAATATGGAATGTTAAGTGGACTTAAAAACTCAATGAGTGATGTAGATATTATGAGAGATGAATTTTATAGTAGAAAAATATATGTTGTAGATAGATTGAAAAAGATGGGTATAGATGTTATAGATCCAAAAGGTGCATTTTATGTGTTTCCATCAATTAAAAAATTCAATATGAGTTCTGAAGAATTTTGTGAAAAACTTTTAAGTTCAGAAAAAGTAGCTTGTGTTCCAGGAAGTGCATTTGGAAAAATGGGAGAGGGATACATAAGAATATCTTACTGTTATTCTAAGGAACAATTGGAACTTGCATTAAATAAAATAGAAAAATTCATTAAAGAAATATAATTTAGAAATAAAAAATGCGACAATTAGTGAAATAATTGTCGCATTTTTTTATTTTAAAGCAGAATAGGACAAAAAACGAAAGTTGCATAATCAAATAATTCAAAAAAACATAGTATTATGCGATTTATACCGTATTAACATGTAAAAAATAAAAGTTTAGAACTTGCATCATTCAAAATGTACGGCTACTACGAACAAAAAAGAAAAAATGTATAAATTATAAACAGTTTACAATTACATAAAAAAATATTTAAAATAATAAATAAATGGTAAAAATATACACATGCATAAAAATGAAATAATATTAATAAAGTGCCTTAAAATATGTATTCTAGTAAATGTAAACGTATTCTAATTTGTTATTATCTTTTTGATAATTTAATAATATAAGCCTAGGTTTTGTTGATATATTATTAAAAATGATGCGTTATGATTAACATTATTCGTTGACAAAAGTAATAGATATAATATAATTAATAATAAATATTCGCCGTATATATATGAAATAATGAAATGGGGGTTTTAAAAATGTTAAAGTACATAGGAAAAAGAGTATTTACTAGTATTATAACAATTTGGGTAGTTATTACCTTGACGTTTTTCCTTGTTCGTTTAATGCCAGGTGGTCCTTTTGATGGGGACAAGATTACACCAGAAATTAAAGCGAATCTTGAGGTTAAGTATGGATTAGACAAGCCGTTAAGTGAACAATATACAATGTATCTTAAAAATTTACTTAAAGGTGATCTTGGGGAGTCAATGAAATTTAGAGGAAGACAAGTATCAGACACAATAAAAGCAGGATTTCCAAATTCAGCTAAACTTGGTTTAGTTGCTGTTGTATTTTCAATGGTTGCAGGTGTTGGGCTTGGAATAATAGCAGCGTTGAAGGCTAATAAATGGCCGGATAAAGTATGTATGTTTATTGCAACTCTTGGAATTACAATACCGAGTTTCGTTTTAAGTGCAGTACTTATTTATATTTTTGCAAGTAAGCTTGGAATACTGCCAACTACAGGATTTTCAAGTTGGCAACATTATATAATGCCAGTTATTGCACTTGCAGGTAGCTCAATGGCATTTATAACTAGACTTACAAGAAGTAAACTTATTGACGTATTAAAAGCAGATTATATTAGAACAGCTACAGCAAAGGGACTTTCTAAAAGGACTGTTATTTTAAAACATGCCTTAAGAAATTCACTTATTCCAGTTGTGACATATTTGGGGCCACTAGTTGCTGGAATAATGACAGGAAGTTTTGTTGTTGAAAAAATATTCGCAATTCCAGGCCTTGGAAATGAGTTCGTATCTACAGTTTCAAACAGAGACTACACAGCACTTTTAGGAGTTATAGTTTTTTATAGTACTCTTGTAGTTGTTTGTAACTTAATAGTAGATATTTTATATGTAGTTATAGATCCTAGAATAAAACTAGATAATATAGAAGGTTAGGAGGAGAAAAACCATGGGAAAAAATACGAAATTAGATAAGTCATTGTTTACTCCTCTTAGTGAAGAAGAGAAGAACTTTGAACAAATTGTTAGACCTAGTGTTGGTTATTGGAAAGATGCGTGGAGAAGACTTAAAAGTAATAAGGTAGCTTTAATATCTTTAATAGTAGTAATAATAGTTACTATCTTTGCGATAGTTACTCCACTTATATCAAAGTATGCTTATGATGCAACAGATTTATCAATGACAAACGCGAAGCCATCTATGGAACATTTTATGGGTACAGATAAACTAGGACGTGATCTTTTTGTAAGATTAGCTTACGGCGCTAGATATTCATTGATAATTGGAGTTGCAGCAGCAGTAATTAATTTAGTTATTGGAGTTGTATATGGAGGAATTGCAGGGTTCTTTGGAGGAACAATAGATAATATAATGATGAGAATAGTAGATGTATTATATTCAATTCCTTCAATAATCTATGTTGTATTATTAATGGCTTTATTTAAAGAAGCAAATATTGGAGGATCAGGATTACTTCCAATTATATTAGCACTTTCAATATCTTATTGGGTTGGAATGGCAAGAATAGTTAGGGGAGATATCCTTCAATTAAAGCAGCAAGAATTTGTACTTGCAGCAAGAACTTTAGGAGCTTCAAAATTCAGAATTTTATTTAGACATTTAATACCAAATTGTATTGGTTCAATTATAGTTACGATGACACTTTTAGTTCCATCAGCGATATTTACAGAAGCATTTTTAAGCTTCTTAGGACTAGGTATAAACGCACCACTTGCATCACTTGGAACTCTTTGTAATGATGCAATGTCAGCTATATACTTATATCCATATCAATTATTCTTCCCAGCTGCAATGATATGTTTAATTATACTTTCATTCAATATGCTAGGAGATGGATTAACTGAAGCGTTAGATCCAAAGCACCAAAAGTAGGAGGGGTTAAAATGAGTAAATTAATAGAAGTTAACAATTTAAGAACCTCCTTTAAAACACATATAGGAGATGTTCAAGCAGTACGTGGAATTTCATTCTATGTAGACAAAGGAGAAGCTATAGGGGTTGTTGGAGAGTCAGGTTGCGGTAAATCAGTAACAATGATGTCAATAATGAGGCTTTTATCAGAAAATGGAAAAATAACTGAAGGCGAAGTAATATTTGGTGGAAGAGATATTGCCAAAATATCTGAAAAAGAGATGGAGTCAGTAAGAGGAAATGAAATGGGTATGATATTCCAAGATCCTATGACATCTTTAAATCCACTTTTTACAATAGGAAATCAGCTTATAGAACCTTTAGTTAAGCATAGAGGATATAGTAAAAGTAAGGCTTGGGAAGAAGCTATAAAAATGCTTGATACAGTTGGTATACCAAGTCCAGAAAAGAGAATGAAGCAATATCCACATGAGTTTTCAGGTGGCATGAGGCAAAGAGCAATGATTGCAATGAGTTTAATATGTGAACCGAATCTTATAATAGCAGATGAACCAACTACTGCATTAGATGTTACAATTCAAGCTCAAATACTAGATTTAATGAAAGAATTAAAGGAAAAGGTTAATAGTTCAATAATTCTTATAACACATGATTTAGGAGTTGTTGCAGATCTTTGTTCTAGAATATATGTAATGTATGGTGGCATAGTTGTTGAAGAAGGGACGGATGAGGATATATTCTATAGTCCAAAACATCCATATACATGGGGACTTTTAAAATCTGTTCCTAACCCAAAGAGCGGTATTAAGGAAAAGTTAATTCCAATTGAAGGTCAACCACCTGATTTATTAAAACCGCCAACTGGTTGTCCTTTCGCAGCGCGATGTGATTATGCTATGAAAGTTTGTCTTGAGAATCAACCACCATTATTTGATATTTCAAAAGGACATAAAGCAGCTTGCTGGCTTTGTCATGAAGATGCACCAAAGGTTAAAGCACCTGTAGGAAGGGAGGAATAATTTTATGAGTAATAAAGAAGTAGTTTTAGAAGTTAAAAATCTTTGTAAGTTCTTCCCAGCTAAAAAGAAATTATTTGGAGAGCCAAGTTATGTTAAGGCTGTAGATGATGTATCTTTTAGCATAAATAAAGGTGAGACATTAGGTCTTGTTGGAGAATCAGGTTGTGGTAAGACAACTACTGGAAGAACTATACTAAAGTTATATAATCCAACAAGTGGTCAAATAATATTTAATGGTGAAGATATTACAAATTTAAGTGAGAAACAAATGATCCCATTAAGAAGAAAGATGCAGATGATATTCCAAGATCCATATGCATCACTTAATCCAAGAATGACTGTTGGAGATATTATTGGGGAAGCAATAGACATTCATGGATTGCATAAAGGAAAAGAAAGAGAAGCTAGAATTAGATATCTTCTTGATAAAGTAGGACTTAATGGAAGCCATATAAATAGGTATGCACATGAGTTCTCAGGAGGACAAAGACAAAGAATTGGAATAGCAAGAGCACTTGCAGTTGAACCAGAATTTATAGTGTGTGATGAGCCAATTTCAGCTCTTGATGTATCAATACAAGCGCAAGTTATAAATATGCTTGAAGAGTTACAAGAAGAACTTGGACTTACTTACCTTTTTATTGCCCATGACCTTTCAATGGTAAAACATATTTCAACTCACATTGGGGTAATGTACTTAGGTAAAATGGTTGAAAAAGGACCAAGTGATGATGTTTATTTAAATCCGAAACATCCATATACAAAAGCTCTTTTATCAGCAGTTCCAATACCGGATCCAAACCTTGCAAAATCTAATAACAGAATAGTTTTAGAAGGGGATATTCCATCTCCTATTGATCCGGAACCAGGTTGCAGATTTAAAGGAAGATGTAAATACGCAAAAGATATATGCGGTAAGGTTGATCCAGAAGTTAAAGAAGTAGAACCTGGACACTTTGTAGCATGTCATTTATTCTAATAGTTATTTAATTCATTAAATTGAATTATATATAAGAAATATTAAGGGGGAAAAGAGATGAAAAATAGCAAAATTAAAAAGATTTGCGCTCTTGTGCTAACAGCAGTACTTGGAACATCAGTACTAGCTGGTTGTGGTGACAAAGATTCAAGTGGCGGAAGTTCAGAACAACATTTAATCCATAATTTGGGAACGGAGGTAAAGACAATAGATCCAGCACTTAACAATGCTGTAGATGGATCTATCGTAATTGCAAATGCCTTTGAAGGTCTTTATAGAATGGATGAAAATTTAAAACCAGCACCTGGGGTTGCAGAAGATGTTAAAGTATCTGATGACAAGTTGGTTTATACATTTAAACTTAGAAAAGATGCAAAATGGTCAGATGGTAAGGAAGTAACAGCAGATGACTTTAAGTATGCTTGGACTAGAGCATTAGATCCTAAAGTAGCAGCTGATTATGCATTCCAATTATATTATATTAAAGGTGCAGAAGAATTTAATACTGGAAAAGGTAAGGCAGAAGATTTAGGAATAAAGGTTGTTGATCCTCAAACTTTAGAAGTTACACTTAAAAATCCAACACCATATTTCTTAGAACTTACAGCATTCCCAACATATATGCCAGTAAGACAAGACATAGTTGATGCTAATAAAGATACATGGACTCAAAAGGCTGACACATATGTTTCAAATGGTCCTTTCAAAATGACAGATTACAAAATGAAAGATGCATATGAGTTAGCTAAAAATGATAATTATTGGAATAAAGATTCTGTAAAACTTGATAAGTTAACTTTCAAGATGATAGCAGATGAAACTTCAGCTTATGCTTCAGTTAAGAATGGAGAAATTCAAGTTTCAGATAAAGTTCCTACAGTTGAAATAAAAAATGGTAAAGAAGAAGGAATTGTTCAAATTTATGATAAATTAGGAACTTACTTCTTTGCAATAAACGTAAACAACCATGCTGATAAATTAGATCCTAAAGTTAAAGAAGCTCTAGGTAAGAAAGAAGTTAGACAAGCACTTAATTTAGCTATAAACAGAAAACAAATAGTTGATGAAGTAGCACAAGGCGGACAGACTCCAGCTTGGAGTTTTGTACCAACAGGAATGAAAGACGCAGATGGAAAAGAATTCGCAGATAAGAAATATTGGAATCCAGATGAATATGAAAAAAATGTAGAAAAAGCTAAAGAATTATTAGAAAAAGCAGGATACAAAGATGGTAAGGGACTACCAGAACTTGAATTATCATATAATACAGATGAAGGAAATAAAGCAATTGCTGAATCAATTCAACAAATGTGGTCAAAAATTGGAGTAAATGTTAAACTTGTAAATCAAGAGTGGGCTGTATTCCAAGATTCAAGAAAAAATGGACAATACGAAATTGCTAGACATGGATGGATTGGAGATTACTTAGATCCAATGACATTCTTAGATATGTGGATGACAGGTCTTGGTAACAACGATCCTAAATTCGCAAATAAGGATTATGATGAATTAATAAGAACAGCTATGAAAGAAACTGATGTAGCTAAGAGAAAAGAAGCTTTAAGAAAAGCAGAAGATATCTTAATGGATGAAATGCCAATAATTCCAATTTACTACTATACAGACGTAAAAGCAGTAGATAAAAGTGTTAAAGGAATGGTAGTTTCACCACTTGGACAAGTATATTACGATAAAGCATCTATAGAAAAATAAAATAAGACTAAAAAGAGATAGTAGATTAAATTCTACTATCTCTTTTACTTTTTATAAACCTATAACATCATCCATTGAATAAAGGCCAGGTTTTTTAATATTCCCCATGTATTCACATGCTTTTAGAGCACCAACTGCGAAAACTTCTCTAGAAATAGCTTTGTGGGATAGTTCAATAACTTCTCCAGTACCTGCAAATATTACATCGTGATCTCCAACAATAGAGCCACCTCTTACTGCGTGTATTCCTATTTCCTCTTTTTCACGTTTAGAAGAACCGGATCTTCCATAAACATATTTAGTGTCATCTTCTAAAGATTCTTTTATAGTATCTGCTAAAAGAAGTGCGGTACCACTTGGGGCATCTACTTTTTGATTATGATGCTTCTCAATAATTTCTATATCGTAATTTCCGTATAGAAGAGGAGAAACTTTTTTTAGTAGAGAATTTATTAAATTAATACCAAGTGACATATTTGCTGATCTAAATAGTGGAAGAGTTGTGCTTTTTTCATCTATAAGTGCTAACTCTTCATCAGAAAATCCTGTTGAACAAATTACAAGAGGTTTCTTTGTCTTTTCTGTAAGGTCTAATAAACCTTGTAGAGCAGAAGCTCTTGAGAAATCGAGTAAAACATCATAATCTATATCAACATCCTTTGGAGATTCAAATATTTTATAGGGTGCATTTTCTTTTTTGTATGCATCAATACCAGCTACGATTTCAAGGTCTTTGAAATCATTTGATATATTTGTAATTACTGTTCCCATTTTACCTGAACATCCATTTAATATTACTTTAATCATATTATATATATCTCCTTATATTAATTTATACTTCTTTAGTGTATTTTCTAAGTCTTTTTGTAGATTCTCATCCATTTCATATAATGGAAGTCTTAGAGGACCAACCTTGAAGCCCATTAAATTAAGTGCTGTCTTAACAGGGATTGGATTAGTTTCTAAAAATAATGAATTTGAAAGTTCTAATGTATCTATTTGAATTTTAGAAGCTTCATGACACTTTCCATCTAAATACATTCTAGTCATATTATGAACTTCATTTGGAATTACATTTGCAAGGACTGATATAACACCTTTTCCGCCAAGAGACATGATAGGTATTATTTGATCATCATTACCTGAATAAATATCTATAGAATCACCACATAGAGCTTTCATTTCAGCTACTTGGCTTAAGTTTCCACTAGCTTCTTTAATAGCAACTACGTTATTAAATTTTGAAAGTTCTAATAATGTAGAAGGAGTGATATTCATATTAGTTCTACTTGGAACGTTGTAAAGTATAATTGGTATATTTACAGCATCGTTTATAGTTTCAAAATGTTTAATCAATCCTTTATGGTTTGTTTTATTATAGTATGGAGTAATTACAAGTAATGCAGAAACTCCAACACTTTCACAATACTTAGACATCTCTACAGAAGACTTTGTATTATTTGAACCACTTCCTGCGATTACAGGAATTCTTCCGTTTATAGTATCTACTGTAAATTTAATTACTGATTTTTTTTCTTCTAAAGTCATAGTTGTAGCTTCACCTGTAGTTCCGCATATAACTATAGCATCTGTATTTTCTTTTACATGCCATTCAAGAAGTTCTTTTAATTTATCGTAATCTACTGAGTCATTGGTAAATGGTGTAACAATTGCAACACCTGAACCTTCAAATATTGTCATTTTAAAATCCCTCCAGTTCTATTTATTATTAATCATTAATTCTGCAATTTGAACTGCATTAAGTGCAGCACCTTTTCTGATGTTATCAGCAACTACCCAAAGGTTTAATCCGTTATCTATACTAAAATCTCTTCTTATTCTTCCAACGTAAACATCATCTTTATCAGTAACTTCAAGTGGAGTTGGATATTCAAGGTTTTGAACATCATTCCAAACTGTAATTCCTTCTGAATTAACAAATGCATCAATTACATCATTTAATTCAAATTCTTTTAATGTTTCAACATTGATACTTTCACTATGAGAATTTAATACAGGAACTCTAACTGTAGTTGCAGTTACTTTTAAATCATCAAGATGAAGTATTTTTCTTGTTTCATTTATCATTTTCATTTCTTCTTTAGTGTATCCATTTTCTAAAAAGACATCTATGTGAGGTAATACATTACCTACAATTGGTTTTGGGAACTTTTTAGGTGCGATACCTTTAATTCCATCTTCTAAGTCTTTTATAGCTTGTATTCCAGCTCCTGATACAGCTTGGTAAGTTGAGTAAACAACTCTCTTTAAACCATATTTATCATGTATTACTTTTAAAACTGGCATAGCTTGTATTGTTGAACAATTTGGATTAGCTATTATTCCTTTATGCCACTTTATATCCTCTGGATTCACTTCAGGAACAACTAATGGAACTTTAGGGTCCATTCTCCAAGCGCTACTATTATCAATAACAACAGCACCATATTTTGAGAATATAGGTGCAAATTCTAAGCTAGCATCCCCACCAGCTGAAAATAATGCAAAATCTATATCTTTTGATTTAATATTGTCCTCACTAGTTTCTTCAACAATATATTCTTCGCCTTTGAAAATCATTTTCTTTCCTTTTGATCTAGATGAAGCAAAAAGATAAAGGTTTTTAACAGGGAAATTCCTTTCCTCTAAAATACTTAAAAACTTTCTGCCTACATTACCAGTAGCCCCAACTATTGCAATGTTATACAAATTAATCCCTCCAATACTTTTATATATAATTGTATATACAATAACTATAAGGATTTATGAAATAAATATCAAGTAATATGAGAAAAATATTGGCAAAAACTCATTTGTTAAAAAACATTTCACAAAATTATATTAATAAATTATGAGAATAATACATGCTTTTCTGGAAAGAATAACAATAAAGAATGGAGTGAGGAAATTTTGAGTAAAACACCTTTAAAAAAGATAATAAAATCAAAAATAAAATCAAACAAAGAATTAACAGAAGCAGAAAAGCTTAGAGAAAAAATTAAATATGAAATAGCAGAAGAACTTGGATTAAGTGAAAAAATTGATGGGGGTGGCTGGGGAGCACTAACAGCAGAAGAGACTGGAAGAATTGGTGGCATAATGACTAGTAGAAAGAAGAAAATGCATATACCAACTAATGACGTTATATTAGGAAGAAAGAAATTAGATGAAAGTACAGATAATAATGTAAGTAATTAGTTTGACTTAATGTAGAAATAATTATAATATAAATGTTAGTGTTTTTATATTTAGAAATGGGGGAATTTTATGGCATATGGTGAATTTGCTAAAATATATGATGAATTAATAAATGAAGATATAGATTATAATAAAATAGCAAATAGATTAAAAGAAATTATGAATGAGCATAATGTTAAAAATGATGATTACTTAGACTTGGCTTGTGGTACTGGAAATGTTTCTGTGAAAATGGCAAATGATTTTAAGCATTCATTTGCAGTAGACCTTTCAGAGGATATGCTAGTTGAGGCTTTTGATAAGTTTCAAAGTGAAAAGATAAAAAGCAGAATAATATGTCAAGACATGACTGAACTTTCACTAAATCGTGAATTCGATTTAATAAGTTGTGTTTTAGATTCTACTAATTACATATTAGAAGAAGAAGATATAGTAGAATACTTTAAAAGTGTTCATAATCATTTAAAAGACGAAGGTATTTTTGTATTTGATATAAATTCGTATTACAAATTATCAACTGTCTTAGGAAACAACATTTATACTTATAATTCTGATGATGTATTTTATTCATGGGAAAATGTTTTCGAAGATGAGATAGTAAATATGTTCTTAACATTCTTTATAAAAAAAGGTGATTTTTATGAAAAGTTTGAAGAAGAACATTTTGAAAGAGCATACAAAGAAGCTCAAATAGAAAAATTATTAAAAGAATGTAGATTTACTATATTAGATAAATTTGATGGATATGATAACAAAAAAGTTGAAGATCTATCAGAGAGAATTCTATATGTAGTAAAGAAAGAGATGGAGGGATAACTTATGAAAGATAAAATTATTAGAGGTACAGCTAAAGATGGAATGGTTAGATTTATAGGAGGTATCACTACTAATCTAGTTAATGAAGGAGTATCTTTACATGAATGTACACCAGTTGCATCTGCTGCACTTGGAAGAATGCTAACTGCATGTTCATTAATGGGAGTGCAATTAAAGTCAGAAAAAGAAGTTGTAACATTAAAAATAGATGGTGGTGGAGATTTAAAGGGAGTTACAGTTACTGGACACTCAGATGGATCAGTTAAAGGATTCATTGGAAATCCAAATGTGGACATTCCGCTTAAGGAAAATGGTAAGCTTGATGTAAGTGGTGCTGTTGGAACTAACGGATTACTATATGTAATTAAAGATATGGGAATGAAAGATCCATATGTTGGACAGGTTCCAATATATACTGGTGAAATTGCAGAAGATCTAGCATATTACTTTACTGTATCAGAGCAAACACCATCTGCAGTTTTACTTGGAGTATTAGTTGATAAAGATCTTTCAATAAAAGCATCAGGTGGAATTATAATTCAAATGATGCCAGGTGCTGATGAAATGCTTGCAGACCTTATAAGTTATAGAATTCAAGATATGAAATCAATAACAACACTTATTGAAGAAGGTAAGACTATAGAAGATATAGTAGAAGAAATATTTGAAGATATGGACCCTAAAGTACTAGATAGTATAGAGCCAACTTATAAATGTGATTGTTCTAAAGAAAGAGTTCTTAAAGCATTAGTTAGTATTGGTGAAAAAGAATTAAATGCTATATATGATGAAAATAAGTCAGAACAAATAGTATGTCACTTCTGTAATAAGAAGTATGAAATAACTCACGATGAAATTGGAGAGCTTTTAGAAAATTGCAAAAAATAATATAGTTTTATTTGTAAGAGAGTATTCATTTTTTTTGAATGCTCTCTTTTTTCAGTTACTTAAAAATATTACAGTATTATTTGAAATTTATGTCTATTGTATTACTATTATTTTAATTTTATACACACCTTATTGATTATTTTTCTGTAAATGTCTACAATTTCCTTAAGGCGAAAAATTTAGATATTAGATTAATATATACAAAATATACGTTTGTATTAATTTGAAATCTAAGTATCTTTTGCTAAAAATACGTCTAGAAAAGGGAGAGATATTTATGTCAGTATGTGAAAATTTAGAACCAAAAAAAGTATTCGGATTTTTCGAAAAGTTAACTACAATTCCTCATGGTTCATTTAATGAAAAAGAAATAAGTGATTTTTTAGTTAACTTTGCAAAAGAGAGAAATTTAGAAGTTGTACAAGATGAAGCATTAAATGTTGTAATTAGAAAGCCAGCGACAAAAGGATATGAAAATGCTACTCCTGTAATAATACAAGGTCATATGGATATGGTTTGTGAAAAGACTGAAAATAGTAATCACAATTTTACGAAGGACCCTTTAAATTTAAGAATTGAAGGAGATTACTTATATGCAACAGATACAACACTTGGAGCAGATGATGGTATTGCAGTAGCTTATGCACTAGCGATATTAGATTCAAATGAAGCAATTCACCCAGCATTAGAAGTTGTATTTACTACATGTGAAGAAGTTTCAATGAATGGAGCAGAGAAGCTTGATACATCAAAATTAAAGGGAAAGATTTTACTTAATATAGATTCAGAAGTAGAAGGTCAATTTTTAACTGGATGTGCTGGTGGAATTAACACTAAGACAGTATTTGAAAAAGAATTAGAAGATATAAGTGGTAAATGTATTAATGTATCTGTTAGTGGATTACTTGGAGGGCATTCAGGTCTTGAAATAAAGAAGCAAAGAGGAAATGCTAATAAATTAATGGGCAGACTATTATTTGAAATAAAGAAATCAGTTGATTTTAATATTGTAAAAATTAATGGTGGTACTAAACATAATGCAATTCCACGTGAATGCATATCTGTAATATCAGTAAAAAATGATAGTGATATTATAAAAGTAAAAGATGTAGTAAAAGAAGTTTCAAAAGAATTTAAAAATGAATTCAGAGTTACTGATAAGGGATTAATTTTAAATGTTTCTGATTGTACATGCTCTGAATTAAAGAAGCAATATACAAGTAATAAAACTAATGACGTAATTAACTTCTTAGTTGCAGTTCCAAATGGTGTTCAAAACATGAGCATGGATATAGAAGGATTAGTTCAAACTAGTTTAAATTTAGCAATTATTGAAACTACTTTAGAAGGCGTAGAAATTACTATGTCAATAAGAAGTTCTATAAAGAGCCTAAAATATGAAGTGTTTAATACTTTATTTGTAATAGCTTCTATGGCTAATGGTAAAATTTCAAAAATCTCTGAATACCCAGAGTGGCAATATGACCCTGATTCAAAGGTTAGAGAATTATGCCTTAAAGTTTATAAGGAAATGTTTAATAAAGATGCAGAAGTAACTGCAATTCATGCTGGTCTTGAATGCGGATTGTTTAAAGAAACAATGAAAGACACAGACATGATAAGTTTTGGACCAGATATATTTGACGCTCATAGTTCAAATGAACATTTAGGTATATCATCTACAAAGAGAGTGTATGAATTCCTTTTAGAAGTTTTAAAAGAAATTAAATAATTATATTAATTATTGCAGAAGTCACATTTTAAAATTGTGGCTTCTCTGCAAATTTAGATGTTAAGGAGTGATAAAAATGGAGGCAGAAAGAAAAAAGTTATCATCTACAGCTTATGGAGGTTGTAAGGGGGAAGATTATATACCATTTGTTCCAACATCAGACGTTATGCCTGAAACTACAGGATATTCAATTATAGTTGGTGTAATTATTGCATGTATATTTGCTGCGGCAAATGCTTATTTAGGATTAAAAGTTGGGATAACAATAGCATCTGCAATACCAGGTGCAATATTAGCTGTTGGAATATTAAAAGGAACATTTAAAAGAAATAATATTTTAGAAGCTAATCTTGCATGTTCATTATCTGGAATGGGTGAAGCAGCAGCAGGTTGCGCAGTCTTTGTATTACCTTCACTTATTTTAGCTGGATTTAATATTAGTTTATTAACTATAATATTAATTATAGTTGTAGGTGGATCTATGGGGGTATTCTTTATTACTCCACTTAGAAGATACTTAATAGTTGAAGAACATGGGAATTTAGTATATCCAGAAGGTATGGCTGCTGCAGAAGTATTAGTTACAGCAAGCCAAGGTGGAAGTTCATTTAAAACGGTTTTAGTCGGCATTGGACTTGGAGGAGTATATAACCTTTTGTCTGATGGATTTAAATTGTGGGGAGGAAAAACAACATATACATTTAAAGGATATCAAGGAACAATGGTTGGATTTGATACTTTAGCACCAGTTTTAGGTGTTGGATTTATAGTTGGTGTTAGAGTTGGTCTTTTAATGTTTGGAGGATCATTAGTTGCATGGTTTGGACTTATTCCATTAATTAAATTCTTTGGTGCAGGACTTAGTGGTGCAATATTCCCATCAACAAAAGTAATTTCTCAAATGACTGCTATGGAAGTATGGTCAAACTACATTAAATATATAGGTGCAGGAGCTGTTGCAATGGGTGGATTTATTTCACTTGCAAAATCCCTTCCTACTATAATAAATAGTTTTAAACAAGCAATTACAGGATTAGTTAAAGATGAGGAAAAAGGAAACGGAGCAGCTAAAGTTAGAACTAATAAGGAAACACCTATAGTTTGGCTTATTGGAGCAGCTTTAGTTGGATTCTTTGCAACTTGGCTTTTACCAATGTTTAAAGCAGGAATTTTAGGTGGTCTACTAGCAGTGTTATTTGCATTCTTCTTTGCAGTTGTATCAGCAAGAATGGTTGGTATAATTGGAGAATCTAATAACCCGGTTTCTGGTATGGCAATTGCATCATTACTATTTATAGCAATTATATTTAGAATAACAGGACTTTCAGGTAGTATTGGAGTTGAAAAATCATTAATAGTAACTTCAATAGTTGCTGCAGCTGTTGGAGTTGCAGGAGCAACATCACAAGGACTAAAAACAACATTTATCATAGGTGGTACTCCAAAGGATAACCATATATGGATGTGGGTTGCAATGGTATTTTCAGCAGTTATGGTTGCAGTTGTAATATTTATGCTAAATAAAGCTTATGGACTTGGATCATTAGATGTTCCAGCACCACAAGCTACACTTATGAAAATGTTAGCGGATGGTATTATAACAGGTCAAATTCCATGGACACTAGTATTTGTTGGGGTATTTATATCATTATTCTGTGAAATGGCAGGTATTCCAATTTTACCAGTTGCACTTGGTGTATATCTTCCTATAACTTTAAATGCAACAATATTAGCCGGTGGAGTTATAAGAGTTTTAGTTGAAAAGAGATTTAAGAAAGATGAAGATAAAGATGCTAAAGGTGAAGCGGTTGAAAAAGGAATACTTACAGCATCAGGACTTGTTGCCGGTGGTGCGATTATGGGTATTATAGTTGCAATGCTTACAACATTTGGTTTAAATATTGGATTTGGTGAAAATATATTACCAGCAGTTACTCAAAGTAATTGGTTACCACTTATAATGTTCTTACTTCTTGCTTTATGGTTCTATAATTCATCAGTAAAAGGTGGAAAGGATTTTAAAATAAAACATGAAAAAGAAAGCGTTAAATAAAAATAGTAAAAAAGATAATTATAACTTCCTTCTTTATGTACCTGAGATTAAACATAATAATTGGAAGGTAGTAGATAATAAAGTTGTAATATATTTTGAGGTGAAAGACCCTGTAAAGAAATTTATAGGATGGCTATATAAAACATCACCAACTTGTGATATAACATTTGATGAGCTTTGTACAAAGGCGTGGCTTCTTATTGATGGCAAAAGATCAATATATGATATTGTCAAAATAATGTCTAAAGAATGTAATGAAAGTATTGATAGTTCAATTCATAGAGTTGTACCTTATATGCATCACATTGCAAGAAAAGGATGGATATCATTTAAAGAAGTTAAAAAAGCAAGTTAATAAAAAAGGGGCTGTTGCAAAATGATTAATTTTTAATCAGGAGCAACGCTCCTTTTCGGTTTTAAACAAAAATATCCGAATGATTAAAGCAATCTATAGATTACTTTAATCATTCGGATATTTTTTTGATATTAGATGCACTTAAATAAGCCTATTAAATATATTCCGTAATTAGGCAGGTGATTTAAATCCTTGAAGTAACCATATAAAATTTATATCTCTTTTGCATGATTTTTCTACTTGAATAGATATTTTGAGAATATGCATAAGATATTATTTTGAACATGATTTTTGGTTCAACTGCCGGTTTTCTTCCGATAGAAGAGTACGCCTTATAAAGCTTTGCGTAGTTTAATCCATCCAATATGTGGCTTAGCAAACGAACTGAAGCTAAAGCAAAATCAAACGAAGATCTTTTTGAGAATTATGATAAAAGATTATCAGAAAAAAATGATCATACTTCGATATCCAAGGATATGATTAAAACGTTCATCATACTCCTTGATAAGCTGTGCCAATTCTATGTTTATCTTTTCTTGGTCTGGAACATTTCTGTGTAACCATTTATAGTTCGAAGCTCTTGAATTTCTAATAGTTGGTTTGCCATATCACTTTCTTGTAATTGGCGTTTAAGATGCATGTTTTCTCTCCTTAAACGTTCTAATTCATCAACTTCATCATCTTTTTATGATGCCCACGTTTATCAACTAAAACGCTATCACCCGTGCTATGATATTTTTTCACCCAAGAATAAACTTGACTATAAGAAATATCATACATTTTTCTAAAACGCTAGGATGTAGATTATATTTAGAAGCAATATCAACTGAGCTTTCGCCTCCCGAAATGACTTCTTTAACACATGACATTTTAAAGCTGGCAGAATAACTTTTGTTTCCAACCACTGGAACAAATACATTTATTCCGTGAATACGGTATGCTGCTACCCACTTTTGAATAGTTGTTCTTCCTATATTATATTTTTAGATAAGTACTCATATGATCCTTCTCCATCTAAATATGCTTGAGAAATCATCGAACGAAATTCTGGAGTATGTTTTGATTTTGGAATAAAAATACCTCCTAAGTAGATTTTGGTTATTTACCATGTCTACTTAGGAGGTATCATATCAGTTTTGCAACAGCCCCTTTTTTTCTATTATTGGAGGCGCCACCCAGATTTGAACTGGGGATAAAGGTTTTGCAGACCTCTGCCTTACCGCTTGGCTATAGCGCCATATATTAATAGTATATAAAATACTTTGAAAAATATTACAACTTTTTTAAGTGTGAATTTTTATTTTTTTTTTGGATAAAATAAATTTAGAACTGAAAGGAGTGTATTTTAAAAGATGGAATTGAATTTTGAAAAGATAAATGAAGTGTTACTTCATAGTAAAAAGCCATCTGAATATTTTAATTATTTATTAAAGGAAGGAAAACTTAATAGTTATCCTTATTTAGAACTTAAAAAATTAAAGGATATAGAACAATCTAAAATACACCACCCAGAGGGCAGTGTATGGAATCACGTTATGCTTGTATTAGATAATGGTGCGTATTATAGAGATTATGCAAATGATAAAAGTGCTTTTATGTGGGCGCTTCTTATGCACGATATTGGAAAGATAAGCACAACAAAAATTAGAAAAGGTAGATGGACATCATATAACCATGATAATGTAGGTGCAATAGAAAGTATGAAATTTATGAGAGATGTAGGAATTAAAGATGAAGAGTTTTTAAAAACTGTGAGCAATTTAGTTAAATATCATATGCACTTTTTATATATCCAAAAAAAACTTCCTTTTGGGAATAGGGATATGATGCTAAAGGAAGTAGATATAAATGATATAACTTTAGTTTTCTTATGCGACAGACTGGGAAGAGGAAGTTTAGAAAAAGAAGATAAGATAGAAATAATAGCTTCAATACATGAGTTCTTAGATAAATATAAAGATTTAGGCTATGGAAAGCTTAATTTTATAAGATAAAATAAAAAGCTATAAAGTTTATTTTAAAGAAATCAAACTTTTATAGCTTTTGTTATTCTTAAATTGAAACATTTTAACTACTAGAACGTAATATATATAGAAGTTATATAGAGATAATACTTCCGCGATCTATTAACTTAGAATCACTTAAATATATTGGAGTTACATCATGCTTTTTTAAAAAAGATTTTATATTCTCCCCATATAGATAATTATTCAAGTTACCAAAGAAAGCTATCTCATTTTCACTAATCATACCACCGGTACCTCCGATAAAACCATAGTCAAAACCATAAAGATTGATATCACCTGGTGGAACTAGAAGAGAATCAAATCCCTCTTTAATTAGGGCGTTTGAAATTAACCTATCAGAGGTGATAAAAGCATTTTCTTTAATTTTTAAAACAGAACATTTAGTGTATCCTTGTTTTACATTAAAATGAGGCTTATTGTTAAGGGCTAATAAAAGGTTATCATCAGTATATTTTAAATTATGCATAAAAAATTCTTCTGTAATTAATCCGTTTAAGATTATATCGCCTGGATAATTGTTTTTTAATGAGTTTTTTGAGAAGGAATAAGCTATATTATAATCTTTCAATATATTAATGAAAGAACTATCTATATCTTTATGAACTAGTACCTCAGAATTAACTACAGCTAGTTGAATGTCTGGATGACCATTTATTGCATCATATACAAGATTAGTTTTTGGAACTTTAATTGGAATTACTCCGCATTTTTTTAAGTTGTTTATTTCTATGTCTGTAATTCTATAATCAACAAAAGAATACATAATTACCCTCCTAAATTTAAATATATACTTAAATTACTACTAATATGCTAAAAAATCAATAAAACTAGGAAGTTTTACAAATCAATTTTTAGTATAGTGCAAATAATTTTAATACATACTATTACTAAGAAGGGAGTGAAATCTATGCTTGTACTAAAGTTAGCTTATATGGGAGAATTAGACTTTATAAAAGAGTTACAAGAATTGAAAACCCTACTAAAAGGTAAAAATATAGTAATAGGTTTAGTTGAAAAGATAGAAGGTAAGACTCATATTATAAAAGTTATGTGTGATGAAGAGTGTTATAGTGAAGATGTTTTTGAAAGAATAAAAATATACATTAGTGAGCTATTATATGAAATAGTAATAAGAAATTATAAAGAAAAAGAATTATTTGAATTTTTAACTGATACGTATTTTTTCTTAAAGCAAGATGAAATAATAGATGTTGAAGTTGAAATAATGCAGACTTTACTTAGAAGAAATAAAATTAAAGATGAGGATTCAATATACTGTGAGAATAAGATAAACAAAATTATATGGAGTATAAAAGAATGCTTAGAAGAAACAAATGAATTTAATATAAATGGATTTATTACATTTAGAATGAGAGAACTTAAAGAGGATATTGAGAGAGTAATTGATAAAGTTGTAGAAAAGTACATGGTAGAAAAGGAATATAAGGAATTTATAAAATTACTTAAATATTTTGTTGATATACAAGAGAGTAAAGTAGATAGGATAGATATAATGATAGGGGAAGATGGAAGTTATAATATATTAGATGATAAAGATAACGATCTATTTAATCAGTTTATGAATGAGCTTACAGATTGTAAAGTTGGTGTAGATGCAAACGTGGAAGACGTTATAATAAGCGGTTTAATAACCAATGCTCCAAAAAAAATAATAATTTATGAAAAAAAATACTGTACAAACAAAGAGTTTCTTGATACAATAATAAATGTCTTCGGGGACAGAGTTAAATTTGAAGAAGGATACAGAGATGTAATCCACTAAAATAATTTAAAAAATTTGTTGACAAAGATAGATGAAAATAGTATTATGATTTAAGAAAGAAGAAACAGCCGTTTCTCACCTGCAACTCTTTGTAAGAAGTTAGTATGGTTAGTTTATTTGAAAGATTAAACAGGACGGCTTTATGCCGTCCTTTATTTATATGTATTGTTTTAATTGGTAAAAATACGGAGGTGGAAGCCATTAGTAAAAATTATATAATTAATGAAGACATCAAGAAAAAGGAAGTAAGATTACTTTCTAAGGATGGAGAACAACTAGGAGTTGTTCCAAGTAGAGAAGCTTTAAAACTTGCAGAGGAAGCTGAGTTAGATTTAGTGATGATATCACCAAATGCTAATCCACCAGTTTGCAAGATTATGGACTTAGGTAAGTTCATATATGAGCAATCTAAAAAAGAAAAAGAAGCTAAGAAGAAGCAAAAAGTTATCAATATCAAAGAGATAAGAGTAAGTCTTACAATAGAAGAAAATGATATTGCAATTAAAGCTAAAAAAGCAAGGAAGTTCCTATTAGATGGTGATAAAGTTAAGGTCACTGTAAGATTCAGAGGAAGAGAGATGGAATTAGGACATATTGCCCAAAAAATTCTTGAAAACTTCCTAGGAAAACTTGAAGATGTTTCTATCATGGAAAAAAGACCTAAAAGAGAAGGTAGAAACATGACAATGATTTTAGGGCCTAAAAAGGCATAACTTGAGAGGAGGATGTTATCATGCCAAAAATGAAGACACATAGAGGTGCAGCAAAGAGATTTAGAAAGACAGGTACAGGAAAACTTAAGAGAGCTAAAGCTTTCAGAAGCCACATATTAACTAAGAAGAGTTCAAAGACTAAGAGAAAACTTAGAAAAGGTGGATACGTATCAACTACACAAATAAAAGCAATGAAGAAATTATTACCATACCTATAAGAGTTTGGACGCAGGAGGTTTTGTTAAATGGCAAGAGTTAAAAGAGCAGTTAACGCTCGTAAGAATCATAAAAAAGTATTAAAGCTTGCAAAAGGATACTACGGTGGAAAGAGCAAGTTATTTAAAACAGCTAATGAATCAGTAATCAGAGCATTAAGAAATGCTTATGTTGGAAGAAGATTAAAGAAGAGAGATTATAGAAGACTTTGGATAGCTAGAATAAACGCAGCTACAAGAATCAATGGTCTTTCATATTCAAAATTCATGAATGGAATCAAATTAGCTGGAATAGATATAAACAGAAAAATGTTATCAGAGATAGCTATCAATGATCCAAAAGCATTTGCAGATTTAGTTGAAGTAGCTAAGAAGCAAATAAACGCTTAATTATAGAAATGCGACTTAGGTCGCATTTTCTTTATATACAGATATTTTTTCTTTAAGTTTATTTAGTGTTTATAAAATTTTAATAGGTATATAACAAGGATTTAACAATGAAGTAGTAAGATTTAGTTGCTAATATTTTATTGTAAGATGGTGTATAATAGTATTAAGCGTGGTTATACAACCTTTGAGGTGGTTAAATGAGGAAAAATTTATTAAAAAAAATTAAACTTAGCGCAGTGCAAATATTAGCGCTAGGATTTGGAATAGTTATACTTATTGGAGCAATTATATTAAGTTTGCCTATTTCATCAGCAAGTGGAGAAAGTACAAACTTCTTAGATGCTTTATTTACATCTACATCAGCTGTTTGTGTTACTGGACTTGTTACACTAGACACAGGAACTTATTGGAATCAATTTGGTCAAATAGTAATTATGTTTTTAATTGAAATTGGTGGACTTGGATTTATGTCATTTGCAACATTTATCGCAGTTTTACTTGGAAGAAAAATAACTCTAAGAGATAGATTAGTAATGCAAGAAGCCTTAAATACATTTAGTATTCAAGGTCTTGTTAAAATGGTGAGATATGTCTTAGGATTTACTTTTGCTGTTCAATTTTTCGGAGCGTTATTATTATCAACACAATTTATTCCGCAATTTGGAATGCTAAAAGGGATATATTATAGCATATTCCATTCTATTTCAGCTTTTTGTAATGCTGGATTTGACTTAATGGGAGGATATGCATCAGTTACTAGTTATTCAAGTAACGTTGTAATACTTCTTACTATAAGTACTTTAATAATAATAGGTGGATTGGGCTTTACTGTGTGGCTTGAAATTTATAATTATAGAGGGCTTAAGAAACTATCAGTGCATTCAAAAATAGTATTATTAATAACAGCAGTATTACTAATAGGTGGTACTATTTTAATGTTTATATTTGAAATGCACAATCCAGAGACAATGGGTAATATGAGCTTAGGTGATAAGGTTTTAAATTCATATTTTGCGTCAGCATCACCTAGAACAGCAGGATTTAACAGTGTATCAACAGACGGAATGACTAATTCAGGTAAGTTTTTAACAATAATATTAATGTTTATTGGAGGATCACCTGGATCAACTGCTGGTGGACTTAAAACAGCTACATTTGGATTAATTATTTTAACGGTAATATCTGTTATAAGGGGTAGAGAAGACACTCAAGCATTTGGAAGAAGATTTTCTAAAGACTTAGTATATAAAGCTTTTTCACTTTTAATAATAGGTATGTCTTTAGTAATAGCAGTTACATTACTGCTTTCAATAACTGAACCAAATGAATCTTTTGTAAATATATTATATGAAGCAACTTCGGCTTTTGGTACTGTAGGTTTAACAACTGGAGTTACTCAAAGATTAAGTTCGGTTGGTAAAGTATTAATACTTATAACTATGTATTTTGGAAGGGTTGGCCCTATGACAGTAGCGTTAGCATTTTTAAGAAACAAGAAAAAACAAACTCACAAATATCCAGAAGGTAAGATTTTAATAGGTTAGGGGAGAATTAAATGGCAAAGAAGCAATTTGTTATAATAGGACTTGGAAGATTTGGTTCTTCTGTTGCTGAAACTTTATATGGTCTTGGCAATGATGTACTTGTTATAGATAAGGATGAAGATTTAATACAAGATATATCTGATAATGTAACTCATGCAGTTCAAATGGATGCAACTGATGAAAATGCATTAAGAACATTAGGACTTAGGAACTTTGATGTTGCGGTAGTTACTATTGGTTCAAACATACAAGCGAGTGTTATGGTTACTCTTTTAGTTAAAGAATTAGGTGTTAAGTATATAATAGCAAAGGGAAATAGTGATTTGCATGCTAAAGTTCTATATAAGATAGGCGCAGATAGAGTAATACTTCCAGAAAAAGATATGGGGGTTAGAGTTGCTCATAACTTAGTTTCAGAAAGTATTTTAGACTTTATTGAATTATCTTCAGATTATAGTATTATGGAAATTGAAGCTCCAGATGAGTGGAGAGGTAAATCAATTAGAGAACTTAAACTTAGAAGTAAGTATGGAATTAATGTTATGGCAATAAAAAATCATGATGGTATAAACCTTTCACCACTTGCAGATGACACTGTAGACGCTAAAGATATATTAGTTGCTATCGGTTCAGCAGAAGATTTAAGTAAGTTAGAAGGAATGATAGTTAAACTAAAATAATGAGGTGCAAATTTTGATTTATATAGAAAGTAAAGAAAATGCTATATATAAGGAATTAAAAAAACTTAAAGATAGAAAAGGAAGAAATAAACTTCAAAAATATTTAATTGAAGGCTTTAGATTAGTTGAAGAAGCGCTGAAAGCAGAAGCTCAAATTGAATGTATATTTTGCTTAGAATATGAAGATAGCAAGACGGAAGCATTAGTAAAACAATACAATTATAAGGGCAAAATATTTAAGTTAAGTAGAAGTTTATTTCTAGAAGTATGTGATACGGAAAATCCTCAAGGTATATTAGCAGTTATAAAGATGGAAGAAGTTAATTCTGATATCAAAGGAGAATTTTATCTTTTATGTGATAAACTTCAAGATCCAGGTAATCTTGGGACAATAATTAGAACAGCTCATGCATCAGGTGTAGATGGTATTATATTAACTAAGGGAACGGTAGATATATATAATGATAAAACTATAAGATCTACAATGGGTTCTATGTTTTATGTACCAATAATTATTGATAATGACTTAAGTTATCTTAAATCACTAAAAGAAAAGGGATTCAAAATTGTTTCAACTTCATTAGAAGGAAGCAAAGATTTTTTTGAAGAAGATCTAACTGGTAAAACTGTAATAACAGTTGGTAATGAAGGTAATGGTGTTTCAAAGGAAGTTTATGAATTGTCAGATAAAAAAGTTAAAATACCAATGCCAGGAGGTGCAGAATCATTGAATGTAGGTGTAGCTACATCAATTATTTTGTATGAAAAATTAAGGCAAAAAATAAGCCTATTGAAATTTAAATAAAATGTATGTATAATGATTAATATAATTTTAAATTAATATACTGTGATAGAGAGAGTAAATATAATTAACTTTTCAAAGGGAGAGGTAGCCGTAGATTGAAAGTTACCTTACAAGTATTATGTTGAAGTTCACTCAGGAGTTCTAACTATGAAATTTAAGTAGTAGTTAGCGGGTAAAACCGTTAAGTTTACGAGTTGGGTTTAATAATAAGTATTAAACCAATTAGGGTGGTAACGCGGATATTCCGTCCCTTTGTTTTAAGGGACGGTTTTTTTATGCATAAAATTAATTTGGAATTGTTAGAGAAAGGAGACAAAAAAATGCAAGAACAACTTAAAAAGATTCAAGAATTAGCAATAAATGAAATTGAAAATGCTAAAACATCTTCAGAAATTGAAGAAATTAGAGTAAAGTTCCTAGGTAAAAAAGGAGAACTTACAACAATACTTAGAGGTATGAAAGATGTATCTCAAGAAGAAAGACCACTAGTTGGTAAGATGGTTAATGAGGTTAAGAGTTCAGTTGAAGAAAACATTGAAAAAGCTTCAAAAGCTATTAAGAACAAAGAAAAATTAGAAAAATTATCAAGCGAGGTAATTGATATATCATTACCTGGAAAAAGAAGTAGAGTTGGAAAGAAACATCCATTATACTTAACACTTGAAAATATGAAGAATATATTTGTTTCTATGGGATTCACTATTGAAGAAGGTCCTGAAATAGAACTTGATAAATATAACTTCGAAGCATTAAATATACCAAAGGATCATCCAGCTAGAAGTGAACAAGACACTTTCTACATAAATGATAGTCTTGTTTTAAGAACTCAAACTTCACCAGTTCAAGTTAGAACTATGGAAAATCAAAAACCACCAATTAAGATGATTTCACCAGGAAAAGTTTATAGATCAGATGATGTTGATGCAACTCATTCTCCTATATTCTATCAAATGGAAGGTTTAGTTATAGATAAAGGTGTAACTTTTGCAGATCTTAAAGGAACATTAGAACTATTTGCAAAGAAAATGTTTGGTAGTTCAGTAAAAACTAAATTCAGACCACATCATTTCCCATTCACAGAACCTTCAGCAGAAATGGATGCAACTTGCTTTGTTTGTGGAGGAAAAGGCTGCAAAGTTTGTAAAGGAAGCGGATGGATTGAAATATTAGGTTGCGGTATGGTTCATCCACAAGTTCTTAGAAATTGTGGAATAGACCCAGAAGAATATTCAGGATTTGCTTTTGGATTTGGTGTTGATAGAATGGTAATGCTTAAGTATGGTATTGATGACATCAGATTATTATATGAAAGTGACATGAGATTCTTAGATCAATTCTAAAATTTGATGATTTAAAGTAGGAGGTAAGAAAATGAAAGTACCATATAGTTGGTTAAAAGATTATGTTGATATAAATATTGGAGCACAAGAAGTTGGAGATTTATTAACTCTTTCAGGTTCAGCATTAGAAGGAGTAATAGTACAAGGGGACAATATAAATAGAGTTGTCGTTTGTAAATTTGTTTCTATTGAAAAACATCCTGATGCAGAAAAGTTAAGTGTTTGTATGGTTGATATTGGAGAAGATGAACCACTTCAAATAGTTACAGCTGCAACTAATATGAAAGTTTCAGATAAAGTACCAGTTGCACTTCATAAGTCAACATTAGCAGATGGAACAGAAATTAAAAAAGGAAAACTTAGAGGAATAGTATCAAATGGTATGTTCTGTTCTGAGGCTGAACTTGGCTTAAAAGGAGAGGATGAAGTAGATGGTCTTATGATACTTGAAGAAGACGCTCCTATTGGAGTTGAAATTAAAGAGTATTTAGGACTTAAAAAGGAAACTTTAGACTTTGATATTACTTCAAATAGACCAGATTGTTTAAGTATGGTTGGAATGGCAAGAGAAACAGCAGGAACATTAAAAACAACTTATAAAATGCCAAATATGGAGTATAAAGTAACTTCATCAGATAATATAAACGATGAAATTACTGTAGAAGTTAATGATCCATTATGTAGAAGATATATGGCAAGAGGAGTTAAAAATGTAAAGATTGCTCCTTCACCAAAATGGATGCAAGATAGATTATTAGAAGCTGGAGTTAGACCAATAAATAATATAGTTGATATTACAAACTTTGTTATGCTTGAAATTGGTGAACCAATGCATGCTTTTGACAGAAGAGAAATAAAATCTAATAAAATAGTTGTTGAAAGAGCTAAGGATTTAGAGAAATTCACAACATTAGATGAAGTTCTAAGAGAACTTGATTCAAATATTCTTTGTATAAAAGATGGAACTGAAACTATAGCACTTGCTGGAATAATGGGCGGATTAGATTCAGAAGTTAAAAACGATACAACTGAAATAATATTTGAATGCGCTGCTTTTGAAGGAACAAACATAAGAGTTAATTCAAAAAAATTAGGAATAAGAACTGAGAGTTCAACAAGATTTGAAAAAGATATAGATCCTAATTTAGCTGAAATTGCTTTAAATAGAGCTTGTGCGCTTGTATGTGAGTTAGGTGCTGGAGATGTTATGGAAGGCACTATAGACGTATACAAAGAAGTGAAAGAAGAAGGACATATAGAAGTTTCTTCAACATGGATAAACAAGTTCTTAGGAACAAAGATATCAAAAGAAGAAATGAAAGAGTGCTTAGATTATATAGATTTAAAGACAGAAATAGATGGAGATACTTTAAAAATAGTACTTCCAACATTTAGAATAGATCTTGGAATAAAAGAAGATATTGCAGAAGAAGTTGCAAGAATTTATGGATACAACAATATAGAAGGAACTATATTCAAAGTTCAAACTGAAAGAGAACCTAAGTATAGAAAAGAAATATTAGATGATAAAGTTGTTGATATAATGACAGCAAGTGGATTGAATCAATCTATTAGTTATTCATTCATTTCAAGAAAGGCTTTTGATAAGATAGGACTTCCTGAAGATAGTAAACTTAGAAATGTTGTTACAATAAAAAATCCTCTAGGTGAAGATTATAGTGTAATGAGAACTACTACAATAGCTTCTATGATGGAATCATTAGCAAGAAACTATACAAGAAATAATAGTGAAGCATATCTTTTTGAAATAGGAAAAGTTTATATTCCAACTGAAGATGAAACAGAACTTCCTATAGAGAAGAATGTTTTAACAATAGGAATGTATGGTAATGTTGATTACTTAAATCTTAAGGGAGTTATTGAAAACTTAATCGAAGGATTAGGAGTTAAAGGTGTTAAGTTCTTAAGAGAAAGTGAAAATGTTAGCTTCCATCCAGGAAAAACAGCTAAACTTATAGTTGGTAGAAAAACAGAAGCTGGTGTATTTGGTGAAGTTCATCCAGATTTAAATGAAAACTTTGGAATTGATGCACCGTGCTATATAGCTGAAATAGATTTAGATGCAGTATATGATAATGCAGAACTTGCAAGAAAGTATAAAGCACTTCCAAAGTTCCCAGCAGTTACAAGAGATATTGCACTTTTAGTAGAAGATAGTATTTTAGTTCAAGATATTGAAGATGCAATAAGAAGAGCTGGTGGAAACTTAGTTGAAAAGGTCGATCTTTTCGATATATATAAAGGAGAGCAAATACCAGAAGGTAAAAAAAGTATAGCTTATGCTATTGTATATAGAAATGAAAATAAGACTTTAACAGATAAAGAAGTAAATAAAGTTCATGATAAGATATTAAGAACACTTGAGCATAAATTAGGTGCTGAAGTTAGATAATTATCGTAATTAAGAAACAAAAAAGCGTATTGGATTAATTCAATACGCTTTTTCTTTACTAGATATTAATAGACTCCATAAAAAGTTTAAAAATGTTATATACCGTGATAAATATCACTGTATATAAAGAAGTATTGTTATATATTTAACATATAAAATAAATTGATTAAGGGGAATTATATATGTTTGGAGAAGATCTTAAAAATGTTGCTATTGCAGGAAAAAATAAAATTAATTTACTAAAATCAAATAAGGTTGGATACATGATAAGCAGTATTTTAGCAGGGTTATATGTTGGGCTAGGTATAATGTTAATATTTTCAATCGGAGGGATTTTAATAAGTGGAGGTTCCGCGAGTACTAAAATAATTATGGGAGTATCTTTTGGTGTTGCACTTAGTTTAGTTATATTTGCAGGCGCAGAATTGTTTACAGGGAATAACTTTGTTATGAGTGTAGCATCTTTAAAAGGAGAAGTGTCATGGATAGATACAATAAAATTGTGGATAGCTGCTTTTATAGGTAATTTATTAGGTTCAATAATAGGTGGAGTAGCATTTGTTATTGCAGGTCTTGCAAAAGGTCCAGTTGGTGAGTTTATAGCAAATACAAGTGCTGCAAAAATGTCTCTTGGAATTTCAGAACTTTTTATGAGAGGGGTACTATGTAATATATTAGTATGCTTAGCAATATGGTGTTCTATAAAAATGAAAACGGAAATTGGAAAGCTAGTGATGGTTTTCTGGTGCTTATTTGTATTTATAACAGCAGGATTTGAACATAGTGTAGCAAATATGACTCTTTTAACAATAGGATTACTATCACCGCAAGGTGCAGCAGTAACTATTGGAGGATTTATATATAATGTTGGAATCGTAACTTTAGGTAATATGGTTGGTGGAGTATTATTAGCGTTATGCTACTATATTATAAGTAAAAACAAAGAATTTTAACAAAAAAACTTTAAAATCCTCAAATGAGGATTTTTTTTGTTATTAAAATTTAATTATCTTTTCACTTTACATAATTGTACATTTTATGAATATCCAATATAATTAATATAAGAGTAATTATAATATTTTAAGAGGTGGATTAAGATGGTAAAAATCACAGTTAATATAAATGGGGTAGACTATAACTTAAGAGGAAAAGAAAGTGAAGAATACTTAAGGGATATCGCATCATATGTAGATGAAAGAATAAAAGAAGTAATAGGTAAAAATCCAGTACTTAGTATTTCACAAGCATCAGTACTTGCAGCTGTAAATATTACAGATGAATTATATAAGTCTGATACTGAAATAAGAAATATTGTTGGACTTAAAAATAACTTAGAGAAAGAACGTGCAACGTTATTTAAAACGATTGAAGATTTAAAAAAAGATATAATTGTAATAAAAGAAGATAATACTTTATTAAAAGAAAGAAAAGATAATGCAATAAAAGGATTAAAAGATGATAGAGAAAAATTCTTTAAAGAATTAGAAGAAACAAAAAAAGAGGGTGAAACTTTAAAGAATAATGTAAGTTCTCTATTAGCTACTATTAAAGAAAAAGAATCTGAAATTAAAAAGTTAAATGAAGAGAATAAAAAGTATAAAGATGAAAATGTTGTTTTAAAAGAAAGAAATAATAAAAATAGTAAAGAATTAAATACTATTAAGGAAAGCTTAAGAGTAACAGAAAATTCTTTAAAGAAAGAAATAAATATATTAAAAGAAAGAAATGCAAAGAGCAGTAAAGAAATTGAAACTACAGTATTTAAAAATAAAATTCTGTCAAAGGAAATTGAAGAGGGTAAAAAGGATATAAATAATGCTTTAAAAGAAGTAGATAAAATTAAAAATAGAAAAAATTCTATAGAAGTTGAAATGGATATTCTAAGAAGTAAGAATAAAGAATTAAATGATGATATAAATAAAAAAGATTACATTATAAATGAATGTGAAGTTAAATATGATAATGCAAAGAAACAGCTAGATAAAGCTTTAGAGAATTTAAATAAAGTACAAGCCGAATATGAAAAGAGTATGTACTTAATAAAAGAAGAAAAGCTTCAAACTGAAAAAAGTGAGCAAGCGTTAGAAGAAATGAGAATGGAAATTAGATCATTAGAAGAAGATGTGGAAGAAAAAAGAAATGATATAACAGAATTAAAAGATAGGGTAACTAAAGCTGAACATGATAGAAAAACATTACTAGAAGCTGGAAAGACAACAAGGTTAGCTCTTCAAAGTAGTAAATATAAAGTTTTAGATTTAGAAAAGAAATTAGTTGATGTTCAAATTGAACTTACAAAAGCAAAGTCACTAAATGAGCCTGTATTACTAAAAAAGAGAAAATAAGTTGTAGTACTGAGGAGAATTAAATACCTCAGTACTTTATTTTTAATGATTAATAAGGTAAACTAAAACAATGTAGAAAAACAAATGGTTAAAGTTTTAGGAGAGATGTAAATGGAAAGAATTGAAGTACTAGCGCCAGCTGGTAGCATGGAGAGTCTTTATGCTGCTATTAATAATGGTGCAGATGCAATATATTTAGGTGGAGATAAGTTCTCAGCAAGAGCTTACGCTTCAAATTTTAATAATGAAAACATGCAAAAAGCTATTGATTATGCTCATAGTTATGGAGTAAAAGTTTATGTAACTATGAATACACTTCTAAAGGAGGATGAATTACCCAAAGCTTTAAAATATGCAGGGTACCTATATGAAATAGGTGTTGATGCTCTTATAATTCAAGATATGGGACTTTTTAAAGGTATAAAGGATATGTATAGTGATTTTGAGCTACATGCATCAACGCAAATGACAATACATAACGGAGAAGGAGCTATATACTTTAAGGAAAAAGGATTTCATAGAATTGTTTTATCAAGAGAGCTATCATTTGACGAAATAAAGTATATATCAACAGATTTAAAAATAGAAACAGAAATGTTTGTTCACGGAGCACTTTGTGTTTGTTATTCAGGACAATGTCTTATGAGTTCAATGATAGGTGGAAGAAGTGGAAATAGAGGAAGATGTGCTCAGCCTTGTAGAATGGAATATACACTTACTTCAAATAAAAGTGGTGAAAGAAAAGGATATCTTTTATCACCAAAGGATATTTGTACTATAGAAGATGTTAAAAGTATAATTGATAGTGGAACATATTCACTGAAAATTGAAGGAAGAATGAAAAGACCTGAATATGTTGCTGGGGTTGTTAGAAATTACAGAAAGGCAGTAGATAAAGAGTTATATAATAAGGATTATAATCCTAAAAAGGGAAAAGATGAACTTCTACAATTGTTTAATAGAGGCGGTTTTTCTAAAGCTTATTTAAATAAAAATGTAGGAAAAGATATGATGAGTTTTTCATTCCCTAAAAATACAGGAGTATCACTTGGGAAGATATTAGATAATGGAGAAATCATATTAGAGAGAGACTTATCATTAGGTGATGGAGTTAGAATTTTAGATGGTGGTTTTACAGCAAGTAAAATTATAAAAGATAAAAATGAAGTTAAAACTGCATTGAAGGGTGATAGAGTAAAAATATTCCCAACAAAATATAAAAAGGGTGATTACCTTTATAAAATGTCAGATAAGAAATTAACAGAAGAATTAAGTGAGGGAATTAAACCTTACGGCAGGAAAATTCCTCTAAAGTGTTATGTTAAATTTAAAGTGAATGAAGAAGTGACAATTGGAACATTATTTTTAGATGAATATTATGAGGTTTC
>NZ_JAVXRL010000021.1:1208-45831 GCF_036643715.1 Clostridium sp. | reverse complement strand
TTAGTTAAATACTTTTTTGATAACTCCTCTAAACTAGATAGAGGAAATTTTGAAGTCCAAGAAAAACCGTTTTCATTACCGACGCTCTTAGTTTCATTATTAGAAGTCATCCTCTTTATATCAAAAATTAATTCGTTATAGCCACTGTAACCTAACTTCTGGGCTAGTCTTATAATTGATGCTGTTGAAGTAAAAGTTTCTTTAGCAAGCTTTCTTATTCCTTCTTTTTTAATCTTTTCAGGACTATCAAATATGTATTCTAATAATTTTATTTCTGATTCAGAAAGATTTTCATTTTTAAAAATTCTACCAACATGGAAGGGATTACTCATTTCAACCTCCTAAAATACTTAAATTATAAGTTTAGTTAAATTATAACATAAATTCAATATAGAGTGAAACATGTTACGCTATTGTATATTTGTTACATAACAGTATGTAAATGTATTCAAAGTATAAAAAAGTATATATAATAAAAATATATTAAGAGGGGGGGAGATTAAAATTAAGAAGCTAATAATTAATGCAGATGATTTTGGTTATTCTCAAGCTGTAAATTTAGGAATAGCAAAAAGTCATACAAATGGTGTACTAACATCAACGACTTTAATGGCAAATATGCAAGGAACAAATCATGCAATTGAATTATCTAAAAGTTTACCTAATTTAGCAGTTGGAATACATTTGACATTAACATGTGGAAAACCAATATTAAAGAAAGGAGTAAGTTCATTAATAAAAGATACAGGAGATTTTTATAAGTTAAATGAATTTGAAAAGGGAATTCCAAAAATAGATTTAGATGAACTATATAATGAATGGAAGGCTCAAATAGAAAAATTAGTTTTAGCTGGAATTAATTTAAGTCATATAGATTCTCATCATCATATTCATACTTTTAAAGAATATAAAGAGGTTGTTGAAGTACTTTCAAAAGAATACAACTTGCCAGTTAGAAATTGTAATTCTATAGAAAATGATAGTGAAATAAATTTCTTGGATTTATGTAATTATGGAACGATTCGAGATATGAATCTTAAATATGAATCAGCAAGAAAAGAATGTTTTCAAATTATTGAAGCAAATATACTTAAGAATATTAAGTTTGAAAAAAGTGAAGCAATGTGCCATCCAGCTTTTGTAGATACTCCTTTATTTGAAGGATCATCATTTAATATTGCTAGGATGCGAGAAGTGGATATATTATGCGATCCATATATGAAAGAACTTATAAATAAATATGATATAAAACTTTGTAATTATAAAAATATATAAATTAAGGAGGACATTATTTTGAAAAATTTATTTAGATTAGTAAGTAATCAATTATCTAAACTAGGAAAAGCTATGTTAATACCAGTTGTTGCAATGCCTGTAGCAGGGCTTTTAGCAAGACTTGGTCAACCGGACTTATTAAATTTAGAAATATTAAAAATTGCTTCAGATGTTATTTTCGGAAATTTAGACATGTTATTTGCGGTAGGATGTATACTTGCATACACGAAAGGAAAGGATAAATCAACAGCAGTTTTAGCTGGAGTTCTTTCAGTTATGGTATTTAGACAAGCTCTCACTTACTTAGATGAAAACATTAGTATGGGGGTATTTGGAGGTATAGTATCAGGTGTAAGTACAGCTATTATATATAATCATAGTAAAAACTGGAAAGTTCCAAGTATGTTCTCATTTTTCGCTGGTGAAAAGTTAGTATTAACTTTAGGACCAATATTCTCAATTATGTTAGCAGGAGTATTTAGTTATGTTTGGCCACCTATTGAAGCTGGATTAAACGTTTTTGCAACTGGTCTTGGATCAATGGGGATCTTTGGTGTATTTTTATTCGGTTTCTTAAATCGTATTTTAATTCCAACTGGATTACATCATGTTTTTAATGCTTATATATTCTATGAATTAGGAAGTTATACAACTGCAACTGGAACAGTAGTAACAGGGGAAATGACAAGATTTTTAGCAGGAGATCCAAGTGCAGGAGCATTCTTAGTAATGTTCTACGTAATAATGGTATTTGGAGTACCAGGTATTGCTGCTGCCTTATATAAAACAGCACGTCCTGAAAATAAAGAAGATGTAAAAGGTTTAGCTAATAGTGGAGCTTTAACTTCAATATTTGCAGGAGTTACAGAACCAATAGAATTTTCATTTATGTTTATCTCACCACTTTTATATTTCATGCACTCATTATTCACTGGATTAGCAGGCGCAATATTGTATTTATTTGACTCAAGACTTGGATTTAATTTTGGATTTAATATTATAGATTTAGGATTGAATTGGAACATGGGGAATAATGTAATATTTGTAATACCTGTAGGAATAGCATTCTTCTTCTTATACTACTTTACATTTAAAACAATTATCCTTAAAAAGGACTTAAAAACTCCAGGAAGAAGCGAAGTATTAGAAGATATAGATGAAAAATCAATCAAATTATCTCACTCAAATTTTGCATACATGGCTAAAAAATTATTACAAAATCTTGGTGGAGCAGAAAATATAGTAAATGCAGAAAACTGTGTAACAAGAATGAGATTAGAAATAAAAAATATTGATTTAATAAATGAAGACAATATAAAGAAAACTGGTGCAAGAGGGATAGTAAAAGTAAATAAAAATAATATTCAAATCATAATAGGAACAGATGTTGTAAATGTTATGGAAGAATTTAAAGCATTATTAAATGAATCAGTAAATGAGGTAAGATAATATGGGAAATAAAATAGTAATCGTAGGTGGAGGATCAACACATACTCCAGGAATAGTAGAGGTTCTTAGAAATCGTGTAGATGATTTAAATTTAGAAGAAATAGTTTTATATGATAACAAGGAAGATAGAAATTATTTAATAGGTGAATTTACAAAAATATATTATAGAGATAATAATTCATCTGTTAAAGTTTCATACACAACAGATATAAGAGAAGCTTTTAAAGATGCTAATTTCTTATATGTTCAAATAAGGCCAGGCCTTAATAATCAAAGAGAAATTGATGAAAAAATATGTTTAAAGCATGGAGTAGTAGGTCAAGAGACTTGCGGCTTGGGCGGATTCTCCTTTGCTTTAAGAGTAATACCTGAAATATTAAAGATTGTAGAAGTTGCACAAGAAGTTTGTCCAGATGCTTGGATTTTAAATTATACTAATCCAGAAGCTATAATTTCAGAAGCTATAAATAAAAAGTTCCCAGATGCTAAATGCTTATGTATATGTGATATGCCAATAAGTATAGAGGAGACTTTAGCAGAGTATTTAAATATACCATATAATGATTTAACATTTAAATACTTTGGATTAAATCACTTTGGATGGTGGACAAATATATATGATAAACAAGGAAAAGATTTATTGCCTGGAATAAGAGAAAAAGTACAATCTGGAGAGTTAAAAGGATTAATGCAAACTAATGAGGAGATCGTTGGAGATGATTATTGGACTAAGACTTTCCAAAATGTAGTTAAGGCATTTAAAATGTATCCACAGTTTTTCCCTAATTGTTACTTGCAGTATTATTACTTTGCAGATGAAATGGTTAAATCTGATAATATTGAATTTACAAGAGGGTCTTACGTATTAAGCACTAGAGAAATAACAGTATTTGAAGAGTGCAAAAGAGTTATAGAGCTAGGAACAGCTAAAGATTCAGAGTTATTAGGTGGGGTTCATGGAAATTATATAGTGGATATAACTAGTGCAATTATCCATGATAGTAAAGAAAGATTTATAGTAAATGTGAAAAATAATGGAGCAATCAGTAATTTTAATAAAGATGCAGTTGTAGAAATTCCTTGTTATATTGGGGTTACTGGTGCAGAGCCTGTTACAACTGGAGATATACCAACTTTCCATAAAGGGATGATGGAAATGCAAAAGGCATATGAAAAGTTAACAGTAGAAACTGCTTTAACAGGTTCTTATAATACTGCTATGGAAGCAATATTATTAAATAAGACAATACCTTCTTATAGTGTAGGTAAGGCTGTGCTTGATGAATTAATGGAGGCTAATAAAGAATACTGGCCAATTCTAAAATAAAGTATAAATATTATAAAAGAGAGGTTATATTATGTATAAAGTTTTAAAACGGTTTTTGGTAACTTTTATGACTTTGTTAATTACAGTATCAACTATATTTACTTCAGTAGTTTATGCAGCAGATCAGCCACCCAATCCATTAATAAAGGAAGGCTATACTTTGGATTTTTCAGATGAGTTTAATGGCACAGAATTAGATAAATCAAAGTGGACAGATTATTATTTGCCTCATTGGACTAAAAATCCAGAAAATGCAAAAGCACAATATAGATTCGAGGATGGTTCTTTAATAGAATATATAACTGAAGATCAAAAACCTTGGAGTCCAGAACATGATGGAACAGTTAGATCATCTGCTATAATGTCATTTGATAAAAACTGGATTCATAATTTTAGTGGTACTACAAACAATGAAAATAGAGAACCATGGACAGGATATGCAACTACTTATGGATATTTTGAAATAAGAGCAAAGTTTGCTGATTGTGGTGGTGGAGGCCATCAAGCTTGGTGGATGGTAGGTATGCAAAATGATACTGATGATTGGTTTAATTCAAAAGAAACAGGAGAAATAGATATAATAGAATCCTTCTTTAGTAAGCCAGATACTTGGAGAATTGCAGCATATGGATGGAATGATCCAAATTTCCAAACAAGCTGGATGCTTTCTGAAGAACCTGTACCATCAGGAGACCCAACATCTGAGTACCATATATATGGACTTGATTGGTCACCAGGAAGTCTAAAATTCTATTATGATAATGAGTTGTATAAAGAAATAAATCAAGCACCAGATTATCCAATGGGTACAATACTAAATATATATACTGATGCAGGCTCTGGACAACACAATGAAGTTTGGCCTAAAGAGTGGGCAATAGATTACTTCCGTGTTTGGAAAAATGATGAAGGATACAAAGTACCATCCTATCATATAAAGAATAGAGAAACAGGAAAGTATTTATATTTAGATGAAAATAACGATAAAGTACTATATGGAGATCTTGATGATTTTGATACGAATGGACTTTGGAAAAAAGAACAGGCTGGTGATTATATAAGATTAAAGAATGAGAAGACAGATGAATATCTTCATTTAGAAAATCAAACTGGTATGTTAGAGCATGGCAAGGTTCCACAGACATATTACAGTGCTCAATGGAAAGTAGAAAATGAAGGAAATTATTTAAGGTTTAACAATAGGTGGAAAGATACTTCATATATGCATATGGAAGATCAAGTGGGTGCAGTGCAATATGGAAATGTACCTAAAGGATATTGGAGTAGCCAATGGGAGCTTATACCTAAATAGATTTAAATAAGCAAAAGAATCTAGAGTTTTCTAGGTTCTTTTGTAAAATGAAAGGGATATATTTATGAGAATTTTAAAGATGTCTATAATTTTTTTGATAGTTTCAATGCTTTCAGGGTGTAGTGTAAGTAAAGGAAATGCTGATGAATTAAATAATTCATCAGAAAAAACTAACGGTGTCAGTTATGAAGAAGAAGAGAGGAAACAAGAAGAACGAAGCAAACAGACATTATGGACTGTATTAGATGCTGATGGAAATGATAAAGAGATGTTAAGTGAGAATAATAGTGAAGATGTAAAAAAAGTAATGAAACTTATAAATGAACATTGCGTATTAGTAGATAATAGAGATTTTAAAAAGTTAAAAGTGGAAGATGAATATAATTTATATAATGATACGTTTATTAAAGCACTTAATAAGGGAGATTATAAAAAATCAGTACAAGCTATGTATGAAAGTAATAAATTAGCATTAAAGCATGAAAATTTAATTTGGTATCGTAATTATTTTAATGAGGATATAACTACATGTAAGGTAACTGTTGAATCAGAGTTTACAATTAAAGAAGCAAATAATGAATATTTAAATAAAAATAAAATGAGCTTAGAAGATGTTTATCAAGAAAAAAGAATATATTATTTAGAAAAAAATGATAATGAGTGGAAGATAATTAATATAGAAAAGGGAGCTTTAACTAAACGAAATTGATGTATAAAGTATTTATATTAATATTAACAAAAAAGGATGCTACTTTTTTCAGGATGGAGCATCTTTTTCTTTGCTTTTAATTTCAATACAACCATTTACCCAATACTTGAAGTTGGATATAATTAAGTGTATGAATTAAGAAAAATTTAGTTTAAGTGAGGGAAAGATGGTTAAAAGTAATGTGGATTTATTAAAGGGAAATATATTAAAGGGGTTAATAATATTTGCAATACCAATTTTTATATCTAACTTATTTCAGCAGTTATATAATACAGCAGATATTATGATTGTAGGAAATTATTTAGGAGATATGGCTCTTGGAGCAATAGGTGCAAGTGCAGCTATATATGAGCTTTTAATTGGTTTTGCTTTAGGTGTTGGAAACGGATTAAGTATTGTAACTGCAAGGGGATATGGCGCAGGGGATGAAACTTTAGTTAAAAAATCTGTTGCAGGTTCATTAGTTATTGGAGCTGGAATTACAGTTTTAGTAATGGTACTAGCACTAATGTTTTTATATCCATTATTAGAGCTTCTTAACACACCAGCAAATATTATAGATGAAGCATATTCTTATATTTTTGTTATAGCGATGTTTATCGGAGTAGTCTTTTTATATAACTTATGTGCTGGACTTTTAAGAGCAATAGGAAACAGCATAGTTCCATTAGTTTTCTTAGTAGCATCTGCAATACTAAATATAGTACTTGATATAGTATTAATAGCAAACTTTGGTATGGGAATTAAAGGTGCAGCAATTGCAACAATTACAGCTGAAATAATAGCAGGTGGTGCTTGTGTTGTCTATATTTATTTAAAATGTCCTATACTAATTCCAAAGAAAGAACATTTTATAATAGATAAAGAATTATACAAAGAGTTATTAGGACAAGGCTTATCTATGGGAATTATGTTATTGATAGTTTCAACAGGAACAATTATACTACAAACAGCTATAAATGGGTTTGGGCATCTAATTATAGCAGGACATACAGCAGCTAGGAAAATTGGAGGACTTGTAATGATTCCTGTAAGTGCACTAGCTATGAGTTTAGCGACCTTTGTATCACAAAATAAGGGAGCTAATCAAGGATATAGAATAAGAAAAGCTGTTAAATATACAAATTCAATTTCAGTAGTGTGGGGAATAATAGCAGTAGGATTAGTACTACTATTTGGTTCAACAGTTATGAAAATAGTAACAGGATCAAATGAATCAGAGCTTTTAGAAAATGGAATAAAGTATCTTATAATCAATATTTCATTTTACCCTGTACTAGGAATACTATTGAATTTAAGGAACTCTCTTCAAGGAATAGGAGAAAAGGTACTGCCATTAATATCAAGTGTTATAGAGTTCTTTGGGAAAATATTATTTGTTGTAATTTTCATACCACAACTAGGCTACTTTGGAGTAATGATATGTGAACCAATTATATGGTGTATTATGTGTATACAACTTGCATATGCATTTTATAGAAATCCATATATTAAACAATGTAAGAGTGGAGAAATCGAGATAGAAGAGGACATAGAAGAATTAGTTTTATAGTACTTATATTTAAAAGGACTGATATATTTAAGGATTAGTATTCTTAGTTTATCAGTCTTTTTTTTATTAAATGTTATTTAATAGTATGTTCATTGTATTTACTCTGAAAAAGTATTATTATGAAAAAGTAGTTAGGATACTAACTAATTTTATCCTAGGAGGCTGATATGAAAGGCGCGCATGAATTTAGGATATGTCTTTATTTAAAAGAAATCAATTCGATAATAAATAATAAGATAAATAACAAACTTAAAGAGAGAGGACTTACACAAAGTCAAATTACAGTAATAAAGTTTGTTGCACATTTTAAAAAATTAACAATTACAGAACTTAGTGAATATATGTCAATTAAAAAATCTACTTGCTCAGGAATTGTTGATAGATTAGAAAAGATGGAAGTTCTGCAAAGAGTTAAAGATGAAAATGATAAGAGAGTAACTTACATAATATTTTCTAGAAAAGGACAAGTCTTATCAAATGAAATAAAAGAAGATATAAATGGATGTTTTAAAGAGATATTTAATAGCATTTCTGAAGATGATTTAATACTTATAGAAAATAATTTAGAAAAGCTAAGTAATTTAATACAAAAAAATTAAAATGAAAAAGGAGAGATTTATATGCCAAAATTATTAATTCCAGCAATTATATTTATAACATGTGCTTTAATTTTCTACACAGTAGGTGTATGGGGTGAGCATAGATCAAAGGTATTAAAAAAGAAACACGTTATTATTTTCTGGTGTGGTCTAGTTTGTGACACATTAGGAACATTTACAATGAGTAGAATTGCAGAAGCTGGTACTGATAAAACAATAACAGCTACTCAACTTTTTATTCACCAATCAACAGGTATGCTTGCAATATTATTAATGTTATTTCATGCTGTATGGGCAACTTGGGTGTTAAATAGAGGAAGCGAAAAGGCTAAGGAAGCATTCCATAAATTCAGTATGGTAGTATGGGTTATATGGTTAATACCATACTTCGTAGGAATGTATATTGGAATGGCTGGCTAAATATTAAATGAATATTAAAGGTACTATTAGTTTAGTACCTTTTTTTTATTAGCATTAAAAATAGAAATATTAAATAAACATTATCATTTTTAACTAAATGATGATGTTTATTTAGTTTTTAATATATTAATTTAGTAATAAACATATTCATTTAAGGTCAAATGAATATGTTTATGGTAAAATGGTAATAATAAAGTATAAAGTAAAAAAGGAGAATATAGAATGATTTCTTTTGAAAATAATAAATTAAATAATTTAGCATTACCAATGAATATAGTAAGAATGTTAACTATTATAAATGAATATAAAGGTAAGCAAGATTTGTATAAAAAACAATCACCACAAATATTGAACACTCTTAAAGATGTATCAATTATACAAAGTGCAGAATCATCTAATAGAATAGAAGGTATTTATACTTCTAATAAAAGATTACGTGAAATTATGGATAATAAAATAGAACCAAAAGATAGAAGTGAGAGTGAAATAGCTGGTTATAGGGATGTATTAAATACTATTCATAGTGCATTTGATGCCATACCTATAAAGTCATCTGTATTATTACAATTACACAGAGATTTATACAAGTTCTCATCAGCTAAGGGTGGAAATTATAAAAATACTGATAATGTAATTGAGGAGATTTTGCCAGATGGAACTAGCTATGTTAGATTTAAGCCTGTAGATACATTTAGCACACCAGGTTATATGGATAGACTTTGCGCAGAATATAGAAAAGAAATTGCAAAAGAAGAGGTAGAGCCATTAGTTTTAATAGCCTCATTTATTTTAGATTTTCTTTGCATTCATCCTTTTAATGATGGTAATGGAAGGATGTCTAGATTATTAACTCTTTTACTTTTATATCAAGGTGGTTTTGAAGTAGGAAGATTTATTAGTTTAGAAAAAATAATCGAGGAGAGTAAAGAGACTTATTATGAAGCATTAAATAAATCATCTATGTTATGGCATGATGGGAAAAATAATTTGTATATATGGCTTGAATACTTTCTTGGTGTTATTATAAAGGCATATAAGGAATTAGAGGATAGAGTTGGTTGTATTGAAAGTACTAAGGGTAGTAAAAGTGAAAGAATAGAAAAGGCGATAGAAGGCAAACTTGGATATTTCACTAAGAATGAAATAAGAACTATATGTCCTGATGTAGGAGAATCAACTATTAATAGGGTATTTGAAAAGTTGAGATCTACGGGAGAAATAGAATCTGTAGGTAGGGGAAGGAATTCTAAGTGGAGAAAACTATAAAATATAATACTAATTGATTCAATTTATGGTGTGAAAAAATGGAACTATAAATTGAGTAAGAAAGAATATATCAAGACGAATAACTAATAAATAAAAATGAGACAGTTGAAAAATGTTAATAAAAGGTATTGACGTTGATAAAAACAGATGATATCCTTAATACATACCGAACGAAAGTATGTAAAGGAGGATTAGGATGGCAAGAAATAAAAATCCTGAGATTACAATAAATCGTATACTAGATACATCAATGGACTTATTTTTAAAAAAAGGCTATGATAATACAACTATACAAGATATCGTAGATGAACTTGGTGATTTAAGTAAGGGAGCAATTTATCATCACTTCAAATCAAAGGAAGAAATAATGGAGGCTGTAATACCTAGGATTTATGGAGGTAGCGATGAAGATTCTTCACAATCAGAAGAAATTATCTATGAAAATGGGTTAGATAAGCTAAGAAAGACATTGATTAGATCTTTAAAGAATCCTGCTCAAGAAAAGCTTATTAAAGCAGCACCTAATTTAATGAAAAATCCAAGGATATTAACTCAACAGCTTTTTGATGTTATAGGAACAATAGTACCTAATGTAATTGAACCAATTATTAGAGAAGGTATGAATGATGGATCTATAAAAACTAACAATCCAAAAGAGATTGCAGAAAGTTTCCTTATACTTATGAATGTATGGTTGAATCCATCTATATTTTATGTTAGTAAAGAAGAATTTAGACAAAAGTTTGAATTTTTAAAAGAGGTATTAACAGGTATAGGGATGCCAGTTCTAGATGATGAATTTTTAGATGTAATGGAAACATACCGTAATATTGTTGAAAATAGTAAAAAATAACTGCCTAAGTGGCAGTTTAATTTAAAATTTATACATACCGAATGAATGTATGTAATTTATTTAGGGGGAGAAAAGTATGGGAAATAAAATAAAACTTTTAAACAAAAACTTTGCACTAATGGTTGTAGGACAAATAATATCTCTTTTTGGGAATGCAATTTTAAGGTTTGCTTTACCATTATATCTTTTAAAGGAAACTGGATCAGCTGCATTATTTGGATTAGTATCAGCTTGCTCATTTATTCCGATGATTTTATTAACTCCATTTGGTGGAATTATAGCTGATAGAGTAAATAAAAAGTACGTTATGGTTGCATTAGACTTTATTACAGCCTTAGTAATGATTGTTTTTACTATTTTTATTGGAAAGGCAAATTTAGTAGTATTAATAATTATAACCTTAATGATTTTATATGGAATACAGGGAGCGTATCAACCATCAGTACAAGCTAGTTTACCTTTCTTAGTAGATAAAGAAGATTTATTAAAAGGAAATGCAATTATAAATCAAGTTAGTGCTTTAGCTAACTTAATTGGACCAATAATAGGTGGTCTTTTATATGGAGTATATGGATTAACACCAATACTGATAGCAAGTATAGCTTGTTTTATCTTAGCAATAATTATGGAAATAATTATGAAAATACCATATGAAAAAAATGAAACTAATAACAGCGTGGTTTCAATAGTAAAGAATGATATAAAAATTAGTATCGGCTTTGTAGTTAAAGAAAAGCCAATATTGTTTAGAACTATTATTATAATCGCACTTTTTAATTTAGCTTTAACTTCAGTGATTATAGTAGGAATTCCAGTAATTATCACAACTACATTAAAAATGTCTAGTGAGGCTTATGGAATAACACAAGGAGTTATAGCTTCAGGTGGTCTGTTTGGAGGGGTTTTAACAGGAGTATTAGTTAAAAAGTTGAAAATATCTAATAGTTATATTTTATTATTTTTAGATATATTAGCATTGATCCCTATAGGATTAACGCTTATGTCTGAACTGCCAGCTACTATCTCATATATTATCATAACTGTTAGTTGTTTCTTTATTATGACTGTATCTACTATATTTAGTATTCAGATGATAACTTTCATACAACGAGAAACACCAGGGTATTTAATAGGAAAGGTAATGTCGATATGCATAACTATAGGAATGTGTGCTCAGCCAATAGGTCAATTAGTATATGGATATCTTTTTGAAACATTAAAAAATAACAATTCATTAATAATTTTTGGAGCATTCTTAGTTGGTGGAATAATTACATTTATATCAAAAAAAATTTTTAGTAAATTAGAACATTTAGGTGATATAGAGGAAGAAGACTTAAATATAAAAGATAGTATCATTGAGGAAATAAATTAAGATTAGTAATAAGTAACTTAGAGGTGTAGTGAAGATAAAATAATAAAAAAAATAAGATTTTAATCTAATTTTAATCTTTCTTATATTTTAGATTAATTTTCAAAAAGTATTATATAACCATGATGAAACGTAAAACAAATTTGTGGAGGTAATATATATGGAAAGAAATGAAATGATTGAAATCTTAATGGAGAAAACTAAAGTAACTCGAGAAGAAGCACAAGATGCGCTAGAAAAAAGTAATTGGGATCTTTTAGAAGCAATTATTTATTTAGAGAAAAGTGGGAAAGTAGAAAACAAAGAAACTACAACAATAATCGAAATGAAGAAAGAAGACCAAGAAGAAAAGCACGAGAAAAAAGAAAACCACAAAAAGCATGAAGAGAAGTTTGGTGGCATTGGAGAAATTGTAGGGAAAATATTTAAGTTCATAAGTAAGGTAATAAAAAAAGGAAATAGTCACTTCTTTGAAATAAGAAAAACTGATGAGAAACCAATAAGAGTATCACTAACAATATCAGTACTTTTATTAATATTCTTAACAATGCCAAGTGTAATATTATTAATAGTTGGATTATTCTGTGGATATAAATATTCAATAGCAGGGCCTAACGTTAATTATGACGGAGTAAATAACGTTTTTGAAGAAATATCAAAATCAGCAGATAATATAAAAAGTGATTTCAAAGAAGGATACGATAGCTAATATATAGATTTTAGAAAGAGGGTTTGAAGAATATTCAAAGTCTCTTTATTTTTATACTGTGGAAATATTAGGAGAGATGATATAATTTAATAGTTAAGGATAGAATTATACCATAGGTATGGAGGATTATTTATGGAAAAAATTGAACTTGTAGAGAAATTACGGACTAAAACTAATATAAGTTATGACGAAGCTAATATTGCTTTAGAAAATAGCAATTGGGATATGTTAGATGCCATCTTGTATTTAGAAGAGCGTGGAATAGTTAAAAAACCTTCCATTAGCATTTTTTATACTAATGAATATAAAGAGAGTTACAAAAATCAAGGAGAAATAGTTAATATTAGCGAAAGTGGAGATAGTAAAAGGGATAAAAGCAAAAAAGATTTTGATGGAATTTTCGAAGATATATGTGAAATTATAGATACATGCAATAATATATTCATTGAAATAAGAAGAAAAGATAGAGTATTCTTAAAGCTTCCATTTACTGTACTAATATTACTTTTAATATTTATGTTTTGGATAATCATACCTTTAATGATTGGTGGACTATTCTTTGATATTGAATTTATAGTGTCTACTAAAAAAATTAATACAGATAAGATAGATAAGGTTAATAAGGCATTTAGCGAGATGTCAAAAAATGCCCGAATTATAAAAGAGAAACTTATAAAGGGGTTTAAATAATGATTAAGATTTTAATTGTTGAGGATGAAGAAAAAATAGCAAGATTTATAGAATTAGAGTTAATGCATGAAGGATATAAAGTAATAAAAACAAATAACGGAAGAACAGGCCTTGAAATTGCAGAGAGTGAGGATATTGATTTAATAATTCTTGATGTTATGCTTCCTGAAATTAATGGGCTTGAAGTATTAAGAAGAATTAGAAGAGTTTCTGATATTCCAATTATAATGCTTACGGCAAGAGATGCAGTTATGGATAAGGTATCAGGACTTGATGCAGGAGCAGATGATTATGTAACAAAACCATTTGCAATAGAAGAATTACTTGCAAGAATAAGGACAGCTCTTAAAAAGAGGATAGCTACAGTTAAAAAAGATGAAGATGTAATTTGTTGTGGCTTATTATCTTTAGATAAAATGAGACATAAAGTAATGTATGATGGTACAGAAATTGAATTAACTAATAGAGAGTTTAATTTGCTACAAATATTATTGGAAAATAAAAATATAGTACTAACTAGAGATATACTTATAGAAAAAGTATGTGGTTATGATTATTTTGGAGAGACAAATGTAATAGATGTTTATGTAAGGTATTTAAGAACTAAAATTGATGATGCTTTTAATATTAAAATAATAACTACTGTACGTGGTGTAGGATATGTAATAAAAGATGAGTAAGAAGAATAAACAAAAAAATGTCACATCTATTGCAATAAAACTTAATGCTATTTCTGTAAGAGATTTATTTTTCAAATTTCTTTTAATAGATATACTTTTAATGGGTATTTTAATTGCTCTTTGGTGTATTGATTCAGAAAAGAATTTTTATGGGGATCTTGTTCAAAGTGCACAGAGGTCATTTAATTTTCATCCTATAGAAACATCAAATTATACAGTTGTTTGGGATAATGGAAAGACTATGGTTAAGGAAGCTAGTACTTTCTTATATTCTCTTAGAAAAATGATTATAGTTTTAGGAATAATAGAAGGAATACTTTTATTAGAAGAAATAATATTTGGTACAGCAAAAATTAGAAAGGCTTTAAAGCCACTTAATGAAATAGCAGAAACAGCTAGTAGACTTAGTAATATGGTTTTTGATGAGGAAAAATTCCATAACCTTGAGGATGCTATTTCTAAAATTAGTCCTATAACATCTGATGAAAAAATACAGATAGGTGATAGTGAACTTCAAGGGTTAGAAGATGCAATAAATAAACTTTTAGATAAGATGAGAGACTCATATAGGCAGCAGGCAAGATTCGTTTCAGATGCATCTCATGAACTTAGAACTCCTATATCTGTGATTCAAGGATATGCAAATATGCTAGACCGTTGGGGAAAAAATGATGAAAGTGTATTAGAAGAATCTATTACAGCAATAAAGTCTGAATCTGAAAATATGAAAAATTTAGTTGAGCAATTATTATTTCTAGCTAGAGGTATTAATGGGAAGACTCAGCTTACTATGACTGAATTTTTACTTAATGATATGATGAATGAAGTTTTAGAGGAGTCTAAAATGATAGATGAAAATCATATATATAGTTATATTAGTTCAGAAAATATAAGTGTTTATGGTGATGCAGGTCTACTTAAGCAAACAGCTAGAATATTAGTTGAAAATGCAGCGAAGTATACAGAAAAAGGAGAAGATATAATATTTAGAGTAGGGAAAAATGATAAAGGAGAACCGTATTTTTCTATTCAAGATAGTGGAATAGGAATTGACTCAACTGATGTACCTCATATATTTGAACGCTTCTTTAGAGCAGATACTGCAAGAGTTAGAAAAGATGGGGGTACTGGTCTTGGATTATCTATAGCAAAGTGGATTGTTGATAATCATAAAGGATATTTTAGTATTTTAAGTAGAAAAGAAATCGGTACAAGGATAACAGTATATTTACCACAAAAGAATAAAGAGATATAATATAATTTAATTAATATAAATAGGAGAGATAATTATGGAAAAAAGACAATATATTTGCCCAAAGTGTGGAAATGATCACTATGAGTCAGATCAATTCCAAGCAACAGGAGGAAATTTTGCAAAGATATTTGATGTTCAAAATAAGAAATTTATAACAGTAAGTTGTACAAGATGCGGATATACAGAGTTATATAAAGCAAAAACTACTGATGGCTGGAATATACTAGACTTTTTAATGGGTTAATATGAAAAAAGATATAGTTCTAATTAGAACTATATCTTTTTTTTGTTTATGCTATTTCACTAATAGATTCAATATAATCTTTACCTTCTTCAGGATTAAACTCATTTTCCCACTTAGATATAACAACGACTGCTAATGAGTTTCCAAGTACATTAACTACAGTTCTTGCCATATCAACAATACGATCAATACCTGCAATAAAGGCAACACCTTCTACTGGAATTCCTAAAGAACCAACAGTTGCTAATAACACTACGAAAGATGCACCAGGAACTCCTGCCATACCTTTTGAAGTAAGCATTAATACAAGCACTAAATTAATTTGCGCAGAAAGTGGAAGATGAATTCCATATATTTGAGCAATGAAAAGTGCTGCAATAGATTGGTATAATGTAGATCCATCTAAGTTAAATGAATATCCAGTTGGAATAACAAAAGATGTAATTGCCTTAGGGCATCCAAACTTCTCCATCTTCTCCATTAATCTTGGTAAAACTGCTTCAGAACTTGCTGTAGTATAAGCTAAAATAAGTTCATCTTTTAAAAGTTTCATAAGTTGTATAATACTTGTTCCAGCCATTTTTGCAACAAAGCCAAGAACAAAAAATACAAATAAGAACATAGCTCCATAAACAGTAATTATTAGTTTCCCTAAAGGAATTAATGAAGTTAAACCAAATTTAGATACTGTTACACCTATTAATCCAAATACACCAAGTGGCGCAACTTTCATAATTTGATTAGTTACCCAGAACATTGCATCAGCCACGCCTTGGCATATTGCAAGAACAGGTTTCCCTTTTTCTCCAATTGCAGCGACACCTAATCCAAACATAACTGAGAAGAAAATAATAGGAAGTAAATCACCTTTTGAAAGAGATTCGAAAATATTAGTTGGTACAATATTTATAAATGTATCCATGAAACCATGGTTAGAGGCAGCTTCTGCTGTACTCATATATTTATCAATATTAGTAGTTGCAAGATTACTAATGTTTACCCCGTTTCCTGGGTGAACTAAATTAGCAACAACTAAACCAATTATAATAGCAAATGTAGTTACTACTTCAAAATATAGTATTGTCTTTCCACCGATTTTCCCCAATTTCTTAATATCACCAACTCCAGCAACACCAACAACTAGTGATGAGAATACAATTGGTACAACTATCATTTTAATTAATCTTATAAAAATATCTCCAAATGGCTGTAAATATGAAGTAACCGTTGGATTACCATAAAAAACAGCTCCTACTATAACTCCTAGTACAAGTCCAAGTATAATTTGGAATGCTAGTCCGAATTTTTTCATTTGTTTAATAGCCCCCTTCGAGTAGTTTTAACTTAAAAGTAATTTGTATAAATTTTCAAATATGCAAGAAGTGCATGTTTGAAATTTCATTTTATGGATTATAGTATATCACAAAAGAATATTATTATCCAAATATTTTTAGGGAAAATTTAATTAAATATATGTATATAGGTTATTAATTTGAAAAAAATAGAAAATAGAACGTAAAAATTGATGAAAATCCTTCGCTTAATTCAATAAATGCAAGAAAAACATTCAAATAAGTTAATCAATACGAATGATAACTAAAAATAATGGCATATAGTTCATGAAATTTAAAGGACTTTGTATTTTGAATTATGAAATTTTCACTTAGTCAATATTACAAAAATGTTATTTGGAATTAAATGATGTACGTGTAAGCAAAAAATTCTAGCCCTATTGTAAAAGTAAAATTAATTGAATTATTATTCAATATAGTTTATTATGATAAAAGGTTTATTGAATATATATTCAATGAAGTTTTATTCAATATAATTTGAAGGAGAAGTATGACATGGGAATAAGAGAAGAACAGAAAGATATAAGACGAAATGAAATTATTGAAGTAGCTCTTGATTTATTTATAAGAAAGGGGTATGCAGCAACTAAAATAACTGATATTGCTAAAGGCGTAGGAATGAGTACAGGATTATTATTTCATTACTTTAAATCAAAAGAAAACTTATATGAAGAACTTATAAAAAATGCATTAAAAGGTCCAAATAGCATTATGGATGATAAGGGAATGGATCCTTTAATTTATTTTGAAGTTATAACAAAGCAATTATTTAGATTGATAAAAGAAAGACCATCTTTTTCAAAGTACTTTGTACTCATTAACCAGGCACATTACAATGAATCAGCACCAGAGTGTGTAAAGAGAATTATTAATGAATTTGATATATTTAAATTCACAGCAGAAATTATAAAAAAAGGTCAAGAGAGAGATGAAATTAAAGAAGGTAATCCGTTAGCACTTGGAATAGCCTTTTGGTGCGCTATAAATGGAATAGCTGAACAGATTTCAAAGAATCCTCATTATCCATGTCCAGAAAGCGAATGGATAGTTGATATAATTAGAAAAATTAAATAGCTTATTGTGTGGAGGGAAAAAATGAATAAAAAACCAGTTTATAAAACGTGGATAAGAATAAATAGGATAATAATCTTCTCATTAATATCCCTTTCTTTAGTATTAATAGCATTACTTCCTATTAATTCTTTTGTCCGTATTATTGCAGGAGTTATGTCAATACCATTGTTGTATACAACATTTATGATCGTATATTCATACTATCAGTTTTCAACTTTTGGTGGAGACTTTCAATCTAAAATACATAATTTAATTGTGGAGAGAATTAAAACTACAGAGAATGGTACTATATTGGATATAGGAACAGGTAGTGGAGCACTAATTATTAAGCTTGCGAAAACATTCGTAAAAGGAGCCTTCGTTGGAATTGATTATTGGGGAAATGATTGGGAGTACTCGAAAGATATATGCGAAGGCAATGCAAAATATGAAGGAGTATCAGAGAGAATAAAATTTATAAAGGGAAGTGCTTCGAGATTACCATTTAAGGACGAAGAATTTGATGGAATAGTTAGTTGTTTGACATTTCATGAAGTTAAAGATGAAGTTGATAAAATACAATTAATTAAAGAATCTTTAAGGGTATTAAAAAAAGGAGGAGAGTTTGTATTTTTAGATCTTTTTCGTGATGAAAAAATATTTGGAGATAATAACAAATTCTTTAATGGTATAGACTCACTAGGACTTGAAGAGTTAAGGGTTGAAAATATTGAGGATGTAATAGAATTACCATATGGTTTATTAAATAAAAAAGTGTTAGGAAATGGTGTAATTATATCTGGAAGAAAGTAATAGAAGGCAAACTATACTTCTATTATTTCTTCTTTTAATCTTTTTAAAAAGTTTAAAGCAGCACTTGAAAAAATATGATTCTTTTTCCAGACAATATCAAGGAAGCAGTCAAGTTTTGGTGAAAGTGGTCTAAAACACAAGTTGCTGTTCCCAGTTGTATTTATTAATTTATTTAGACAAAGTGCGGAGCCTAAACCTTCTTCAACCATTAAGGAAGCATTATAAATAAGATTGTAAGTAGCGACTATGTTAAGTTTTTCAAAGTCTGATCCAAACCAGCCTGAGATTTGATTGCTTACTAATGTCTGTCTAGATGTTAAAAGAGGAATATTTAATAAATCACTGCTAGTAATGACATCTTTAGAAGCTAATTTACTATTATTATGCATTAATAGTCCCCACTGATCTTTTATTGGAAGTTGTATGAAATCATATTTTCGTATATCAGCAGGTTCAATTAGAACACAAAAATCTAAAAGTCCTTCATCTAATTTTTCAGTTATATCATCAGCATTACCACTAAATAAATGAACTTTTACATGTGGATAGTCTGATTGAAGTTTCTTAATTATACGTGCGATTATTCGCATTGCATCAGTCTCACCGCAACCAATATAAATATCGCCACTTATAATATCATTGTTACTTAGAAAATCCTTTTCGGTTTTCTCTACTAGCATTAATATTTCTTCTGCTCTTTTATGTAATAAAACACCATCATTTGTAAGAGTTATATTTTTATTGCCTCGTATAAAAAGAGTAGTATTAAGTTGTTCTTCAAGATTTTTTAATTGTCTAGATAGAGTTGGTTGAGTTAAGTGAAGAGTTTCAGCCGCTTTTGAAATACTACCAGCTTTTGTAACTGCTAAAAAATATTTTAATAACCTTATTTCCATATAAAACCTCCAAATTACGTATTATTTATAAAATATCATAGCATATGTATCAATGCTATATAAGTATTTGGAATATATAAAACTGAAATTTATAATATTTATATAATAAAAATAAATTTTATAAATATTAGGTATTGTTTTGGAGGTAGTAATGTATAAAGAATTATTAAATGAGATAGAAAGGAGAGAATATATTCCATATGAGGATACTATATTTACAGAAATTAATTTTGTACTTAATCGTACATTAAAGTTAATTTCAGAATTAAATGGAGTATATAGAAATGCAGAAGAAATAAGATATATTTTAGAAAAAATTACGTGTAATAAAATTGATGAATCAGTTCAAATATTAACACCGTTTAATACTGATTTTGGAGCCAATATTAAGTTAGGTAAGGAGATTTTTATTAATAAATCATGTATGTTTGTTGATTTAGGAGGTATTGAATTAGAAGATAAAGTTCTAATTGGACCAGAGGTAAAGATACTTTCAGTTAATCATCCTATAAATCCAGAAAATAGACGTGGAGTTATTTTAAAAGGAGTAAAAGTTAGAAGAAACGCTTGGATTGGAGCGGGTGCAACTATTTGTCCAGGAGTAACTATTGGACAAAATTCTGTCATTGGAGCTGGATCTGTTGTTACTAAAGATGTACCCAATAATTGTGTTTATGCTGGAGTTCCAGCAAAATTTATTAAAAGTATTTAACAGAATAATATTTAATAAACCTCATTTACTTTTAATATTGTGAATGAGGTTTTTTTATTGACAGTGCCACTACTAAGTGATACTATATAGTGGTATTAAGTAATACTAAGTAGTAAAGAGGTGAATTATTTGGACAATATAACAGAAATGTTAAAAGGCGTGTTAGAAGGTTGTGTACTTGAGATTATTAGTCATGATGAAACATACGGTTATGAAATAACAAGGAAGCTAAATACTATTGGATTTTCAGATGTTGTAGATGGTACTGTTTATACAATTTTAGTTAGACTTGAGAAAAATAAATTAGTAGAAACGACGAAAAAGAAATCAGAAATGGGACCACCAAGAAAGTTTTTTACATTAAATGACGCAGGACGTGAGGAACTTAAGAAGTTTTGGGATAAATGGGAGTTTGTTTCTACAAAAATAAATCAATTAAAGGAGGAAAGCAAAAATGATTGATAAATTTATTAAATTAGTAATAGGTGATTTAGATGAGAAACGTGAATATAGAGAAATGATGAAGAGAGTTGATGCGTTGCCAGAAGATTATAAATACGCATTTAAAAAGATACAAAAATATATGTATAGTGTTGGTGCGCCTGGTGGTAATATGACAATATTTAATGACCTTACAATGTTTATGGATTTATTAGATTTATTTGAATCAAGTGCGGCAGATGGAAGAAAAGTTATTGATGTAATTGGAAGTGATGTAAGTAAATTTTCTGATGAATTTATGAGTGCTCATATTCCTAATAAAGAATCATTAAAAGATAAACTAAATAAAGAAATTATGGAAAAGCTTAATAAGGAGGGAGAATAACTATGATTAATCTCATTAAAAAAATGATCGGTGATAAAAAAGAGTATAAAGAACAAATGGCAAGAGCAGAAAAGTTACCAGAAGATTATAGATTTGTATTTGAAAAAATTCATGGATACATGTGGAGCTTAGCTGGAGGGGATGGGTCTGATATGCTAAAAGCTCAACAAGAACTTTTAGAATTATTTGAACTTAGTGCAGCTGATGGAAAAAATGTACTTGAAGTGACAGGGAAAGATGTAGTTGGATTTTGTGATGAGTTTTTACGTGATACTAAAAAATGGACTGATAAATTTGGTGAAAAGCTAAATCGCGATATAGCGAGTAAAACAGAAAAAATAAATGATTTTTAATGAGGGCACTAATAAAGTGCAATTCTATAAAATTAGCCCTGAAGTTTTGTCATATAACAAGATTTCAAGGGCTTTTGTTGTATCATTTTAGTATTAAATTAATTAGGCGAGTTGATTTTAAATTTTAAAATTAAACTAAAATATACAAATTGTTCGCGCAATGGACATAAACAACCTATAATATATAAAATATATTAAAAATAGGTATATATAGTAAAAAAATCAATTTATAAAATAAGATCTTGCCTTGTTTAATATAAAGTACAAATAAACATTTAAGTTGAAATAATATTGGAAAGTATAATTTTGAAATAAGAGCAATGTGTAAAAGATTGGATTGATGTTATGGATATACGGTATAAAAAAACTACAGAGGATTATAAAAAAGCAATAGATATACTAGTTGAATATAAAATTGATAAACTGTTTAATAAAAATAAGAAGATAAAAAATTTTAAATATAAAGCTCCACTATTACTTTTTATATTCCCTCTATTTAGCATATTAGCTGATGGAGCAAGTGCGTTAAAAGAAAGTCTTGAAATAACTGTAATATTTTATATATTGTTTATGTGTATTATTCAATTAGCATATAAAACTATTAAAAATATAGTAGCTAAAAGATTAAAAAATAATGCTATAGATACAATTAATGAATCACAGAATAATATGTCATGTGAAAATATATGTATAGCAAGACTTTCAGATGAACAATTAATAATTGAGAGTAATGACTGTGTAACAAAAAGCATGCTAAGCTTTGTAAAGTTAATTGAAAAATTAGGTGAATATATTTATATTGAATTTATGGATAATAGCTTTGATATTATTCCTTTAAAGTACTTTGAAGATGATGAGGAAATTAATCGGTTTATAAATATAATTGAAGATAATAAAGATAATGATATAAAGCTAGAATTTAAGGTGAAAGAAAAAATAATAAATACTATAAAATATAAAGTTGATATTAATAACTTATATATAGAACTAAAGTTTATAAGTAAATTAGATTATTATAAGGATTCAGTAAAAAGTATCAAGAGATGCATTTTATTATTTCAAGTGATTTTGCTTTTATTTATTTTAATAATCGTATATTTATTTTGGGAGTCAGCTTTATTTATAGTTTGTATAATATTTACGATTCTAATATTATACAGTCAACTTTTTAAACTTAACAAATTATTATATAAAGGAAATGAAGAAAGTTTAAAAAAGAGTTGGAAACTTAATAAAGAATATAATATTTATATTGATGATAAATATATTTATATTTATACGGAATATAATATGATCAAGAAAAGAATAACAGATAGAATTCATTGCATAAATTTTGAAGATTATAGTATAGTGATAGAAAAAAATAGAGGTATATTAGCTAATATACCTAATGAAGGGTTTAATAGTATAGATGATATGATTTCATTTAGTGATAAAATAAATAATGAAAATTAAGAACTTAAAGCACCACTCCTTTTGGGGGAGGTGCTTTTTATAGTTATCCTAAGATTAAGTCTAAAAAATTAAAATTATATAGTATAATAAAATCACGATAAGAAAATATTGGGAAGGAGTTATATTATGTATAAAATTTTAATAGTAGAAGATGATTTAGTTATTAGTAAAACACTAAAGGATCATATGAAAAATTGGGGATATGATGTTAAGGTTGTAACTGATTTTAATAATGTTTTAAAAGAATTTGCAGCCTTTAATCCTCAGCTTGTACTTTTGGATATTTCATTACCATTTTTCAATGGATACCATTGGTGTAGCGAAATAAGAAAGATCTCAAAAGTACCAATAATATTCATCTCTTCTACTTCAGATAACATGAATATTCTGTTAGCAATAACTCAAGGAGCAGATGACTTTATTGCAAAGCCATTTGATTTAAATCTTTTAACTGCTAAAGTTCAAGCTCTTCTAAGAAGAACTTATGATTTTTCAGTACAAACCAATCTTATAGAACATAAAGGTGTTATATTAAACATTAGTGATGCCACCTTAACTTATAATGGTGAAAAAATAAATTTATCAAAAAATGAATTTAAAATAATAGAGCTTCTCTTTGAAAATAAAGGAAAGATTGTTTCAAGATGTAGTATAATGACTAAGCTTTGGGAGAGTGATAACTACATAGATGACAATACGTTAACTGTTAACGTAACTAGAATAAGAAAGAAGCTTACAGATATAGGGCTTACAGATTTTATAATAACTAAAAAAGGTATAGGATATATGGTGGAATAGATGAAACTTATTTTGAATTATTTAAAAGATAACTTAAAGGTAATTGTTTTTAGTATAATTTTTTCAATTATATATTTAATAGTATTTTACCTATATAACTTACCCCTTGAACCAATTTTATATGGAATTATATTATTTTTAGTAGTATGTATTATTTATGCGTTAATAGATATATTAAAATATAAAAAGAAGCACCATACATTAAGTATGATAAAGAAGACTGGAATATCTTCTATTGATAATTTACCAGCAACCAATAGTTTAATTGAAGAAGATTATAAGGGTTTAGTTAATATGATTTTTCAAGAAAAGGCTAAAGCAATTGATAAAGGTGAGAGAGATAAAAAAGATATACTTGATTATTATACTCTGTGGGCTCATCAAATCAAGACACCAATTGCTGCCATGAACATTTTACTCCAAAGTGAAGAGAGTGAAAATAATATGGTGTTAATGAATGAACTATTTAAAATAGAGCAATATGTTGAGATGGTTTTAAGTTATCTTAGAATGGAGAGCATATCATCAGACTTAGTTTTAAAAAACTATTCTTTAGATAGTATTGTTAAGCAAGCTGTAAGAAAGTATGCAAGGCTGTTTATTGGTAAAAATATTAAGCTCGATTTTAAGGCGTTAAATACTACAGTATTAACAGATGAAAAGTGGTTAGTTTTTATTGTTGAGCAAATTATTTCAAATGCTATTAAGTACACCTGTGAAGGTGGAACTATTTCTATATATATGGATAAGAGAAAGTCTAAAACATTAATTATTGAAGATAGTGGAATCGGAATTAAAGCTGAAGATTTACCTAGAGTATTTGAAAAAGGATTTACAGGTTTTAATGGAAGAGATGATAAGAAGTCTACAGGGATAGGTCTATATTTATGTAAGAACATTCTTAAAAAATTATCTCATCAAATCCAAATAGAATCAGAAGTTTCAAAGTATACTAGGATTAAAATTAATCTAGAAATAATGAACCTTACAACAGTGTAAGGTTTATTTTCATATTGTAAGGTGAATCTATGGAGGCATAAACTTTAGCTTGTTATACTTAAATTAACAGTTAAGGAGGAGAGTATATGACAATTTTAGAAGTGAAAAGTCTTAAAAAGGTATATTCATCATTACTTGGAGGGAATACTGTTCAAGCTTTAAGCAGTGTTTCATTCTCAGTAGAAGAGGGAGAATATGTTGCTATAATGGGAGAGTCTGGTTCCGGAAAGACTACTTTATTAAACATTTTAGCAGCTTTAGATAAGGCAACTAGTGGTGAAGTTTTATTAAATGGAGAAGATATTACAAAAATTAAAGAGAGACAATTAGCATCTTTTAGAAGAAAAAATTTAGGGTTTGTTTTTCAAGATTTTAACCTATTAGATACTTTTTCTCTTAAGGATAATATATTTTTACCATTAGTTTTATCAGGTGAAAAATATGATGAAATGAATGGTAAACTTATGCCTATAGCAAAAAAATTAGGTATAGAAGATATATTAGAAAAATATCCTTATGAAGTATCAGGTGGTCAAAAGCAAAGAGCGGCTGTAGCTAGAGCACTTATTACAAAGCCAAAACTTATCTTAGCAGATGAGCCAACAGGAGCATTAGATTCTAGATCTACAGAGGGATTACTTAAAATGTTTAGTGAAATAAATGAAGAAGGTCAAACAATTTTAATGGTAACTCATAGTACAAAAGCAGCAAGTCATGCTAAGAGAGTTCTGTTTATAAAGGATGGTGAGGTATTCCATCAAATTTATAAGGGCGATATGAGTAATGAAGAGATGTATCAAAAGATTTCAGATACTTTAACTATAATCGCTACAGGTGGTGACAGGGATGAATAGCCTACTTTATCCAAAACTTGCAGCAACTAATATTAAGAAAAATTCAAAGTTATATATACCTTATATATTAACTTGTATCATAACTATTTCAATGTTTTATGTTATTTTTGAACTTGCAAACAATCCAGGCATAAAGGAATTACCAGGAGCTACAGGAGTAAAAATCTTATTAGATTTGGGCGTTGGAGTAATGGCGATTCTTTCAACGGTATTTATATTTTATACAAATAGTTTTTTAATTAAGCAAAGAAAAAAGGAATTTGGTTTATTTAATATTTTAGGAATGGAAAAAAGACATATAGCAAGGATACTTTTTTTTGAAAATCTATATGTATCATTTGGAAGCTTAGTCCTAGGAAGTTTCTTTGGTTTATTATTAAATAAATTAATGTTTTTACTTCTTTTAAAGATATTAAGGTTCAAAGTAACAATGGGTTTTCACTTTTCTTCTATAGCTTTAGTTGGAACTATAGTTTTATTTTCTATTATATTTATATTAGTATTATTAAATACTGTAAGGCAAATATATGCGTCAAAGACAATAGAATTAATTAAAGGTAGTAATATAGGTGAAAAGGAGCCTAAAAATAAGTGGATTATTACAATTATAGGGATTATAGCATTAGGGACAGGTTATTATATTTCAGTAACAACAACTAATCCACTAGCAGTAGTTAATCTATTTTTCATAACAGTAATTCTTGTTTGTATTGGAGTATACTGTTTATTCACTTCAGGGTCTATTACTGTATTAAAAATACTACGCAAAAATAAGAACTACTATTATAAAACTAATCATTTTATTTCTATATCCACTATGATGTATAGAATGAAGCAAAATGCTATAGGTCTTGCTAATATATGTATACTATCAACAGCAGTTCTAGTAATGGTATCTTCAACTATTGCTCTTTATGTTGGAAGTGAGGATATGGTTAATTCACGATATCCAAGGGATATAAGTATTAGTGTAAGCAATGCTTCAGATAAATCAATAAATAAAGTAAACACTACAGTGAATAATGTGCTAAGAAGTGATAATTTAAAAGAAAAAGATTTAGTTAATTATAAATCAAAATCAACATATATATATGTGGAAAATGATAAATTTAAAGTTCATAATGGAAAAGACTATATAGGGTCAGGGGATTTAAATAATTTAATTATTACTACATTAGATGATTATAATAGAGCTATGAATGAAGATAAAACTTTAAATGATAATGAGGTTTTTATTTATTCAAACAAAAAAGAATATCAAAATAATTCATTTAACTTAGAAGGTAGAAATTTTAATATAAAGGAAAAATTAAATGAATGTGTTAGTAACGGTAGTGAAGGAGCTAATATATTCAATACGAATTACATTGTTGTAAAGGATAATAAAATATTTGATAGTATTTTAAAAGGGCATGAAGTAGAGTATTATTACGGATTTGATTTAGCTAATAAAGAGTCAGAAAATAATGTTTATGAAAGGTTAAAGAGTGATCTTTCTAGCACAAGTAAGAATGATAGAATTAATGTTGAATCAATAAATGAAATGAGAGATGCACTTTATTCTATGGTTGGCGGATTATTTTTCTTAGGGATTTTCTTAGGATCATTATTTATAATGGCAACTATTTTAATTATGTATTATAAGCAAATATCAGAAGGATATGATGATAAAGAAAGATATGATATTATGCAAAAGGTTGGATTGAGTAAGAAGGAAATTAAATCTACTATTAATAGTCAAGTTTTAATAGTATTCTTTATGCCATTAATATTTGCAATAATTAATATAGCATTTGCTTTTCCATCAATAACACGACTTTTAGCAGCTTTAAACTTTACTAATACTAAGCTGTATTGTATTTACACTGTTGTAACTTCTTTGGCTTTTGCTATTTGCTATGGAGTAGTGTATTTTATAACAGCAAAGCTTTATTATAAAATTGTAAAGTAGTGAAAAAAATTGAATTAAAGAACGGAGTGGTTATAAATGAAATATTTTATAGTTGAAGGTATGTTAAAAAACGAAGATAAGATGAATGATAATTTAATGGAAACACATAAGGCATATACTCAAAAAGCAATGAACTCTGGATTAATATTAATGTCTGGACTTAAGGCTAATATGAGTGGTGGAATATTTGTTATGAAAGCTGACACTCTTGAAAAATTAGAAGAGTATCTTGCAGCTGAGCCATTTAAACTTGCTGGCATTCAAGATTATAAAGTTACGGAGTTTTCAGCTCATTACTTTAATCAATCACCGGCTGAATGGTTTAGTAATAATTTATAAAAATTAAATACTTTATAATACAGTTAATTAATAAAGATATAAGAGGTTAGTGACCACTTATATCTTTATTTTAAGTTATTTAATAATATTTTAGGTTACATAAATAAATTATCGGTGATGTTTTATGGTTAACATAATTCATAACTAGATAATATTAGAAAGGAGAGTATTTTAGAAACTTACGCTTTATGATTCATCATAATATTTTTTACTTGTTCGATATTTTCTGGCTTTATTAGTTCTAACATTCTTGGAATGAAAGTCATCATATATTCTTGATTAAATGTACCATTATTTTGTTTTTCGAAACTTTCTAATAATAGTTTGTTAGCTTTACTTTGATTTTGTTCATCTACATTTTGCATTATGAAACTAAAAAATTTTTCTTGACCTTGATTCATAATATTCCTCCTTTGAATTTCAATATTTTTATAAATTATAACATTATTATAGGTTAATAGAAATATTAATAAAGAAATTTCCATTAATAGGTATAATTTGCTATATATGATATAATTATTACTAATGAATTTTAGAGGTGATTAAATGAAAAAGAATGTTTTATTTGTTATTTTGGATAAATATTCTGATTGGGAAGCTGCATATTTATCTTCTTTGATCCTTGCATTAGGACAAGATACATTTTCGGTAAAAACAGTTTCTTTAACAAAAAATAGTATCAAATCTTTAGGTGGATTTACTGTTATCCCGGATTATGATATTGAATCTGTTACAGCGGATTTTGAGGGATTAGTCCTTGTTGGTGGAATGTCATGGAGAACTGAGGAAGCCAAGAAAATTGGGCCTTTGGTGCAGGAAGCATTAAAAAATAAAAAAGTTTTGGGTGCTATTTGTGATGCATCAGTTTTTCTAGGTAAAATGGGTGTGCTAAATGATGTTAGACATACTAGTAATGATATAAATGACTTAAAGCAATGGGCTGAAGATGCCTATAATGGAGAAGGAAAGTATGTAATGGAGCCTGCGGTTAGAGATAATAATATTATTACAGCTAATGGTACAGCATCTTTGGAATTTGCTAAAGAAGTAATGATTGCATTAGAAGTTACACCTGAAAGTAAGATTAATGAATGGTATAACTTTTATAAACTTGGTTGTTATGAAGCACCAATGCCAAGTATGTAGGGTATATTAAGTGAACTTAATATAGAAATAGTTTTCAAATTATATATTTAGTACTTCCAAAAAATATATACCACTAAAGACATGCTAAAATAAGTATAAAAAGTATATTTTAGGAGTGAATAAAGTGGAATATATAGATTGTTTTAGCAAAGAGATTATATCATTAGAAAATGCAAAGAAGTTTTTAGATGAAGAACAATATAAAAATTTCAAAAATCTTGATAGTAAAGTAAGGGAAGGTTTACTAGTAAATGTACTAGAGGAGCCTATAAATGATTGGACGGATGTGACAGAGCTTTACTTTAGAGGAAAGTGGGCCAAACTATTTAATCAATTACACAGTATTAATGAAGTAGCTGTCTTAGAAATAGCTTCAGGGGATGCTGATATGATTCCTCAGACCTTGTCAATTTCTAATCCTAATTCAAAGTATATATCAGCCAATATGAATAAAATTCTAAATGATAGTCTTTTGAGAAAAACTAATGATTTAAATATAAAGTTACAACTAATTGATGATGATGCTTCAAAGATAAGAGATTATATAGATGATCATGAGATTGATATAATAGCTTTTCAACATGGCGTAAATGATGTTTTGCAAGCAATGCTCTGTTCTCGTGAAAATATTGATACAGTTAATTCGGACTGGATGGATTGTTTACCTAAAATGATTGAATTAGTAAATAAAGAGGTTAATAAGAATAGTTTTGAGAAGAGCTTAAAGGAGCCGTTTGTTGAATTTATAAATGAACTTTCTTATGTGCTAAAACAGGATGGAATTATAGCAATAAATCATTATATGTTTGAATTGGATTTGAAGTTAGGATATCCTAGAGAAATATTTGAAAATTTAATACCTATAATTAGAACATGGCTAGCTACAAGTGGATATTTCAAGGAAGTATATTTTGATGGCTTTAATAAGCAATGGTGGATTTTTCTAAAGAAAAATGAGGATTAATATGAATATTGCATTAGGAGGTGAAAAGATGAAAAGTAGTACTAAGATTTCAAAGTTTGGAATAGCTGTTTCATTAATTGCATGTGCTCTTTCTTCATTAAATCTTATATTAGCAGTTATTAAAGGAACCCAATATGGTGTGGCAATTACAATATTTATATCAACTTTAGTAATTTTATGTTCGAATATAGTAATTTATAAATCAAATAAAAGATAAATCGAGAAAGTGAGTTATTATGAAAATTGATAGATTATTAGGGATATTAACAATATTGGTTAATACAGATAGAGTTACAATAAAAGAATTAGCTGAAAAATTCGAAGTATCTAAACGAACAATTTTTAGAGATTTAGAAACGTTGGATAGATCAGGAATTCCGATAGTAACATATTCAGGTATTGGTGGTGGTGTATCGGTTGTTGAAGGGTATAAGTATAATAATAATTCTTTTTCAAGAAAAGATATTAGAAATATATTTACTGCACTTTCTGGACTAATGAGTATCAAGAAAAGCAATGACTTAATCAATTTAATGGCTAAAATTATGCCAGAGAAAACTGACAAGATATTTTCTGAAAGTCAATATTTAATAGATTTATCTTCTTGGTTTAAAGATAGTATAGCTGAAGAAAAAATTAATTGGATTAGCGAAGCAATAGAAGAGGTTAGATGTATTGAAATTGAATATATATCTAAGACATCTAGAAAAGTTAGAATTATTCATCCATATAAACTTGTGTTTAAACAATCCTTTTGGTACTTATATGGCTTTTGTGAGACGAGCAACAATTTTAGGTTGTTTAAGCTTAATAGAATAGTTTATTATAAGGCTTTAAATAAAAACTTTACTTTCAGGACATTAGATAAAATTGAATTTAAAAGAAATAGTAACAGTCCTTTATGTTTTAGTGAGGATTCAAATGCTATATATGAGATTAAGCTTGAATATGATAAAGCTAATGAGTTTTTATTAACCGATAAAATTGATGCTAAATTCTTTCAAAGAATTAATAATAAAGAAAAAGGATTAATAGTTTTTAAAGTAAGTGATTTAGATTGGACTGTAGATTTTATTATAAATTTGCAAAGTAGAGTTAAAGTTTTGTATCCAAGAGAATTAAAAGAAAAAGTAATATTACAAATAAAAAATATGAACAAAATTTATAAAGATGACATATAGGTGTCATCTTTTCTTTTATACAATATATAAGAAAGGATGTGCTTAATAGAAATGAAAAAAGAGATATTGACATTTATTTTTGATGGGTATGCGGATTGGGAGAGTGCTTACATATGTTCAGAGCTTAATGCACAGGACTCCAGATATATTATTAAAACATTAAGTTTTGATAAAGAACCAAAGAAGTCAATGGGAGGATTTACTGTTATTCCAGATTACTCTATGAGTGATTATCCTAAAGATTTTGAAATGTTACTATTAATAGGTGGAAATGCATGGTTAGAAGAAAAAAATAATGATGCTAAAACTATTGTTGAATATGCTGTTAAAAATAATATTCCAGTAGCTGCTATTTGTGGTGCAACTTTATTTATTGGAGATAATGGATATTTAGATTATAGAAAACATTCAAGTAATACACTAGAATTTTTAAAAGGGTATGCTCCTAATTATAAAGGAGATAGTTATTATGTGGATAAGCAAGCAGTTAATGATTCTAATATTATTACTGCAAACGGAACAGCAACATTAGAATTTGCTAAAGAAATAATGATACATTTAAAAGTTAAATCTGAAGAAAAAATTAATGTGTGGTATGAATCTCATAAATATGGATTTTATAAAAAATAGAGAACTTGTATAAGTGAGTAAGAATGATTTTAAAGGGGATGATGTGTTTGGATACTATTAATGCAATTAGAACAAGAACTAGTTATAGGGGGAAATATAAAAATATTAGTGTGCCAAGGAATGACTTAATTAAAATTGTTGAATCAGGTCTTGCTGCGCCTTCTGGTTGCAATAAACAGACAACCAGTTTAATAGTTATTGATGATAAAGATATTTTAGATAAGATACGTAGTGTAATTATTCATCCTATAGGCAAAACAGCACCAGCGGTTATTTGTGTATTAACTCAAAAAATATATGCATATAGAGATAAATGTTACAATATTCAAGATTATTCAGCTGCTATTGAAAATATGCTACTTGCATGTATCGCATTAGGATATCAGAGTTGCTGGATTGAAGGTCACATAACTGATTCAGATAATATAGGAAAACAAATATCAAAGATACTTAATGTACCAGATGAATATGAGTTAATTTGTTTACTTCCGATTGGAATAGCAGCAGAGTCAACTACTAATGTAAAGAAAAAATCTTTAATAAATAGGTATTGGTTTAATTGTTTTAATCAAATAAGTAATTAAATATATTTTGCTTATAAATTCCAATTTATAATAATATTTATACATAATATGGGTTTTAAACTGCAATTTCTATATGTAAGTCAGTTGAACAAGGAAAACTTAAGTTTGACTCATTATTAAAAGAATATATAGATTGTGATAATTTTGATCAAAATGTAACAGTAAGGCATTTATTAACACATACTTCAGGATTGCCAGATTATTTTTATGTAGATTTTACTGAAATAAGTTCACCTATGTATATGCTGAAAGAACCAAAAGATTTTCTTCCTCTTATTATAAGACAAAAAAGTGTTTGCAAGCCAGGCGAAAAATACCAATATAATAATGGAGGATATATAATCCTAGCTTATATAGTTGAAAAAGTAAGTGGAATAAGATTTGTTGACTTTGTAAAAGAAAACATCTTTAATGTTTTAGAAATGAATTATTGACCCCACAAGTATATGTTAATTACGACGTATACTATGGTTATGGTATTTATATAGTAAAAAGAGATGATGGTATTTATAAATATTTTATAGCTGGTGGAGACCCTGGTGTTAGCTTTGAGTCAATAGTATATCCTAATAAAAAAATTGAGGTAACTATACTAGGAAATAGAAAATTTAGTATCTATGAATTATTAATGGAAATAGAAAACGTAAATTAGATAATTAACAAATTTAAGGTTTTCAATATATAACCAAATTTCAAGTTGACGAATAGATTCAAAACAAGAATTAACTTATATAGAAAATAATTTAGAAAAAGCACCTAAAAATTGTCCAAGTTTAAATGAGAATGGTAAGGAGATAGCGCAAATTTATTTAGAAGAAGAAAACTATAAAATTGCTAAGATATCTGCAGATATAGTTATGGATAATTACGGGTCAAAAACAAGGATTGTAGAAATTATAGGCTATTTATGATTTGGACAGATAATGTTAATTACTCTGACCGATAAATCCAAAGTTTTCGATTAGATATTTATTAATAGTAAAAATTTAAGGCAATAATATTAAAAGTATTATTGCCTTATGTTATAATTAGACATAGAAATAATATCAATTTATATTATTTATTTGTAGAGGGGAAATAACGTGGATACTAAAAAGTTAATTAGGACTTTAGATGCAATAAGTTATGAAACTAAACTTGGAAAAAACTTAAAGAATACTCTTAGAAAAGTAGATAAAGATCTCTTAATGGACGAACTTAATGATTATAGGCTGTTTTTAAAGAAAAGAAGAAGGTTGCTAGACCAATATACTTACAGAATAAAGTCATTACATTCTATAAATTTGAAGTATGATAGATATTACCCTGCTAAGGAAATTGGAACATGCTTTAATGATATATTAGGCATTAGAATTATAGTTCTCGATTACGATATTGATTTAAGTGATGAAAATATAAGACATGTAGATATGTCAAATGGTAAGAAGAATGATGATGGATATAGAGGTTATCACATTTACTATAAGAAGAGTAATTATCATTATCCAATTGAAGTACAGTTTTTTACCGAAAGAGATTATATCTTTAACATGTGGTTACATAAATATATTTATAAATATAAAGACAATATGATAGGGATTAAGTTAAAGGATTTATATGATAAAGGGATAATCGAAAATGAAGATGATTTTAAGGAGGAATTTAAGAAATGTATTATATATTAGTTAAAAACTTTAATTCTGTAGGCTCAGTGGTATACGGGTCAAATGATTCTAAAGAAGTTGATATGATAGATGATTTATTGAATTATAAATTAGATGGAAAAGAGAAACAGGTTGTACTATTATCTAATTTAGAGATGTGGAAAGAATACGAACCATTTAATATTGTAAATAGTGTTGGTGAATTTATTGATAAAGCTATGCTTAACTAATAAATTATAAGGCTATTATCAAGTTGTAAAAATAACTTGATAATAGCTATTTTTATATATTGAACTATTCCACAAAATTCTTATTCAGAAATTACAGTTTTTACTCCTTGATAAATTACAATTTGTGAATACATTCAAAAAAGAGTTAACTTTATTAAGGTTGGAATCATATAAATCAAGATTGACAACTAAAATTAGAAATGATAATATTAAAAAAATAGTGAACTGCCACCGGGCAGTAATGCAGTAAGCATTCATATACACATCAGTAGGTCTTTGAAGATGTGTAATATGGGTGCTTATTATTTTTGGAGGTTTTTTTATGAAAATTTATAAATTTTTTAACACTTTAACTAAGTTTGAATTCTGTCTATGGATACTTTCTATTGCTGTAGTTACAATATCATTTGTATTTGTAGGAGAAGGTAGTATTCTAACGCTGTGTGCTTCATTAATTGGTGTTACTGCACTGATATTTGTTGCAAAAGGTCATGTGGTTGGACAAGTATTAACTGTTATTTTCAGTTTGTTTTATGCTCTTATTTCATATCAGTTTCAATATTATGGAGAAATGATTACCTATTTAGGAATGACGACTCCAATTGCTATTATGTCAGTTGTTTCATGGTTAAAACACCCATATAAAGGTGAAAAAGCAGAAGTTGAAATTGCACATCTTAGCAAAAAAAATATAGTGATAATGATTATGTTAACTATTGTTGTAACATTTTGTTTCTATTTCATTCTAGCTTATTTTGATACAGCAAATCTTACAATTAGTACAATCTCTATTGCCACAAGCTTCCTTGCATCTTATCTTATGCTTTTCCGTAGCTCTGCATATGCCATGGCTTATGGAGCTAATGATATTGTATTAATAATTTTATGGGTACTTGCTACAAGTGAAAATATTTCATTTTTCCCAATGATAATTTGCTTTATTATGTTTCTTTGTAATGATATATATGGATTCTACAATTGGACAAAAATGAAACATAAGCAGAGCAAGAACTAAATTATTATTGATATTTATTATTTACTAAATAATAGATAATTGACAAAATGCAATTAATTAAAGCAAAGAATAAAATAATTTGAATGAATAATAAGATAGTACTATCATTACAAAACATCATCAAAATAAATAAAATAAAAAATAAAGTAGCAAAAGCATTTAAGATTTTAAACTTTCTTTTGGTTGCGGAATTTATTAACATTAACCATGTTAAAGCAAACATGCTTGCGATTATTATAATTGATATAAGAATAATTGAAATAATATTCATGAAAACCTCCTTATAAAATATACTTTAAATTTACAACTAATTCATAAAAAATTCAATATTTATTAATAAAATGCAATATATAGTTTACATTTGGTAATATATAGAATACAATATATAATATAAGGAGGTCATGATTATATATGAAAAATAAAAGAATGAAGATCGCGCGTATTGAATGTGACATGAAGCAATCAGATTTAGCTAAAGCTGTTGGAGTTACAAGGCAAACTATTGGATTAATTGAAGCAGGTGATTATAATCCTACACTTAATCTTTGTATAGCGATATGTAAAGTGCTTGGTAAAACATTAAATGATTTATTTTGGGAGGAATAGTAATGATGAAAGAAAAAAAACAAGATGAAAGAGTTCTATCACAAAAAAGAAAGATTGGAAGCGATGCATTTCAAATACTTTTTTTAGGTTTATTTTTATCAATTTTTGTTCAGTCATATATTTTTAATTTTACGTTTTCTCAATATGCAGTTGAAGTGATACTACTTATAGTAGGTTCGCTGTATGTTATAGTAAGAAATATAATAGTTGGAAATGATATTTTTGACTCTGATAAAGCAAATCAAAAATTTGTTATTATAAATAGCATTATTTGTGGGGTCATAGTTACAGCTATAAATATTACGCATAACTATATAAAATTTAGAGGCTTATTTATAGATAATATGTCCGATATGATAATCGCGTCAGTAATTACATTTATATGCGCATCAGTTTTTACATTTGTAGTTCTTCAAGTAATATATATTGTAAATAAGAAAAAGCAAATACGAATAGAAATGCAACTTGAAGATGAGGAATAAAATACTTTCGTTAAGAGAATTTTAATTTAATAATTTTAATATGGTTAGAGCCAAAGGCTAAGAATACATAGGTTATTCTTGGTCTTTTTTTGTAAGATTGAGTATAGATTTTATATTTTTAAATAAGGTATATTAACCTAATTAATACTTAATATGGTAAAATATAAATAATTTAAGTGAAGTACTCTTGTATTTAATTATCACTAAGTTTATTTGTGTTAAGGGGAAGAAATTAATGAATTGTATAAATAGGTGTTTGTAGGAGAGAGATAATTATGTCAATTAGATTGGATAATTTTGAGTATATAAATAGTATAGAAAAATCAGGAGATTTCACTAAAGATGTATGTACGTTGCTTGAGATAAATGATAAGAATAATACTAGAAAACATGTATTGAAAGTTGCGGAAACAAGCTTGAAATTGGCTGATAGATTTAAGTTGAATTCTGAAATATGTTATAAATCAGCATTGTTACATGATATTAGTGCGTTAATAAAGCCAAAGCATATGACTATTATAGCAAATGAAAATAATATGTTATTAGATAAGTCAGAAGAAAAATATCCTTTTTTATTACATCAAAGGATTTCTAAGTTAATAGCATTTGATTATTTTAATATTACAGATGAAGATATCTTATCATCAATTGAATGTCATACTACATTGAAAAGTAACCCAACTAAATATGAAATGGTATTATTTCTTGCTGATAAAATTTCATGGGATCAAGAAGGGGAACCTCCTTATATAGATATTATAATAGATGGGCTAGATACATCATTAGAATATGCATGTAAAAGATATATTAATTATCTATATAATAATAATAAACTTTTATGTCCACATAAATGGATGAATGAGGCAAAGCGATATTTTCATAACATATAATAAATTGGGTCGAAAGGATAAGAATATTAAATTATTCAAGAAGTCTATGAATATGCAAAGGAAAGAATTCTAAAGAATAAGGTGTAAGTTTAATTTATAAGGAGTGATAAATTATGGAAGGAGTAGAACGTAATAAGGTTAGATTGATACAAAATAATTTGAAATGGAAATATGAATTTTTACAAACAAAAAATGAATTGGAAGAAATTTGGGGAGAGAATATAATTGATATTCAACATGTGGGAAGTACAGCGATTACAGCTATATATGCTAAACCTATTTTGGATATTGCAATAAAATTAAAATCAATCTCAGATATGAATATTGAACTATTAAAACAACAAGGGTATAGTTATTGCGGCTCAAAATTTGGTAATCTCAAATATCATTTATTTGTATTACGAGGTGATAGAGAAATATCCTTAAGGCATATTCATTGTTATGATAAAGAAGAAAAGGAATTTAAGCTGTTAGTCGGTTTTCGTGATTATCTAAATGATCACTGTGATGAGGCCAAAAAATATGAGCTATTAAAATTAGAACTTTCTAAAAGATATCCTGATGATAGAGTTGCTTATACAAATGGAAAAGAAGAGTTTATTAAATCTATTTATTCAAAATTATATATTTAAATACCGGAGTGTAGAGGAGATGGAGTATGAATACAAGAACTATTATGATTTTTCCTGAATTTGAAAATATAGATATTATTAATGATATACGTAAGAAATATGATCCATTAGCTGATTTAGTAAGGCCACATATTACATTGGTATTTCCGTTTGATAGTGAGTTGACTAATTATGATCTTAATTTATATTTAGAAGAATGTTTGAGGGGCATAAAACAATTTAAAGTTGAATTGCAAGGGTTTAGCAAACAAGAAGATAAATATGGAAAGTATTTATTTTTAAATATAGTACAAGGCATGGATGAAATTAAAGGTATTCATGATGTTCTATATAAAGATAAATTAAAGGAATTCGAAGCAGGACAGGATTATGTTCCTCATATGACAGTTGGAAAAGTGTATTCAATGGAGTTGCTTGATAAAGCATTGGGTGACGTAAATAAGTATAGTGATAAATTCAGCACTGTAGTCAGAAAAATATCAGTTGAAATGATTGGTGAACATGAAGAATCAATAATTATAATAGAACATGAATTAAATTAAAATACAATTTATAGAGGAGAAAATAGAATGGTATTTAATAAAATTAATTTCGAAAATTGGGAGAGAAAAGAATGTTTTAATCACTTTAGTTCAATTGCAAAGAGTACTTATAGTCTGACTGTTAATATGGATATAACAAAACTTATTGATTTTATTAAGAAAAATAACTATAGGTTATACCCAACTTTTACTTGGATAGTTTCACGATCAATTAATAATTATAAAGAATTTAAAATGGGGTATGATGATAATAGAAATATTGGATATTATGATACAGTTAATCCTGACTACTCTGTTTTAAATGATAGGACTAAAATAATGGATACGCTATGTACTAAATATAATAGTGAATTCAAGATATTCTATAATAATATGGTAGATGATTTGAATGCTTATAAAAATTATGGTAAGGGTACAAAAGCGCAGGTTAATTCATTTATAGTGTCATGCCTGCCATGGATTACATATACATCATTTAATGCTTCTAATGAAAGCGAATATCAGTTCCTTTTTCCGATGGTAACTTGGGGTAAATATTTTGAGCATGATAATAAAATTTTAATGCCATTAACATTACAAATTCATCATGCAGTAGCAGATGGATATCATTGTTCATTGTTCTACAATGATATCGAACAGATTTTGAACTATCCAGAAAAGTATTTAAGTTAGAAATAATTTTGGAAATAGAAGGAGGAAAAATGAGAGAATATAAAAATAAGCAAGAATTGATTTTAGAAATTTCTAATTGTGCTAAATTATTTATAGAAGAATTTGATAATATTGATGAAAAGGATAAGGATATATTACTTGATGAAGTTGATAGGACTCCAGCTCAAATGATTGCATATCAATTAGGATGGATGAATTTATTACTTAGTTGGGAGAGCCAAGAACAAGAGGGCAATACTGTTGTAACTCCAACAACAGAATACAAATGGAATAACCTTAGTGGATTATATAATAATTTTTATAAAGAGTATGATAAGTATAGTCTTAAAGAGTTGACTATGTTATTCATGAAAAAAGAAGAAGAAATTATTGAATTGATTAATAATTATTCAGTGGAAGAATTATTTCAGCAAGGAAAAAGGCAGTGGGCATCATCCACCCCATCGAATTGGCCTATATGGAAATGGATTTATATTAATACTGTTGCACCATTTAAGTCATTTAGAACAAAGATACGAAAGTGGAAAAAAAGTAAGATAAATGAATAATATTTATATAGTGATAGCAGACTTTAGTAAGTGTCTGCTATTTTTATATGTAAAGTTAACTTGACATTAGTAGTGCTACATGATATTGTAAAAATATGGGAAGGTAGCTTTGCACGAGAGAGGTGATACTTTGAAAAACCGCCTTGAAGAAATACGAAAACAAAAAGGAATAAAGCAAGAGGAATTGGCATCTACGCTTGAAGTTTCAAGACAAACAATTAGTTCACTAGAAAAGGGTAGATATAATCCATCTATACTTTTAGCATTTAAAATCGCTAAATATTTCAAAATGACTATTGAGGAAATTTTTATTTATGAGGAGGAATAATATGAAAAGTGAAGGTGTTAGGAGTTTGTTGTGTAACTCAGCAAAAGAGCAAAAAGTATTGATGAATGATGAGAGGTTTTTGACAATTAATGAAAAGGTATCTCACTCGGTATCAAAAATAATGAATTGGATATTAATTGCCCTATTATTTATAACAGCAGTATTAATGAAGAGTTATATTGGATGGGCTATTATTTCTGGAATTATTTTTACTAAGTTTGTACTTACATTAATTTATGTATATTATTATAATCGTAAAATATAAATAGAGAGTTATATGACTAAAACTACTTAGTCAAATAGAAAGGTTGGAATTGAGATGATAAAACCAGTTATGAAAGATGTTTTATTTTTAGGGCAGAAGTCAGAACTTGCAACTAAAAATGATATATCAATTATTGATGATTTAGTGGATACGTTAAGAGCAAACTTAGAATTTTGTGTTGGTATGGCTGCCAACATGATAGGAGTAAAAAAACGTATTTTGGTATTTAGTGTAGGGGGAATAGTAGTTCCTATGGTGAATCCAGTTATATTAAAAAAAGATAAATGCTATGAGACTGAAGAAAGTTGCTTATCTTTAACGGGTTTCAGAAAAACAAAGAGATATGAAACAATAGAGGTAGAATATCTTGATAGAAACTTTAAGAAGCACAAAGAAACATTTACAGGGTTTACTGCACAGATTATTCAGCATGAAATGGATCATTTTGAAGGTATAATAATATAAGAAGTGAAATATATGAAGGTATTAAATGTATTTAAAATTGCGCAAATACTAATTTGCGCATTTCTTGATAGATAAAATAACAATAGTATTTAGAATGAGAGGGTGTATATTGTGGATGTAGTTGGGAGAATAAAAGAAAAACTTGAGAATAACAGAGGAAACGTAAAAATTAAACTTTTGAAGGGAGAAAAATATTTCAATGTAATACTAAAAGAAGATGGGGTAATGGTTGATAACTTACATACTCAATCACTTTTAACATGGAATGTATTTGAAAAAACTGTAGAACTTTTAGAACAAAAGGGTGGTTGTGCAGTAAAAGGTGATGCAATGGGATTCAGACTAGGAATTGGTAAGTTACCTACTGATTCAATAGAAGGTTATATTGCAAAAGAAGTATATGGTAAAAAAATAGGTGATAGCGTGTTCAGAAGAATTACGCCTATAGTTAATATTTTAATTTGGGCAGGAATATGTGAGAATGGAAAAGGAAAATTATTATTAAAATAGAAAATATCTTTTTGATAGATTTTTTTTTATTATAATTTTACTTGTAAAGGAATACAAAGGTCTTGAATTGGAAGAAATAAAGTCAAAAGTAGGAATGCCTTATATAACATAATATATTAAGATTATAAATAATAAAACAATAGGAGGAATAAGAATGAATAATAGTTGGAAAGAAGTAAAAAAAGATGGATATAACTTAATAATAAATGAAGGCGGACAAAACATAGCTTATGACCCTAATTCAGGTGTTAAAATAATTGAATATGATGGACTTGCTTTTAAAAACTTAAGTAAAAGTGGTAAGTTAGAAAAATACGAAGACTGGAGATTATCAGTTGATGAAAGAGCAAAAGATTTAGCATCAAAGTTAAGCATAGAAGAAATAGCTGGATTAATGCTTTATAGTGCACACCAAGCTGTTTCATCAGGAGAAGATCCATTTTCTAAGATGTTTGCAGGAACATACAATGGTAAAAAATTAGATGAAAGTAAGTCTGACATAAGCGATTTAACAGATCAGCAGAAGGAATTTTTAATAAATGATAATTTAAGACATGTACTACTAACTGTAGTAGATAGTGGAGAAGTATCAGCAAAGTGGAATAATAATATGCAAGCTTTAGCTGAAAAATTAGGTTTTGGTATACCAGTAAACATTAGTACAGATCCAAGACATGGTGCAAGTGCAGATAGTGAGTTTAATGCAGGATCAGGGGGAGATATTTCAAAATGGCCTGAATCACTTGGACTTGCAGCTACATTTGACCCAGAAGTAGTTAGAAGATTTGGAGAAATTGCAGCAAAAGAATACAGAGCTTTAGGAATAGCTACAGCCTTATCGCCACAAGTAGATATTGCAACTGACCCAAGGTGGATGAGATTCTTTGGAACTTTTGGTGAAGACCCGAAATTATCTGCTCATATGGCAGAAGCCTATTGTGATGGCTTCCAAAATTCAACTGATGAATTTGAGATAAAAGATGGCTGGGGATATGAAAGTGTAAATGCTATGGTTAAACATTGGCCAGGTGGGGGAAGTGGTGAAGGTGGTAGAGATGCTCACTATGCTTATGGAAAATATGCAGTTTACCCAGGAAATAATTTTGATGAGCATTTAAAACCCTTTACAGAAGGCGCATTTAAATTAAAAGGTAAAACAAAAATTGCTTCTGCTATAATGCCATATTATACAATATCTTATAATCAAGATAAAAAGAATAATGAGAATGTAGGTAATTCTTACAACAAATATATAATAAATGATTTATTAAGAGAACAATACCAATATGATGGTGTTGTATGTACCGATTGGTTAATAACTAAAGATAATCTTGTATTAGATGCTTTTATATCAGGTAAATGTTGGGGAGTTGAAGGGCTTTCAGAAGTAGAAAGACATTATAAAGCCTTAATAGCTGGTGTTGATCAATTTGGCGGAAATAATGAAGCTGAACCTGTAATTGAAGCTTATAAAATGGGAGTAAAAGAATATGGTGAAGAATTTATGCGTAATAAATTTGAGAAGTCTGCCGTAAGATTACTACGTAATATTTTTAGAGTAGGCTTATTTGAAAATCCATATCTTGATATAGAAGAAACTAAGGATACAGTTGGAAATTCAGAGTTTATGAAAGAAGGTTATGAAGCACAACTAAAATCTATTGTAATGCTAAAAAATAAAAATAATGTATTACCTATAAAAGAAAGAAAAACTGTATATATACCAAAAAGAAGAGTTAAGGAATCTAAAGATTGGTTTGGAAATGTGATACCAGAGCATGAGGTTTATCCTGTAAATAGAGAGGTGGTAGAAAAGTTCTACAATGTAACTAATAATATAGATGAAGCAGATTTTGCCTTAATTTTTATAGAATCACCTAAAACTGTTGGTTATACAGCAGAGGATGGATATTTACCAGTTAGCTTACAATATAGACCATATACTGCTGTAAATGCAAGAGAGACAAGTATTGCAGGTGGAGATCCTTTAGAAGAATCTATTAATAGAACATATAAAGGTAAAACAAATTATGCAAGTAATGAAGCAGATTTAGATATAATATTAGAAACCAAAAAATCTATAGGAGATAAGCCTGTAATAGTATCTTTAAATATGACTAATCCTACAGTTGTTGGGGAATTTGAAAAGTATTGTGATGTTATTATAGCTGAATTTGGAGTGCAGACTCAAGGGATACTTGATATTGTTAGCGAAACTGTAAAACCAAGTGGGCTATTACCATTCCAAATGCCAATTAATATGGAAACTGTAGAAAACCAATATGAAGATGTACCACATGATATGGAATGTTATAAAGATGAATTAGGTAATGTATATGATTTTGCATATGGACTTAATTTTGAAGGTGTTATAAATGATGATAGAGTTAAAAAGTATAAAATTAAATAACAACAATTAAAATTAGTAGCATCCTAGGAGAAAGAGACTAACTTTTTCCACTTAGGGTGTTATTTTTATGTATGTAGATATAAGGGGATACTTATAAAGTATAAGTTTGATGAAATTAGTTATTCATATTTGGATGAAAGTATGCTTACTAAGGGAAATGATAAGATTACTATAATAGATGAAGAAATAATTAATTATGTAAAAGGTAGTGTTTTATATCATCAAGTGAAATTACCCTTGTAAGAATATAATATAGAAGGTGAAATATATTGGCGTGATGAATGAGGAAAAGAACCTAATAATGAATCTGAAAAAATAGTTATAATTAGAAATTTATTAAAAAAGATTCTAGGTTAAAACCTATATATTTTCATAGATATATTCCAGAGGTCAATATAAGGAATGTTCCAATATTCTCAATACATGATACAGATATAATTTGTTATGGAGAAAATTTAGTTTCATATTTAGAAATAGAGTTTAGAAATAAAAAGCAAAGTGATATAAATTATGAAAAATTAACTCATATTACATTTTGGAGTGAACTTTTATAAAAGGTTGAAAATATGAGATAGAGCATATTTTAAGAATATAATAATAGGAAAAATAGAATCAACAGAAGTACATCCATTCTTTGCAAAAGGTATTTGATGTGTACCAGCTAAGGATTTAAAAGAAAATGATGGAATAGAAACTAAAACTGGTATAATAAAAGTAAAAAAATCAGAAAAAGTTATATAATTTATCAGTAGAAGATAACCATACAT
>NZ_JAVXRL010000021.1:0-1108 GCF_036643715.1 Clostridium sp. | reverse complement strand
AAGTAAAAAAATCAGAAAAAGTTATATAATTTATCAGTAGAAGATAACCATACATATTTTGTAGGTCAAGATGGTTTGTTAGTTCATAATGATTGTTCACAGACAATTAGTAATTAAGTAAAAGAAATTTTAAAAAGCGCATCTTTACCCACTGAGGGTAAGATAAGGTATATACCTCCAAGTTACTTGGACTAGCACTCAGAGATTGCCTAGAATCAATGGTGGATATATTGATAAATTTGGGAATGTTTGGACAAAAGGACCGTCTAGAACAGCAGGACAAAGTTTTGAATGGGATGTTCAACTTTTAAAGATGGGGAAAAACCAACTTGGTTGGGCTAGTAGAGATGGATCTCATTTAAATGTTTATCTTGATGGTAAAATAACACACAAATAGGAGGCGAAAATTGTTTATTAGAACGTATGTATATTCTAATGATAAAATAAACGCTAGAAAAATTGTTGAAGAATTTTTAAACGTAATTAAAAAAGAAATTAAGACTAAAAAATATATAAAAAATGAAATATACTGGAAAGATAATAATATGTATATTATAGAAGTCGAAATAGACTTCTATAATAATTTAGACAAAAGAAAATTAGGCTATTTTTTAAAAGATATAAGTGATAAATGGATTGTATTTGGAAGGCCAATAGATGAATTTTTAACTTCACAAAAAATTGAGAAGTCCAACCTCTCTTCAAAAGTAAATATGATAAATATATTTTGCTAATTAAGCAAATAAATGAAAATAGATACTTAATTATTATCGATTTTTTGATTTAGCTATTTTAAATAAAGGGTTTAAGTTTTGGGGTGTTAAAACTAAAACAGAATATCATAGGCATTGGAGACATCAGATTAAGCTTATAAAATAAGATGAAAATATATTTTAAAAATTACTTGAATGTATAAAAGATATAGACGAAGAGAATATAAAAGAAGTTCCTTCTCAAAGATGGTACTTTGAATATGAGAGTTATAAAAATGATAACTTTGAAGTAGTATATAGATCAATATTACGAATATCTAAAATTATCCCTGTATTTTACTTGCAACATGAATTTGAAATAGAAAATTATGATCCAGATAGAATTTATCCTGCAT
>NZ_JAVXRL010000020.1:0-48729 GCF_036643715.1 Clostridium sp. | reverse complement strand
AGTTAGATCTACTAGCTTTGTTGAGCCCTTTAATGCCCATTTTTGTGTCGATGCCTGTGCTAATGATTTATGCATAGTAAATTATTCTACAAAACTACTCTCAAAAGACTATGAAGTAGTGTGTGATGATGCTTTATATTTTTCAACTTTCTTTGAAATATGTATAAAGTTTAATAAAGATATTGATTTACCCGAAAAGTGTTTTTATGATTCAATTCATTCTGTTAAGTAATTTTTTTTACATTAAAAAGGATATTCTCAAACTACATTGAGAATATCCTTTATATTAATATTTATAAATTATCTAACTGGTCTATCTAACGGTATATTTTTAATTTTTCCAATTGGTTTAACATTAAAGTTTGATCTATATTCTGTTTCTGCCCAGAATATATTATCAGCAACTAATGCTTCTGGATTTAAATCAACACCATCTAATATTATTTCTTTAAATTTATGGTATCCAGCTCTATCAATTAAATGTCCTCCATGTAAGTACTCAGGCTTATAATCTAATGCCCAAGCAGAGAACTTTTGCCAATTACCAAATATGCCAAGTACAACTTCTTCTGTTGCAAAGTTTACGAATGTTTTACCCATTCTCGGAGTTTGCTTACCTGTTCTTCCTCCAATAACTATTCTGTAATACTTTTCTGGCTTTCTTGTCCATGCACTTGCAGGGCATGCAAGAACACATTCTCCACAACCAACACAACAACATGCATCTTTATCTATTAATCCCTTATCATTTAAGCTAAGTACTCTAGTTGCATGATGTTCACATGCCTTAGCACAAGCTCCACATCCTATACATCTTTCAGGATGATATTCCATTCTTGCTTGTCCTATAACTCCAAAATCTTGGAAGTGACCTTTAGCACAGTCATTTGGACATCCTGATACTGAAACTTTAATATGATAATGTGATGGGAATACTAACTTTTCAATTTTATCTGCTAATATTTTTGTATTAGCATTTCCCTTTATACAATGTGAATTACCAATACATGCCATAACATTTCTAGCACCTATTGTTGGATATCCAAAGTCATCAACTTCCATATCACAACGACAGCCATCAACTTCAACTGTCTTAATATAATTCTTAATAAAAGCATTTACTTTTTCTATACTTTCGTATTTAATACCTGGTATGTTAAAAGTTTGTCTCATACCAACGTGGAATGATCCATTTCCCCAAGTTTCTGCTATCTCTTGAACTGTTGATAAATACTTAGCACTTACAAGTCCTCCAGGTATACGCATTTGAAGCATAAATTCTCCTGGCACTTTAGATTGACGATAGCAGTTAAGTCTTACTTTTTTAATATCTATATCATGATTCATATACAACACTCCCTAATCTAATAATGTTTTTGCTTTAGTATAGTTAAATACTGGTCCTTCAAGACAAACATAAGTTTCATTAACTCTACAATGTCCACATTTTCCAACTGCACATGACATCTTTCTTTCAAAAGAAACCCATATCTTTTCTTCTGGAACTCCAAGTTTTAAGAAATCAAGAGCTGTAAAATGCATCATTACAGGTGGTCCAACTATTATAACTTCATAGTTATCTTTAAAGCTCTTTATAGGTAGTTTATCTAAATGAGTTGTAACTAAACCTGTGCTCCATCCTTCTTTTTCTCCATTATCTAGAGTGTATATTGTATTGAACTTTTCTTTCCATTGTTGTAGTTCATTCTTAAATAATATTCCATTTTCATCTTTAAATCCAATTACTAAGTTTAAGCTTTCTACGAAATTATCTTCGTTATAGAACTTATTTATCATACTTCTTACAGGTGCAACTCCTGTTCCACCAGCTACAATTATAATATTCTTTCCTTTAAACTTTTTAAGTGGCCAACCCACTCCATAAGATCCTCTTAGGAACATTGTATCTCCAGGTTGTAAGCTAAATATACAATCAGTAACTTTACCAACAGCTCTTATTGTAAAATCTAAGTATCCATCACCAAATCCACTAACTGAAATTGGAGCTTCACCTATTTTCGGTACTGATAATTGTAAAAATTGACCGTGTTCAACTTTTATATCTGTCTTTACTCTAAATGTATATTCTGATTTAGTTTCTTTAGTAACGCTAATTATTTCACATGCTTTAGGTGTTAATATATTTTCCATCTACATATCCTCCATTATTTCTTCTACTGCTTTTGTTACCTTATTTATTGTTGCGGTAAATGAAATAGCTTCAGGGCATCTATCTGTACATCTTCCACACCCAACACACATATTTTCTCCAAATTTTTCTTTATAATCATGTATTTTATGAAGAACTTTATATCTCATTCTATCAGCTACAGTATTTCTGAAGCTATGACCTCCAGCCATTTCATCGAAGCCTTCAATTTGACAAGAAGCTTGTACTCTTCTTCTTTCTCCAATTTTTCCATTTTCATCATAAACTATGTCTCTTGTTGTATAGCATGTGCAAGTGCTGCATGCAACAGTACAACTTCCACATCCTATACATCTTTTATTATATTCTTCCCACATAGGATGTTTTTTTAATTTATTTAAAACTTCAACATTTTGTATATCTGGAAGTTTTACTTCTGCTTTGTTTTTCTTTATGAATTCAAGATTAAATGGTTCTTGCTTTTCATCTTTGAAGTAACTTTCAAACTCCTCATCGTTTACATTAAGTAAAAGACCGTCCTTTAAAAATCTAACTGCTAAACTGTAGTTATCTGTTTCATTAGTTCCCATTGTTGTACAAAAGCATGTATCAAAACCTTCAACACATTCCATACATACAAATTTCACTCTGTCTCTAACGCCTTTGTAGAATGAATCTTCAAAGTCTCCATTTTCTAAGTATATTTTATCTTGTCTTTTTTGAGCATTTATATCGCAAGGTCTCGCGAATATTAGTATTTTCTTGTTATGAACTGGCTTACTTTCACGGAATTCATCTTCTGTAAAGTAATATAATGTTTGGCTAATAGGTGTGATAACTTCCTTTGCTGGATATGTAGATTTCTCTTTATAGACTATGTCTTCAACTGATGTTATCTCTGCATATTTAACAACATCTGTATCTGAATAACGTCCTTGTTTACTAAATTTTTTTGGTGCATAAATTTTGTACTCTTTTCTTAACTCTTCTAAAAGCTTATTAGCTTTATCAAATTCTAACTTATATCCCATATAAAATCCTCCTATTTTTCGTAAATTTAATAAGATTACACTTTGATAATACTCCTCTAAATTTCATAATTCAAATCTCTTTTTTTTATGATTACATAGGTATTTACTTATATAAAAAACACCTAAAATTATGGCAAAATTCAACCCTTTTATTTGCCATAATTTTAGGTTTAGCAATCATTTTTTAACTTATTGATATCATTTGTTAACGTTTCAATTTTCTTTAACATAATATTAATACATTGTTTCATTTCTGCAAGTTCTTTTTCTTTATTTCCACTATTTTTGCTTGATTCATTATCATTTGAATTATTATTACAATAATTATTACCAATATTTTTATTTTTAACATTATAGTATAATCCAGGGCCATTTTGAAAATATTGTTGCTGTGCATTATATGTTAATATTACTTGACCTAATAATTCAAACCAATTCCCAATAGCATTTTGAATATTAAATGGAAGATTACTTGATATAATATGTCCTACAAGTTCCGCTGTAAGCGGAAATATATTAGGATTTAAATCTTGAAATCCTCCATTAATATCATTACAACCTTCTTCACTAGTATTAGAGTTTTGAAAATCAAAGGCTGCTCCAAACTGCTTCATAAATTCCTCAAAATTTTCTGTTTCGCTAAAGCCCATATTTTCTCCTTGAAGCATTGTTTACTTATAATAATATTCAAATACGTTATTACTCGTTACTTTAATGTATCTTCAAAATTTTTCACTGCTTCTCCAATATTATTAGAATTTAAAATTGCAGTTATAACGGCAACTCCATCTAATACTGACTTAAGTTCATCTGTGATATTTGAGGTATTAATTCCTCCTATCCCGTATACAGGTAATTTAACATTATCTTTTATTTCCTTTAAAGCATCCATACTTATAACACTTGTATCTTTAGTATCTGTACTATATATAGCACCACAGCCTAAATAATCAGCACTATCTTCAAATGCCTTCTTACTTTCTTCTAATGTTTTTGTTGATACTCCAATTATTTTATTATCTCCAAGTAAATTTCTTGCCACTTTGCAATCCATATCATCTTGTCCTAAGTGAACTCCATGTGCATTAACTGCAAGTGCTACATCAACTCTATCATTAACTAAAAATATAGCATTATATTTTTCACATAACTTAAGTAGTAAATTAGCTCTTTCACACATAATCTTTGTATCAACATTTTTATCTCTATACTGAACGAGCCTTACCCCAAATTTTAATGTTTCTTCTGTTTTTTCCATAAGTTCATCAAAAGGTATTCTATAGTCAGTTACTAAATATACTTTTTTATTATTAAAATTCTTCATAAGTTATCTTTCCTCTTTCTATTATTTCACTATCTTTAATAGATGAAATTTTATCTAATGCTTTATGTTTAAATGAAAGTATACCAAGCCCTTCATTACTCTCCATAGCTATTTCTCCTGAAATATTCATAGTTAAAACTGCCTTGCAAGCTCCAAATATTAAATCATCTGAAAGATTTTTTCCACATTCTACTGCAAGCATTCCACCTAATATACAACCAGTCCCTGTTACTAATGCAAGATTACTTGTACCATTATTTATTCTAATCTCTCTTCTTCCATCTGTTATATAATCTTCTTTTCCTGTAACAACAATTAAGCAATTATTATCCTTAGAATAGTTTCTAAAAGCCTGTCTTAAACCTTCAGTATATTCTGAGTTGTCTAAAGAATCTATTCCAATAAAATCACTTTTAAGTCCTATTATGCTCTTTATTTCAGTTAAATTCCCTTTAATTACTGTAACACCAATTTCTAAAAGCTCCTTTATTAAATCTGTCCTTAACTTACTTACATGAACTCCAACTGGATCTAATACTACTGGAATATTATTCTCTTTTGCAGTTTTAGTTCCAAGTATCATACTATCTTCTTTTTTATAACCCATTGTTCCAATATTGATATGAAGACAATTAGAAATCGTAACACCTTCAACAATTTCTCTAATATCATCAATCATCATTGGTTTACCATTATATGAAAGTATAGTTTGTGCCACATCATTCATTGTTACATTATTCGTTATTGAATCTACTAATGGGCTACTGCACGTCCCTTTATTTGCTCTTTTTAAAATCTCTTTTATATCCATAATCAAATACTCCCTTAATTAAAATTATTCTATTCCAGCTAATTTATATAATTCATAAAAATGATTAGTAGGCCCTACTCCATGTCCAAGTTCTATTCCATGTTCTATAGCCACAGTTATGTATCTTTTGCCTTCTTTTACTGCATCTTGGATATTCATTCCTTTTGCAAGATTTGCAGCTATTGCAGATGATAGTGTACATCCTGTTCCATGAGTGTTTTTACTATTTATTCTCTCTTGACTATAATAAGTAAAGTTTTCTCCATCGTATAAAAGGTCTGTTGCATCATCTTCTAAGTGACCACCCTTAACTAATACATACTTTGGTCCAAGTTCCTTAAGCTTTATTGCAGCCTCCTTCATATCTTCTAAAGTCTTAATTTCTACGCCTAATATTTCTTCTGCTTCTGGAAGATTTGGTGTAATTAAAGTTGCTATAGGAAATAATTCCTCAATTAAAGTATCCTTTGCATCTTCTGATAATAATTTAAACCCACTTTTTGAAACCATAACTGGATCAACTACTATTTTTTTAACATCTGAAACTTCTTTCAACGCTTGTCCTATAGCTTTAATTGACTCAATCTTTGAAACCATACCTATCTTTACAGCATCTACCCTAATATCATCAAATATAACTCTTATTTGATCTCTTATCATATCCTCATTTATATCTTGAATTCCAAAAACACCTTTTGTATTCTGTGCAGTAATCGCAGTAATTACACTCATTCCAAATACTCCATTTGCTGAGAAACTTTTTAAATCTGCCTGAATTCCAGCTCCTCCTGAACAATCTGATCCTGCAATTGTTAATGCTCTAAACATAATTATCATCCTTTCAACTAAATATTTTTTTCTTTTTTAATACTCTTTTGTTATTAATCCCAAGTGTCTCTTTTATAATTGGAATACTTACAAGCGTATATGCCAAAATTGACCCAACTATACAGCTTGATAAAAATGGTGCTACATATAAGAATACTGAAGCCTCTTTTCCAAGAACAAGTGTTGCTAGTGGATAAGCTAATACTGCTCCAATTATTCCTGTACCAAATACTTCCCCAAATACTGCTAAAATAGCACTACCAAACTTTTTATAAAGTAATCCTGCAAGTAACGCGCCAACCATACTTCCTGGAAAAGCAAGTATGCTCCCTGTCCCTAATATATTTCTAATAAGTGACGCTATAAAAGCATTCCCTACTGAAAAAGCTGGTCCTAAAGTTATAGCTGATACTACATTTATAAAATGTTGAATAGGTGATACCCTTGCACCTAAAATTGGTATCGAAAATGTACCGCATACTGTTGCTACAGCTATAAGTAATCCACTTAAAGCTAACTTATAAGACATATTTTCTTTCCTCATCATAATATCCCCCTTACGTAAAATTTATAAAAAAAGAGCGTAACCTAATTACGTAAGGTTACGCTCTATCCATCAATATTATTATTCATAAACGAAAGGCATCCCTACGATGGTACTAACCATATCAGGTAATAAGAGTTTAGAAATTTCAATTTCAATCTCAGCCAAAAACTCATGGCTCCCCTAGCTCTATATCTAATTATTTTACTATTTAATTCTATACCATATTTTTAATATAGTCCACAAATTTTAAAATATAATCTAAATTTATAAGGTCATTATTCACAATCTAATAAATTTTTGAAATCGTATTCACATATTGTATATATGTGTTATATTATAACTATAGAGGGAATATAATCTTACATATAACGGAGGCGATTTTATGAGTATATTAAGAAATTATATTGATTTTTTAATTCCAATTATTATGATTATTTTAGGAGGGACATATGTTATAAATCCACCAGACCGTATTAACGAGCACTGTGGATTCAGAAGCGAGCGTTCAATGAAATCTTCTAAAGCTTGGCTATTTGCTAATACTAATTTAGGAAAGCTTTGGGTTATATTTGGAATAATATCTATTTCCCTTATTTTTTTATTAAAAACATTATTTAATCTAACACCTGAAATAATTTCATTAGTTGGATTAACATTCTCAGTAATTTCAATGCTTGCCTCTCTTGCAATTGTAGAGGAAGAATTAAAAATAAAATTCAAAAACTGAAATATGAATTAACTTAAAAAAGATAAGAATATCAAAATTCTTATCTTTTTTATATACTTACTTTAATATTTAGTTATCACCAAAAACTTTTTTCTTAAGTTCAAGCCCTGTTTTTGTAATTGCAATACCACCCATAGCTGTCTCTCTAAGTTCTGGTGGTAGTTGTCTTCCAACCTTATACATAGCAGATACAGTGTCATCAAACGGAATCTTTGATGATACTCCAGCCATTACTAAATCAGCCATGCAAAGAGCACTTATAGCACCTGATGCATTTCTCTTAGCGCATGGTATTTCAACAAGTCCAGCAACTGGATCACATACAAGTCCTAAAATATTTTTAAGAACTATTGCAGCAGCATCTAAGCTCATCTTTGGAGTTCCACCCATTAAGTATACAACTGCAGCTGATCCCATAGCAGCAGCTGATCCACATTCGGCTTGACATCCACCTTCCGCTCCTGAAACTGTTGCATTCATTGCAATAATAGTTCCTACTGCAGCTGATGCAAAAAGAGCCATAACAAGTTCATCTTCTGTCTTATTAAGCTTAGCACCAGCTGATAAAATAACAGCTGGAAGTATTCCACAAGAACCCGCAGTTGGGCAAGCTACTATTCTTCCCATTGATGCATTTACTTCTGATGATGATAAAGCCATCGCCATTGCCATAACTGTTGTAGTGCCAGTTAAAGTTTCACCTTTTTTTAAGTACTCATTTATTTTATATCCGTCTCCTCCAATAAGTCCACTTACTGAGTAAACTTCACTTTCCATACCTTCTGTTGCAGCATCAACCATAACCTTTAAAGTTGTTTTCATCTTCTTAATTACAGCTTCTCTATCTTGACCTGACTTTTCCATTTCACTCTCTATAGCATATTCACTTAAAGATATCCCTCTATTTTCACAGATTCTTACAAGTTCTTCTCCACTTCTTGCAACCATTATTCTTCACCTTCCTTTACAGGGTTTACCATAATAACTCTTGTTATATGTTCTGTGTCTTTTATTTTATTTATTGTCTCGCGGTCTATACCATGGTCTAATTCAAAAACCATATTAGCACCTTGTCCTCTTTGCTTTCTAAATACACTCATAAATGCAATATTTATTCCTCTTTCATAAAGAAGGTTAGTTACTTTAGATACAACACCTGGGACATCTTTTTGAGCAATTATAAGAGTTGGATAATCTCCTGTAAATTCAACTTTATTACCGTTTACTTCAGTAATTTTAATGCTTCCACCACCAATTGAAGATCCTACAACTTCTCTTCTTTCATTTGATTTTGTAATCATATCAAATTTTACAGTGTTTGGATGTACATCCCCTAAATCAACTTCAGCAAAAGCAAATTGCAAACCTTTTTCTTTAGCAATTTCTAGAGCATCTCTTAATCTTTTATCACTTGGTTCCATTCCAAGAATTCCAGCAACTAAAGCTCTATCTGTACCATGACCTTTATAAGTTTTTGCAAATGATCCATGAAGATAAAAAGTTACTTTAACAACTTCATCTCCAGCAACTGATCTTGCAACCTTCCCAAGTCTTGCAGCACCTGCTGTATGTGAACTAGATGGTCCAATCATAATTGGCCCAAGAATATCAAAAACACCTACATTATTCATATACCTCACCTTATCCTCTGTGCAAATTTTGTCTAAGTATAGTTTAATCCATTACATATACTTTTATCAATATATGTTTTGAATATGAACAAGAATTTATTTTTAAGTTTTAGTTTAAATGTTGTTAATTAAGTGTTCATACAATGGTGTTATATTTAATTTACTAAATAATGTTAAAGTTTAAAGGAGGATACAAAAATGGATTGGTTTTTAGTTATTGAAATTGCCTTTATAGTTCTTTATTCCTTTGCTATGCTAAAGAATTATTTTAAAAGATCTGCTTTAAAGAAAGAAGGTCCTTTTGTCGTAATACGAAATTATAATTTATCATTTATAATAACTTTATTTCTTTTATTAGTTATAGGTCTTATTTATATAATTTCTATAAATGAAGGAACTCTTCTTGATAAGATTTTATTCGTTATTATAATATTAATTTTTGTTTTAAACACATTTGTAAATTCAGAAATATTGCTTACACATAGCTCCTTTTACTATATGTATTACAATGTTCCATATACAGATATTAAATCTGTTATATTTAAAGAAAAATCAAAAAATAGTTATTTACTAAAATTAGAATTTGATAAAACTACATTCAACTTTTCAATAAATAAATTATCTGCTGATGATTTCTACGAAGTTCTAAAAAATCGTAAGATAAAAGTAGAACGAATCTAAAATTATAGGGCAAAAAAATAGAAAAATCTAAAAATATAATTATATTTTTAGATTTTTCTTATTTTTACTTTAATGTAATTCCACCGTGATTGCTTGTTCCTTCAAATAAATTTTTATAGAAATTATCAAATCCATCATCATTCATAGCAATTTCTAATTCGTCATTAACATAAAACTTATTCATAGTTGAAGTTATTAATTCAAATTTCTTTATATTACTTTCTTCAAGTAATACATTATAAAGATATGCTAAATGATTTTGCATATATTCTTGTATGTTACGCATTTCTTCATCATTTATTTTGCCGTCTTTATATAAATCTTTAATAGGTCCATTTCTAAATATAAAGTAAGCTGATGCCTTTGTTATATTCTTTATGTAATCTTGAACTTCTTTATTTTCCACTATTTACACACCTCTTATTTTAATATTATATTTTAATTTAACTACATTTAATTGAAATACTCAAGTTAAATGGATAATTTAGAAGTTTATTCTTTTATGTAAAATTTACATTTTATTCATACCATTATCTTTTTTTATCTATACAATAATTAGTACATAACTTTTAAGGAGGACTTAACACATATGAAAAATTTTTCATTAATATTAAATATATTAATCGTTCTAACACTTCTATTTCTAATCGGTAAGGCAATATACATTGAACGTACTTGCAAGAAAACATCTAATAAAACAGATAAGTTTGCTATCTTTTCTGGTATTACTTTAGTAAACATAGGACTACTAATTCTTGCTTTTGCCTATATAACTGCAAATAATATTAATCTTTTCTCAATGAAGTACATATTTATATTACTAATATTAATAATGATAGTATTCCAAGCTTTCGCTTCATCAAGATTAGTATTATTTAATAAAGGCTTATTATGTATGGGACAATATTTAGATTCAAAAAACATAAATAAAGTTTTAATTAGAGAAGGTCGTTTTGCATCTACTGTTGTTATTGAAGGTAAAGGTGACTCATTCAATTTCAGGATAGGTAAAAAACGTACTGATTTATTATCTAAATCATTAAGAGAAAATCGTGTAAATGTAAAAATGTGCGGTTAAATCTTAAAGGTGAGCTTAATTAAAAGCTCACCTTTTTTTGATTTAAAACATTCTATTAATAATATCTTTAGTTAATTGTTCACACACTGTAAACAATTAACTAAAAAAAATTTGCTATTATATAATTGAATAATTATGAAAGGGGGAGATTCATGTGAGTGGAATGCACATATTTGAAATAGCTCTACTTGTAGCTGTAATTTTCTTTGTTGGAAGAAGCTTTTATATTGAGTCACATCATAAAAAGAAAGGTCCTTATATTAAAATAGGTGTTTATTCAGGAGCTGCTATTTTTAACGTTATGCTCGTTTTATTTATTTTAGTTGCTGGTATGATTTCTATAAAAAATTCAGGTGGTACATTACTAGATGTATCAAGTATATACATTTTGATTCCTATATTATTTATAATTTATCAAACAGTTTTATCTTTAAGATTTACATTTTGCCAAGATGGTGTTTGTTATTTAGGACAATTTTATAGTTATAAACAATTAAAAACTGTCCAAATAGTACCAGTTAAAGATAAATTTAATGTTATTATATTTACTAATAAAGCAACTCTTTCATTTAAAGTAAATAAGAACAATAAGTTCCTTGTTGAAGAAGCTTTCAAAAAATATAGAATAAAAATAACTAAACTATAATATTATAAAAAGCCTAAAATGTATAATTGCATTTTAGGCTTTTTTTACAATCTAATATTTATAGAAACAACTTCCTCCAATAAACTCACGTAATATTGAGTTTTCTGGAACTTTATCCATTGGTATTTCTTTAAAGAAATTTAAAAATGATATTAGTCGTCTTGCTTCATTATAAATTGGACTATCTTTTTCTATTTTAGTTAGCTCTTTTAATGCATATGGTTTTAGTACGCAAAGTTCATAAACTAATGTTGAGTTAAACATTTCATCTGCCTCTTCTTGGTAGATGAAAATATTTTTTCTCTCTCCTCTTTTAATTGATGGCCACATCTTTAATGTTTCTTCCCCACCATAACCTCTTGATAAAAAATCTCTAACTATCCTTCTAATCTTTCTTACATCAGTTGTTGGTATTCTATTATGATTATCTAAGTTAAGTTGTGTTAATGCTGATATATAAACCTTATACTTGAATTCCTCTCCTATTGCTGCTGTTAAAATAGGATTTAGAGCATGTATTCCTTCAACAATAAGAACACCATTTTGAGGTAGTCTAACTTTATGTCCAAGCCATTCTCTCTTCCCTTTCATAAAGTTATAAGTTGGAATTTCAACCTTTTCTCCTTCTAAAAGCTTTTCTAAATGATCATTTAAAGTTTCTAAATCTAATGAATATATAGATTCAAAATCATAATCACCATTTTCATCTCTAGGGCTAAGCTCTCTATCTATAAAGTAATCATCTAAACTAAGAGGTATTGGTTGGAATCCATTTACCCTAAGTTGAATACTTAATCTATTTGCAAAAGTTGTTTTACCTGATGACGATGGTCCTGCAATAAGAATAATTTTAACACCTTTTTTATTTGTAATATTATCTGCAATATTTGCAAACTTCTTTTCATGAAGTGCCTCTGAAACTAATATTACATCTTTAAGATCATTTTCCATAATCTTTTCATTAAGTGTTCCAACATCACTGATTCCAAGTATATTAAGCCATCTTTCTGTCTCATAAAAAACATTAGAAAGTCTCTTTTGCTCTTTATAAGGTGGAATGCTATTTAAGTCTTCCTTTCTTGGACATCTTAAAATAAATCCTGAATCATAATACATAAGGTCCCATGCTTTTATAACACCGGTACTGTATGCCATTTGACCATAGAAATAATCATATCTTCCATCTAATTCATAAAGTTTTACAGTATCAAAATCCATATAAGTTAAAAGCTTAACCTTATCTTCCATATTATATTTTTCAAATACTTCTATTGCTTCATTTTTAGATACTTGTATTTTATTAATAGGTAAATTTTTATCTATTAGTTCTTTCATTCTAACTTTTATATTTTTAACATCCTCTTCATTTAGAACTTTTTCTTTATGAATTTCACCAAAAAGCCCCTTGCTAATAGAATGTTCTATTGTTATCTTAGAATCTTCAAACAAATCAAGTGCTGCCTTTATAAATATAAATTGAAGTGTTCTTGTATAAACATTAATTCCTTCATCACTATTAAAATGTACTCTTTTAAGCTTTCCATCCTCTGGTACTTCTCTTATAAGCTCGTAATACTCACCATTTAATGTACAAAGAGCAATATTATTAATATCCTCTTTGTAATACATCTCTATAATATCTTTAAATGTACTTCCCTTTTCTATTGAAATTATTTTGCCATCCTCAAGAGTTATATTTAAATTCATAACTTTACCTTGCTCCTCTCTTACATATAAATTCTTTAACTTACTTTTATTATATTTCTTTTTAACCTTTTTTAAAACCTATGAAATATAATCTATCTTTGAATAGAATTGTACAATTCTACAAATATTATTTACTAGAGAGGTGTTTAAAAATGTTTGTTGTTTGTATAAGAACTACTATACTTTATATTTTAGTAGTTTTAGTAATGAGACTTATGGGAAAACGTCAAGTAGGCGAACTTCAGCCTTATGAATTCGTAATTACTATAATGATTTCTGACTTAGCTTCACTACCAATGCAAGATAGTAGGCTACCATTGTTACTCGGAATTATTCCAATATTAACTCTTTTATTTCTTAAAATTTTACTTTCTCAACTTCAACTAAAATGTCAGTTTGCAAGAAGAGTTGTTGAAGGAGAACCATCAATTTTAATTTATAAAAGTAAAATTAATTATAATTCGCTTAAAAGTCAGCAAATTAATATAGATGAACTTATGGAAGAAATGAGGCTTTCAGGATATTTTAATTTAGACGAGATTAATTATGCTATTCTTGAAACAAATGGCCATATATCATTTTTACCTATGGAAAATAATGAAATTTTAAGTAAAGAAAGTATTCAAAAAAAAGATAATTCAAAATCAAATGAATTACATCTTCCTAAAATTCTAGTATCTGATGGAAAGATAAATAAAAATCCATTAACTAAAGTTAATAAAAATAAAGATTGGATATATAAACAATTGAAAGATAACGGTATTGATGATATTAAAAAAGTTCTTATTGCCATGTATGATACAAATGGAAATTTCAAGGTACAACTTTACGATAAATATTCAAAGGAGCAACAGTAATGAAGAATACAGTACTATCAATAATTTTATTTTTAACAGTTATTGGATTTGTTTTTTTTGCTCATAACGAACTTATCAATCTTTGTGATACAATTTCTGCAGATAGTGAAAAAATTGAAGAATTATTAAATGAAAACAATTGGGATAAAGCTTATGCTGATTCTGTTGTATTATTAGAATTGTTAAGAAACGAATCATTTATTTCTTCTATGTACACTAACCATGTAGAACTTGACCAATTAGTTGACAATACTGTTTTATTAACAGTTAACATAAAATGTAAAACTAAAAACGATGCTCTAGCAGCCCTCCATGTTGTAAAATATAATGCAGCTAGAATTAAAGAACTTCAAAGTCCTAAAATAAGAAACATCTTATAAAAAATGTCTGCTATAAATATTTATAGCAGACACTTTTTATTTATACTTATTGTTTTGGTACAAAACTTGAACATTCAGTACTAGAATTCTGTCCTTCTATATCAACATAATTTGATACGCATCTTTCATTCTCATTGTACATGCAGTTTGCAGCTGCACAACTTATTGCCATATTGGGATTTATTGATTGCTCTAAGCTTGATAATGATCCTTCTTTTTCATCAAAACTATTACAATTAGTTGAACTAGATGTTTTAGCATGACAACCTCCTACATCTATTGATTGTAAACAACAATGATTTTCTTTGTTATGAGAACATTCTCCTACTCCACAACTTAATGTAGCCATAATTAATCACTCCTTTTAATATATCTTTACTTCTTTATTATTTGTTAAACTACATATTTTAACCCTAAAATTTATAACAATTATTATGTATATTTTTTGCTATTTATTGCATATTATACATTAATTCTTTGTTTTTTAAATTTTTATGCATTTATACTTGCATAATTATACTTTAAGTAGTATAATCTTTTTTATCTTAGTAATTATTGTAAATATTTTTTAAAATTAAGGGGGCTATATTATGAAAAATTATAAAAAAGTTGTATTAGCATATTCAGGAGGCCTTGATACGTCCATTATAATTCCATGGCTTAAAGAAACTTATGGGGTGGAAGAAGTAATTGCAGTTGCTTGCAACGTAGGACAAAAAGATGAACTTTCTGGACTTGAAGAGAAAGCATTAAACTCTGGGGCATCAAAAATATATATTGAAGATCTAACAGAAGAATTTGTTAATGAATATATATTTGAAACAATTAAAGCATCTGCTGTATACGAAGGTAAATACCTTTTAGGAACATCATTTGCAAGACCATTAATGGGTAAAAGACTCGTAGAAATAGCTAAAGAAAATGGGGCCTTAGCTATTTGTCACGGTTGTACTGGTAAAGGAAATGATCAAGTGAGATTCGAACTTGCAATAAAAGCATTTGCACCTGAAATGGATATAATTGCACCTTGGAGAATATGGGATATAAAATCTCGTGAAGAAGAAATCGCATATGCTAAGGAACGAAATATTCCGCTTAATATAACACCAGAAACAAATTATAGTAAAGACAAAAATATATGGCACTTAAGCCATGAAGGACTAGACCTTGAAGATCCTAAAAATGAACCAGATTACAAAAAAATATTAGAACTTTCTAAAACATTAGAAGATGCAAAAGATGAACCAACTTATATAACACTTGGATTTAATAAAGGAGTTGCAGTTTCATTAAATGGACAAACTTTACCTGGCGTAGAACTTTTAGAAAAACTTAATGAAATTGGTGGTAAAAATGCCATTGGGATAATCGATATGGTTGAAAATAGACTTGTTGGTATGAAATCAAGAGGTGTTTATGAAACTCCAGGTGGAACAATTCTTTATGAAGCACATTCACTTTTAGAATCATTATGCCTTGATAAAGAAACAGCACACTACAAAGAGATGATAGCTTTAAAATTTGCAGATATAGTTTATAACGGCCAGTGGTACACTCCTCTTAGAGAAGCTCTTTCCTCCTTTGTAAACAAAACTCAAGAAAATGTAACTGGTGATGTTAAGCTTAAATTATATAAAGGAAATATAATAAATGCAGGAATAACTTCTCCATACTCACTATATAACGAGGACTTTGCTACCTTTGGCGAAGATGATGTTTATAATCAAAATGATTCAGCAGGATTTATAAATCTATTTGGACTACCTATTACAGTAAAAGCTATGATGGAAAAGTCCTTATCAAATAATTAATTGTAAGGAGCTAAATATTATGAAACTTTGGGGCGGACGATTTAAAGAAGGAACTAATAAAGATGTTAATGATTTTAACTCATCCATTAGAATAGATCAACGAATGTATAAAGAAGATATTTTAGGAAGTATAGCTCACGTTAGAATGTTAAAAAAGCAAAATATAATTCCTAAGTCTTCATGTATTAAAATTGAAGATGGTTTAAATGAGTTATTAAAAAGATTAGACAATGATGTTATTGATATAGATGAATCCTCAGAGGATATTCATAGTTTTATTGAGGGACTTTTAACTTACTATATTGGTGATGATGGGAAGATGCTTCATACTGGAAGAAGTAGAAACGATCAAGTTACTTTAGACCTTAAACTTTATTTAAAAGGCTATGTTCCTATGATAATTAATGACTTAGTATCACTATTAAAAGTAATCTATGTAAAAGCTAATGAGAATATCGACACTATTATGCCTGGCTATACTCATCTTCAAAAGGCACAGCCGATTACATTTTCACATCATATTTTAGCTTATGCTGAAATGTTTAAGCGTGATATTTCAAGAATTAAAGATTATTTAATTAGATTAGATGAAATGCCTTTAGGTAGTGGCGCACTTGCTACTTCAACTTATCCAATTGATAGATGCTTTGTAGCAAAAGAACTTTCATTTAAGAAAGTAACTTTAAATAGCATAGACTCGGTATCAGATAGAGATTACGTTATAGAACTTCTATCCGTACTATCAATAATTATGATGCATCTTTCAAGATTCTCTGAAGAAGTAATTCTTTGGTGTACTAATGAATTTAACTTTGTAGAACTATCAGATGAATACAGTACAGGCAGTAGTATTATGCCTCAGAAGAAGAATCCTGATGTTGCAGAACTAGTTCGTGGTAAGACTGGTAGAGTTTATGGAGACTTAATAACACTTCTTACAGTAATGAAAGGACTACCTCTTGCATATAACAAAGATATGCAAGAAGATAAGGAAGCTTTATTTGATGCATTAGATACAGTAAAAATTTCTATTACTACATTCACTGGAATGATAAATACTATGAAGCTACATGAAGATATTATGAGAGATGGTGCAGAGCTTGGATTTACAAATGCAACTGATCTTGCTGATTACTTAGTTAAAAAAGGCGTTCCTTTTAGAGAAGCACATGGAATAGTTGGGGAATCTGTTCTGTACTGCATAAAGGAAAATAAAGGTTTAAGTGATTTAACAATTCAAGAACTTAAAAACTTTTCTCATGTTTTTGAAGAAGATGTTTATAACGCTATAAATCTTTTAACTTGTGTAAATGAACGAAATGTAATTGGTGGTCCTGGTAAAGATTCAATATTAACTCAGCTAAAGTTTTTAGAAAGCTTTATAAAGGAGCATGAATTAATTAACTTAGATTTAAAATAATCATATATGCAAAAGGGGGTTATATTTATGATTAAAGTTGGGATAATTGGGGCAACTGGATATGTAGGAGCAGAGCTTACGCGGCTCCTCCTTTCACATCCTAAAGTATCACTTTATAAAATTAGCTCTGTTAGCTATAAAGGTAATAAAATTAGTGATATTTATAAAAACTTTTATAACAAAACTGACTTAGTATGTGAAGATATAGATGAGGTTATAAATAACTGTGATGTTATATTTACCGCTCTTCCCCATGGACTAAGTGAAGATATTGTATACAAAGCTTTTACTAAAGGAAAACTTTCAATTGATCTAGGGGCTGATTTTAGATTAGATAATGAAGACTCTTATAAAAAATGGTACGGAAAATCATATAGTAAAAAATCACTTCATGAAATTAGTATTTATGGACTACCTGAAATGAATAGAGACAAAATTAAAAACTCTAAAGTAATTGGTAATCCTGGCTGCTATCCAACATCTATTGAACTTGCTCTTCTTCCACTACTTAAAAATTCATTAATAGAAACAAAAAAAATAATCTGTGACTCAAAATCTGGCACTACTGGAGCTGGAAGAGGCTTAACTGATTCATCACACTTCACTTCTGTTAATGAAAACTTTGGTCCATATAGCATTGGATCGCATAGACATATACCTGAAATAGAAGAAACTTTAACTAAAGCTTCCTCACCTACTAATGATGTAACTGTTATATTTACACCTCACCTACTTCCGATAAATCGTGGAATACTCTCAACTATATACTGTACTTTAAAAAACCCTTTAACTTCCACTCTAAAAAAAATTCACGAAATTTATAATGAATTCTATAAAAATGAGCCTTTTGTAAATGTTCTTCCTCTTTATTCAACAGCAAAAATACAAGATGTTACATTTTCAAATCATTGCAATATATCTCTTCATATTAATCATAGAAAAGATGAACTTATTATTATAAGTACTATTGATAATATGATAAAAGGTGCAAGCGGACAAGCAATTCAAAATATGAATATAGCTTTAGGCTTTGAAGAAACTTGTGGTCTAAACTTTATTCCTCCTGCGTTCTAATTAATATTAACTTTTATACTTTCCAATAAAAAAGGGGGCTTTTTAAATGGAATTTTTAGAAAATGGAAGTATAACTTCCCCAGAAGGTTTCTATTCTTCTGGTATACATGTTGGCCTTAAAAAATCAAAAAAAGACTTAGCACTCATATATTCAAGCACACTAGGTACGGCAGCTGGTGTGTATACAAAAAACGCGGTGAAAGGAGCTCCTCTATTTATAACTAAAGATCATCTTAAAGATAATAAAGCTCAAGCAATATTAATAAATAGCGGTAATGCAAATACATTAAATGGAGAAAATGGACTTAAAAATGCTAAAAAGATGGCTATAACCTGTGGAAATACACTTAAGATAAATCCAAGTAATGTATTAGTTGCTTCAACTGGAGTAATTGGTGTTCCATTAAATATAGAACTAATAACCTCTAATATGGATTCTCTTGTTTCTTCACTTAGTTCTAACTCTAATGATGCAGCATCTGCAATTTTAACAACTGATACTTTTACAAAAGAATGTGCTATTAAATTTTATATAGATGATAAAGAAATAACTATAGGATCTATTTCTAAAGGATCAGGAATGATTGAACCTAATATGGGAACAATGCTTTCCTTTATAACGACTGACCTTTCAATAAGTAATGTTCTTCTAAATGAAGCATTAAAAGAAAGTGTAAATATAAGTTACAACAGGGTTTCAGTTGATGGTGATACAAGTACTAATGATATGGTATTAATAATTGCAAACGGACAAGCAAAAAATGAAATTATAAATAAAAAAGATGAAAACTATTATAAGTTTTTAAATGCATTAAATACATTAAATTTAACTCAAGCTAAACGAATAGCAAGTGATGGTGAAGGCGCAACAAAACTTATATGCTGTACTGTCTTACATGGGTCATCTATAAAGTCTGCAGAACTTATTTCAAAAAGTGTAATTAATTCTTCTTTAGTTAAAGCAGCTATGTTTGGTAGCGATCCAAACTTTGGTAGAATACTTTGCGCTCTTGGTTATAGCAATGGAGATTTTGATCTAAATTTAGTTGATGTATATTTTAAATCAACTTCAGAGATTAAAGTTTGCGAAAATGGTTCCGCTTTAGACTTCTCTGAAGATAAAGCTATAAATATATTAAATTCTCCTGAAGTAACTATAATTATTGATTTAAAAATAGGTGACTTTGAAGTTACAACCTTTGGCTGTGATTTAAGTTATGATTATGTAAAAATAAATGCTGAATATCGAAGTTAAAGGAGTGAAATTTTTATGAGTTCAAAGGATTCATTAAGGGGGGATATATTAGTTAATTCCCTTCCCTACATCCAAAAACATTATGGTAAAACAATCGTTATTAAATATGGTGGAAATGCTATGCTTTCAGATTCTTTAAGAGAGTCTGTTATTAAAGATATTATACTTTTAAAGTGCGTCGGCATTAACCCTGTAGTCGTTCATGGTGGAGGTCCTCACATATCTGAATTTCTTAACAAATTAAATATCCAAAGTAAATTCATTAATGGACTTAGATATACAGATAATGAAACTATTGAACTAGTTCAAATGGTTCTTGCCGGAAAAGTGAATAAAGATCTAGTTAGTTTATTCCAAAAAAAAGGCGGAAAAGCTATAGGCCTTTGCGGAATGGATGGAGCATTAATTGAAGCTACAAAATATGAATCATCAGAAGACCTAGGTAATGTTGGGGAAATTACAACTATAAATAATAACCTACTCGATATGGCATTAAATTCAGATTACATTCCTGTAGTTGGAAGTATCGCACTATCATCTGATGGAAATAGTGTATATAACATTAATGCTGATACATGCGCCTCAAAAATAGCAGCTTCTTTAAAAGCTGAAAAACTAATACTTCTAACTGATGTTAAAGGAGTTATGCTTGACCAAAATGATCCTAATACTTTTATATCCAAGCTTAGACTTCATGAAATACCAAAACTTACTCAAGATGAGATTATAAAATCTGGAATGATTCCAAAAATTGATTGCTGCGTTGAAGCAATTAGGATGGGAGTAAATAGAGCTCATATTATTGATGGCACTGTTAAAAATGCTCTTCTTCTTGAACTATTTTCAGATGATGGTATTGGTACAATGATTTATTAAGAAAGGATATGATATTTATGGACTATTTAAATAATTCTCTAATGAATACTTACTCACCTTTTGAAGTAATATTTACAAAAGGTTCTGGGACTTATCTTTATGATAATTTAAACAACAAATATTTAGACTTTACAAGTGGAATAGGTGTTAATTCACTAGGTTATTGTGATAAAGACTTAACTGAAACTATAATAGAACAAGCTAAAAATTTGCTTCACACTTCTAATATTTTTTTAAATGATAAAAATACTGTATTATCAAACAAATTATGTTCTATTTCTAAAATGAGTAAAATATGTTTCCAAAACTCTGGAGCTGAAGCAAATGAAGGTGCAATAAAACTAGCAAGGAAATATAGTTATGACAAATATGAAACCGATAAAAGAAGTACTATATTAACATTAGAAAATTCTTTCCATGGAAGAACTTTAAGTACATTAAAAGCAACGGGCCAAGAAAAATTTCACAAATACTTCCACCCATTCCCTGAAGGATTTAAATATACTAAGGCTAACGATATTGTAAAGTTAAAGAAATCACTTACTGCAGATGTTTGTGCCATAATGATTGAAGCTATTCAAGGTGAGGGTGGCGTTAATCCCTTATCTCAAGAATTTGTCCATGAAATTTTCAAACTTTGTAGTGAAAAAGATATATTAGTTATATTTGATGAAGTCCAATGTGGAATAGGTAGAACTGGATTGGCCTTTGGCTATAATCACTTTAATGTTTCTCCTGATATAGTAACAGTTGCAAAAGGTCTTGGTTCTGGACTTCCAATTGGCGCATTTATGTGTAATGAGAAATTAAAAGATGTATTTTCACCGGGTGACCACGGTACAACCTTTGGTGGTAATCCCCTTTGTTCATCCGCAGCTTTAACTGTTTCTAACAAAGTATTAAATGAAGATTTCTTGTTAGATGTATCAAAAAAAGGTGAATTACTTTCATCTATATTAAAAAATTATAAAAGTAACCACATAAAAGAAGTACGTGGAAAAGGTCTAATGATTGGAATAGAAACTAATTTAAATAGCAGCGAAATACAAAAAAAAGCTTTAGATAAAGGTCTTCTTGTATTAACTGCTGGTAGAAATGTAATAAGACTTCTTCCTCCACTTACTATAAGCTATGAAGAAATTAAAATTGGGGCTAATATTCTATTAGACTTAATAGGATAAATAAAGGAGGGCTATTTATGAAAAAAGATTTGCTAACTATGAAATCACTTTCTAAAGATGAAATACTTGAAATACTCAACCTTGGGGATCAACTAAAATATGAAAAAAACCATGGTATACCACATAAATTACTTAAAGGAAAAACTTTAGGTATGATATTTGAAAAGGCATCTACTCGTACTAGAGTTTCCTTTGAAGTTGGTATGAATGATCTTGGTGGCTATCCATTATTTTTAAGTTCTAACGACCTTCAAATTGGTCGTGGTGAACCAATTTGCGATACAGCAAGAGTTTTATCTAGATATATAGACGCGATAATGATTAGAACATTCTCTCAAGATGAAGTTAATGACCTTTCAAAGTATTCAACTATTCCAATAATAAATGGGCTTACTGATTTAGAACATCCATGTCAAGTACTAGCAGATTTAATGACAATACGTGAATATAAGAATTCCTTTGAAGGGCTTAAAGTTTGTTATATTGGAGATGGTAACAATATGGCTCATTCTTTAATGGTTGGTTGCCTTAAAGTCTGTATGAACTTTTCTGTTGCATGTCCAAAAGATTATTCACCTTTAGATGATTATATTGAATATTCAAAGGAACTAGCTTCTTTAAACAAAGTTAACTTTGAATTTACAACTTCACCTAAAGAGGCAATTATAGATGCTGATGTTGTTATAACTGATGTTTGGGCTAGCATGGGGCAAGAGTCTGAAAGTAACAAAAGAAAAGAAGCCTTCAAAGGCTTCTGTGTGGATTCAAATCTTATGAACTATGCAAAAGATGATGCTATAGTTCTTCACTGCTTGCCTGCTCATAGAGGCGAAGAAATAACTAGTGAAATACTAGATAGATACTCTCCTTCTATATTTGATGAAGCTGAAAATAGACTTCATGCACAAAAAGCAGTATTAGTTAAGCTAATGAGTTAAATTTTGTATAAGTGCAAATATATAGTGAATTTATCATCTTGTAATTCCCTCAAGAATAAATCTAAGATTTTAAAAAAATTCTTTCACTTATATTTGCATTTTTTATATAATTATTTTTCTATGTAGTTTTTAACATGTTTAATAACCATATTAATACTTCCGTCACCATTTCTTACAATTTCAAATTTACTTTCATCATTATAAACTTCTTCATCTATATAAAGGTCTATCTCTTTATCTATTTTAAGTCTCACTCTTTTAAGCTTCTTATCTACCCATGTCTTGTCGACTTCTACTTCTTCAGCACCTTGACTCTTAACAAAAGTTCTGAAATTCTCTTTTATATTTCCTTCATTTTTAAATAGCTCTTCTGAAAGTTCATCTATATTTATTACTTCTTCTTCTCTAAGTTTAGCTTTAACTGTACTACGAACTTTTTCTGCTTGGTCAGCATCTTCACTGAAGTTTTCTCTAGTCCAAGCCTCTGCTGCCTTTAAAAAGTTTTTAGTTACATCTCTTTCATTTGCAACTATAGTACATCCTAAGAAATTGTTTATGAAGTAATTTGCTCCATACTCTTCTTCATTTTTACTCTTTCTTTGTTTGTCTAGTACCATAAGGTTGTACTTATCATCTTCTCTTATAGGTTTTATAAAAGCAGCTTTTTGAATCTTTTGTGAGCTTCCTGGAAGTCCTGCTGATTGTGGTACTATTCCTATACCTATTTTGTTTTCAACAAATTCAACTTGGTGTGTAAAGTTTTTTATGTAATCCATTTTAAGTACTGCAATCATTGGTCCTTGATCTGTAACTATTGATGCTACTATAAGGTCACATGATGGTATATTAACATTACCATTCATTATTGCAAACATCTGCATTGCAAGCTCTTTTGATAAGCTTATAAGGTCACTGTCGATTCCATTTAAGTAATCTTGTACAACTTCCTTTACTATACTTCTTCCTGCATTAAACTTCGCATATTTTAATTCTTCATCTTTGAAACATTTTTCTATATGTTTAAATACAAATTTGTATATATCTTCATTTAAATCTAAAGTGTATTCGTTTAGTACCGGCTCACCGCCATTGCTATCTAATATATGTATTACTGCTTCATTTATATTAATATCATTTATATATTCCATAAAATTTCTAATCCTCCCTAATTCATAACATGTTATATTGTATCATAAATGTTCTCTTCCGCAATAGGTGATTCTTCTTATACTTTCTACAGTATAATTTTATTTTTTATATAGTTATAAGTTGTCGTTATTGCATTGTTTTATAATAAATACTTCCTTATTCCAATGTTCCGTTTATGTGTTGGTAGTTTAATTTTCATTTTTCTTGGCTATAATCTAATGAGGTGAATATGCATGAATAATTATAAAAATTGTCCCTTTTGTTCAAGTGAATCATTTATTAAATATGGTCGTTACAAAAAAATTCAAAGATACAAGTGTAAAGTTTGTTGTAGAACATTTTCTGAATGTACTAACTCTATATGGTATAATTCAAAAAAACCTAGTAGTTATTGGTATGACTACTGTAATTTAATGTTCTCAGGTAATAGTATTAGAAAATGTGCAGCTAAATTACATATAAGTATTGATACATCCTTTAAATGGAGACATAAAATCTTAAACAAACTTCCAAACTGCAATAACAATATTTATCTTTATAATTATATTGGCTTAAAACATATTAATTTTAATGAAAGCTTTAAAGGACAGAAAGTACCCCCAGTATCTTTAATTCCAGAACCAAGAAAAAAAGTTTTTCTATCTATTATAGTAAATGAAAAATATATGTCTTTTTCTAAAATAGTTTCTAAAGGCATGCTGTACCAATCTGATTCATATAATTTACTAAAAAATAAAATTAATTTCAATTCTAATATCACTGGTTTTTATGATAGATATTCTCCTGCAATAGCTAAGAGATTAAATAAGGATCTATTTAGATTTAAGGAATGTTCCGCATTAAAAAAGATTAATTTAAAAGATAGTTTATATGGGTTTTCTTCTCTTTTAAAAATATGGCTTGGTATTTTTAGAGGTGTTGCAACTAAATATCTAGATGCCTATTTAGATTGGTTTATTCATGTTTTTGAAGACTCATTTAATAATAAAGTTATGACTTCAAATATTATAAATGCAATATTCTGCTCCTAAATTTTTTAATTATATTTTTAAGAGTATTCTATTTAACTTAATATTGTACAAGCTTATTTTATTAATATTTATGTATTTTTTATTCATTTCACTTTCTCTTTTTTTCTATATTTTTCTTCTTTTTATTAGTTTATTATACATTTTTCTACTTTCTTGAATTTAGCCCATCAACATTAAACTAGAACATTGCAATATAGAGTTTTATTATGAAATACTTCCACATACGCCTCTACATACAAAAAGGAGCACCACCCTAAAGTGCTACTCCTAAATTACACAGATTATATATTATTTATTTGAAATTACTTCCGCAATATTTACTGCATGATCTCCTATTCTTTCTAAGTTACTTATAATATCTAAGAATATTACACTACCATAAGCTGAAGCCTTCTTACCTGAAAGTCTTTTAATATGGTTATTTCTTAATTCTTTTTCCATAGCATCGATAGCAGATTCTAACTTAGCTAATGCTTTGATACCTTCAGCATCCTTATTTTCATATGCATAGAATGCCATTTCAACCACTTCTAATGTTGTATTATACATAATATTTAAATCTTGAGTTTCATCTTCATCATACTCAATTTTGCCATGTATTTTTTCTAAAGCAAGTTCTGCTATATTTTTAGCATGATCTCCAATTCTCTCTAGATCACTTATTACATGGAAGTTTGAAGTTACATCATTATTAACCTCTTCAGAAAGTTCTGCTTGAGATATTTTAACTAAATAATCAGCAATTTCTCTTTCAAGCATATCTATTATATCTTCATCCTTGATAACTTTATCAGCATCTTTTTCAGTATTATTCTTAAATGCCCTCATTGAAAGCTCAAAGTTTTCTTTTGCTTTCTTAGCCATTCTTAAAGTTTCTTTTTCCGCTTGAACTGATGCGATAACTGGTGTTTCAAGTAGTTTATCATCTAAGTATAAAGTACCTTTTTTCTCTACTTTATCTTCACCTGGAAGTATCTTATTTGCTAATACTACTAAAAGGTTAGCAAATGGTAACAGTACTAAAGTAACTGTTATATTAAATATAGTATGAGCATTAGCTACTTGTCTAGCTACACTATCTGGACTCATTGTTTGAACTATATTTACTAACATTCCTATGAATGGAATGAAAATTACAGTTCCAATAATATTAAATAACAGATGAATTATAGCAGCTTTTTTAGCTGTCTTATTTGCACCAACTGCTGCAAGTAATGCAGTAACACATGTTCCTATGTTACATCCAAGTATAATTGGTAATGCAACATTTAATTGAATTGCACCTGCTGTTGCAAGAGCTATAAGTATACCAGTTGTTGCTGATGAACTTTGAACTACAGCAGTCATTACTAGACCTGCTAAAATTCCTAAGAATATATTATTTCCAACTAAAAATACGAATTGTTTAAATATTTCTGAATCCGCAATTGGCTTCATAGCATTTGACATCATTCCCATTCCTAAGAATAGAATACCAAATCCTAATAAAATACCTGCAACGTCTCTTGTCTTCTTCTTTTTAGCAACTAAAGTTACTATAACACCAATTCCTATTACTAGTGGTGCTATTCCTTCTAAATCAAATGATACCATTTGAGCTGTTATTGTTGTACCAACATTAGCTCCCATTATAATTCCAGCAGCTTGAATTAAGTTCATAAGTCCTGCATTAACAAAACTTACTACCATTACTGTAGTTGCACTTGAACTTTGAATTATAGCAGTAACAAATGCACCAACTAAAACTCCTATGAATCTATTACTCGTAACTTTTTCAATAATTGATTTTAATCTTTCACCGGCAGCATTTTCAAGACCATCTCCCATTAACTTCATACCATAAAGGAAAAGACCTAATCCACCAATAAGACCTGAAATAATTGCTAATATATCCACTATTTTCTTCCTCCAACCTTTATATCGTTTTATAAATATTATAAATGTTTAACTTATTTTTAACGTATAATCTAATAATATAACCTTTTATTCATAAAGTTAATAGGTATAACGTTATATTAACTTTCCGTTTACACTTTGTTTCTATTTCGACTCATTTTTTACATAATTCTGTCGTTTATATTTAAAACCTCATCTAATTAATGTAAAATTACTTATATAAACTATATTCAGGAGGCGTAAAATATGGCAAAAGAATTAGAAACAAGAATCGTAAATATTGATGTTGATAAATTAAGAGAAAAACTTAATTCAATTGGTGCTAAAAAAGTAAAATCTGAAAATCAAATAAATGATATATATGATTTTGAAGATGGTAGACTTCTAAAGCATAAAGGTTATGCAAGAATAAGAACTGTAAATGATCTTTTAGAAAATAAAGAAGTAATCTTTATGACAACAAAAAAACTTCTATCTCAAGGTAAATTCAAAGAGATGGAAGAAAACGAAGTGATAGTAAGTGATAAAGTAATGTCTGAAGGAATCTTTAAAGCACTAGGTCTTAAACTTCATCAATCAATAAAAAAATATAGAGAAAGCTATGCAGTGTTAGATGGCTTAGTTGAAATAGATATAAATGATAAAGATTTCTGTCCCTTCCCTTATATAGAAATTGAAACTTCATCTGAAGAAAGCCTTCAAAACATACTAGACTTAATCGGTTATAAAATGGAAGATACAACTTCTAAAACAGTCTATGAACTTGTATCTGAATACAATGAAAAATAATCTATTCAAAAGGGGTGTAAAATATTTTACACCCCTTTTTACTTTATCTAATTAATTCCCAGTCTATTTCACTCTTTTTAAGATCCTTCTCTCTATTACTATGCTCTTTAACTACTTCCTTTTTGTTACTTTCCTCTTTATTATCCTTTGAACTCATACTATAAACCTCCTATGATTCTTGCTTAAGAATAGAATTTAAATCTTCTTCTGCTGTACTTATTGGTTTTATATCAAAATTGTCAACTAGATACTGAAGCACATTAGGACTTATAAATGCTGGAAGTGATGGTCCTAAATATATTCCTTTAACACCTAATGATAATAACGCAAGTAAGTCTGCAACAGCTTTCTGTTCATACCATGACAACACAATAGCCAATGGCAAGCCATTTATATCCGTTTCAAACGCATCTGCAAGTGCTGTTGCAATTCTAACTGCTGAGTAGGCATCATTACACTGTCCAACATCTAGTAATCTTGGTATACCATTTATGTCACCAAAATCTAATTTATTAAATCTATACTTTCCACAAGCTAAAGTTAAAATCACACAGTCCTTTGGAACCTTTTCTGCAAATTCTGTATAATAATTTCTTCCAGGTCTTGCACCGTCACATCCACCAATTAAAAAGAAGTGTCTTATGTCACCACTCTTAACAAAATTTATTATATCTTCTGCATGTGAAAGTGTTGCATTACGTCCAAATCCAACTGTAATTTCTTTTATTTCATCATCTTCCTTATACCCACCAAGCTCTATAGCTTTATTTATAACTTCAGTAAAGTCTTTCATCCCACCCTCTTTAGTACCTATATGCTTAATACCTTCCCATCCAACAACATTCGTTGAATAAATTCTATCTTTATAACTTTCCCTAGGTCGCATAAGGCAATTAGTTGTCATTATTATGCACCCATTAATATTATCAAATTCTTTTTGTTGATTTTGCCATGCACTCCCAAAGTTACCTGCAAGATGAGTATACTTATTAAGCTCTGGATAGCCGTGTGCCGGAAGCATCTCTCCATGAGTATAAATATTTACCCCAGTGCCTTCAGTCTGTTCTAGGAGCATTTTTAAATCTTTTAAGTCATGCCCTGATATAATTATAAATGGGCCCTTTTTCATATTCACATTCACTTTTTTCGGTGATGGATGTTTATACGATTCTGTATTAGCTTCATCTAAAACTTTCATAACCATAACGCTAATATCTCCAGCTTTCATAGTCATTCTTATTAATTCTTCAACAGATAAGCTATCATTTGTAGTACACTCTAATGCACTAAAGTAAAAGTTATCTACTTCATCTGAAAAATAATTTAGGAATCTTGCCTGATGACCATAAGCACTTATTCCTTTCAATCCATATATTATCGTTTGTCTTAATGAGCGAATATCTTCATCTAAATCCTCATCATACATAATAGATGCTATCTTTGCATCCTTTATCATCTCTTCTTTAGTACTACTTAGCTTATATGTGCACTGTTCCTTATCTATTACATCACCGTATTTTTCTTCAAGTTCTTCTTTTATTAACTGTGATTTTTTAAGTAATTCAACATGAACTTCTTCATCAAAATTAACATTAGTTAAAGTGGTAAATAAACTATCTTCAACAAATTTAACTACATCTTTATTTATACTGTCGCCTTTTTTCATTAAACCTTTAGCATAAATACTAATCCCCTTAAGCTCATATATAAGTAAGTCTTGAAGTGCTGCAATTTCTGGTGTTTTTCCACATACCCCAATTTTTGTACACCCTTTACCACCAAAAGTTTGCTCACACTGATAACAGAACATTAAATTATCCAAAATAGAAAAACTCCCTTCACGATCATAATTAGATACAAAATATCTTATAATTATGTTTCACAAAAGAAGTTTTAATATACCTTTTTTAAATTATCAATTAATTATCTAAACTAAAATAACCTTAGGCAAAAGCCTAAGGTTATTACTTTTAAAGTCCTTCTGAGTCTAATTCTTGTTTTGTTGCCATTATTACAAATGGTAAGTAAATACATATTGAAACTGCTAAACAAATTAATGCTGTAACTGCTCCCATAATTGAGTTAGTTGAAATTGCAGCCCCTATAATTGGTGGAGTTGTCCATGTTGCCATGTAAGCTACTCTTGGAACAAATCCAATTGATGTTAAGAAGTATGCAATTGATGCTGATACTAGTGGTGCTAGCATAAATGGTATAAAGTAGATTGGATTTAATACAAGTGGCATACCATAAATCATTGGCTCATTTATATTAAATAATCCTGGTGCTGTACTTAATTTAGTAATCATCATTTGTTGTTTACTTCTTCTACCTGCTATATATATAGCTATTATTAAAGCAATAGTTGTACCTGAACCACCTAGATTTACATATGAATCTAGGAATTGGCTGTTAAAGATGTATTGAGGTTGTGCACCTGACTTAACAGCTAACATGTTCATTTCAAGTAATGGTAATAATACTGCATTTATTACTGGTGCTAATATGTTTGAACCATGTAGTCCAAAGAACCATAGTAATTGTTGTATTAAAATTAATACTATCATACCCCAGAAGCTACCTATAACTCCTTGAAGTGGACTTTGTATTGCATTGTATACTGTATCAAATATATTGTCTATTCCGATTCCAAGTAATATAAATTTAACTGCTCCTGCAATTATTAATACTAATATTGAAGGTATTAATGCAGCAAATGATTTTGATACTGCAGGTGGTACTCCATCTGGCATCTTAATTACTAATCTAGGATTACCAATAAGTTTAACAAATATTTCTGTAGCTATAAGTGCTACTATAATTGCAACAAATAATCCTTTTGCTCCCATAGCATCTACTGAGTATGCAGATCCTGCATCTCCAGCTAAAGCTGTTTGAGGATATAACATCATAAATGATGCTAGTGAAATAACAGCTGCTGCCATTCCATCTTTATCATAGCTCTTAGCTAAATGATATGAGATAGTACAAACAACAAGGATTGACATAAATCCAAAGGAAACATTCCAAATTGCTCCTCCGAAATCCTTCCAGTTTGCTGGTAAAATACTATTCATAAAGTTTTGATAAGGTTCCCAACCTAAGTTATTAATTAATACAGCAAATGCTCCTGCCATAATTAGTGGCATGATAGTTACAAAACCGTCACGAATAGCAACTAAGTGTCTTTGAGCCCCTATTTTAGCCGCAACAGGTATAAAGTGTGCTTCCATCCAGTCCATAAATTTTTTCATTTGACTTTCCTCCCATGCTATTTAATTTGCCATACTATTTCTAAAATATAATTTTCATATTTATAATTTCATTTATAAATAATATGACATATTTTCATTTGTGTTTTTATATTTCCTTACACTATTACTTATAGCAATTTGCATGCCAAGTTTTAGTTAATTTATTATTTTTTTATACTTATTCGTAAACCCTTACATTTACACAGTTTACACGCAAAATATTTTTCCACTATTCGACACAATAACTGTGTAATCGTATTTACACAGTTTACACTGTATGTTTTTTCTGTGTAAAATATCCTTTTTATTTAAATTTACACAGAAAAAGATTGAGGACTCATATTATGAATCCTCAATCTTTTATAATTTTTCTCTTCTAGATGTAGCCTTCTTTAAATATTCTTTAAGCACTAAAGAATCCTCATTTAATATAGATTGTTTAACTTTTAAAAGTTCTTCTTCAAAATTATTAATACATTTTAAAAGATTTTCTTTATTTCCTAGGAAAAGTTCACTCCAAAGATCTTCATTAATATTTGCAATACGAGTTAAGTCTCTATAACTATCACCAATAAAATCCCCAGTATTTCGTCCTTCTTTATCACTATTTATAAGTGAAACTGCAAGTACGTGAGGCAGTTGACTTGTAAATGCTATCATTTCATCATGATATTTAGGACTTATTCTCTTAACTTTCTTAAATCCTAGAGTGTAAGCTAAACTTTCTATAAGAACTATATTATTTTCCTTGTTAATCTTAGTTTCTGTAATTATATAATTAGCTCCTTTAAAAACTTCATCTGATGCAAAGTCTATTCCCTTTTTTTCTCTCCCAGCCATAGGATGTCCAAAAACAAAATCAACATTACTCGGTATTATGCTTAATATATCTTCAATAAACATTTCTTTAATACCTGTTGCATCAGTAATTACAGCTCCATCTTTAAAATTACCTCTATTATTAAATATAAAATTCTTAAGTAGCTTAGGATATATTGAAATTATAACCAAATCAGATGACTTCAATATTTCTTCACCATCTAAATACCCTTTCTTTATTATCCCAATATCCTCAGCTTTCTTAATTGTATTTATATCATTGTCTATACCATAAACATCTGTGTAACCATTTTTCTTAAGTGCCATCCCAAAGGATCCACCTATAACACCAAGACCAACAATAGTAATTCTCATAAACCCAAATAACCCCCTATTAAATTTTAAAGAGTTTTCCCCTCAAACTCACAAATTGCTTTAACTTTATCCATAAGCTTTTCAAAACTTTCTTCTTTAATTGACTGCTGTCCATCACTTAATGCATTCTTTGGATCGTTATGAACTTCTATCATAAGTCCATCTGCACCAGCCATAATAGCTGCCTTTGCAAGTGGTTCTACTAAGTACCAATATCCTGCTGCATGACTTGGATCTACAATAACAGGAAGGTGACTTAGCTTTTTAATAACTGGAATTGCACTTAAATCCAAAGTATTTCTTGTGTAAGTTTCAAATGTTCTAATACCTCTTTCACAAAGAATTACATTTTCATTGCCTCCAGCCATAATATATTCAGCTGACATAAGCCATTCTTCAATTGTTGCAGATAACCCTCTCTTTAATAAAATAGGAGTTTTTGTCTTACCTACTTGTTTTAAAAGATCAAAGTTTTGCATATTTCTTGCTCCGATTTGTATAACATCAACATTCTCTACAAAATCATCAATATAATCAGTTGACATAAGCTCAGTTACAATAGGTAACCCTGTTACTTCCTTAGCCTTCTTTAATAATTCTAGTCCATCTAGTTCTAACCCTTGGAAACTATAAGGAGAGGTTCTTGGTTTGAATGCTCCCCCTCTTAAAAAGTTAGCTCCTGATTTTTTAACTGACTTTGCAATTTGTATAATTTGTTCTTCACTTTCAACTGAACAAGGACCAGCCATTACCCCGATATGTCCTCCTCCAATTTTATTTCCTAAAACATCTACTATAGTATCATCTGGTTTGAATAATCTATTAGCTTTTTTAAAAGGTTCATCAACCTTTACTACTTTAGAAACTCCATCAAATCTAAGTAATTTATTCGAGTCAAGTACTGAAGCATCTCCTACCACACCAATAATAATATGGGATTCTCCCATTGAAAGATTAGTTTTAAGTCCTAATCCCTCTATAATACAGCTAACCTTTCTAATTTCATCCTCGTTAGCCTTTGGATCCATAACAATAATCATAAAATTTCCTCCAAAATAATTTCTCTATTTGTTTGTTTAACACCCACAATACTTCATATCCTACATTATTAACTCTTTTGTTTACTACTTAACTCCCTTTATTAGCGCATCCATAGCTAAAATATAACCATGTGCACCAAAGCCTGATATCTGTCCTATACAAGCTGGTGCTGTAACTGAAATTTTTCTAAATTCTTCTCTAGCGTGAATATTTGATAAATGCACTTCTACAGTATTTATAGAAACTCCCTTTATTGCATCATGTATTGCATAACTATAATGAGTATAGGCTCCAGGATTTATTATAATACCATCAAAATTTTCAAAATAAGCCTTTTGAATAGTATCTATTATTTCCCCTTCTGTGTTACTTTGGAAAAAAGTAATATTTAAATTTCTCTTTTCCCCTTCTTCTTTAATGTATTTTATAACATCTTCAAAATTACTCGTACCATAAACATTCTTTTCTCTTACACCAAGCATATTTAAGTTTGGTCCATTAATAACCATAATCTTCATATACAATTACTCCTTAATCTTACCTTTTAAAAGAAGCTTACATAAATCAATAGCCTCCCTTAAAAATCCTTCATTGATTACTTCTACATGGCAAGAATTCCTGTACTTATAAATTCTCTCACTATAAAGTTTATAAAGTCTTTCTTTACCACCATTTAATAGAGGTCTTTTTGAGATATCTACATCAGTTAATATTTTTTCTATTGGTCTATTTATAAATACAATAACACCAATATCTTTTAAAATATCCATATTGATATCTCTTTTAACTACTCCACCACCTGTTGAAATTACACACCTCTTCTTTAACGAGAGCTCCCTGCATGCTTTTGTTTCAAGGTCTCTAAAATCATCTTCTGATTTATCAAAAATCTCTTTTATAGACATATTTGAAGTCTCTTCAATGTAATCATCCATATCGTAAAAATTATAATTAAGTTCCCTTGCAAGTACTTTTCCTATTGTTGTTTTACCACAACCTGGCATACCAATTAGTATAATTTTATCTCTCTTTTCCATACATGCTCCTTATTTATAAGAACTAAAATTTCTTACTAAGATTATTATATATATCTATTATAACCTTTTTATCAATACTTCTTCCCTGCCAAATTTCTTCCGAACAAATAGCTTGAACAACAAGCATCATAAGTCCCCCACATGTATTCTTTTTAAGTTCTTTACCATACTTTAAAAACTCGGTTTCCATAGGATTGTATATAAGATCTACTACGCTATTATAATTACTTATAATATCTTTTCCAACTGGTGATTCTGTAACTCTAGGATACATACCAACAGGAGTGGCATTAATTATTACTTCACCATCAACATTTTTAAGTTTATCATAAGTTATATATTTAACTATTTCATCATTAAAATCATTTTCTTTAACGTTTCTACTAACTAATAAAACTTCAGAAGCACCCATATCTAAAATACAAGCTAATACAGCTTTACTTGCACCACCAGTTCCAAGAATAACTACTCTCTTATCTTTAATTTTAATATTTTTATCTAATAACATATATTTAAAACCATAGTAGTCTGTATTATATCCTATTAATTTACCACATTTATTAAAGATGGTATTAACAGCACCAATTTTTTTAGCTTCCTCTGATATTTCATCTAATGACTCCATAACAATTTCCTTATAAGGAATAGTTACATTTACTCCTCTAATACTTAAAGTTTTTAATGCATTACTTAAATTATTTATATTACTTTTTTCTATTTCAAATAATTTATAAGCACAATTAACATTAAGACCTTTAAATATTTCTTCATGTATTTCTGGTGATAAAGAGTGTGATAATTTCTCTCCGACAAGTCCAAAAAACTCCATTATCTCACTTCCATTCTCTTTTTATACCATCCTAAAAGCCTAAAATATTCGCTACTACATTTAATAAATTCAATAGCTTTCTTCTCTTCATCATTTTGAATACTACCTTCAAAATCTACATATAAAAAATATTTCCATCTTTCGCCTTTAGTTGGTCTTGATTCTATTCTTATCATATTTATATCATTTTCTCCAAAATATTTCAGAAGCTTATATAAAGTTCCTGGCTTATCTTCAAGAGAAAATACTATACTTACTTTATCTGCTAACTCTTCTTTTAAAAGTTCTCTACCTATTACGATAAATCTTGTGCAGTTGTTTTTATTATTACTTATATTTCGTTTTATAATTTCAAGATTGTAAATACAAGAAGCTCTTTCACTTGCAATCGCAGCCTTTTCTATACTATTAAGTTCACTAACAAGTTTTGCACTTGTTGCAGTATTATGAAATGGAATTAATCTTAAATTCTCAAATCCCTTTAAAAATTCAGTACTTTGACTAAATCCTTGAGGATGAGAATATACTTCCTTAATCGTATCTAAAGTGGCATTCTTTGGAGCCATAAGATGTTCCTCAACTTTAATACTCTCTTCACCAACTATATAAAATCCATACTTAATTAAAAGATCATGAACTTCGTTAATTCCACCAGTTGATGAATTCTCAACTGGAAGTATTCCATAATTTATTTTCCCATCTTTTAAAGCTTTAAATACATCTTCAAATTCTTCAAAGAAAATCCTCTTATTATCTTCACCAAAATGTTTTAAAAGTGCTTCTTCACTAAAAGATCCTGGCACTCCTTGAAACCCTATAATATCTTCAGTTAAAACTTTAAGTTCCTTAACTTCATTATCATTATTAGATTCATCACTTAACTTTCTACTTTGAAGTTCTCTTGAAACTTCCATCATTCCATTAAAAAACTTTCTAATCTCTAAACTATAATCTTTGTTATTAAGTCTTTCAATATTTTTAGTAATAACTTCTTCTTCTCTTCCTTTATGAAATATAGGTAAATTGTTTTCTTTCTTATACTTTGCTACATTTAAAACTACGTTCATTCTCTCTTCAAAAAGTCTAGTTATCTCTTTATCTATATTATCGATTTCTTTTCTATAGCCTTCTAAAGCATCCATTAATTATTTTCTTCCTTTCAAAAGTTCTAAAATCCCAATAGCTGCACAAGCCTCAATAACCGGAACAGCTCTTTGCACTATACAAGGATCATGTCTTCCTTCTATTTGAAGGTCACAGTTTGTCTTATCACTTATATTTATTGTTTGCTGAACCTTTAAAATTGAAGCAGTTGGTTTAATTACAACTCTAAATATTATTGGCATACCATTTGTTATTCCACCTAGTATTCCACCATTATTATTTGTACGAGTTTTAACTTCATCTCCTTCATAGTAGAATTCATCATTTGCATTAGAACCTTTAAGGTTTGCAATATTAAATCCTTCTCCAAATTCAACACCTTTAACAGCAGGAACTGAGAACAATAAATGTGATAATGTTGACTCAACAGAATCAAAGAAAGGATCACCAATACCAGGCATAGCATTTACTATAGCACATTCTATTATTCCACCAACAGAATCGCCATCTTTCTTTGCTCTTAATATTTCCTCTTTCATACTATCTTCTAAATATTCATTTAATAAAGGTAGTACTCTCTTTGGAAGTTCTTCTATTAAATCCTCATCTATTTCTAAAGGATTAAAAAATTCATCCTTTATGTTACCAATCTGCTTAATGTGAGATACAATTTTGATTCCATAACTTTCAAGAACTTGCTTGCATAAAGCTCCTCCAAATACTAGTGGTGCTGTAATTCTTCCTGAAAAATGTCCACCACCTCTATAATCATTAAATCCATCATATCTTATATTACCTGTATAATCTGCATGACCAGGTCTCATTAAATCTTTAAGTTTACTATAATCTTTTGACTTCTTATCACTATTTTTAATAATTCCACAAAGAGGTGTACCACTCGTTTTACCATTAAATAATCCACTTAGGATTTCTACATTATCTCCCTCTTTTCTAGCTGTTGATAATGAATTTCTACCTGGTGCTCTTCTTTCCATTTCAATATTAATTTTTTCTAAATCAATTGGAAACCCTGATGGAAGTCCATCAATTGTAAGTCCAATTGCAGCTCCATGTGATTCTCCGAATATTGAAAATTTTAAGTTATTTCCAAACATTCCACTCATTTAAAATCTCCTCCTAACATCTTAAAGTCTTTAAAAAAGTGCGGATAAGATTTGCTTATACATTCATAATTTTCTAATATAATTGGCTCTTCACAACGTGTTGCTGCTATTGAGAGCATCATAGCTATTCTATGATCTTTATGACTCCAAACAGTGACCCCGCCTTTTAGCTTATCTACTCCATCTATTATTAATGAATCACCCTCTTCTTTAATAATAGCGCCTAGCTTTGTAAGTTCTTCTCTTATGGCAGATAATCTATCACATTCTTTAATTCTAAGCCTTTTGCAATTAAATATTTCAGTTCTTCCGTTAGAAAGAGATGCTACTACAGAAAGTATTGGAATTATATCTGGGCAACCAGCTGCGTCAATAACAGTTCCTTTAAGATTTAAAGCATTTCCAATTATAGAATCACTTTCTCTATTAAATGAAACTCCCATTCTTTCTAATATTTCTATTACTTCTTTATCTCCTTGAAGAGAATCTTCATCTAAATCATTACATGTAACTTCATTATTTATAGCATCTGCACATAAAAAGAATGCCCCTTGAGAATAATCTCCACATACTTTATATTCTCTACCTATATAATTTTGATTGCCTTTTATAATAAACTCTTTATAACCTTTATTTTCTATATTAACAGAGAAATCTTTCATTGCACTTAAAGTTAAGTCTAAGTAGCCTTTTGACTCTAGTCTTCCTTCTATTATTATTTTAGAATCTCCATTTAATAATGGTAATGAAAGCATAAGTCCTGTTATAAACTGCGAACTTACATCACCTCTAACTTTAAAAGTTCCAGGTGATAAAATACCTTCAGTTACTAAATCTAAAGTTTCTTCTTTATAAGAATATTTTATCCCTTGTTTTTCAAATATATCATAATAAATATTAAGAGGTCTTTTTCCTAAATTACCTTTACCTATAAATCTATTTTTTCCTTCGAATAATAGAGCTATAGGAACGAGAAATCTAAGTGTTGATCCTGATTCATTACAATCTATTAATCTATTATAACTTCTTGATTCATTTGAAGCTCCAATAATTTCTAGAGAGTTATTATTAATAGTAATAACTGCACCTAATGATCTCATCCCATTTATCGTTGCTATAATATCATCAGATAAATCAATATTATTAATAATACTAGTACCTTTAGCTAATGATGCACATATTACTGCTCTGTGTGCCATACTCTTTGATGGCGGAATATTAACTTCGCCTTTAAGTTTTTTGTTGTATATCTTTAGACTTCCCATTTATTTCACCTCTTCTCTATTTAAAAAATTCAACTGTTGTATTATATATTTCTGCATTTCCAAGTTCTTTCATTATAATTATCTTAAGAGTACTTCCCATATTCTTCTTATCTAAAGCTATTGTATTTACAATCTCTTCATTATCTTCTAATTTAGCCTCATATGGCAACCCATAAGAAGTTAATATACTTTTAATATTTTCTGAATAATCTATTGGAACTATCCCTTTTTCATAAGAAAGCTTTGATATTAAGTACATACCAATACCAACACACTCCCCATGAGTGTAAGATTTAAATCCATAAAAAGTTTCAATAGCATGACCTAATGTATGACCAAAGTTTAAAACCATTCTCTCACCAAGGTCTTTCTCATCACGCTCTACTATTTCTCTTTTAATATTACAGCAAGTAAATATTATATCATCTATATGCCTCATAACTTCTTCTCTACCTTTTAATGACTTTAAAAGATTAAAAAGATTTTTGTCTCTTATAAGACCATATTTAATTACTTCACCCATGCCATCTTTGAAGAATTTCTCATCTAATGTATTTAAAACACTAGGATCTATTAATACTCCTTTTGGTTGATAAAAGCTTCCAACTAGATTTTTACCTCTTTCTAAATCAACCGCAACTTTTCCTCCAACACTGCTGTCTACTTGTGCTAAAAGTGAAGTTGGAATTTGATAAAAAGCTACTCCTCTTAAAAATGTTGATGCTACAAACCCTCCAAGGTCTCCAACAACTCCACCACCTAAAGTTATAATTAAGTCTTTTCTAGTTAACTTGAAATCTAAAAGTTTATTATAAATGTCTTCTAACGAATGAAAAGACTTACTCTCCTCACCTGGTTTAATTGCTATTTTAAAAACTTTAAAGTTATTATCTATAAGAGATTTCTTAACGATATCTCCATAATACTTATCAACATTTTCATCTGTAATAATAAATACTTTTTCACAATTAAAAATTTCTTTAATGTATTTCCCTACATTATTGATACTTCCTTTTTCTATATCTATATTATAAGAATTTTCTCCTAAATCTACTAAAAGTCTCTTCATACTGTACCGCCTTTTTAAAAATCTATATTTATAACTATTAATTATAATACTCTTCCTACTGCCTTTGCAATTGGTTTTAAGTCTTCAACTAACTGATTATATAGATCTGGCTTAATTGATTGAGCTCCATCACATAATGCTTTCTCTGGATTATTGTGAACTTCTATTATTAATCCATCAGCTCCAATTGCTATTGCAGCTTTTGATAATGGCTCAACCATCCACCATTTGCCTGTAGCGTGACTCGGGTCAACAACAACAGGAAGATGACTTAATTTCTTAATTGCAGGTATCGCACTTAAGTCTAAAGTGTTTCTTGTGTAAGTTTCAAAAGTTCTAATTCCTCTTTCACAAAGAATTACATTTTCATTACCTTCTGCCATAATGTATTCAGCACTCATTAAAAGCTCCTCAATAGTCGCTGATAATCCTCTCTTTAAAAGAATTGGTTTTCTAGTCATTCCAAGTTCTTTTAAAAGATCAAAGTTTTGCATGTTTCTTGCCCCAACTTGAATAAGATCTACTTCATCATTGAAAAGTTCCACATCATAAGGTGACATTATTTCAGTTACTATCGGAAGACCTGTCTTTTCCCTTGCAAGCTTTAAAAGAGTCAATCCATCATATTTAAGTCCTTGAAAACTATACGGAGATGTTCTTGGTTTGAACGCTCCCCCTCTTAAAAGACCTGCACCTGATTCTTTCACACTTTCAGCTATTTCAAGTATTTGATTCTCACTTTCTACAGAGCAAGGTCCTGCTATCATTGCTATTTTTTCACCACCAATTTTAACTCCATTAACATCAACTATACTAGCATCTGGATGGAACATTCTATTAGCTTTCTTAAATGGTTCTTGTACATGCATTACTCTTATAACATTTGAGTTTGCCTCAATTTGAGTTGGATCTAATGCACTTGTATCCCCAACAAGTCCAAGTATGCTAAGATCTGTTCCTATAACAGGGTTTACTAACACCCCTTGTGCTTCTAACTCTTTAGTTAGTTTTTTTATTTCTTCCTGTTTTGTTTTTGGTTGTAGTATTACTATCATTTATAAGCCCCCTTTAAAATAACATTAATAAATTTAACTTATTATACCATATAATCAATAATATAGGTTTAATTGTAATAAATTAATTGTATTATGGTTATTTTCTTAATAATATGCTAATTTTGACCTTTTCCAACAAAAAAGGATTGATTTTTTTATGGATGTTTATGTAATTCATTTCTTTTAGCTTAGTTAGATTTTCATACTAATTATTTCTTCTTATATGAATGTTGCATTTGTGTGTTGTTAGTTTAAATATCATTTTTATTGTCTATAATCTAATGAGGTGAATATTAATGAATAATTATAAAAAATGTCCTTTTTGTTCTAATGACTATTTTATAAAATATGGACGTTACAAAAAAATTCAAAGATACAAATGTAAAAATTGTAGTAGAACTTTTTCAGATTCCACAACTTCTATATGGTACAACTCTAAAAAAACATCAAAAACTTGGTATGACTACTGTTTCCTTATGTTTTCTGGCAATAGTATACGTGCATGCGCTTCCAAATTAAACTTAAGTATAAACACTTCGTTCAAGTGGAGACATAAAATATTAAATAAGCTCCCTAACTGCAATGAAAATATCTTTCTTTATAATTACATCGGTCTAAAGCATATAAATTTCAGAGAAAGTTTTAAAGGTCAGAAAGTACCTCCAGTATCATTAGCTCCAGAACCTAGAAAAAAGGTTTTCGTTTCTATTGCAGTAAATGATAATTGTATGTCTTTTTCTAAAATAGTATCTAAAGGAATGCTTTTTCAACCTATTTCTTATTCCTTACTAAAAAACAAAGTTACTTTCAATTCAAATATTATTGGGTTTTCTGATAGATATGCACCCGCCATTGCTAGTAGGTTAAATATAGATCTTAGAAGATTTAAAGAATGTCCTAAGCTAAAAAAAATAAATTTAAAAGATTTTTTATATGCTTTCTCTTCTCTATTAAAAGTATGGCTTGGTGCCTTTAAGGGAGTAGCTACTAAGTACTTAGATGCTTATTTAGATTGGTTTATTCACGTATTTGAAAAATCTTTTAAAAATAAAGTTATGACTTCAAATATTATTAATGCTCTATTCTGCTCATAATTTTTTTCATTTTTCTTTTCTATTTTATTATTATAGCAACAATTTTGTACAAGCTTATCCTATTTATAATTATGTATTTTTTATTCATTTTGCATTAAACTTTTTTCTACATTTTCCTATCTTTTATTTCAACATTCTTCATTTTTATACATTGTAACTTTTCTATTACCAACAGTCACGTATAACATTCCAATATAGTTATTTTATACACACCTCACACCCTACATACAAAATAAAATTAGCCGCAGCTCACAACATACATCTAAAATAAAAAAAGTACAGCTCTAACACTGATTTCTCAATCAGCCTTAAAGCCATACCTCTTCCATTTATAATATTGGTGATACGAGTCTCACAAGAGATTCCACTATACGAACCCTCTTTGGCCTAGACTCAAACATCTCCATTGTAACTTCTACTGAACCATCTAAATCATTTCTAAAATCCTCTTCACATTCCTTAGCCTTACCTTCATCGAATATAAAGGCATTAACTTCAAAATTGAGACTAAAGCTTCTTATATCCATATTTGCAGTACCAATAGACACAACTGAACTATCAACAACTATAGTCTTTGCATGAACAAAACCCCTTCTATAATAATATACACGTACTCCTGATGTAAATAATTCTCCTAAATATGAATCCGCAGCCCACTTCATAAACATATGATCAGGCTTGCCAGGAATCAATAGCCTAACATCAACTCCTGATAACGCCGCAATTCTTATAGCTTCAAGAATTGGTGCATCAGGAACAAAATACGGTGATGTAATAAATACATTTTGTTTTGCATTATTAATTAATTTAATATACGCATTTTTAATATACTCTTCATTATGATCTGGTCCACTTGTAATTATTTGAACTCCAACATCTCCACCCTTAAATTCTTCCTTAGGTAAAAAGGTGCTAAAGTCCTCTAACTCTTCTCTAGCTGCATAGCACCAATCTAAAAGAAATCTTTCATTTAAATCATTAACTGCCATACCCCTTATTCTAATATGAGTATCTCTCCAAAATCCTATTTTTTTATCTCTATTTACATACTCATCTCCAACATTAAAACCACCAACGTATCCATACTCACCGTCAATTACAACAATCTTTCTATGATTTCTAAAATTAATACGAGTATTTATATGAGGAAGTAGTCCTGGGAAGAATATCGCAAATCTTCCTCCAAGTTCTAGGAATCTCTTAAGCTTCTTTTTAGTAATTGTATAAGATCCCATACTATCAACTAAAAGTCTTACCTCAACACCTTCAGCAAGTTTTTCTTCAAGTGCATCAACAATATCCTTTCCTATACCATCTTTTCTGAATATATAATATTCCATATGGATATATTCCTTAGCGTTTTTTATATCCTCTAAAAGTTTTTTAAACTTATCTTCCCCATTAACGAATATATCAACATCATTCCCAATTGTGTACCTAGCGCCACAATTATTGTAATTCATCCTTCTTAAGTCTTTGAATTGTTCGCCACCATCATGACCACTATCACCTAATACTTTATTTAATTCTTTCTTTTTATTAACATCCTTAATTCTTTTTTCAGTAAATAATTTCTGTCTGCTAAAGTTTTGCCCTATTAATACATAAATCAAAAATCCTATACCTGGTAACAATGCAAATATTAAAAGCCATGCCCATGTTGTTGTAGGATCCTTTCTCTCAATAAATATTAAAGAGAATGCAAAAGCTGCATTTAGAATTAATAGTATAATACCTATTGCTATTACTACATTCATTATTTTCTCCAATCTATTGTTTCTATTTTAAACTTGATTCTTAATCTTTCTAATGTTTATAATTATATCCTGTTTTAAAATTTCTATCAATAAATGTATAATTTTATTAATCTTCTTTATCAATTGTTAACAAAATATAAGGCATGATAAATATCATGCCTTATATTTGTATATTCTATGATAATTTAACTATAGTTATTCTAGTTAAACAGAAGGTTACCGGACACTTACTTCCATTTACAAGTTCAATTTCTATTTCTTCATCGCATTTATTACATACAATCGCAGTGCTTGCTAAGTTAATTAAATCTCCACATTTATCAAGCTCACCAGCTGCTACACTGTATACAACTCCATTTACTCTTAATTCTAACGATGCTATTCCAACATTCTCTCCACTTGCAGATGATGAGAAATTAATTAAATAATGACCTTCTTCATCTAAAACTACAATTTCTTCTCCTTCGCTGTGATATATAGAGTCACCACATACAATTATATTCTCCAATAAAGGTATTGCTTCGTTGCTACCAATACATCTACACTTTTCAGATACTATATATGCAGATTCATTAGACTTACAATTGCACTCTCCAGGATCACCTTTTGGTCCAATCGGGCCCTCCGGTCCTCTTAATCCCATCGGTCCCCTAGGTCCCATTTCTCCACGTTCGCCTTCTGGTCCCATCGGTCCTTCTGGCCCTTTAGGTCCTTCTTTTCCTTCTGGTCCCATCGGTCCCATTGGACCTCTTTCTCCAGATTCACCTTGCATACCTTCTGGCCCTTCTAGTCCTCTTGGTCCTTGTGGTCCCTCTGGACCTATAGGCCCAATCAATCCCATTTCACCTCTTGGTCCATCCGGACCTTCTGGTCCTCTTGGCCCCTCTGGTCCTCTTTCTCCTCTATCACCTTTTGATCCAGTTTGTCCTTTTGGTCCAGCATCTCCAGTAGTACCTTTTGGACCTACCTGTCCTGGATCTCCTTTAGGACCTGTAACTCCTTGGATACCTCTTGGTCCCTCTGGGCCAACTTCTCCTGCCGGTCCTTGTTGTCCCATGACTCCCATAATACCTCTAGGTCCTTGTATTCCTATAGGTCCTTGATCTCCTTTCGGTCCTTGTTCTCCTGGATCTCCCTTTGGTCCTGTTGGTCCTATCGGCCCTCTAGATCCTGTCATTCCTTGTGGTCCAACTGGTCCTTGGATTCCTCTTGGGCCTTCTTTTCCTTCCGGTCCAGTTATTCCATCTTCGCCTTGTATCCCTTGTGGTCCTTGAACTCCCCTTGGTCCTTCCGGTCCTGTTGCTCCAGTTGGTCCTACACAACCTTTTGGTCCTTGTATACCTTGAGGACCCTCTTTACCTTGAGGCCCTTCTGGTCCTTCTAATCCTTCTACACCTTGAATTCCCCTAGTTCCCATTGGTCCTTGAACTCCAGTTGCCCCTATTGGTCCTTCTTCACCTTTTGGCCCCTGTGGTCCTGTTGGTCCTATTGGTCCTTCAGCGCCAGTTGGTCCTATATCACCCTTTACTCCAGTTGCTCCCTTAGAACCTGTAGCTCCCTGTGGTCCTTGTGATCCATCTGGTCCTTCACCACCCATAACACCTTGTATTCCTGGTATTCCTTGAATACCAGTTGGTCCTATCGGTCCTTCAGTTCCTGAAAAACCTCTTGGTCCTTGTGGTCCCGTTTCTCCAGTTGGCCCTATAAAACCTCTTGGTCCAATATCACCTTTAGGTCCTCCTTTTCCTTCTGGTCCTTCTTTTCCTTCTGGTCCTTCTATACCTTGTGGTCCTCTTAACCCAATTGGGCCCATCGGTCCTTGAATACCAGGTGGTCCTTCTGGACCTTCTGGTCCATCATTTCCTTCTATTCCTCTTGGACCTTCTTTTCCTCTTGGTCCTTCTTTTCCTTCTGGTCCTATACAACCTCTTGGTCCCATTTCTCCTCTTGGTCCTTCAGGTCCTCTTGGTCCTGGAGGCCCTTCTTCGCAAGGACAACAGTCCTCAACATAACATACCTTAAGCACTGCACTATTTCCACCTCTTAAAGATGATAATGCAATACTTCCTACGCTATCTTCAGATGGCGCTATTGTTATTCCATTGTTTTCTATTTGTCCATTAATAAAACCTTTAACAAGTTCAGTTACATCAATAGATACATATCTTCCTTCACAAGCTTTAGAAATTAAAATATTTTTCTTTACCAAACTTGTAAATGGTGCTGTTTTATAAGTTACGTACTCTTCATAAAAAGAATCTAAATTATATAACAAATCAACATATAACCCCTTAGATTCACATGAAACATTAACTTTTTCAACATAAATTCTTATTTCGGCTTCGCTAACTTTGCAGCCACAAACCCATTCTGGTAAATCAAACTTCATTAAAGTCTTTACCAAATCCCCTTCACAATTACAGTCAAAATTCTGCCCTACAAAAAGACGAGACTCTTTACTATAATTTTTATTTGGATATTTAGATGAAACAAAAGTATCTGCTTTGCTATAAACACTTTCGCACCCCAAAAAAATCACCACCCTTGAATAATTACTATAGTATATTCTCAAGGTTCCTACTTTGTTATAAATAATATTTCGCTTATTATTTTTTTACTTTTCCCAGCTTAATAAATATTTTATTTTATCAAGTTTAATACCAAGTTCATCTATTTTAGACTTCAAAAATTCCCTATTATAATTTATTTTATCTTCTGGTGCTGAATTTAAATAAGCTAATTCATTATAGTAATATGCTTTCTCAAATTTCCCTATTAAAGAGTAACAAACACATAATTGTATAGCTGGCACCCATGTTACATACGCTCTATTATTAAATCCACTATTTAATATATCTTCATCAATATTCAATGCTGATTTTAAATGTAGTATAGCTTCATCATACATACCCTTTTCCATAAATGCATTTGAAAGTTCACATAGCATCTCACCATTTGGAGTGTATTTTTTCATACAATCAAAAATAACTGAAATTCTATCATCCGGCAAAGCCTTCACATAACTTAGACTCCGCACAAGATTGCTCGTAGCTCTCTTAACTTCCTCAACCCATATACCTTCTTCACATAAAAATTCCTTATATTTTATTATAGCTTCTTCATAACACTTATTATCATAAAGTTCATTTGCATAATAAAATAAATCTCTACTTGTGAATTTATCTTTATCTAACTCCATTTTTTTAAAAATCATAAGGTTTCTATTCGTATTCTCCTTAACTTTATTGTGATTTACAGATATATCACTATCATATATATTGCCGTAAACACTTAAGTACTCATGAACCTTTCCAATCCATATGAATCCCTTTTGCCTTTTAACTAATCTATTCCTTCTTAATGAATAGGTTGTCTCGTCTTTTTCGTTTCTAATTAAAGAATAATTCATCGTTACAGAATCCACATCACTCTCTAAAGTATTCTTAAGTTCACTTAATTTTTTGGAGTTAGAGTCATCTAAGTAATCATCCCCGTCTAACCATAATTGATATTCCTTTGTTGCTTTACTAAAAGCATAGTTTCTTGCTTTTGCAAAATTATCTTCCCACACAAAATCATATATTTTTGCTCCAAAAGATTTGGCTATTTCTTTAGTATTATCACTTGAACCTGTATCTACTATAACTATTTCATCTACTATTTCACTAACTGATCCTAAACATCTTCCTAATGTTTTTTCTTCATCTTTAACTATCATACATAAACTTATTGTGATCATATATTCCCCTCTAATAACTGTTATATTACAATATATAATTAACTTATATTATTAGTACGTAAAATTTAGTATAAAAAAAATTCCATAGGCTAACCTATGGAATTTGAGTTTACAAACTATCTGTTGTTTCTTTGTTGCTTTCTTGCTCTTCTGCAATCTGGGCATCTTACTGGTTCGTTATCGAATCCTTTTTCTTTGTAGAATTCTTGTTCTCCTTCTGAGAAGATGAATTCCTTACCGCAATCTTTACATTCTATTGTTTTATCCATTCTAATTCCTCCTGTTTAAAGACTTCATTAAAACTTATACTATCTCTAAAAGGAGAAAGTTATAACCTAATCTATCTTTAATCAAATTTTTTGTATTTCTACAAATCCATATTACCAAAATAAAAAAGTGAAATCAAGCGTTTTCATAAATTTTTTTAAACTTTTTTTACCAAATATTTTACCTAATATATAACTAATGCATTTCGTTTACATTTTTATATAAAAAGAAAGGATTGTAGCTTACGCTACAACCCTCTATCTAAAGAAACTACTATCTGTTGTTTCTTTGTTGCTTTCTTGCTCTTCTGCAATCAGGACATCTTACAGGTTCGTTATCGAATCCTTTTTCTTTGTAGAATTCTTGTTCTCCTTCTGAGAAGATGAATTCCTTTTCACAATCTTTACATACTAATGTTTTATCCATTCTATATTCCTCCTGTTTAAAGACTTCATTGAATTTATAAATTCTCTAAATGGAGAAAGTTATAATCTAATTATCTTTAATCAATTTATTTTGTATTGCTACAATATTTATAATAACAGTTATTGTAATAATAAGCAAGTATTTTTTGAAATTTTCAAAATATTTTTTAAATTTAACATAAAAATAAAGGCTGTAGCTTACGCTACAACCTTCTATTTAAAGAAACTACTATCTGTTGTTTCTTTGTTGCTTTCTTGCTCTTCTGCAATCTGGGCATCTTACTGGTTCGTTATCGAATCCTTTTTCTTTGTAGAAAGCTTGTTCTCCTTCTGAGAAGATGAATTCCTTACCGCAATCTTTACATTCTAATGTTTTATCCATTCTAATTCCTCCTGTTTAAAGACCAATTTCAAGTTATAAATTCTCTAAAAGGAGAAAGTTATAATCTAGTTATCTTTAATCAAATTATTTTTTTGTATTACTACAATAGTTATTGTAACATCCATATGAACAATAATCAAGTTTTTTTTATTATAAACTTTAATAAAATTATTAATAAGATTTTAACTTAAATTATATATAAACGTATTTTTTGCAAAATGAAAAGGATGTAGTTTACACTACATCCTTTATTTAAAAGAAACTACTATCTGTTGT
>NZ_JAVXRL010000019.1:0-49598 GCF_036643715.1 Clostridium sp. | reverse complement strand
ACTATTTTAAATTTAATATGTGGACTTTCTAAAATAGATAGTGGAGATATAATAGGAGCAAGTAAAGAGAGTGTGAGCTATATTTTTCAAGAAGATAGATTACTACCTTGGCTTACTGTATATGATAATATAAAGCTTGCACTTATTAAGTACTATGATGGAGAAGAGCTTAATAGAAAAATAGATGATGTACTTGAAAAAGTTAATGGCAAAGAGTGGAAGGATATTTATCCAAATAAGTTAAGTGGGGGAATGAGGCAGAGAGTTAATATAGCAAGAGCCTTAGGAAAGCCATCAAAGATAATTCTTATGGATGAACCTTTTAAGTCTTTAGACTATAAAACAAAGTATTCAATAATGAAAGAATTTAAGAAAATTTTCGAAGAAGATAAGAGGATAGTAGTGTTTGTTACTCACGACGTAGATGAGTGTGTGTATTTTATGGGGAAAGTTATTGTTGTATCAGGTAGTCCTTTAGAAATAAAGGGAGTATTTGACTCAGAACTTTATAAACATAAAGAAAAAATTATTGATTTATTGTAAGGAGAAAACATGATAAAAAAATTTATTAACTATTATAAACCCTATAAGAAATTATTTTTCTTAGATATTTTCGTTGCGCTAATAGCAGCAGGATGTGATTTAGTATATCCATATATGACTAAAGAACTTATAAACATCTCTATTCCTAATAAGAATATGAGAATGATAGTCATATTTGGAATTGTTTTAGTTGGAATATTTGTTGTAAAGGCAGTATGTGGTTACTTTATGCAGTATTGGGGACATGTTGTTGGAGTAAGAATGCAAGGTGATATGAGAAGAGATTTATTTACACACTTGCAAAAGCTTCCAAACAGTTATTTTGATAACAATAAAACTGGAGATATAATGTCAAGAATCGTTAATGATTTAAATGATATTTCAGAACTTGCCCATCATGGACCTGAAGATTTATTTATTTCTATAATAATGTTACTTGGATCATTTTTAATACTTATAAATATTAACGTGCCACTTACACTTATTATATTTGCTTTTATACCTGTAATTGTTATATTTACATTTATTCAAAGAAAGAGAATGCATAACGCTTTCTTAAAGACAAGAGAAGAAACTGGTTTTGTAAATGCAACACTTCAAAATAGTATTTCAGGAATAAAAGTTTCAAAAGCTTTTGTTACAGAAGAATATGAAGTAGAAAAATTTGAAGTAGGTAACAGTAGATTTAAAGGTGCAAGAGAAAAGGCGTATAAAGTTATGGCGCAATATTTCTCAGGAGCAAACTTTGCTGTAGATATATTAAATTATGTCGCTTTAATTGCCGGGGGAATATTCACATTATATGATAAAATCTCTATTGGAGATTTTATGGCATATGTACTTTATATAAAAATGTTTACAGATCCTATAAAGAAGCTTATAAACTTTATGGAACAATACCAAAATGGAATGAGTGGATTCCATAGATTTGTAGATACTCTTGATATTCAAGTAGAAGAAGATAAAGAAAATGCTATAGATTTAAATAATGTTAAAGGTAACATTGAATTTAAGGATGTGCATTTTAGTTATGAAGATAAAAAGATATTAGAAGGAATATCACTTGAAATTAATGCAGGTAAAATGTTTGCATTAGTTGGGCCATCAGGTGGTGGTAAGACAACCTTCTGTAACCTTATACCAAGATTTTACGATATTGAAAGTGGAGATATCGCAATTGATGGTGAAAGTATATACGATATTAAAGTAGATTCATTAAGAGAAAATATTGGAATAGTCCAACAAGAAGTATTTTTATTTACTGGAACTATAAAGGAAAATGTTTTATATGGTAATATGAAGGCTTCAGATGAAGAAGTTATTGAAGCTTGTAAAAATGCCAATATCCATGATTTCATAATGGAACAAAAAGATGGGTATGATACTTTTATAGGCGAAAGAGGAGTTAAGCTTTCAGGTGGTCAAAAGCAAAGAATATCAATAGCTAGAGTGTTTTTAAAGAACCCTAGAATATTAATATTAGACGAGGCAACATCGGCTTTAGATAACACAACAGAATATATGATACAAAAATCTTTAGAAACTTTATGTAAGGGAAGAACTACTATTGTTGTAGCTCATAGATTATCAACAATAAGAAATGCTGATGAGATAGTTGTATTAACTGATAATGGTATTGAAGAAATGGGAAGCCATAATGAACTTATGAAAAAAGATGGAGTTTATAAAAATCTCTATGATTCTTCAATGAAATTAAGCTAATTTAAAAAAAAATTATACAAAAGGACAAAAAGTAATACTACTTTTTGTCCTTTTTATAATTGGAAAAGAATAATTAATAAATAATAGTTAAAAATAGTATTGACTATTAATATAAAAAGTATTAAAATTAATAAAAAAGAGAGATACCCCTAAGGGGTATAAAAAGGAGGAATTTATTATGCCAAGACATATAGGTGATAATAATTTTAATACAGAAGTTCTAGAAAATAAGGAAGTAGTTTTAGTTGACTTTTTCGCAACTTGGTGTGGACCATGTAAAATGATCGCTCCAATATTAGAAGAATTAGAAACTGAAATGGGAGATGTTAAATTTGTAAAAGTTGACGTTGATGAAAGCCCAGAAGTTGCTACAACATACGGAATTCAAAGTATTCCAACATTAAAAGTATTTAAAGGTGGAAAAGTTGTTGATACAGTAGTTGGATTCTTACCTAAGGAGCAAATTAAAGCTTTAATCCAAAAGAATATTTAAGAGGATGATTTTATGAGTGAAAGATATGATATTGCAATAGTAGGTAGTGGACCGGCGGGGTTATCTGCAGCGCTTAATGCAAAAATAAGAAATAAGTCATTCGTTATTTTTGGAAGTGATAATTTTAGTGATAAGCTAGATAGAGCTCCAAAGATTAACAATTACTTAGGTTTCGCTGGAGGTACAGGGAAAGATCTTTCAGAAAATTTTAAAGAGCACATAAATAAAATGGGTATAGAAATAACTAACGAAAGAATAAATAATATTTATTCTATGGGAGATTATTTCGCTTTAATGGTTAACCAAAAGATGTATGAAGCAAGATCTGTTATATTAACAACAGGTATTGAGTACACTAAGCCATTAAAAGGAGAAGAAGAATTCGTTGGAAAAGGTGTAGGATATTGTGCAACATGTGATGCACCTCTTTATAAAGGTAAGAGGGTAACTATTATTAGTTATACTAAAGAGGGTGAAGAAGAAGCTAATTTTGTAAGTGAACTTGCAGGAGAAGTTTTTTATGTTCCACTTTATAAAGGCGATTACCAATTGAATGATAGTATAAAGGTTGTTAATGATAGACCTTTAGAAATAGTTGGAGATAAGAAAGTAGAGAAAGTAATATTCCAAGAGAGTGAATTAGAGACAGATGGAGTATTCTTACTTAAAAACGCAGTACCTCCAACACAATTAGTCCCAGGTCTTGAAATAGAGGATGGACATATTAAAGTTGATAGATTAATGAAGACAAATATTAAAGGATGTTTTGCAGCGGGAGACTGTGTAGGTAAACCATACCAGTATATAAAATCAGCTGGAGAAGGTAATATTGCAGCTCTTAGTGCAGCATCATATTTAGGTTAAAAAAAGTGTCAGAATTTCTGGCACTTTTTTTGTTGACAAGTATATAATGGAGAGTATAATATAGGTTTAAACGTATAAATAGGAAGGGGGGGAGAATAGGTGAAAGATCACAGAGAATTACTTATTTCAAGAATAAAAGAGGCTTCAAACAAAAAAGAATATACAAGGGAAAATCTTTCAGTATTAACTTTTGAAGAACTTAAAAGGTTATCAGAAGAGTTAACTTCAAAGTAAGAAAGGAATAAAATATGCTTGTAGAAGAGTTTAATTAGAAAGAGTAGCGAATGTTATAATTATTAAGCTACTCTTTTTGTTTTATATAAATATAATACTTTAGGAGGTATAGATGATATTAATTTGTATAATTGCTTTAATAATAATAATAGCAGCAGTAATATTTGTAATTGAATACACATTTAAAAATTCAATTATGAGTGAAAGAAAGTCAGAAGAGAAAGCAATAGAAGTCTTAAAAAATAGAAAGTTATATGATGACGACCTTAAAAAAGTGCTAGATACATCAAATTATGAAGAAATAGACTGCATATCAAAGGATGGATTAAAGCTTAAGGGATATTATTATGAGAAGTATAAAAGAGGCGATAAGGGTGTTATATTAGTACATGGATATACTGCAAACCACATAATCCAAAGTCCATTTATACAACTATTTTTAGATGAAGGGTTCAATGTTCTTTTAATAGACATGAGAAGTCATGGAAATAGTGAAGGGAAGTATGCAACTTATGGAAGGCATGAAAAGGAAGATTTACATATTTGGTATAAAATATTAAAGGATAGATTAAAAGAAAATGCATTTATTGGACTTCATGGACAGTCGATGGGAGCTGCAACATCATTAATGTATGGTGGGTATCAAAATAATTTGGACTTTATAGTATCAGATTGTGGATATTCTAATGGTAAAGATATTTTGAAATATCAAATACAGGAGAAGGCTAAAGCTCCGTTTAAACCGATATTTTATTTATTAAATAAAAAAGTTGAGAGAGTTTGTAAATTTAATTTCAATGAGATATCACCTATAGAAGATATAAAAAACTTGGATATACCAATATTATTTATTCATGGAACTGCTGATATAACAGTACCCTGTAGGATGAGTGAAGAAATGTTCTTAAATAGAGGCAAGGATTTTGATAGATTCCTTAAAGTGAGTGGCGCAGGACATATGGTATGTTATGCGATGGATAAAGAAAATTATAAAAATGTACTTCATGAATTTTTAGAACAATGTTATAAATTAAAAAAGAGCATTAAAGTGATTTAATCACTTTAATGCTCTTTTAAAATTATCTTCTTTTTGTAGCAACTTCTACGTTAACTCTTCTACCGTTAAGTTTGATACCTGAACAGCTAGTTATAACTTTTTCTGTTATATCAGGATCTACTGAAACGAATGAGAAGTTTTCAAGGATATCGATCTTGTTGATCTTTGATCCCTTAACTTTAGCTCTTTCAGTAATGAACTCAACAAATTTCTTTGGTGATAATTGTTCTCTCTTACCGATTGAGAAGAATAATCTAACGTCATCTGACTTAGGAGCTCCTAATGAGTCTTGCTTGTAATCAAATGATATTTCGTTATCAAATTGCATCTTTAAAAGTGCAGCTAATGCATCAACTGTCTCAAAGTTGTCTAATATTTCTTGAGCTAATGGTAAGTATTTCTTGTAAGCTTTTTCTTCTAAAACAGTTTCTATGCTTGAATACTTATCTTTAAGCTTTTTATCAAGTATTTCGTTAACTGTAGGTAATTGAGCTCTCTCAATATTTCCCTTAGTAACTCTCTTGATATCTCTCATCATAGCATTTTCTCTAGGAGTAACGAATGAGTACGCTGTACCTTCTTTGTTAGCTCTACCAGTTCTTCCGATTCTATGAACGTAGCTTTCTACATCTTGAGTTAAATCATAGTTTATAACGTGAGTAACGCCTTCAACGTCGATTCCTCTAGCAGCAACATCAGTAGCAACTAAGAAGTTTAATGAACCTTCTTTAAATCTCTTTAAAGTCTTCATTCTGTGTTGTTGTGACATATCTCCGTGCATTCCTTCAACAACATAGTTCTTACCTTGCATTTGTTCTACTAATTCGTCAACACCTTTTTTAGTTCTACAGAAAACTATAGCTATTTCTGGTGTATCGTAATCTAAAACTCTGCATAATGCTTCAAATTTGTTTCTGTGATTAACATCAAAGTACTTTTGTTCGATCTTTGAAACTGTCATAGCAACCTTTTTGATTTGGATGTGCTTAAGGTCTGGTTTCATGTACTTTTGAGCTAACTTCTTTATTTGAGGTGGCATTGTAGCTGAGAATAGAAGTGTTTGACGATCTTCTGGTAATTCATTTATAACGCTCTCTATATCATCGATGAATCCCATATTAAGCATTTCATCGGCTTCATCTAAAACTAAATAGTTGGCTCCGCTTAATTTAAGTTTCTTTCTTCTGATTAAGTCAAGAACTCTTCCTGGAGTACCAACAACTATATCAACGTGAGCATCTAAAGCTCTAATTTGTTTGCTTATTGGATCTCCACCGTATACAGGAAGAACAGATAACTTTTCATATTTAGTAAGTTTCTTAAATTCTTCGTAAACTTGTATTGCAAGTTCTCTAGTTGGTGTAAGTATTAATGCTCCAACATGCTTAGATTTTTCAAATGTATTAAGAATAGAACAACCAAAAGCAGCAGTTTTTCCTGTTCCTGTTTGTGCTTGCCCTATTATATCGTATCCCTCAGTAGCTAGTGGTATTGCCTCTGCTTGTATAGCTGATGGCTCTTCATATCCTAAATCCATTATAGCTTTTAAGATATTTTCTCTTAAGTTTAAATTTTCAAATTTTATATTATTCATTCAAATTTCCCTTCGTGTTTATATTTGTACCGTACAATCTATAAAAATTTTTATCAACTTATTAAGTATATAGTATCTTTGGGGTAATTGTAAAGGCAGATTCACATATTTAATAAAGTAATCTATTACATTAAATGCAATATTAGAGAAAAAAATTTTTTTATGTAAAATTAAAGAGAGTATTGACTAAAAAAGAGATAATTTGTATTCTTATTAATAGACAATTTTCTTAAAAATTGTACAAAATAGAAAAGAAGTTAAGAGGATAGGTGAGATATGGTGATAGTTGTTGGTGGTATGATTGGACTTGGCAAGAGCTCAGTTGCAAAGATTTTGGGGGAACATTTAAATTCAGATGTATTTTATGAGAGTGTTGATGATAATCCAATACTTCCTTTATTTTATAGTGAAACAGAGGAAGAAATTAATAAAAATAGATATCCATTTTTATTACAGTTATACTTTTTAAATACAAGATTTAAAAGTATTAAGGAAGCGTTAGTTCATAATGATAATATTTTAGATAGGTCAATATATGAAGATTGGTATTTTGCAAAGAAGAATATGGAACTTGGAAGAATATCAGAACTTGAAATGTCTATATATGAAAATCTTTTAAAGAATATGATGGAAGAACTTGAAGAGCTTCCAAAGAAAGCACCAGATGTAATGATATATTTAAAAGGATCTTTTGAAACAGTTTTAGAGAGAATAAGACTAAGAGGAAGAGATTTTGAAGTTGATGATGATTTAAAAGAGTATTATGAATTCTTATGGAAAGATTATGATGATTGGGTAGAAAATCATTATGATGCTTCAGAAGTATTAATAATTGATATGGATAAGATGGACGTTGTAAATAATAAAGTAGACGAAGAAGAATTAGTAAGATTAGTTAAAGAGAAAGTTACAGAAGTAAGAGGAATAGAATTCTAAATTACTTTATAAAAAAAAGCCTAGCGATTTCGCTAGGCTTTTTTTGTTTTAATATTTATCTAAATGAATTTACCGATGCATCAGATGGCATTCTAAAGTCACCACGAGGACTTAAAGATATTGTTCCAACTTTTGGACCATCTGGAAGAGCGCTTCTCTTAAATTGTTGTGAGAAAAATCTCCATAAGAATTTATTAAGCCATTTTTCAATTGTTTCTTTTGAATAATCATCTTTAAAAGCTTCTTCAGCTAAGAATAATATTCTTTCTTTAGATGAACCATGTTTAATAAAATGATATAAGAAGAAATCATGTAATTCATAAGGACCTACTATATCTTCTGTCTTTTGTGAAATTTCCCCAGTCTTTTCGTCTTTAGGTAAAAGTTCTGGACTTACAGGAGTATCTAGTATATCAAGTAAAGTGTCACAAGCAGCTTTAGAAGATTCATTAACAGCAACGTAATGAACCAAATATCTAACTAAAGTCTTTGGTATTGATGGATTAACAGAGTACATTGACATATGATCTCCATTGTATGTACACCAACCAAGGGCAAGCTCAGATAGGTCACCAGTACCAATTAATAAACCACCTTCTTTATTTGCAAGATCCATAAGGATTTGAGTTCTTTCTCTTGCTTGAACATTTTCATAAGTTACATCATGAATATTTTTATCGTGGCCTATATCTTCAAAATGTTGAAGGGCAGCTTTAACTATATTAATTTCTCTTAAGTCACAATTTAGTTCTCTACAAAGAGTTAATGCATTATTATAAGTTCTATCAGTTGTTCCAAAGCCAGGCATTGTTATAGTAACAATATTTTTATTATCTATATTAAGCAGCTTAAATGTTTTAACTATAACAAGTAGTGCTAAAGTTGAATCAAGGCCACCAGATATTCCAATGACAGCTTTTTTAAGTCCAACATGTTCTAGTCTTTTAGCTAATGCAGCAGCTTGAATGTTGAAGATTTCTTTGCATCTAAGAGCCATTTCTTCTTTTCTTGAAGGAACGAAAGGATGTTTATCAACATGTCTGTCAAAATTCTCTAATACTAAAGAATCGAAGTTAAAATCTATAAACTTAGCTGTAAAAGGTGATAATCTTTGAGAGTCCCTAAAACTTAAGTTTTTAAGTCTTTCAGAATTTAATCTAAATACATCTATATCGGCATATATTATTTCATTTTCTCTTTGGAATCTTTCATTTTCTTTAAGCATTGTTCCATTTTCACTTATAAGTAAGTGTCCACTGAAAAGTAGGTCCGTGCTTGATTCATGAACTCCAGCAGAAGAGTAAATATAAGCACAAATTGAACGTGCACTTTGATTAGAAACTAAGCTTCTTCTGTAATCAGCTTTAGATACTAATTCGTTTGATGCTGAAAGGTTGAAAATTATATTTGCTCCTTCTAAAGAAAGGTATGAGCTAGGTGGGATTGTAACCCAGAGGTCTTCACATATTTCACATCCAAAAGTGAAGTTATCACATTTAAATATTAAATTTGTTCCAAAGGGTATATCTTGTTGGAATGGAAGATCAACTTTTTCATCAACTATTCTTGCACCTTCAGCAAACCATCTTTTTTCATAAAATTCGCTATAATTTGGGATATATGATTTTGGAACTATTCCAAGTATTTTACCTTTAAATATTACAAATGAACAATTATAAAGAGTACATCCTTTAAGTAAAGGTGCTCCAATCATTATCAACATATCTGTATTAGATGATTCTAAAGCTATCGATACAATACCTTTTAATGCGTCATCTAATAATCTACTTTGAAGAAATAAATCTCCACAAGTATAAGAAGTTACACAAAGCTCTGGAAAGGCAATAGCTTTTGCGCCTTTTGAACTTGCTTCATTTATACAATTTATAATTTCGCCTACATTATACTTAACATCAGAAACTTTTGTTTTAGGGCAGGCTGATGCTACTTTAATAAAATCCATAATTATCATCTCCAGTACGTAATGTTGTTGTATTTAGTATTACAACTTTCTATCCTATATATAACAATAATAAAATGAAAATATTAGAAAATCAATGGAAATGGAAGAAAAGATTATTAAATACACTTTAAATGGTATTAGATACCGTATAAAAGGATAAAACAAATATTGTAAAAAGGATTAATAGTAATTATAATTAAATCATAGTCAGATGGGATAAAAAAATAAATAAATGATATAATGGTAATAAGTAGAAAAAAAGGAGGTATTAATATGTTCTTAACTATATTTTGGATTGTACTTGCAGTGGTATTAATTGTAGTAGATCTAGCAACTAGTGCATTCTTATTTTGTTTTATAGCAATAGGTGCAATTGCTGGGATGATTGCTAACTTAGCAAGTTTAAGTTTGATCTTACAAGTTATTATTGCAGGTGTAGTAAGTGTTATAGCAATTTCTATTGGAGTACCTTGGGCTAGAAAGAAATTTAAAACAAGTATAAAATCAAAGCCGCTAATGGAAGAAACGTACATAGGAAGAGTTTTAAATTGCGAAGAAGATATAAGAAAAGAAGGCAGAATTAAAGTATCCGGAATATATTGGGCCGCAATTAATGAGGGGGAAGACATAAGAAAAGGAGACAAACTTATTATAACTGGTATTGTAGGAAGTAAATTAAAAATAAAAAAATATAAGGGGGATGAAGAATAATGGCAGGATTAATTATTGGTATAGTAGTTGTACTATTAGTTTTAATCATTATCGTATCATCAATAAAAATCGTAAATACAGGATATTTATGTGTAGTAGAAAGATTTGGTCAATTTAATAGGGTTTTAGAACCAGGATGGCATGTTATAATTCCATTTGCTGATTTTGTTAGAAAGAAAGTTTCAACAAAGCAACAAATTATAGATGTACCGCCACAAACAGTAATTACAAAGGATAATGTTAATATATCAGTAGATAATGTTATATTCTACAAGTTACTAAATGCACAAGATGCAGTTTATAACATTGAAGATTATAGATCTGGTATAGTATATTCAGCAACAACAAACATAAGAAATATAATTGGTAATATGTCTTTAGATGAAGTTTTATCAGGAAGAGATAAGATTAATCAAGAATTACTTATAATAATTGATGAAATTACTGATGCATATGGAATTAAAATATTATCAGTAGAAATTAAAAATATTATACCTCCATCAGAAATACAAAATGCTATGGAAAAACAAATGAAGGCTGAAAGAGATAAGAGAGCAATGATCCTTCAAGCAGAAGGTGGAAGACAATCACAAATAGAAAAAGCCGAAGGTGAAAAGCAATCACAAATTTTAACAGCAGAAGCTGAAAAAGAAGCTAATATTAGAAGAGCAGAAGGTCTTAAAGAGTCTCAATTACTTGAAGCAGAAGGTAAGGCTAAAGCTATAGCTAAAATTGCAGAAGCTGAGGCAGAAGCTATAAGAAAAGTAAATGAAGCTATTATAGAATCAGGTACAAATGAGGCTGTAATCGCATTAAAACAAGTTGAGGCATTGAAAGAAATGGCTAAAAATCCAGCTAACAAACTTATATTACCAAATGAAACATTATCATCTCTTGGTAGTATAGCGGCAATTGGAGAAATGCTTAAAGGAAATAAATAATAGGTAGATAATATAGAGGGTAAGTCTTAGAATTTATAAGGCTTATCCTCTTAAATTTACAGTAAAAATAAATGTCGAAAAATAGGCGAAAAAATAATAAAATGTTGAATTAATGGTTAATATTTGAAAGTGATAGGGAAATTATTTTCAGTAGAAAATATTAGGGTAATCACCTAAATATGTAATTTACGTAGGTTGTTTATATTAACAATGTGTAAAAGTTCCTAAAAGCGGTTGAAATGTTGGGAAATAAAATCGTAAGATAAGTATATCTCATTGTAAGGAGGTACATATGAAAAAAAAGGTATTAATCATTACATTAGTGGGTATATTTACTATGGGTTTAATTGGGTGTGCATCGGATACTGTAATAAAACAAGAGAATAATGAGTCAAGTGATTCAAAAGACAATAGTATTTCAGTGAATTATAAGTTACCTGAAATCAATGATAAAGATATAAAAGACAGTTCAAGCGATATTGGCGGACTAGTTAAAGAATATAAGGAATTAAAAGATGATTTAACTGAAGATAAAGAAAGTATAGATAGTGTTATAAAGAAAGATAGAAGCACTGTTGAAGGTCATGCCGATAAGATTACAGGCAGTTTAAAAGAAATATTGAATAAATAGTTTGTTAGCTTCAAGAAAAAACTTGGAGCTTTTTTTCTTGACTTCATTACTTTAGCGTGATAAAGTAATGAAGTGAGGAGGGGTTAGAATGAAAAAGTCAATTATAAATATTTTAATTTGGTTTTTAGTAATTATAGTAGGTGCTGGTATAGTGCATTTGCTAAATGAAAATAATAAAGAAAAAGATAAAAATGTAATTATTGTTGGGTATGATGACACATTTGTCCCAATGGGATTTGTGAATGATGATGGACAAGTTGTTGGATTTGATATTGATCTAGCAAAAGCTGTTTCAGAAAAAATAAAAAGAAAGATTGAATTTAGATCAATAGATTGGACTATGAAAGAAACAGAACTTAGAAATGGAAATATAGATTTAATCTGGAATGGATATTCAGTTACTGATGAAAGAAAGAAGCAAGTAGATTTTTCTAATCCTTATATAAGTGATAGACAAGTAATTATAGTTAAAAATAATTCACATATAGAAAGTAAAAATGATTTCAAAAATAAAAAAGTAGGAGTTCAAGCAGCCTCAAGTGCATCAGATGCAGTTATGAAAGATACAAAATTTATTGATAACCTTAAAGCGGGTGGATTAATACAATATCAATCTAATAATGATGCATTAATGGATTTAGATTCAGGGAGAATTGATGGTGTTGTTTCAGATGAAGTTCTTGCAAGATACTATATGAATAAAAGAGGGAACGATAAGTATAGAGTACTTAAAGAGGATTTTGGAAGTGAAAACTTTGCAATAGGAATGAGAAAAGGTGATAAGGAATTAAAAGATGAAATTAATAGAGGATTACAAGAAGTAATTAATGATGGTACAGCAAAAAGTATTTCAAAGAAATGGTTTGGAGACGATATTATAATAAAGGAGGAAAAATAATGGACAATATGCAAGTTATAATACCTCAGTTACTAGGAGGGCTAAAAATAACACTTTCAGTATTCTTATTAACACTATTAATTTCAATTCCACTTGGAATGATGGTTGCTATAGGAAGAATAAAAGGAAACAAACTAACGAAAACAATAATCGATTTTTATATTTTAGTGATGAGAGGAACTCCGCTATTATTACAAATAATATTTATATTTTTCGGGTTACCACTAGTTGGAATTAGATTTGGTAGATTTTCAGCGGCGATAGTTGCATTTGTATTAAATTATGGAGCTTACTTTGCAGAAATATTTAGAGGTGGTATAGAATCCGTTGATGAGGGTCAATTTGAAGCTTGTGAAATGCTTGGATTATCAGAATGGGATGTTTATATTAAAGTAGTACTACCACAAGCTATAAAGAATGTAATTCCTCCGATTGGAAATGAAGTTATAAGTTTAGTAAAAGATACTGCATTAGTATATATACTAGGACTTCAAGATATACTTATGGTTGGTAAAATAGCTACAAATAGAGATGCATCATTAGTGCCATTACTTTTAGTTGGGCTTATGTATTTACTAATTATAGTAGTACTTACATTTATGTTTAAAAAGATTGAGAAAAAGTATAGTTATTATAAATAGGAGGAGAGATTATGTTAGAGGTTATAGGATTAAAAAAGAAATTTGGCGATAATAATGTATTTGAAAACTTAAATTTAACTATAGATAAAGGTGAAATAACAGTAGTTGTTGGAAGATCTGGGGAAGGCAAAACAACTCTTTTAAGGTGTATAGCCGCATTAGAAAGATGTGATTATGGAACTATAAAGATAAATAATGAGGAACTATGTAAAGAAGGTATATATAAAGAAGGACGCGAACTTAAAGAAATACGAAGGAATATTGGAGTAGTATTTCAAAACTTTAATCTATTTCCTCATATGACTGTTTTAGAAAACATAATTGAAGCTCCAATTAAAGTACTAAAACTTCAAAAGGATGAAGCTAGAAGAAGAGGACTTTTAATATTAAAAAGTTTATCTATGGAAGATAAGAAGGATAATTATCCAAATGAATTATCAGGAGGTCAGAAGCAAAGAGTTGCGATTGCAAGAGCGTTAGCTATGGAACCTAGAGTGTTATGTTTTGATGAGCCAACATCTGCATTAGATCCCAAAACAACTATAGAGGTTTCTGAAATAATAAAAGATTTAGGGGCTAAAGGGATTTCTATTATGATAATTACCCACGATATTTCCTTTGCAAATAATGTTGCAGATAGAGTCATGAAATTAGAAGATGGGAAGCTTAAGGTGGAGGAGCCATCATAAAATTATAGTGTGGTTAGTATACTTTATGTGTTATTAATAAAATATGTAAATTTACGAAATGAAGAGGATGGAGGACCATCTTCTTTATTTTTTTAGTGTAAAATGTACTAGAAAAATAAATCATACTAAAACACTCGGAATATTTTCTGAAAAAGTATTGACACTAAAAAGAAAACAAGGTATATTATTAACAAATAATAATTATCCGTTAGGAAAAAAAGGAGATAGATTAATATGAAAATTAATATAATATACTATTCAAGCACAGGAAATACAGAAGAGATGGCTAACTTAATTGCAAATGGAGCAAAACAAGAAGGCGCAGAAGTTAATTTAATAGGAATGGGAGAAGCATCAGTAGATGATGTTAAAAATTGTGATATCCTTCTATTAGGTGGACCAGCTATGGGAGCTGAAAATTTAGAAGAATCAGAAGTTGAACCTTTTGTTGAATCAATCGAAGGTGAAGTTTCAGGTAAGAAGATGGTTCTATTTGGATCATTTGGATGGGGTGGCGGTGCCTACATGACAGAATGGGAAGATAGAATGGAAGAGAACGGAGCAGAACTTTTAGAAAGAGCTGTTGTTGTTCAAGAAGCACCATCAGGTGACAATGCAGACAAACTAGTTGAACTAGGAAAGAAAATAGCAAAATAGTGAACTAACAAAAGGATTGCTCTCTACAAAACAATCCCTCTAGTTTTATATAAATAGTAAGCTGATTTTTAATTAGCTTACTATTTTTTTGCTTAAATAATTATTGACAAAAAATGAAATAAATAATATAGTATTAATAAATAATGATAATCAATATCAATTAAGGAGAGGTTGTATGAAAGCAAATATAATATACTGGACAGGATCAGGGAATACTGAAGCAATGGCAAACCTTTTAGAAAATGGAATAATAAAAGGTGGCGGTGAAGTTACAATTAAAAATGTAGCAGAAGCATCAATAGAAGATATTAAAAACTGTGATATTGTTCTTCTAGGATCTCCAGCAATGGGTGCTGAAGTTATAGAAGAAGGCGAGATGGAACCATTTGTTGAATCAATTGAAAGTGAAGTTTCAGGTAAGAAAATGATTTTATTTGGATCATATGGATGGGGAACCGGTGAATGGATGACTTTATGGGAAGATAGAATGGAAAGTTTAGGAGCAGAGCTTCTAGAAAGAGATGTAATCGCAAACGAAGCTCCAGAAGGTAATGAAGCAAACAGATTAATTGAAATTGGAGAAAAAATAGCTAAAATTTAGAGGATAGGAGTAGTGAGTTGAAGATGGAAAAGAAACTAAAAGAATTTATGAGCATATTAAAGGGAATGAGTGGTGTTGAATATTTTGAAAAATATATGCTGTTTTTATTAGCACCAGTTGTAAGTGGATTTAAACCATCTTCAACAATTACTCTTAAAAAGGATAGTAAGGAATATTTTATTTGGAATAATCATAAGGAAGTATTTTTAAATAAGATTAATTTGGATTACAAAATATTAAGAGAAGATGATAGGGCAGTAATAGTTTTAATCTACTCTAGTAAAAGACTTAGTAAATTTGTTGAAAATATAGATGTTAGAAGCTTTTTATATAAGTTAGGATATAATATGGACTGGCAAATAGAAGAGTTCTTAAATAAGCTTGTAGAGAGATATAACATATATCATTGTCCTCACGAGCTTGGGATATTTTTAGGAATACCATTAAAAGATGTTATTGACTTTATGGAGTGCAGTAATAAAAAATGTTTATTATGCGGTTATTGGAAAGTATACAATAACTTTGAAAATGCTACATCTACATTTAAGAAATATGATGAATCAAAAGAAACTATGTTAGATTATTTAATAGCTGAATATGAAACAGAAAAAATAATATCTATGTTTTAGATATTATTTTTTTTATGTGTGAATTTATAGAAAGTTTACAAATTACATGTAATAAAGTTATATAATAATATGTGGTCTATATATCGAAAGAATATAGATAGAAATTAATTAAGGGGAGAAGACGATGGAAAAAAGCAAAGATGGAGTAAGTGATATTTTTCCCCATAGAAATAATTTAAAGATTAGATTAATATGGGAATCAGCACTTATAGGGCTACTTACAGGACTAGTAATTGTAGCAAACAGGGTGTTAGTTGAAAAATTATCTCCACTACTTATTAAATTTTATACTTATTCAAAGGGTCATCCATTAACTATAATATTAGTATTTGTAATACTTGGTTTAATGGGTTTTTTTGTTGGATGTTTAGTAAAAAAAGATCCTATGATTTCAGGGAGTGGTATACCACAAGTTGAAGGCATACTTATGAAAAGGCTTGAAGTTAATTGGCTTAGAGTTTTAATTTTCAAATTTATTGGAGGTACGGCAGCATTAGTTGCGGGACTTTCTGTAGGACGTGAAGGTCCTTCAGTACAAATGGGAGCAGCTATTGGGCAAGGTTTCTCAAAGGTATGCAAAAGAATAAATATAGAAGATAAATTTCTAATTACAAGTGGTGCTAGTGCAGGTCTGTCAGGAGCTTTTAATGCTCCATTATCAGGAGTTATATTTGCATTAGAGGAAGTACATAAGAATTTTTCACCACTAGTTTTATTATCAGCAATGTCAGCATCAATTGCCGCTGATTTTATGTGTAAAAATTTCTTAGGGCTTAAACCAGCACTAGGATTTTCAAATGTTTCAGCATTACCACTTAAATATTACTGGACTTTAGGCCTTCTTGGTATTGTTCTTGGATTTACAGGAGTTTTATTTAGTAAGGGTATACTTAAAACACAAGATGCATATGCATTCTTTAAGAAAGTTCCAGTTCAGGTTAAAGTAATGGTTCCTTTCTTATTTGCAGGAATAGTTGGTCTTACAGCACCTATTTTATTAGGTGGAGGACATTCACTTATAATGAGTCTTGGAAATGGTAAGTTTACAATCGCAATGTTATTTTTATTTTTATTAGTGAAATATGTATTTACATTTATCAGTTTTGGTTCAGGTACACCAGGAGGTATTTTCTTCCCATTACTAGTGCTTGGAGCAATAGTTGGTAATATATTTGGAATAATGGTTTGTAAAGCAACACACATTCCTACAATGTATATAATAAATTTTGTTATTTTTGCAATGGCAGGACATTTTGCTTCAATAGTTAAGGCACCTATTACAGGAATAGTATTAATTACAGAAATGTCAGGATCATTTGAACATTTATTAGCATTAACTATAGTAGTTATATTTGCATATGTAACTTCAGATATTCTAAAATCAGAACCTATTTATGAAAGTTTACTTGAAAGAAGTTTAAAGAAGTATGGTAAAGATGATGAAGTTGACCACAAAGCATATCCTAAAAAGACTATATTAGAAATATCAGTATTTATGGGTAGTGCAGTTGAAGGTAATTATATAAAAGATATAGAATGGCCAGAAGAGTGTTTATTAGTAGGTATAAAAAGAGGAGGAAAGGAAATAATTCCTAATGGAGATACAGAAATTCTATCAGGTGATTTCCTAGTTGTACTTGTTGATGATGATAAGGCAGCAAGTTCAATGGAAGAACTTCAAAGATTATCTACAGTAGTAGAAGCTTAAAAGGGATTATAATATAAAATTTGGTATATACTAAAAGGGTTAGAATGTTTCTAACCCTTTAAATTTAAGCATTGGATGTGATTTTATGGCCATACTAGTAAAAATGGATGAGGTTAAGAGCTTGAACAAGGAAAAAGAAAAGTTTAAATTAGACAAAATTTCTGCTGTAATAGCATTTATAATAAGTATATTTATAGTAAAGCTTGTACTTGTTATATTTAGTGTAGGAAGTTTATTTGGTAATTTTGAGGACTTGTTTATTATAGTAGCAGGGTTAATACTTACATATGCATACTTAAAGAGAAAATATTTAAGGAAGGAACATACTGATAAAGGATTTATTAAACTCGTAAAGGATAGTGAAGCTAATATTCATAATAGTATTATTCCAGAGGAACTATGTATTTTAAATGATAGTAACTACATACTTAAAAATTTAAGTTTTAAAAGTCCAAGTGGAATTAATTACATACATACTGCAGTTATAAATAAAGATGCTTTATTTATTATATATATACGAAATGATAGAGGTGAAGTTAGTGGTAGCGCTAATGATAATAAGTGGACTGTTGACTTTGAAGGAATTGAGAAAAAGGTTGATAATCCTATAAGTAAAGTTAAAAAGCAGGAGCTTAGACTTGAGGAGTACTTAAGAAAAGAAGGTTTTATAATCGATGTAAAGTCTATAGTTTATTACGCTAATAATGATGTAAGCTTTAACGTTAAGTATGATGTAAATAATGTTAGTATCTTTAACGAAGATACTGCAAACGATTTAGTTAATTATATAAATAGTTATAAAGGTAAAATGGATGTAGATTTCGAAGGGGTACTGGATATAATTATTAAAGTAAGTAAATAGTAAAAAAATAAGGGATGTATCAAAATAACGTTAAAGTTTATTTTGATACATCCCTTTTGAATATTAAAAAGGTAAAGTTTCATTTGAAGCCATATCTAAATCTTCAACTTGATTATCAGCTGAAGAGGTAGATTTTTTTATGAAGTTTATAAACTCGAAAGATTCAGCAACTACATCTGTACTATATATTGTTGAATCTTCTTTTGAAAATGTACTAGTTGAGATATATCCTGAAATTCCTATCTTGTTTCCTTTCTTTCCATACTCACAAAGAGCTTCTGCAGCTTTATCAAAAATTATGAAAGGTATGAAATATGTTGTTTTTGATATTTTGTTATCAACAGCTAATGTACATTTACTGTATGGAATACCCTTATCCTTTGAATAATTAATTTCTGGATCTCTAGTTAAATTTCCTACTAATAATACTTTGTTCATGTAAAATCACTCCTTAAATATTTGTTTGTTCACTAAACAGTATTGACATTAATTAGAAAAGTATACGAACAAACGTTCGTCTTAAAGTGCTAATTTATGACAAATGGCTATTTTATAGGAAGTTTGCTTGTTAAAAGGCTGTTAAATGTAAATAAAATGTTAACGAAAATGGAACGTGTTTCATAATAATTCATAAAAATTTTCACAGAGACTTCCTGTAAACGGCTTGAAATGGAACGTTGATGCAATAAAACTTGCAAGTGTACGCTTAGGGAGAGCAAATGTATTATTCGGAAATACATAACAATTTTGTTGAGTTGATAAACAATGAGCAAAAAAACAGCCTATTTTTGATAAATTGATAATTAGAAATAGGTTAAAATATATGATTTTATAGCAAAATGTAAATTTAATTAAAAGAAAGGGAAAAAATATTGAAAACACTTTAGCAGAGTGATATAGTTTTTAGTGTAGTGAAAAGGACAAAAAAAGAAATTTCAAAATTGAATAATTGCAAAAATAAAAAATGAATAAATAAATACAAACTTATGAAAAGAGGAATTATTATGGAAATGGCAAACGACGCTGTAAAAGGTAATAGACTTAAACATCCGCCAGGATTGTACCTTTTATTTTTAACAGAAATGTGGGAAAGATTTAGTTATTATGGATTAAGAGCATTATTAATGCTATATTTAACTACTAGTTTTATACAAGGTGGTTTAGGATTTAGTATTAGTACAGCAGCTTTAATATACGGAACATATACTGGATTTACATATTTTACACCAATTGTTGGTGGATATTTAGCAGATAATTACTTAGGTCAAAAGAAATCAGTTATAATTGGTGGAGGAATAATGTTCCTTGGAAACTTAACATTATTTATGTTCAGCAGTAGAATAGGACTTTTTGCTGGTTTAACATTATTAATAATAGGTAATGGTTTCTTTAAACCAAATATTTCAACAATTGTTGGACAACTTTACAAACCAGATGATAAAAGAAAAGATTCAGCATTTACAATTTTCTATATGGGAATTAATTTAGGATCATTCATAGCACCATTAATTTGCGGATTCTTAGCGGAAGATTTATTCGCAAGTACAATTAACGGTCAAATGACATACGGATTTAAATACGGATTCTTAGCAGCAGCTATCGGTATGGTAATTGGAGAAATTATATACATAGTGTTCTCACCTAAGTACTTAGGTCATTTAGGAGAAAAACCAGCAGCTAAAATGATAGATAAAAAGAGTAATGTATCATATAAAAACGAACCATTAACTAAGAAAGAAAAGAAGAGAGTTGCTTCAATATTAATATTAACAACATTCGTTATTTTCTTCTGGACAGGCTTTGAACAAGCAGGTAGTTCATTAACAATGTTCGCTGAAAAGCTAACAAACAGAGATTTAATGGGAATGACAGTACCAGTTTCATGGTTCCAGTCAATTAACCCAGTATTTGTATTACTACTTTCACCAATAATGGCTAAATTATGGCTTAAACTTTCAAATAGAAAGAAGGGTGATTTAAGTATTCCTGTAAAAATGGGATTAGGTATGATCATACTAGGAGTAGGATTCTTATTCATGGTAATTGCAGTTTACTCAATTGGTGGAGCAGAAAATCCAACTGTAAAAGCTAGTATGTGGTGGCTTGTAATAACATACTTCTGTAATACTGTAGGTGAGTTATGTTTATCACCAATAGGATTATCAATGGTATCAAAACTTGCACCGCTTAAGTATGCAGCACTTCTAATGGGATTATGGCTTGCAAGTAATGGTATTGCAAATATTCTTGGAGGATTCTTAGCATCAAATATTGAAAAGTTAGGAGCCGGAGAGATATTCGCATTAATAGCAGCTGTTGTAATGACATTAGGTGCAATATTATTAATATTTAGTAAAAAAATTAAAAGTATGATGGAATAGATTAAATAGGGCCGTTTTTATGACGGCCTTATTTTTTTATGTAATTGTGTTGTTCAGTGTTAAAAAACACTATATTGCAATGTTCTAATTTAATATTGGTAATTGAAATATGATAATGTAGAAAAATAGTGTGAATTGTAATAAAAGAAAGAAAAAGATAGAAATAGGAAGAACGTAAAATGAATAAAAAATACATAATTATTAAAGAACAATGCTTGTACAAACTTAAGTAGAATATATAAAAAAGGATAGTTTTATATAAAAAAATTAATTACAAAATATAGCGTTTATTAGATTTGAAGTCATAACTTTATTATTAAAAGAATTTTCGAACACATGAATAAACCAATCTAAATAAGCATCTAAATATTTAGTTGCAACCCCTCTAAAAATACCAAGCCAGACTCTTAAAAGAGAAGAAAAGTTTTGGAGCAAATCTTTTAAATTCAATTGGCTATCTAAAGGACATTCTTTAAATCGTCTAAGGTCCTTATTTAATCTTCTAGCAATCGCAGTAGAATATCTATCACAAAAACCTATAATATTAGAATTAAACTTTAATTTTTTCTTTAACATGTCAATACACATTGATTGAAATAGTATGCCTTTAGATACGATTTTTGAAAAGGACATGCTTTTTTCATTAAGAATTACAGATACAAAAACTTTTTGGCGTCTTTCGTTATTTATACTTATCGGAGGAACTTTTTGACCTTTAAAACTTTCAGGAAACTGCAAATGTTTTAAGCCTATATAGTTATATAGAAAAATATTGTTATTGCAATTAGGAAGTTTATTCAAAATCTTATGCCTCCATTCAAAGGACGTATTTATACTTATGTGCAAAATAGCTGCACATTTTCGAATACTATTACCGGCAAACATGAGTTTACAGTAGTCATACCAGCAGTTTGATGGCTTTTTTGAGTTATACCATACGGAATTTGTGCAATCAGAAAATGTTCTATCACAATTTTTGCATTTGTATCGCTGTATATTTTTGTATCGACCATATTTTATAAAAGATTCGCTTGAGCAAAATGGACAATTGTTATAATTATACATATAAAATTCACCTCATTACATTATTGACAAAGAAAATGATATTTAAACTACCAACATATAATTGGAACATTAGAATAAGAGTGGAATTTACATACAGCACTAGTATAGATAAAAAGAGTTATCGTGTAATATTATGGTGCATATTGTCAGTATTTAAGATTTATATTTTACACATAATAACCTTAGTTACAAAAATTTAATGTAGAAACTAAGAAAAGGATGTGTAACAACATGGAAGAGATGAAAAAAGGAACTAATAAGCTTACGCTATTCCAACTTATAGGAATAAGTATTGCTTTCTATGGAAGCGTAAGAAGTGTACCGACGCTTGCCATTGTTGGATGGCAACAGATATTCTTTATGATAGGTGCTGCAGTACTATTTGCAATACCAATTTCACTAATTTCAGCAGAACTTGCAACAGGATGGACTAAAGAAGGAGGATCACAAGTGTGGGTTAAAGAAGCACTTGGTGAAAGATGGGGATTTGTAACTGCTTGGCTTTTATGGGTTCAACTATTCTTTGGTATGGTTATGGTAAGTTCAACAGTTGGTGTAATGCTAGCTTATGCAGTAGGAATGCCTGAACTTGCACAGAATAACAAATTTATATTCATTGTAATAGTTATTTCTTATTGGACAGTAACATTACTAAACTTTAAATTTGATATGGGTAAAATAGTAGGAAGTATTGGAGCTGTAGTTGGTATATATATTCCTTTTGTAGCATTAGTTGTTTTAGGAATATGGTGGACACTTAAACATGGAAACGTTCATTTAGGACCATTTAATATGCAAACAGCAATACCTAGCTTATCATCATATGATAAACTTTCATTTTTTTCAGGAATAATATTTATATTTTCAGGACTTGAAATAGCATCAGTTCATGCAAATAATATTGAAAATCCAAAAAGGAATTATCCAATATCAGTTTTCGTATCAATGGGATTGCTTATAATATTCAATTTAATAGCAGGTCTTACAGAAGCAAATGCTATACCATCAGATAAAATAGAATTATCAAACATAACTCAACCATTTCAATTATATTTCAATGAACTTGGGATGCCATGGCTTACAAATGTAATTGCAGCCATGATAGCAATAGGAGTATTAGCACAATTAAGTGCATGGGTTTTAGGTCCTTCAAAATCAATGATAAAAGTTGCAGAAGAAGGAAACTTACCTCCAATGTTCCAAAAGAGAACTAAGCGTAATGTTCCAATAACGTTTGTTCTAATTCAAGCAATAGTAGTATCACTAGTTGCAGTTTTATATGTTGTTGTACCAGATGTTAATAATAGTTTTTTCATGGTACTTATTTTAACAACTATTTTATACAGCGTAGTTTACATATTTATAATACTTGCAGAAATTATTTTAAAATATAAGCAGCCAGACGTAAAGAGAGCATTTACAATTCCAGGAGGAAAAAGTGGAATGTGGATAGCTTGTATTCTAGCATTTATCGGTGTGTTTTTAACAATTGCAGTAAGCCTTATACCTCCAAGTTCAATACCTGAATCAGGAAGAACTATGTATATTGGGTTCCAAGTAATTGGTACATTAATTTGCTTTATTTCACCATTAATCATATATGCATTTAAAAAAGAGTCATGGAAAAAGAAATAAAAGATAAGGAGAGTTTACAATATGGATGATATAAAAAAAGGTACAGATACTATAGAAAACAACGAAGATATTAATCTGAAAGCTATGTTTTTAGGACCAAAGTCAGAAAATGAAGATTTTTTTGAGGAAAACTTACTTAGACTTTTTAATGATCATGCAGAATGGAGGAAGAATTACCATCCTGAAGATCAAACAATAATAAAGGTTGCAGATGAAAGAAAAGAAAGCTTTATAGTAAGTAAAGATAGACTTGAAGAAGTATTAATAGAGTTATCATCAAAGTTAAGAGCTGGATCAGTTCCTTGGCATTCTCCAAGATTTTTAGGACATATGAATTCAGAAACTCTTATGCCTGCAATACTTGGATACTTTGCAGCAATGCTATATAACGGAAATAATGTTGCATATGAATCATCACCTGCAACATCAGAAATGGAAGAAGAAGTTGGGGAAGATTTCTGCAAATTAGTTAGTTACAATGATAACGGCTGGGGACACATTTGTGCAGATGGTTCAATAGCTAACTATGAAGGGTTATGGTATGCAAGAAATATTAAATCAATTCCACTTGCAATTAAAGAGATAGTTCCGCAATTGGTTGAAGGAAAGTCAGAGTGGGAACTTTTAAATATGAGTGTTAGTGAAATATTAGACTTAATGGATAAGTGTGGAGAAAAATTAGATGAGATAAAAGAACATTCAGCAAGAGGTGCAGGTGATAAAATAGCTAAGCTTGGAAAGTGGTTAATACCTCAAACAAAACATTATTCATGGCTTAAAGCTGGGGATATACTTGGACTTGGAGTTGATGCTGTTATTCCAGTAAAAGTAGACCATAATTACAGAATGGATATGGATGAACTTAGAAAGACAATAGAAGAATACACAAGTAAAGAGATTCCTATACTTGGAGTTGTTGGAGTTGTTGGTTCAACAGAGGAAGGTGCTGTAGACCATATTGATAAAATTGCAGAAATAAGAGAGGAATACTCAAAGAAGGGTATAAATTTTTATTTGCATGTTGATGCAGCTTATGGTGGATATGCAAGATCTATTTTCTTAGATGATGATTATTCATTTATCCCTGAAGATAAGTTTAAAGAAAAAATGTTAGAACATGGAGCTATTTTAGATAAGAATACAGCATGGCCATCAACAGATGTATATAATGCATTTAAAGCTATGGAAAAGGCAGATACAATTACAATAGATCCACATAAAATGGGATACATACCTTATTCAGCAGGTGGGATTATTGTAAAAGATAAGAGGATGAGAGATTCAATTTCATACTTTGCAACTTATGTATTTGAAAAAGGAGCGGATATTCCATCCCTTCTTGGAGCTTTCATGCTTGAAGGTTCAAAAGCGGGTGCTACAGCTGCATCAGTTTGGACAGCACATAAAGTTATGCCGCTTAATATAACAGGTTATGGTAAGTTAATTGGAGCAGGAAATGAAGGAGCTTATAAACTTTATAATAAACTGAAAATGCAAAAGTCATATCAAGTTGGAAGTAAAATTGTTGACGTATATCCATTAGTTGAGCCAGATTTTAATATGGTAGACTTTTCATTTAATGTTAGAGGAAATACTGACTTAAAAGTTATGAATGACTTAAATCATAATTTTTATGAAGAGGCATCTTATGTTAAAGAACCTTTATATGTAAATGATTTTTTAACATCTCATACTGATTTTACAGAAGGTGATTATGGGGATTCACCAACTCAATTTGTTGAAGGTTGTGGAATACCATTAAAAGAATGGGATAGAGTTCAAAAAGTAACAATACTTAGAGCTTGTGTGCTATCACCATTCTTAAATAATGAAAAAGTATTTAATGAGTATATGGCTAAGATGGATAAAGCTATAGTAGAAAAGCTTGAAAAGATACTTGGAGAAGAAAAGCCTGTAAAATAATTTTAATAGAGTGTCACATTTTTGTGGGCACTCTATATTTCATACTTATAATGTATCGATACATTTGACAAGGGTTATCTGTAAGTAATAATATTAATAAAAAGAAAATCAATATAGGAGGGGGAAGTATAATGAAGCAGATGAAAACTCAAAAACTTGTTATGTATTCAATGTTCGCTGCATTAATATTTTTAGGAACATATATTCATATTGAAATCCCAATAGGTGGAGGAGTATCTATGGTTCACTTAGGGACAACAGTAATATTTATAGTTGCAGTATTAATTGGTGAAAAGGCTGCTTTACCTGCAGCAATTGGAAGCGCCCTTATGGATGCACTAACTCCAGCATTTGCACTATGGGTTATTCCTACATTTATAATTAAAGGATTAACAGGATATGTAGCTGGTAAGGTTGCATATATGAATGGTAAAGAAGGTAATAGTACAATCATTAATATAATTGCATTTATATGTGGTGGATTAGTATCATTATTTGGTTATTTCCTAGTTAATTGGATTATTTTCCAAGGATGGGAAGGTGCTGTAGCATCACTTGCAACATCAATAGTTACAACTGTAATTGGAATAGTAATAGCAATACCATTATCAATGGCTATTAAAGCTAGCGCTAGAGGCTTATTACAAAAAATGAACTAAAAGAGAAACGGAGATAAGAAATTGAGTAAACCAGTTACGAGAGCACTAGTTATACACAGTCTTTGCACTGTTGGCAAGGCTTCTTTAACAAATATAATGCCTATTATGAGTATTAGAGGAATTGAAGTTTGTCCTATACCATCTGTTATACTATCAAGCCATACTGGCGGATTTAAAGATATAGCTAAAGTTGATAGTGAAAATTTTATTAAAAAAGCAACAGATAGTTTAAATGAAAATGGAATAGACTTTGATTTGAATTTTATTGGTTATTTGGGAACAAGAGAAAAAGTAAAAGAGACAATAGAATACTTAGAGGAAGAAACTAAGGGAGTAACTATAGTAGACACGATATTTGGAGACAATTATAAATTATATAATGGGTTTGATTTAGAATATGTTAAAGAATTAAGAAAGTTAATTAAGTTAAGTGATGTTATTACTCCAAATTTCACAGAAGCTATTTATTTAACTAATAGGGAATTTAAAGATTCCTATAGTGAAGATGATATACGAGATATAGTAAATGATCTAAAGAAAATTGGGGCTAGTAATATTATTATTACATCTGTTCCATCAGAAGAAGGAACTATTGGGATTGCATTATATGATGGAAAAGATTTTTCAATTATTCATCATGAGAAACTTCATAAATCTTATCCTGGAACAGGAGATATTTTTACAGCTGTATTATGTACTGAAATGTTAAAGGGAAATACATTAATAGAGGCTGTAGAAAGTTCATCAACCTTTGTTGAAGAGTGTATAAGAGGTAGTATGGAGTATGATTATCCTATACGTGAAGGTGTATTACTTGAAAGACAACTATATAGATTATTATAATAGAAGACTATTTCACTTATAAAGTGGAATAGTTTTTTTATGTACAAAAATGTTACAAAAGATTTGAAAAAATTTAACAAAGTTAATTAATATGATATAATTAACAATAAATTTTTTAAAACTAAAGATAGAAGGAATGAGGGAATAATTATATGGCAAGATATTTTAATAATCAAGAGGTGGAGTTACTAGCTCCATGTGGAAACTTTGAAATTTTTAAGGATGTTATAAAAAGTGGTGCAGATGCTGTTTATTTAGGTGGAAAAATATTTAATATGAGAATGCATAGAAAAGATTTTAATTTTTCAAATGAACAACTTGAAGAAGCAATAAATATAGCACATTCACTTAATAAGAAGTTATATATTACAGTAAATAATCTTTTGAGCTTTGAAGATTTAGAGCAAGCAGAAGAATATTTATTATTTTTAGAAAAAATAAAACCAGATGCTTTAATAGTACAAGATATGAGTATAATTCAACTAATTAAAAAGATGAATTTAAATTTAAATATACACTCATCAGTTATGATGAATGTCCATAACCTTGAGACTGTAAAAGAATTAAGAAAAATTGGTATAACAAGAGTTGTTACATCAAGAGAATTAGATTTAAAAACAATAGAGCAATTTAAAAATCAGACAGATATGGAATTTGAATATTTCGTGCATGGTGATATGTGTGTAACAAATGGAGCTCAATGTCTTTATAGTGGAATGCTTTTTGGTAAAAGCAGTAATAGAGGACTTTGCATGAAGCCTTGCCGCTGGTCGTTTAAGATTAATAAAGAAGAAAAGGTATATGATACAACTTTCCCAATGGCAGTTAAAGATATGTATATGTATGAAAATATACCAGAACTTATACAAGCTGGTGTAGTGTCATTTAAAATAGAAGGAAGAATGAGAGATGCAGAATATTTAGTTGATTTAATTAATTATTATAGTGATGCAATTGATAGATATATAGATGATCCAATTAGATATGATAGAAAGAAGCATACAGATAAATTACAGGAAAACAGGAAGAGAGATTTTTCAACTGCATATGCCTTTGGAAATCCAGGTCTTTCTAATATAAATGAAAGATACGAAGGTACAGGGAAATTTTATAGTACAGGCAAGGTATTTAGTAATCCAGTAGATGAAATTGAGTTAGAAGATAAAAGAATAGAAGAACTTAAAACTATATTAAATTGTAATCTATCTAATAGTAGTAAGCCAAGTTTAAGTGTTAAAGTAAATAGTTATGAGGCTGCACTTATTGCAATTGAAGAAGGTGTTGATAGAATTTATTTATCTGGGGATGTATTTGAACCAAACAAACCTTTTTCTAAAGAAGAAATATTAAATATTACTAAAAATAAGAAGAGTTCAAAAATATATTTAGGTATGCCAAGAATGATGTTTGAAGAAGATTTTTCAAAGTATGATCATTTATTAAGAAATAACAACCTAATGCTAGATGGGTTGCTTTTAAGTAATCTTGGTGCAATTAGTAGATTTAGAGATTTAGGGTTAGAACTTATTGGGGATTATTCTTTAAATGTATATAACAATTTATCAGCTGAGTTTTATAAAGAAAGTGGAGTTAGTTTATCAGCACTTTCTTGTGAGTCAAATGCAACAAATACAAAGGAAGCGTTATTAAATTCAAGCATGCCACTTGAAATAATTGTACAAGGTTCTCCAGTTGTGATGTATATGCACCATGATTTATATGAAAATACTAAAGTATTAACGCCATCAGATAAAGGCATTAGAAAATATAATGATAAAGGTGTATTAATATTAGTTGATGATAAAGGCAATGAACATCCAGTATACAGAGATAATTCAGGGAAAAATCATATGTTATTATCAAAAGAATTATGTTATATGCCAATATTAAATGAGCTATCAAAACTTAATGCTGAAGGATTTAGAATAGAAGGATGCCATTATGATAATGACACTTTAAAAACAGTAATAAGAAGTTATAAGGAAGCGATAGATAATTTAGAAAGTTGTCAAAATGTATTTAAACAATTTAATTATAATAATTTAGGATTTACATTAGGAGCGATGCAATTTAACTAAGGAGGAAAATTAAATATGATAGGCGTAGAAAATATTATAAATAAGAAAAAAGAGTACTTACTTCCATCTTCTCATGGAAATCATTTTTATAAAAAACCACCTCAAATAGTAAGGGGGGACATGCAATATTTATACGATGAAAAAGGAAATAAATATATAGACTTTTTTGCTGGAGTTTCAGTAATGAACTGTGGACATTGTAATGAAAAAATACTTGAAGCTACAATTAATCAATTAAAAACTTTGCAGCATACTACAATATTGTATTTAACAGAGGAAATGGTTAATTTAGCAGAAAGGCTTGAGACAGTACTTCCTGGGAATTTAAGACGTTCATTCTTCTGTTGTACTGGTTCAGAAGCAAATGAAGGAGCTATGTTATTAGCTAGATTATATACAGGGAAAAGTGAATTTATAGCATTAAATAACGGACTTCATGGAAGAACATATTTAACTATGAGTGCAACTGCAATTCCAATGTGGAGAGCAGATCCGGCTTTAGATAATTCTATACATTTTGCTAAAAATGCATGGGATGAAGAGCTTTCATTAGAAGAAGCTGCAGCTGAATCGTTAAAAAGTGTAGAAGATATAATAAATAGTAGAGGTGCAAGTAATATTGCAGCTTTAATAGCAGAACCAATACAAGGAAATGGTGGAATTATAACACCGCCATTATGGTATTTTGAGAAGCTTAAAGCTTTACTTGAGAAAAACGAAATACTTTTAATAATTGATGAAGTTCAAACGGGATTTGGACGAACAGGAAAGATGTTTGCAATAGAAAATTATAACGTAGTTCCAGATATAATGACAGTTGCAAAGGCTTTAGGAAATGGTATGCCAATATCAGCATTTTGTACAAATGATGAAATTGCAAAAGCTTTTAACAAACCATCTGCATCAACTCTTGGGGGGAATCCGGTAGCTTGTAGTACAGCAATGGCAGTTCTTGATTATATAGAAGATAATAATTTATGTGGTAGAGCGGATCAACTAGGAAACATTTTAAAAGATGGATTAGAGAAATTAAAAGATAAGCATAAGATTATTAAAGATGTTAGAGGAATCGGACTTATGATTGGAGCAGAACTTGTATGCGAAGATGGTAAGCCTGGAACTATAGAAACAGATTTAATATTAGAAAAGCTAAAAGATAGAGGAATACTTGTAGGTAAAAATGGAATTAATAGAAATGTACTAGCATTTCAACCTCCACTAGTAATATCAGAAGAGGATATCAATACATTATTAGAACAATTAGACACTATCTTAAATGAAATTAGTTAGAAATAGAAATGAGCCAATGGTATAAAATCCATTGGCTCATATTTATTTAACTTCTAATAAGAACTCTTCAACAAGAGTATCGATAATTTTATTAATTTCAAGAATATCTTGTAGAGAAATATTATCTATATGTATTCCACAAGAAATAACAACAGTAGAATTTAACTTTTTAGAAAGTAACTTAGCAAGTGGCTGAACGATAACATCTTCTTTATGACCAGTTACAGTTATTAAAGAAACAGTAGAACTTATTACTGAAGGGTCACTTAAGCTCATACGAGGTATTCCAATAGCTACAGCACCGATGTGTGGGGTATCACCTCCAAAAATGCTTATGTTCCAATCCATGCCCATATTTACAGCAGTGTAATTAATATTATAATCTTTATATTTTCTTGTTATGTTAATCATATAAGATAACCTCCATTTTAGTAGAATAGTAAAAAATCATCGTTTTTAATACGTTTTTTATAATTATAATATTTTAAGTAGGAAAAATATATATATTGTGAGATTAATTGTTGAAATGGAAAATAAAATGTAGTAATATAAAAACTAGCCTTAACAAAAAGTTAATAAAAAATTCAAAAATAAAAGAAAAAATTTACAATTAACATAATATTATAGTACTAGGAGGATATTTATGTCTTTTAAAGATTTACAAACCTTTATTAAAGAATTAGATAATAATGGTGAATTAAAGAGAATAGCAGTAGAAGTTAATCCAGAATTAGAAATAAGTGAGATTACAGATAGAGTATCGAAGAATAATGGACCAGCTTTATTATTTGAAAATGTTAAAGGGTCTAAATATCCATTATTAATTAATGCAATGGGTTCATATGAAAGAATGGCAATGGCATTAGGCGTAAATGATATAAATGATATTGGAAATGATATAGAAGAATTTATGGACATGGCAAACTATATGGGCCTTATGAACAAGTTTAAATCTTTACCAAGATTAAGCAGAATGGCTACAGTGTTCCCAATAAAATTACCAGGCAGGGGTGCATGTCAAGAAGTGATAAATAATGATCCAGATTTAAATGAATTACCAATACTTAAGTGTTGGCCTGAAGATGGTGGAAAATTTATAACACTTCCATTAGTAATGACTAAAGACCCAGAGACTGGTATACAAAATATGGGCATGTACAGAATGCAAGTATATGATAAAAATACAACAGGTATGCATTGGCATTGGCATAAAGATGGAAGAGAAATATATGAGCAGTACAAAGAGCTTGGTGGAAAGATGCCTATTTCTGTTGTATTAGGTTGTGATCCAGCAATTACATATGCAGCAACAGCACCACTTCCTAAAATGGTTGATGAGATGATGTTTGCAGGATTTTTAAGAAAAGTGCCAATTAAGATGGTAAAGTCAATTACAAATGATATATATGTGCCATCAGATGCAGAGTTTGTAATTGAAGGATATGTTGATGTTACAGAAGATTTAAAACTTGAAGGTCCTTTTGGAGACCATACAGGATATTATTCATTAGCAGATGATTATCCAGTATTTCATGTAACTTGTATAACACATAAGAAATCTCCAGTTTATCCAACAACTATTGTTGGTAAACCACCTATGGAAGATTGTTATATGGGGAAAGCGACTGAAAGAATATTTTTACCATTATTAAAAATGATGAATCCTGAAATTGTGGATATTAATTTCCCGTTAGAAGGAGTGTTCCACAGTTGTGTAATTGTATCTATTAAGAAAAAGTTCCCAGGACATGCAAGAAAAATAATGAATTCATTATGGGGAATGGGACAGATGATGTATACAAAGATGATTATTATAGTGGATGAAGAAGTAGACCCACAAGATATATCAACTGTAGCATGGAAAGTATTTAATAATATAGATGCTAAAAGAGATTTAGAAATATCAGAAGGACCTTTAGATGCCTTAGACCATGCAGCTAACATTCCTTTCTATGGAAGTAGACTAGGAATTGATGCAACAAGAAAGTGGCCAAGCGAAGGTCATGAAAGAGAATGGCCAAAGGATATAGAAATGTCAGAAGATATTAAAGCTAATGTGGATAAAAGGTGGTCAGAATATGGTATTGACTAAAGTTAAAAATAAAGTTTTTGATTATGGGACTTTAGTTATGTTTTCTCATACTATATTTTCATTATCCTTTGCTTTAATTTCAATGCTATTAGCTGGCGATGGAAGATTAAATTTTACTAAGATATTTTGGATAATAGTAGCATTTTTAGGTGCGAGAACAGGAGCCAATGCTCTAAATAGAGTTATTGATGCAGAAATAGATAAGAAAAATCCAAGAACTGCAACAAGACAAATTCCTAAAGGTGAAATGAAAAAGAAAGAAGTTTTAATATTTGTAGCAATTTGCTTTGGTGTAATGGTATTTGCAGCATGGAAACTTAATACTATTTGTTTATTACTTTCACCAATTGCATTATTTTTAATGATAATTTATTCGTATACAAAAAGATTTACGTGGGCATGTCATTTAGTACTTGGTATAACATCAGCAGCTGCACCAGTTGGAGCGTGGATAGCTGTAACAGGAAAGATATCATTACTGCCATTAGTAATGGGAGCTGCAAATACTTTATGGGTTGCGGGCTTTGACATTATTTATGGAGCACAAGATTATGAATTTGACACTGAAAATGGAATTCATTCAATACCTAAGCAGTTTGGGGTTAAGAATGCGTTATTAATATCAAGGGTATTCCATTTTATAGCACTTAGTTGTTTGTTTTTAGTGGGTTTATTATCAAAAGAATTAGGATTTGTTTATTATTCTGGGCTTATTTTAATATCAGTACTATTTGTAATACAACATAGTTTAGTAAAACCAGATAATTTAAGTAATGTTAAATTGGCATCTTATAATGTAAACCAAGTTATAAGTGTAGTATTTTTAGTTTTTGGAGTAATAGATTGTTTAATGTAAGGGGGATTACAAATGAAGAAGATAGTAGTTGGAATAACAGGTGCTAGTGGGAGTATATATGCTAAAAGGTTAATTGAAGAGTTAGTTAAAGCAGATATTTATATTAACGTTATAGCCACAGAAAAAGGAAAACAAGTATTTAAGTACGAGCTTTCTTTAGATTTAGATAATTGGATAGAAGATATTAAAAAAGGTTATGAAAAAATAACTTCAGAAAATAATGATAATTTATTTTCAGGAGTAGCAAGTGGATCTAATAAGTATGATGCAGTAATAGTGTTACCTTGTTCTATGGGAACTTTAGCAGAAATAAGTTATGGGTTAGCAAAGAACTTATTAAATAGAACAGCAGATGTTGCACTAAAAGAGGGCAGAAAACTAATAATAGTTCCAAGAGAAACGCCTTTTAATACTATACACTTAGAAAATATGTGTAGATTATCAAAGATGGGAGCAGCTATAATTCCTGCTATGCCAGGGTTTTATCATCATCCAAAAACAATTGATGACATTGTAGATTTTCTAATTGGGAAAATATTAGATTATCTTAATATAGATAATAACATGTTCAAAAAATGGGAGGGTACAAATAATGAAATTTAAAAAGATAATAGCTATGGGGGCTACTTTAATTATGGCAGGTTCAATGGTAGCTTGTAGTGGAAAAACTGAAGAAGGTGTAGAAAATAAAGGTGAAACTAAACTAAGAGTTGGTGTAATGGGATCAATTGATGCAGTTCCACTTGTAATTGCACAAGAAAAAGGATTCTTTAAAGAAGAGGGTGTAGATTTAGATTTACAAATATTTAAAGCAGCAAAGGATAGAGATGCAGCACTTCAAGCTAATGAATTAGATGGAGTATTATGTGATGATGTTGCTATATCAATATATCAAAACTCTGGAATAGATATGAAAATAACAGGATCAACTAATGGATACTTTACTTTAGTTTCAGGAAAAGATTCTGGAGTTAAAAAAATAGAAGATTTAAAAGGCAAAAAGATAGGAATATCTGAGCGTACAATGATGGATTATTTAGCTGATTACATTGTAACTTCAAAAGGTCTTAAGGCAGCAGATATAGAGAAAGTTGGAATACCAGCAATGCCAGCAAGATTAGAAGCACTTAGAAATAAGCAAATAGATGCAGCGATATTACCAGCACCATTTAATGATACAGCTATAGCTGATGGTGGAACAGAAATAATTAAAGTATTTAATAAAGATATTATGATATCTGTAACAGGTTTCTTACAAGATGTTATTTCAAAAAATCCTGATGCAATTAAAGGTTTTTACAAAGCTTATGATAGAGCTATAGAGTATATTCAAAATAATGATATAAGTGAGTATGAAGATACAATTATAAAAACAGTTGGATATTCAGAAGATATGAGAGGTAATATAACACTTCCAGAATTAAAGAAGAATTACCTGCCAAATGAAGAGAATGTTCAAAAGGTATTTGATTGGTCAAAAGAGAATGGAATAATAACTGAGAGCCTTAAGGCTAAAGATATAATTAATAATGTAGGGATATATTAATTTTTAGGAGTATATATGATACAGATAAAAAAAATATCTGGTTTCTATGAAAGTAAAAATGTAAAAATAAAAGCCGTTGGACCTATTGATTTCAATTGTGAAGATGATGATATATGCGCAATAATAGGTCCATCAGGTTGTGGTAAAACAACATTATTAAATATACTCTCAGGAGTTAATAAAAATTATGAGGGTGAAGTTTTTCTAAATTCAGAGAAACTTAACCCTCATACTCATAAGATAGGGTTTATTCCACAAGATTTTGGACTTTTACCATGGAAAACAGTTGAAGAAAATTGTTTATTGCCTTTTAAGATAAGAGGAGAAGAGATAACTAAAGATATATTACTTAAGTTTGATTCAATACTTAAAAAATTAAATATAGAAGAGTTAAAGAAAAAATATCCAAACAAGCTAAGTGGAGGGCAGAGGCAAAGGATTTCTATAGTTAGAGCATTCCTTATGGAACCTGATTTACTTTTAATAGATGAAGGTTTTTCAGCGCTAGATGCCATCATAAAAGAAGAGGCTGAAGAGTTATTTTTAGATATGTGGACAAGCAATAAAATTAATACCTTTTTTGTTACTCACAGTATAGATGAAGCAATTTATATGGGAAAGAAAATTATTATAATGTCCAATGAAAAAGGGCAGATTAAAGAAGTTATAAATAATGATCTTTTTAATAATAAAGAATATAAAGAGAGTCCTAAATATTCAAAATTATTTTCACATATAAAAAATCTCATAAAAGAAGGATGGGATAATAAGTAATGTTTAAGAAAATAATGAGCTTTATTAAAGGTTTTATAGTACTTAATGTACTTTGGTATATAGGTGCTATAATTATGAATTCAAGGATAATGCCAACTCCAGATAAAATATATATGCACTTACCAAAGCTATTTGAAGATGGGTTTTATGTTCATATAGTTGCGAGTTTATATAGAATATTAATAGGACTTTTAATTTCATTTATAATCGGTACTTTATTTGGATTGCTTATGGGTTATTCAAAGAAGGCAAATAGGATTTTAAATCCGTTAATATATTTCACATATCCTATACCAAAGACTGCGTTATTACCAGTTATAATGACTCTTTATGGACTTGGGGATGGTTCTAAAATTGCGATTATTGTTTTAATTACAGTATTCCAAGTAATAGTATCTGTAAGAGATTCTGTTATTAACATAGATCCTAAAATATACAATCCATTAATTAGCCTTGGAGCTTCAAGAGTGCAGTTATTTTATCATGTAACCTTTCCTGCAATACTTGGAGAGATACTAACTAATATAAGATTATCTGTAGGAACAGCTTTCTCTGTTTTGTTCTTTGCAGAAGCTTATGGAACAAAAGTTGGTCTTGGATATTTTATTCAAGATGCTTGGACTAGAATTAATTATACTGATATGTATTCAGGAATTGTAGTTTTAAGTTTACTTGGATTATTTATATTTATATTAATAGATTTAATTGAAGATTTACTATGCAAATGGAAGGCTTAGTATAAAACAGAAAGAAGATAATTCAATTTATTTAAAGTAGATATTAAACTCATCACATTTTTATCTGTGATGAGTTTTTATTATTTTTCAAGAAATTTAAACCCAATTGAAAACCAATTATCATCTACATAGAATGTCTTATACCATTTCGGAGTATTATCTTCTTTAAAAACTTTCAAATTAAATCCGCTCAAACCAAAGCCTAATAGAATTATTATTAATCCTATTATTATCAAAGCAATACTTGAAGTAATAAACTTTTTTCTGAAGTTTCGTATTATCATAATTTCACCGCTTTCTTTCTAAATACTTTTGCTATTTGAAAGTTAATATATTTTGTGATAAATATAATTTTTTTAGATAAAAATATAGTTGCAAATGCAAATAAAATTGCAATTCCGACTAAGGAAATACCTAAACCTAATTGTACGGTTCCAATAGCAAGAGTATCTGCAATCATAAATGGAGAGCCAATTATACTAAATAAAGATACAATTAGTAAGGAAATTGAACTAACCCCTGTTATGAAAGGTGCACACCAAATAACAATATATACAGATAAAATAACTAATATTGCAGCTAATAGTAAACTACCCCATAATGGAAATCCTAGAATTAATAATATTATATTTAATATTTTACTATTAAATGAAGGCATTCTAATATCAACCGTATCTTGCTCACTTAGAATATGATTTGCAATAGATTGTGGACTTCCAATTTTACCAACAACCTCTTGTTCTGTTAATCCACCTTCTTTGTAATCCTCGATAATTTCTTCGTAGTAGGCTATAAATTTATCACGCTCTACTTTACTGATAGGATACAATAGCTCCCTCAAAGTATTTATAAAGTCTGATTTATTCATATAAATTCTCTCCTTTTATAAAATAGTAAACTTTCATAACATCTTCCCAATCTGCTAAAAACTCTTTTATATGATTTTTTCCTTTGGATGTAATTTTATAATATTTTCTCAAACGGCTATTATGTTCAATAGAATATGTCTCAAGATAGTCATTAGATTCTAGTCTTTTCAATATTGGATATAATGTAGATTCAGATATTTCAATATAACTTGGAATATCTTTAATTATTTGATACCCGTAAGAATCTGATTTATTTAGTACCGCCAAAACACAGAATTCCAACAGTCCTTTTTTAAGCTGTATATCCATATCACACCTCCCTATATATCATACTATACATTACATAGTATAATGCGTCAAGAAATATTTGGAAAATTTAACAATAATATCTTAAATATAAAAACCAGTAAATAAATTACTGGTTTAGTGTTATTTTATATACCATTGTGTTGTTTTACACCTCAAAATGGATTTAGTACTACCTTAAATTATTATTTCTTATTATAAAAGCAAGCTCTTCAAAACGACTTAATGATTTAGAGAAAAAGTCATAATAAGCATCGCATAAGAAATTTAAATTATCATTATTAATATTTCTATGCCTTCTGCAACCGCCTCTACAAAGATGTTTAAACTTACAGTTTAAGCATTTAGAACTTATATTAAATGAATCTTTAATAAAAGTTAATGTTTTATCTTTGTTATGAATATCAGCAAAGCTTTCTTCTAAAATATTACCTACAGAATATTTTTCGTAAGTATAAAAGTCACAAGGGTATACGCTACCATCACTTTCAATAATATTTTGACAAGAACAGTAACCTTTCATATCACAAGACTCATAATCATAGCCTAAGAAACTACTTAAAATATTATCAAATAATCTAATACTTACAAATTCTGAATTAATCATATCATCATACCATAAGTCAAAAAGTCTATTTAAAAACTTTGAGTAATTAGAAACTTTAATAGAATAAGAGTCTGATTCACTAAGACTTTTTTCTAAAGGTTCTAAGCAAGGGATAAATTGAAGATATTTAAAATCATTTTTTTTATAAAACTTATAAGTACTATCTATCTTTTTAATAAGATTTGGAGTTACTACAGTTAAAATGTTGAAATCAACTTTGTACTTTTTTAGTATGTTACTAGCCTTAATAACTGAATTGAAAGTATCCTTATTTAATGAGTCAACCCGATTTAGATTATGTACATCTTTATTACCATCTAAAGATAATCCAACAAGAAAATTATTCTCTTTTAGAAACTTTGCAAAATTATCATCAAGTAGTAAGCCATTAGTTTGAATAACATAATTAAATTTAGTGTTTTTATTATACTTATGGACAATTTCTATTAAATTCTTATAAAAGTCTAATCCAATTAAAGTAGGTTCACCACCTTGGAATCCAATAGTGCAAGTACCATCTTCGGAGTAATCAATAGCTTTTTTAATAATCTCTTCTAGTACGGATTCATCCATAAATCCATAGTCTTTAATTTCACGAGATTCGGCTATACAATTATAAAAACAATATTTGCATTTTAAATTACATTTGCTTGATGAAGGTTTAAGCATTAAGTTAAGATTTTTACCCATATATATGGTACCCCCTAAGTTATAAAATTTTATATAGAAAAGTCTAAAAATAATGACCAAAACGTGTAATGTTTGGCTATATTTTTAGACTTTAATTATTTTAATAATATTAAATTCTTTTATGGATTCTTGTAATGTAGAAAGTTATGATTAGTGTTAATGCATAATCATAAACTAAGAACATTACTTGAGCTCCTATTATTACAATCCATAGTGGAAGATCCACATTAATGTTACCCATAAATGATTTAAGCACGTATAATCCTATGAAAAACATTATATTTGAAAATAATAGTTTTAAGAATATTTCAAGTGGAATGTTTCTAAGTTTCTCTATAAAGAATTTTACTATTCCGTATACGCCAAAATACAGTATAAACGTAAGTATTTTATCAAAAGGAATTATAAAAAATCCAATTATAGAAGAAGCCACATAAACAAATATTCCAAGCTTTACGTTACTTCTCATTATTGCTATAGCTGGGAAAATTGATGAAATTGTAAGAATAGCAAAAGTGTTTACTGGTATTATTAAACTTAAGTATAAAGTCACAAGTGTTAATGCAACTAATATACCTCCAAGTGCCATATCTTTAGCTTTTGACTCTCGCATAAATAATCATCTCCCTAAGAAATTAACAACAACCGATTAAGTCGCAACCAAAACATTCACATAGTGAATCTAAACACCAAAGGTCCATGCAGCAGCTACAAGTATTAGCTCCGCCACCTGGAGCAGTTCTGTATGGGTTACCGTAATTAGTTGCTCTTGAATTTAATTGATTTAGTGCTTGTTTATATTCAAAATTATTTGGGTCCATATTAACAGCTGTTTGAAGATGGTTTAATCCTGAATCGTACCATCCTTTATTAACGTGACATATTCCCATTAAGAAATTCCATTCAGCATTTCTAGTTGAAATAGCATTAAGCTTTACTTCAGCTGCATTTATATTTCTGCTTTGAAGAAGTCTTCTAACTTCTTGGAAAGCGTATTGATCGCTTGAACTTGAACTAGTATTGCTGTAGCTACCATTACTAGAAGAATTTGAACTTCCAGCATTTCCTTTAGTTAAACTATCATAAGCTGCATTAATCTCAGTTAATTTTTCTTGTGCTAAATCTTTAAGTGGATTATCACCATATTGATCTGGGTGATATTGTTTTACAAGTTTTCTATATGCGCTTTTAATTTCTTCTTGTGATGCGCCTTCTTTTATTCCAAGTACTTCATATGGATTCATGTTTATGTTTCCTGCCTTTCTTTTTACAATTACAATTATTAGTTATGTTTACGTATTTGTCCATCATACCAAGGTCGATGATGTTTTCGAGTATTTCTCTATTTCTTTCAAGTGGAAGTTCATTAAGTATTTCTTTGCATGTATATGCTAAGTTGAATATACTAAATTCCATTCTTCCTTTAATTTCTCCCAAAAACTTTTCATAAGGAAGATTATCCTTATTATAAAGAAAATTAATAGGATTAAATTTATTATCTTTCATATCTTCTTCTAAATCATCTAATGCATCCATTAGATAAATCCATTTACCAAGAGAATAACCAAATTTATAAAGTTTTTCTCTAAGCTCTTTTGAATCCTCTTTAAATTTATGTGGGTATTTTTCTAAAATAACACCTACAATGACACTAAAAGGATCACATATTTCATCTATGTAATTGAAATTTTTATTCTTTTCTAAATTACTAAGGTCTTTAAGCTTTTCTTCAATTAAGGAATTTATTTCAATGATCGAAGATGGAAACTTCTTCTTATAAGGCTTAATAACATTTAATAAGAATTTACTCTTTAATGTATTATCATCATAAACATCATCTAGAAGTTTATAATAAGTAAGAGATACATTCATAGTTGCAGCGTAATTTATTGCTGTGTTATTAAGTAAGATTGGCTTCTTTTTGTTAGGATGCGCCATGCATCGCTTCATTTCTAAATTAAGCTCCTCATCAGAAGATAAACCATCAATTAATAATGATAGAAAAGTCATATCATAATTTAAAGTCATTCTTGGAAGTTCCCCATAAAGTTTCTTAATACCAAGGCAAACACCGCAGTAATAACTTTGAAATTGATTATATTCTCTAATCTTTAGTTCAGGTTTTAGAGGAGTTACATAACCAAACAATAAAAACACTCCTTTAAACTTTTAGTATAAGGACATTATACAATAAGTTTGTTATTTAAAACAGTATTAGATGCATAAATAACAAAACTTTACATAAAATAAGAAAGACCTTTCAAAGTAAGGGTTGCGTAGGTTTGAATTTGCTGGTGGTAACTCGCCAGCCTTTTTTTGTGTAGAAATTGGAAATTAAATTATGGCTAAATTATGTTAAAAAATAACAGTGGAAGCTTAATATACGTAATATTAAATTATAATTATACTTTATAGTTCGTATATATACGAATGATAAAATTATTTAAGCGATTAATGTTGACTTTTTATAAGGTGGGTGATATTCTGAATTTACCAAAACAAATAATGGAAATGGCAAAATTCAAATTGGTGGAGGGGAATATATGGTTAATATTAGAATGGTATTCGTTGAGAAAAAAGAGGGCTTCAATGTTGAAGGAAAGATTTTATTAGAGGATTTTAAAACTAACTTAGGAATAAGAACATTAGAAGGAGTAAGAGTAATAAATAAGTATCTTATTAAAGATATATCAGATGAATACTACAATAAGGCACTACATACTATTTTCTCAGAATTACCAGTAGATAAGGTATATGAAGAAAAGATTAATATAAATGAGGATGATTATGCTTTTGGAGTAGAATTTCTACCAGGACAGTATGATCAAAGAGCTGATTCGGCATCAGAGTGCATAATGCTTTTAACAGCAGATAAAAAATTAGATGTAAAATGGTCCAAAATCATTATATTACAAGGAAACCTTTCAGAAAAAGATCTTAAAAAGATAAAGAACTATTATATAAATCCAGTCGATTCAAGAGAAGTAGATATATATTCTAAAAAGATATCTAACGATTTTAACACACCTAAAGATGTAGAAGTGCTACATGATTTCATAAGTAAGAATAAAGAGGAACTTACAAGCTTCCATAAGGAACTTGGACTAGCTATGAGTATTGAAGATTTAAATATGATTAGAGATTACTTTAAGCTTGAGGAAAAGAGAAATCCAACAATAACAGAAATTAAAGTTATTGATACTTACTGGTCAGATCACTGTAGACATACAACATTTGAAACATCCATAAAAGAAGTAAAGATAGAAGAAAGTAAATACAATGTACCAGTAAAGAAAGCTTATGAAGCTTACTTAAAATCAAGAGAATTTGTATACGGAAAAGATACAGATAGAAAAGTAAAATTAATGGATCTTGCAGTTATAACAATGAAAGAATTAAGACTTAGAGGGCTTTTAGAAGACTTAGATATTTCAGATGAAATAAATGCATGTTCTATAAATATAAATGTTGAAATGGAAGATGGAAGTATAGAAGAATATCTTCTAATGTTTAAAAATGAAACTCATAACCACCCAACAGAAATAGAACCATTTGGAGGAGCAGCAACTTGTTTAGGTGGTGCAATAAGAGATCCACTATCAGGAAGAACTTATGTATATCAAGCAATGAGAGTAACAGGAGCTTCAGATCCAACAGTAGAAATTGAAGATACTTTAAAAGGTAAATTACCACAAAGAACTATAACACTTGGGGCAGCACACGGATATAGTTCATACGGTAATCAAATAGGACTTGCAACAGGACAAGTTGATGAAGTTTATCATAAAAATTATGTTGCAAAAAGAATGGAAGTTGGGGCAGTAATTGCAGCAGCACCAAAAGAAAATGTAGTAAGAGAAGAGCCGAGCTTTGGGGATGTAATAATTTTACTTGGTGGAAGAACAGGAAGAGATGGTGTTGGTGGTGCAACTGGTTCATCAAAGGAACATACAGAAGCATCAATAGAAAATTGTAGTGCGGAAGTTCAAAAAGGTAACCCACCAACAGAGAGAAAGATTCAAAGACTTTTTAGAAAGAAAGAAGTAGCAATAATGATAAAAAGGTGTAATGACTTTGGAGCTGGTGGAGTATCAGTTGCAATTGGCGAATTATGCAGGGGGCTTAATATAGATTTAGATAAAGTTACTAAAAAGTACGATGGACTTGATGGAACAGAGCTTGCAGTATCAGAATCTCAAGAGAGAATGGCTGTAGTTGTAACTAAAGAAAACGCAGATAAGTTTATTAAATTATCAGAGAAAGAAAATTTAGAAGCAACAGTTGTAGCGACAGTTACTGATGATGAAAGACTAACAATGACTTGGAGAGGTAAGAAGATAGTTGACTTAAAGAGAAGTTTCTTAGATACAAATGGGGCAGAGCAAGAAACTAATGTTAAAGTTACAGCACCTTTAGACTATCCATATGAAGTTAATGATATTGATGTTAAGAAAGCGTGGATAGAAAACCTTCAAAAGTTAAATGTTTGTAGCAAGCAAGGACTAATAGAAAGATTCGATTCAACTATTGGATGCAATACTGTTCTAATGCCACTTGGTGGAAAGTATCAAAAAACACCAGCAGAAGGAATGGCAGCAAAGATTCCAGTACAAGGAAATGAAAGCGTGGATGCATCAGTAATGACTTATGGATTTAATCCAGACCTTGGAATGTGGAGTCCCTTCCATATGGCATTCTACTCCGTAATAGAGTCAGTAACAAAACTTGTTGCTATAGGATGTGATTATAAAAAGGCTAGACTTACTTTCCAAGAGTACTTTGAGAAACTTTCTAAAGATGAGAAGAGATGGGGAAAACCATTTGGAGCATTGCTTGGGGCATATAAAGCTCAAATGGATTTACAAATACCAGCAATAGGCGGAAAAGATTCAATGAGCGGAAGCTTTTACGACATAGATGTTCCACCAACATTAGTATCATTTGCAGTAGGAGTTACAAAGGCTAAAAATATTATTTCACCAGAATTCAAAAAAGAGAATTCAAATATAGTTTTACTTAAAGCTATAGAGCTAGAAGATGGAACTATTGAAATGGATGGATTTAAAAATAATTTAGATAAAACTCACACTCTTATATTAGAAGGGAAAATATTATCAGCATACTCAGTTAAGTTTGGGGGAGTAGCTGAAGGATTAACTAAGATGACTCTTGGAAATAAAATTGGGCTAGAGTTTGAAGGTCTTTCTAAAGAAGAATTATTTGGATTTAATTATGGATCATTAATTTTAGAAGTTAATGAAGATGTAAATATAGATGAAGAATTAAAAGGATTAAACTTTAAAGTTATAGGAAAAACAAACAATAAAGGCGAAATAACTTCAAAAGAATACGACTTAAATTTCAGTATAGATAAACTTCAAGAGGTTTATGAAGAAAAGCTTGAAGGAGTATTTAAATCAAAAACTTCAAATACAGAAGAAAAAGTAGAAGAAGTTTTAAAATGTAATACAGAAATAAGAAAATCTAAGTTTAAAACAGATAAGCCAAAGGTTGTAATACCAGTATTCCCTGGAACAAACTGCGAGACAGATTCAGGGAGAGCATTTAGACGTGAAGGTGCAGAAGTAATAGAAGTTCTTATTAGAAACCTTAATAAAGAAATGCTTTTAGAATCAATAAAGGAACTTAAAGAGGCAATAAATGAAGCTCAAATAATAATGATTCCAGGTGGATTCTCAGCAGGGGACGAGCCAGACGGTTCAGCTAAATTTATAGCTACAATATTTAGAAATGAAATGATAAAAGATGCAGTAACAGATCTTTTAGATAATAGAGATGGACTTGTACTTGGAATTTGTAACGGCTTCCAAGCGCTAATAAAACTTGGACTTCTTCCTTATGGAAAGATATGTGATATAGATGATAATATGCCAACACTTACTTATAACAATATAAATAGACATATGTCATCAATTATAAGAACAAAGGTTGTATCAAAAAAATCACCTTGGTTTGATGAAGTTAATATTTCAGATATTCATACAATTCCAATATCACATGGAGAAGGAAGATTTGTTGCTCCAAAAGAGTTATTAGAACAATTAATAGAAAATGGACAGGTAGCAACACAATATGTTGACTTAAATGGCAATGTTTCAATGGATATGCCATATAACCCAAATGGTTCAATGCTTGGAATAGAAGGAATTACAAGTATAGATGGAAGAGTTCTTGGAAAGATGGGTCACTCAGAAAGAATTGGTGAAAATCTTTATAAAAATATTATAGGAAACTTTGATCAGAAAATATTTAAATCAGGAGTAAATTATTTTAGAGATTAGGAGAGGTGTTCATTATGAAAGTAGCAATATTTTTTGGAAGTAAATCAGATGTAGAAGTTATGAGAGGTGCTGCAAATGCATTAAAAGAGTTTAATGTTGAATATAAAGCATATGTACTATCAGCCCATAGAGTTCCAGAAAAACTTACAGAAACTTTAAATGAAGTAGAAGAAAAGGGCTGTGAAGTAATAATCGCAGGAGCTGGACTTGCAGCACATCTTCCAGGAGTAATAGCAAGCCAAACTACTATTCCTGTAATTGGAGTTCCAGTAAAGGCAGCACTTGAAGGAATGGATTCATTACTTTCAATAGTTCAAATGCCAAAAGGAATACCAGTTGCAACAGTTGGAATAAACAATAGTTACAATGCAGGAATGTTAGCTGTAGAGATGCTTTCAATAAAGTATCCTGAAATAAAAGAAGATTTAATAAACTTTAGAATCAGAATGAAGAAAAGATTCATAGAAGAAAATGCAGAAGGAGTGGATTTATAATGGTTAAAAGATTTGAGATGTTATATGAGGGAAAGGCAAAACAAATATTTAGAACAGAAAATGAAAATGAGGTAATAGTTCATTATAAAGATGATGCAACAGCATTTAATGGAGAAAAGAAATCCCAAATAGATAATAAAGGTGTTTTAAATAATGCTATAACAACAATGATTTTTGAGATGCTAAACAAAGAAGGCATAAAGACTCACTTTATAGAAAAACTTAATGAGAGAGATCAACTATGTAAGAAAGTTTCAATAGTTCCTTTAGAAGTTATAGTAAGAAACGTTGCAGCTGGAAGTATGGCAAAAAGACTTGGACTTGAAGAAGGATTTAAGTTAAATACAACAGTATTTGAATTATCATACAAAGATGATTCACTAGGAGATCCACTTATAAATGATTACCATGCAGTTGGAATTGGAGCTACAACTTTTGAAGAATTAAATAAAATTTATGAAATGACAGATAAAATAAATAATATTTTAAAAGAATTCTTTAAAAAGCAAAATATAGATTTAATAGATTTCAAAATAGAATTTGGAAGAGATGAAAACGGGGAAGTTATACTAGCTGATGAAATATCACCAGATACATGCAGATTCTGGGATAGTAACACTAAAGAAAAGCTAGATAAAGATAGATTTAGAAGAGACATGGGTGGCGTAGAAGATGCCTACATTGAGATATTAAAGAGAATTAAAGGAGAATAATTGTATGATACATGCAAATTTCGATATTATGGATCCCGAAAATGATAAGTTCAAAGATGAGTGTGGGGTATTTGGAGTATATGCAAATGAATCAGTAGATGTTGCTTCAATAAACTACTACGGATTATATGCACTTCAACACAGAGGACAAGAAAGTACAGGAATCGCAGTTTCAAATAGAGAAGAAGTAAAAATTCATAAAGGTCTTGGTATTATAACTGAGGCATTCACAAAAGAAAACTTAGACTTTCTTAGAGAGCATAATGGGAATATTTCAATAGGACATGTAAGATACTCAACAGCAGGAGCAAAAACTATTGAAAATTCACAACCTCTTTTAAGTACAACAAAGCTAGGTCAAATAGCAACAGCTCATAATGGCAACTTAGTAAATTATGATGTTATTCGTGAACTATTAGAAGAAGGTGGACATGTATTCAATACAACAGTGGACTCAGAAGTAATAACAACTCTTATTGCAAGGGGAGCAAAAAAGGGAATCGAAAGAGCAGTAATAGATGCAGTTTCAGCAGTTAGAGGCTCATTTGCAATGGTAATAATGAGCAAAGATAAACTTATAGGAGTAAGAGATCCTCACGGTATAAGACCTTTATGTCTTGGAAAAATAGACGAAGGATATATATTATCATCAGAGAGCTGTGCAATAGATGCAGTTGGTGGAGAGCTTATTCGTGATATAAGACCTGGAGAAATAGTAATAATAGATGAAAATGGTATAAAATCAGTAGACTATTCAGAAAACACAACTTGCAGAACATGTTCTTTTGAATATATATACTTTGCAAGACCTGACTCAGTAATGGATGGAATAGATGTACATTCAGCTAGAGTAAAACAAGGGGAGCAGCTTTTTAAAGAGTACCCAATAGAAGCAGATGTAGTAATTGCAGTTCCAGACTCAGGAATTCCAGCAGCACTTGGATATTCAAAAGCTTCAGGAATACCTTATGATATTGGATTTGTAAAAAACAGATATGTAGGAAGAACATTTATATCACCATCACAAGAACTAAGAGAGAGAGCAGTTGCTGTAAAGTTAAATCCTCTTAAAGTTAACGTAAATGGAAAGAGAGTAATAATGATTGATGATTCAATAGTTAGAGGAACAACTTCAAAGCATTTAATTGAATCACTTAGAAGAGCTGGAGCTAAAGAAGTACACTTTCTAGTTGCATCACCAGTTGTAAAATATCCTTGTTACTTTGGAATAGATACTCCATATAGAAGTGAATTAATTGGAGCAAATAAAAATTTAGAAGAAATAAGAGAGAAGATAGGTTGTGACTCTTTAGGATATTTAAGCTTAGAGGGAATATATGAAAGTTTAGAGAAGAGAAGAAACTTCTGCGTAGGTTGCTTTAATGGAGTGTATCCAGTATCAGCACCAATGGAAGCTTTAAATGAGAATCTTGAAAGGTAGGGGTTAGAAATTATGTTAACGTACAAAGAATCAGGAGTAAATATAGAAGAAGGTTATAAATCAGTAAAGCTTATACAGCAATATGCAAAGAAGACTATGAGTGAATATGTATTAAATGGTCTTGGATCATTTGGAGGAATGGTAGAACTTCCAGAAGGATACAAAAAGCCAGTATTAGTTTCAGGAACGGACGGGGTAGGAACTAAACTTGATATTGCATGTAAAAAGAAAAAGTTTGATACAGTTGGAATAGACTGCGTTGCAATGTGTGTAAATGATATTTTATGTCATGGTGCAAAACCATTATTTTTCTTAGATTATATAGCTTGTGGAAAGCTTGAAGCTGAAGTTGCAGCTGACCTTGTACTTGGAGTAGCTAATGGATGTTTAGACTCAGGTTGTGCGTTAATTGGAGGCGAAACAGCTGAAATGCCAGGATTCTATAATGTTGGAGAATACGATATTGCAGGATTTGCAGTTGGAATAGTTGATAAAGATAAAATAATAAGTGGAAGCGATATTGAAGAAGGTGATAAGCTAATTGGAATTAAATCATCAGGAATACATTCAAATGGATATTCACTTGTAAGAAAAGTATTTGAAGATTTAGATAGAGAATTTAATGGAAAAGCTATATGGGAAACATTACTTACACCAACAAAAATATATGTAAAGCCAGTGTTATCACTTTTAGATAAGTATGAAATAAGAGGAATGGCTCACATAACAGGTGGAGGATTTATAGAAAACATTCCAAGAATGTTTAATGGAAGAGATCTTACAGCAGTTATTAGAAAAGATAGTTATCCATTACCTGAGATATTTGAAGAGATGGAGTCGTTAGGTGTAGATAGAGAGCATATGTACAACACTTTCAACATGGGAATAGGATTTGTACTTTGCGTAAAGGATAAGGATGTTAATTCAGTTTTAAAAGATCTACTAGAAATGGGAGAAGTAGCTTATGAAATTGGACATATTACATCTGGAGGTGAAGGTATTTGTTTAAAATAGCAGTACTTGCATCAGGTTCAGGGTCTAATCTGCAATCAATAATAGATAATATAGAAAGTAATTATTTAAATTGTAAAATTGAAATGGTAATAGGAAGTAAAGAAGGACTTTACGCTTTAGATAGAGCGAAAAATTCCAATATAGAAACTTTCGTAATTTCAAAAAAAGAGTATGGCAATAAAACTTCAGATGAAATATTAAAACTTACTTATGGAAAGGTTGATTTAATTGTACTTGCAGGGTACCTTTCCATTTTAAGTGGAGATATATTAAAGAAGTTTAAAAATAAAATAATTAATATTCATCCATCACTTATCCCATCATTTTGCGGCGCTAACATGTACGGAATTAAAGTACATGAAGCCGCAATTAAAAAGGGAGTTAAACTGTCAGGATGTACAGTGCATTTTGTAAATGATGAAGTTGATGGTGGAGCTATTATACTTCAAAAAGCTGTAGAAGTTAAGTTTGAAGATGATGCAGTATCACTTCAAAAGAGAATATTAAAAGAAGAACATAAACTTTTGCCAGAGGCAATTAAGTATTTAATAGAAGAAAAAGTATCAGTAGTTAATGGAAGAGTTAAAATCTTAAAATAGTGGAGGGTAAAATTTATGAAAAAAAGAGCGTTAATCAGTGTATTTGATAAAGAAGGAGTACTAGAACTTGCTAGCTTCTTAAATAATAAAGGAGTTGAAATAATTTCAACTGGAGGAACATATAAGCACCTTAAGGAGAATGGTGTACCTGTAATAGAAGTAAATGAAGTAACAGACTTTCCAGAAATGTTAGATGGAAGAGTAAAGACTCTTCATCCAATAATACATGCAGGTATATTAGCTATAAGAGATAATAAAGAACATATGGACACAATAAGCGGAAGAGACATAAATACTATTGATTACGTAG
>NZ_JAVXRL010000018.1:0-49871 GCF_036643715.1 Clostridium sp. | reverse complement strand
TAAGTTCGTTACAAGAAGAGATTTTGAGGAAATGGGTGGTGAAGAATAATGAAGGCTAGAGAATTAAAAGAATTAAGAGCAAGTAATCCTCAAGATTTAAAAGCTAAATTAGGAGAACTTAAAGCTGAATTATTCAACTTAAGATTCCAATTAGCTACAGGACAATTAGAAAATCCTATGAGAATAAGAGAAGTAAAGAAATCTATAGCCCAAATAAAAACCATCTTAAGACAAGAAGAGTTAAGGGTTGTTGAACAGTAAATCTGGAAGGAGGTAAGCCTTAATGGAAAGAGGACTAAGAAAAAAGAAAATCGGAAGAGTTGTTTCTGATAAAATGGATAAAACTATCGTAGTTGCTATTGAAACTAAAGTAAGACATCCACTATACGGAAAAACTGTTAACAGAACTACTAAGTTCAAAGCTCATGATGAAAAAAATGAAGCACAAGTTAATGATAGAGTTTTAATAATGGAAACAAGACCTTTATCAAAGGACAAGAGATGGAGACTTGTTGAAATAGTTGAAAAGGCTAAATAATATAGCTTAAGACTGAAAGGAGGGTAATTTTCAATGATACAACAACAAACTAGATTAAAAGTCGCTGATAACTCAGGAGCAAAGGAAATAATGTGCATCAGAGTATTAGGTGGATCTAAGAGAAAGTACGGTAACATTGGAGACATAATAGTTGCTAGCGTTAAAAGTGCAACACCAGGCGGAGTTGTTAAAAAAGGCGAAGTAGTAAAGGCTGTTATTGTTAGATCAGTAAAAGGAATCAGAAGAGCAGATGGATCATACGTTAAATTCGATGAAAATGCTGCTGTTATAATAAAAGATGATAAGCAACCAAAAGGAACACGTATCTTTGGACCTGTTGCTAGGGAGCTAAGAGATAAAGAATTCAATAAAATATTATCATTAGCACCAGAAGTTCTATAATAAGGAGGTGGCTAACTTGAAAATACACGTTAAAAAGAACGACACAGTTGTTGTTATATCAGGAAAAGATAAAGGAAAAACTGGTGAAGTTTTAAAAGTATTCCCTAAGACTGGAAAAGTTCTAGTTCAAGGAGTTAATATAGTAAAGAAGCACCAAAAAGCAGGTAGAACTCAAGCTGAAAGTGCTATAATCGAAAAAGAAGCTGCTATTAACAGCTCAAAGGTAATGTTATATTGTACAAAGTGCAAAAAAGCTACTAGAATTAGCAATAGCATCTTAGAAGACGGCGCTAAAGTAAGAGTATGCAAAAAGTGCGGAGAAACATTCTAGAATTTGAAAGGAGGTTAACAATATGACTAGACTTCAAGATAAATATGAAAAAGAGATAATCCCAGCTATGATGGAAAAGTTCGGATATGAAAATATAATGCAAGTACCAAGACTTGAAAAGGTAGTAATCAACATGGGTGTTGGTGAAGCCAAAGAAAACCAAAAGGTTTTAGAATCAGCAGTTAGCGATTTAACTTTAATAACTGGTCAAAAGCCAATATTAACAAGAGCTAAGAAATCAGTTGCTAACTTCAAAATTAGAGAAAACATGGCATTAGGATGTAAGGTTACATTAAGAAAAGCAAAGATGTACGAATTTGCTGACAAGTTAATGTCAATTGCTTTACCAAGAGTTAGAGACTTTAGAGGAATTTCAGCTAAGTCATTTGACGGTAGAGGAAATTACTCATTAGGAATTAAAGAACAATTAATATTCCCAGAAATTGAGTACGATAAAATCGATAAAGTAAGAGGAATGGATATAATCTTCGTAACAACTGCTAACACAGACGAAGAAGCAAGAGAATTATTAAGATTCCTTGGTATGCCATTTGCTCAACAATAAGGAGGGATAATATATGGCACGTAAAGCGATGATAGAAAAGTGGAATAAGACACCTAAGTATAAGACTAGAGCCTATACTAGATGTAGAATATGTGGAAGACCACATTCCGTATTAAAGAAATTCGGTATATGCCGTATCTGTTTCAGAGAACTTGCATATAAAGGCCAAATCCCTGGTTGTAAAAAAGCAAGCTGGTAATACCGGAGATATAGCGAAAGGAGGCACATTAAATGGTTATGACAGATCCTATAGCAGATTTGCTAACACGTATAAGAAATGCAAATGCTGTTAAACATGAAGTAGTAGAGGTACCTTCTTCTAACGTAAAGAAGGCCGTTACAAATATATTATTACAAGAAGGATACATCAAGGAAATTGATGAGTACAATGATGGAGTAGTTCCAATGTTAAGAATAACTCTTAAATATGGAGCTGACAACGAAAGAGTAATCACTGGATTAAAGAGAATATCTAAGCCAGGATTAAGAGTGTACTGCAAAAAAGACGAAACACCTAGAGTTCTTAATGGTTTAGGTATCGCTGTTATTTCAACTTCAAGAGGAATAATGGTAGATAGAGAAGCTAGAAAGAACAACGTTGGTGGAGAAGTTCTTTGCTACGTTTGGTAGTTAATATATAAATTAGAATTAATTAAAACATTTGAATATATGTATGTATAAAATACAGGAGGTGCAATTATGTCAAGAGTAGGTAGATTACCAATAGCTATACCTGCTGGCGTAACTATTACAGTAACACCAGAAAATGTTGTTACTGTAAAAGGACCTAAGGGTGAGCTAGTAGAAGCTATGCACAAAGACATGAATATCGCGGTTGAAAACAACGAAGTAGTTGTTACTAGACCAAGTGACGTTAAAGAGCACAGAGCTCTTCACGGATTAACTAGAGCACTTATAAACAACATGGTTGTTGGAGTTGAAAAAGGATTCCAAAAGACTTTAATCTTAAACGGTGTTGGTTATAGAGCTCAAAAACAAGGAAACAAACTTGTAATGAATCTTGGATATTCACATCCAGTTGAAATAGAAGCAGTTGAAGGTGTTGAATTTGAAATACCTGAAACTACTAAAGTAGTTGTAAAAGGAATCAACAAGCAAAAAGTTGGAGAAGCAGCTGCAAAGATCAGATCATGGAGAAAACCTGAACCATACAAAGGTAAAGGTATCAGATATGAAGGCGAAGTGATCAGACGTAAAGAAGGTAAAACTGGTAAGTAATAAAAGAAAGGAGTGAGCTTTATGTTTAAAAAGGCAGACAGAAAAGCAAGCAGAAAGAGACGTCACCTTAGAGTACGTAAGAAAGTTTTCGGTACTCCTGAAAGACCAAGACTTTCAATATACAGAAGTGAAAAAAATATCTATGCACAAATCATAGATGATATAAATGCTGTAACTTTAGTTGCTGCTTCAAGCTTAGAAAAAGATTTCTCAGCTAAGGGCGGAAACAAAGAAGGCGCTAAAGTAGTTGGCGGATTAGTTGCTAAGAAAGCTATTGATAAAGGAATAACAGAAGTTGTTTTTGATAGAGGTGGATTTATATACCACGGAAGAATTCAATCATTAGCTGAAGGTGCTAGAGAAGCAGGCTTAAAATTCTAAGAAACGAGGAGGGAAATAAATGAGAATCGATCCTAGTACACTAGACCTTAAAGAAAAGGTTGTTAACATAAACAGAGTTACTAAGGTTGTTAAAGGTGGTAGAAACTTTAGATTCGCAGCTCTTGTTGTTGTCGGAGACGAAAACGGACACGTTGGAGTTGGAATGGGAAAATCTATCGAAATACCTGAAGCAATCAGAAAAGGAATTGAAGACGCTAAGAAAAACTTAGTAGAAGTTTCAATGGTTGACACTACAATTCCACATCAAATCCATGGTAAATTCGGAACAGGTGATGTTCTTATAATGCCAGCTAAAGAAGGTACAGGAGTTATAGCTGGAGGCCCAGCTAGAATAGTACTTGAATTAGCAGGTGTTAAGGATGTTAGAGCTAAATCATTAGGTTCAAACAATCCTAACAACATGGTAAAAGCTACAATCAACGGATTAGCAAACTTAAGAACAGCTGAACAAATAGCTAAATTAAGAGGAAAATCTGTTGAGGAAATATTAGGTTAGGGGGAAGATTGCATGGCTAAGTTAAGAATTACACTAGTAAAGAGCTTAATCGGTAGAAAGAAAGACCATATCGCTACTGCAAATGCCCTTGGACTTAAGAAAATCGGTAAGACAGTAGAACATGAGGGAACTCCTCAAATAAACGGTATGGTAACAAAGATTGATTACTTACTAAAAGTAGAAGAAATATAAGAGGAGGTGCACTGAGATATGAAACTTCATGAATTAAAGCCAGCTGCTGGAAGCAGAAAAGCTCCTAAGAGAGTTGGTAGAGGAACTGGTTCAGGTTTAGGAAGAAACGCTGGTAAAGGTGAAAAAGGACAAAACGCTAGATCAGGCGGTGGAGTTAGACCAGGTTTCGAAGGTGGTCAAATGCCTTTATACAGAAGACTTCCTAAAAGAGGATTCACTAATATCTTTGCTAAGAAGATCGTTAGCATAAATGTAGATAGATTAAACATTTTTGAAAATGGAACAGAAATTACTCCAGAATTACTTTTAGAAACAAGAGTTGTATCAAAAGTTATGGACGGAATTAAGATTCTTGGAAACGGAAACTTAGAGAAGAACTTAACTGTAAAAGGATGCAAGTTCTCAAAGTCTGCTATAGAGAAAATCGAAGCAGCTGGAGGAAAAGTTGAGGTGAAATAAGAATGCTATCAACCCTACGTAATGCCTGGAAGGTTCCAGAATTGAGAAAGAGATTTTACTGGACAATATTTTTAGTTGCTATCTTTAGGATGGGAAGTCATATTCCTGTTCCTGGGATTAGCGCTGATTTCCTTAAAGGATACGCTCAATCTGGAAATTTAATGGGTTTCTATGATTTAATATCAGGAGGAGCCTTAAGTAGATTTAGTATATTTGCTCTTGGGGTAATGCCATACATTAACTCATCAATCATTATACAGTTATTAACAATAGCTATTCCATCATTAGAACAGCTTTCTAAAGAAGGCGAAGATGGTAGAAGAAAGATACAAAATGCCACTAGGTATGTATCAATTGTAATTGCTGTGATTCTTGCGTTTGGTATGTATGCAACAATATCTCAAACAGGAGCAACTGTAGGTATGAAAACTGCACAAATGATGGTTGTCATACTGGCGTTAGTTGTTGGTTCTACATTCTGTATGTGGTTAGGAGACCAGATCACTGTTAAAGGTTTCGGAAATGGTGTATCAATCTTAATCTTTGTAAATATAGTTTCAAGACTACCAATGACAATAGCTTCAGTTATGTCATTAGATGTTAATGTTGTTGAGATTGCCTTATTCTTAGTATTTGCACTAGCTGCAATTACTGGAGTAATTTATTTCTCACTTGCTGAAAGAAGAATTCCTGTACAATATGCAGGAAAAGCGGTTGGTAACAAGATGATGAAGGGTCAATCCACTCACATCCCATTAAGCATAGTTGGATCTGCTGTAATAGCAATAATATTCTCTATGTCTGTAATGCAATTCTTACCAACAATAGCAGGCTTCTTCCCAGACAAGGATTGGGCAGTGTGGGTTACTAGTAGCCCAATGAGTATTTTTAATAGTCAAAACTGGATGTATCTAGTTGTTTATTCACTATTAACTATATTCTTCAATTGGTTCTATACTCAAGTTACTTTCAAGCCAGACGAAATGTCAGAGAATCTGCACAAGTCTGCTGGATTTATACCAGGTATTAGACCAGGCGAGCCAACTACACAATACTTTGAAAGCATTCTTAACAGAATATCTTTCATTGGAGGAATATTTGCAGCACTATTAGCGGTTACACCTATAATAGTAACAAATTATACTTCATTCAAGGAAATACAATTTGGGGGAACAGCACTTCTTATTGTAGTGAGTGTTGCTCTAGATTTCACAAGAAAACTAGAATCACAAATGATAATGAGACACTACAAAGGATTTCTTAAATAAGATTAGATAATGGAGATGATGCCCGTGAAGATTATTTTATTAGGTCCTCCTGGAGCAGGAAAAGGAACACAGGCAAAATCAATTAGTAATAGATATTCAATTCCACATATTTCTACAGGAGATATTTTCAGAAAGAATATTTCAGAAAATACTCCGTTAGGAATTGAAGCAAAAAGATATATGGATAACGGACAATTAGTTCCAGATCAAGTTACCATAGATATGGTTAAAGATAGACTTGTGCAAGACGATTGTAAGAACGGATACCTATTAGATGGTTTCCCAAGAACAGTTGCTCAAGCAAAAGCATTACAAGAATTTTTAGAAGGTAGAAATGAAAACTTAGATACAGCATTATGTATAGAAGTTCCAAGTTCATTTATACTTGAAAGAATGACTGGTAGAAGAGTTTGTCCTTCATGTGGAGCAAGTTACCATGTTAAATTTAACCCACCAGCGGTTGAAGGAAAATGTGATCTTTGTGGAAGCGACGTTGTTCAAAGAAAAGATGACGTTGAAGAAACAGTTAAAGAAAGACTTGATGTCTATGAAAAACAAACACAACCACTAATTGATTTTTATAGAGATAAAAATTTACTTTCAACAGTTGATGGCACTAAAGCAATCAATGAAGTATTTGAAAGTATCTGCGACATATTAGGAAGCACTAAATAATGATTTTAATTAAGAATGATTTAGAGCTCAACCGTATGAGAAGAGCAGGAAAAATAGTAGCTGAAACATTGTTACTATTAGAACATGAAATCAAACCAGGTATAAGTACAAAAGAGTTAGATAGAGTTGCAGAGCAGTTTATAACTGAGCAAGGCGCTAAACCTTCCTTTAAAGGATTGTATGGGTTCCCAGCTACACTTTGTATATCTGTTAATAATGAGGTTGTACATGGAATACCAGGTGGATATATTCTCAGGGATGGCGACATTGTCAGTATTGACTGTGGAGCATATTTTGATGGATTTCATGGTGATGCAGCTAGAACTTTTCCAGTAGGAAATGTAAGTGAAAGCGCATTAAAACTTATAGAAGTTACAAAACAATCTTTCTTTGAGGGAATAAAATTCGCTCAAATTGGGAATAGATTAACAGATATATCACATGCCATACAAAATCATATAGAGACAAATGGATTTTCCGTTGTTAAAGATTTTGTAGGACACGGGATAGGCAGAGATCTACATGAGGATCCTGAAGTACCTAACTTCGGTAGACTAGGTAGAGGTCCAGTGCTTACTAAAGGCATGGTTCTAGCTATAGAACCAATGGTTAATGAAGGAACTTTTAAAGTAAGAACATTGAGAAATGACTGGACAGTTGTGACAAGTGATGGAAGCCTATCAGCACATTACGAAAATACAGTTGCAATTTTACCAGATGGTCCCGAAGTATTAACACTAGATTAATAAAAGTGTTACTTAGTTTTAAATTTGCATAGTATACATACTTAGCTTATTTAATTCTAAGGTAATCATCGAGGTGAAAAATTTGCAAAACAATGACTTGATTGGGAAAGTTGTTCTTTCTTTAGCTGGCAGAGATAAAGGAAATTTATATGTGGTAACACATGTTGTTGATGATCAGTATGTATTACTTGCAAATGGTGATACTAAAAAGGTTAAGACACCTAAGAAGAAAAAAGTTAAGCATTTATCTTTCTTAGAAAATATAGATGACGATATCAGATCAGCCATGATCAGCGACAGAAAAGATACTGACTTAAAAATTAAGAGATTTTTTAAATTAAGATACATTGTTAAGGAGGGTTGATTACCTTATGTCAAAAGATGATGTTATAGAAATGCAAGGTGTAGTTTTAGAATCTTTACCAAATGCTAATTTCCAAGTTGAACTTGAAAGTGGGCATACAATTCTAGCACATATATCAGGAAAATTAAGAATGAACTTCATCAGAATTTTACCAGGAGATAAAGTTACAGTGGAGCTTTCTCCATATGACTTATCAAGAGGTAGAATTACTTGGAGAGCAAAATAAGATAGGATAATCTATCAAATATTACAAGGAGGGTTAGCGATGAAAGTAAGACCATCAGTTAAGCCTATTTGCGAAAAGTGCAAGGTTATAAGAAGAAAAGGAAGAGTAATGGTTATCTGTGAAAATCCTAAGCACAAGCAAAAGCAAGGCTAATATAATTAGGTATTAGGCAAAAAAGTATTATATTACTATATAATAATTATTGACTTTTAGGTTAAAGTCACATATGATTATATAGGCATTTTAATTAAATAAGTAAATTTTAGGACGGCTGACCGATAGATGAATAAAAGTCTATCGACCTAAAATTTTATTATATAAAGCACAAAAATAATTAACTTTTATGCATTTCAATTATCAGGAGGTGTAAGTTTTAATGGCAAGAATATCAGGAGTAGATCTACCAAAAGAAAAGAGAGTTGAGATAGGTCTAACATATATATATGGAATAGGACTTTCTACTTCACATAAGATTTTAGCAACTACTGGAATAAATCCAGATACTAGAGTTAAAGATCTTACTGAAGAAGAAGTAAATGAAATCAGAACTTTAATTACTAAGACTATAATGGTTGAAGGTGACTTAAGAAGAGAAATAGCTTTAAACATCAAGAGATTAGTAGAAATCGGATGTTATAGAGGAATCAGACATAGAAAAGGTCTTCCAGTTAGAGGTCAAAAGACTAAAACTAACGCAAGAACAAGAAAAGGACCAAAGAAAACTATCGCAAATAAGAAGAAGTAGTGAGGAGGGAATTCGATGGCAGCTCAAAAAGTCAAAAAGACTAGAAGAAAAAAAGAAAGAAAGAATGTTGAGCATGGTGCTGCACACATCAAGTCAACTTTCAATAACTCAATAGTTACTTTAACAGACGCACAAGGAAACGCGTTATCATGGTCAAGTGCTGGAGCTCTAGGTTTCAGAGGATCAAGAAAAAGTACTCCATTTGCAGCGCAAATGGCAGCTGAAACTGCAGCTAAAACAGCAATGGAACATGGTTTAAAGAGTATTGAAGTATACGTAAAAGGACCAGGATCAGGTAGAGAAGCAGCAATAAGATCTCTACAAGCAGCAGGTTTAGAAGTAACATTAATTAAAGATGTTACTCCAATCCCACACAATGGATGTAGACCACCAAAAAGAAGAAGAGTCTAGTAGATTCATACAGGAGGTGTAATTAATGGCAAGATATACTGGAGCTACATGTAGATTATGTAGAAGAGAAGGTATGAAACTATTCCTTAAAGGGGATAGATGTTATACAGATAAATGTGCTTTCACAAGAAGAAGTTATGCACCAGGACAACACGGAGCAGCAAGAAAGAAGTTATCAAACTACGGTGTACAACTTAGAGAAAAGCAAAAAGCTAGAAGAATATACGGAGTGTTAGAAGGCCAATTCAGATCATACTATGAAAAAGCTGAACACATGAAGGGTATTACTGGTGAAAACTTATTAATGTTATTAGAATTAAGATTAGATAACGTTGCATATAGATTAGGATATGGTGCTTCAAGAAATGAAGCAAGACAATTAGTTAACCACGGTCATTTCTTAGTAAATGGTAAAAAGGTTGACATTCCTTCATTCAAAGTATCAGTTAACGATATAATAACTGTTTCTGAGAAGAGCAAGGGAAGCGAAAAGTTCAAGACTTTCGTTGAAAATCCAAAGACTTTACCAAAATGGTTAGAAGCTAACGTTGAAAACTACGAAGGCAAAGTAGTTGCTATGCCAACTAGAGAAGATATTGACGTACCAGTTAATGAAACTCTTATCGTTGAGTTATATAGCAAATAATTGTAATATTTGTTAGTACAAATATAGAATCAGTTGCCCTCAAAATAAGGTTGCCATTTTAAAAATAAGGAGGGTTCGTATGTTAGAAATCGAAAAGCCAATAATTGAATGTGTAGAAGCAAATGAAGACGGTACTTATGGTAAGTACGTTGTAGAGCCATTAGAAAGAGGATACGGTATAACTTTAGGAAATGCCCTAAGAAGAATACTATTATCATCATTACCTGGAGTTGCAACTACTTCAGTTAAAATTGATGGTGTGCTTCACGAGTTTTCTACAATACAAGGAGTTAAAGAAGATGTTACTGAGATAATCCTTAACATCAAAGCTTTAGCTTTAAAAATGAATGGTGAAGGTCCTAAGACTATATATATAGATGCAAAAGGACCTGGTGTTGTTACAGCAGCAGATATAAAGACAGACGGAGATGTTGAGGTTGTTAATAAGGATTTACATATTGCAACTTTAGATAACGATGGAAGACTTTATATGGAATTAACTGTTAATAGAGGTAGAGGATATGTTACTCAGAACAAAAATAAGAGTGAAGACCTACCAATATCAGCAATAGCTGTTGATTCAATATATACACCAGTTAAGAGAGTTAACTTTAAAGTTGAAAATACTAGAGTCGGTCAAATTACTGACTATGATAAGTTAACACTTGAAATTTGGACTAATGGTACTATAAAGATCGATGAAGCAATAAGCTTATCATCAAAAATCTTAATAGAACATTTTAAATTATTCATGTCATTAACAGATGAAACTAATGATGTTGAAATAATGATTGAAAAAGAAGAAGATAAAAAGGAAAAAGTACTAGAAATGACTGTAGAAGAGTTGGATTTATCAGTTAGATCATATAACTGTTTAAAGAGAGCTGGAATCAATACAGTTCAAGAGCTTGCTAACAGATCAATGGACGACATGATGAAAGTAAGAAATCTAGGAAAGAAATCCTTAGAAGAAGTTGAAAAGAAGCTTAAAGAATTAGGCTTAAGCTTAAAATTAAGCGACGAGTAAGGAGGTAAATCCATGGCAGGTTATCGTAAGTTAGGTCTTCCTACTGACCAAAGAAGAGCTATGTTAAGAAACTTAGTAACTAGTTTCTTAAAACATGGTAAAATCGAAACAACTGAAACTAGAGCAAAAGAAACTAGAAGTATAGCTGAAAAGATGATTACTCTTGCAAAGAGAGGCGATCTTCACGCTAGAAGACAAGTTTTAACATTTGTTCAAGAAGAAGCAGTAGTTAAACACTTATTTGACAATATAGCTCCACAATACACTGAAAGAAACGGTGGATACACAAGAATGTATAAAAAGGGCCCTAGAAGAGGGGACGGAGCTGAAATAGTTATACTTGAATTAGTATAATTTTTCATGGGGATTAAGATTATTCTTAATCCCCATTTTGTTATATTCAAAATAATTTCTATAGAGGTGTAATAATGGAAATTCAATATTGGAGTTGAAAGTTGCAATTTATGGTATATAATAATAATGATAAAGTGTATATACAGTAACATTCTACAATTGTATAGAAATTATTGTTTAGGGTAGTAAAAAAATATATTAAATATGTATAAATTATGGAGGACCAAATGAGTCAAGATATGATTAAATGTGAAAATTTAGTTTTTAAGTACACGTCACATGAAGATGGCATTGAAAAGTATGCTATAAATGGTGTTGATTTAACTGTTAATAAAGGTGAATTTCTAGTTGTTCTAGGTCACAATGGTTCAGGAAAATCTACTTTAGCAAAGCATATGAATGCATTACTTATACCAAGTGAGGGCTTTGTATATGTTGATGGATTAAATACTAAGGATAAGGATAACGTATGGGATGTAAGATCTAAAGCCGGTATGGTATTCCAAAATCCAGATAACCAAATGGTAGCTACAATAGTTGAAGAAGATGTAGCCTTTGGACCAGAAAATTTAGGAGTAGATCCTAAGGAGATAAGAAGAAGAGTTGATGAAAGTTTAGAAAAGGTTGGAATGAGTGAATATAAAAGACACGCTCCGCACCTTTTATCTGGTGGTCAAAAGCAAAGGGTCGCTATTGCAGGGATACTTGCTATGCAACCAGAATGTATTATATTTGATGAACCAACAGCTATGCTTGATCCATCAGGTAGAAAAGAAGTTTTAAATAATATTAAAGAAATAAATAAGGAATATGGAATTACTATAGTTCTTATTACTCATTATATGGATGAAGCAGCACAAGCAGATAGAATCGTTGTTATGGACAATGGTAAGCTAATACTTGAAGGTGCTCCAAAAGATGTATTTTCTCAAGTTGAACTTATGAAGAAAATAGGACTTGATGTACCACAAGTAACAGAACTAAGTTATGAGCTAAAAAAAGAAGGTATAGATTTAGATAGTAAAATAATAAATGTAGATGAGATGGTGGATGCGTTATGTCAATTAAAATAGAGAATTTAACACATGTATATATGGCAAATGGTCCTTTTGAAAAGAAAGCATTAGATAATGTTAGTTTAGACATCAAAGATGGTGAATTTATTGCTTTAATAGGACACACAGGATCAGGTAAGTCTACACTTATACAACATATGAATGGGCTTTTAGAAGCTACATCTGGAAGTATAATTGTAGATGGTGAGGATATTACTAAAAAGGGAGTAAAGCTTTCTGATGTTAGAAAGAAGGTTGGACTTGTATTTCAATATCCTGAATATCAACTTTTTGAGGAAACAATAGCTAAAGATATTGCATATGGTCCTACAAATTTAGGTTTAGATGAAGATGAAATAGATAAGCGTGTAAAGATGTCTATGGAGATGGTTGGACTTGATTTTGAAACATATAAAGATAAATCTCCGTTTGATTTAAGTGGTGGACAAAAGAGAAGAGTTGCAATTGCTGGAGTTATTGCAATGGAGCCAAAAACACTTATTTTGGATGAGCCTACAGCAGGGTTAGACCCTAAAGGAAGAGATGACATATTAGGACAAATACAGTTACTTCATTCAAAATATAATATGACAATTATTTTAGTAAGTCATAGTATGGAAGACGTAGCTAAGATTGCTCAAAGAGTTGTTGTTATGAATAAGGGTAAAATTGCTTTAGAAGGAACACCAGCTGAAGTATTTAAAAATGTTAAAGTATTAGAAGAAATAGGTCTTGGTGTGCCACAAGTTACTTACCTTATGATGGAACTTAGAAAAAGAGGTTTTGAAGTAAGTGACGAGGTTTATACAATAGGACAATGCAAAAAGGAATTAGTTAGATTATTTGGAAATAAAGAAGAGAGTACGGGGAGGGTAAATAAGTGATAAAGGATATAACTATAGGACAATATATACCAGGGAACTCATTTACTCATAAATTAGACCCTAGAACAAAGATTTTAATATCTTTATTATTTATTGTATCTTTATTTTTAATAGATAAGTTTTATGGGTATATTATAGTTGTTGCATTTCTTGCGGCAGTTATTATTAATTCAAAAGTACCACCTAAATTTATATTAAAAGGATTAAAACCTATTATTATTTTGGTGTTATTTACTTCAGTTTTAAATATTTTTATGATTAAAGGAACACCAGAAACATTATTATTCCATTTTGGATTTTTGAATGTTTATGTTGAAGGTATTAGGACAGCTGCATTTATGGCGCTTAGATTAATATTCTTAGTTGCAGGAACATCCTTACTTACTTTAACAACATCACCTATAGAGCTTACAGATGGTATTGAGAGACTTCTTAGACCAATTGGTAAGGAAATAGCTCATGAGCTTGCTATGATGATGACAATAGCTTTAAGATTCATTCCAACGCTAATGGATGAAACAGATAAAATAATGAAAGCTCAAAAGGCTAGAGGTGCAGATTTTGAATCAGGTGGAATTATTCAAAAGGCAAAAAGTTTAGTACCACTATTAGTTCCATTATTTATTAGTTCATTTAGAAGAGCAGATGAACTTGCTATGGCAATGGAAGCTAGATGTTATAGAGGTGGAGCTGGAAGAACAAGAATGAAACAATTAGTATTTACTAAAAATGATATTTTAGCATGGTGTATATTTGGAATATTATTTATTGCAAGTATAGTTATTAGAGTGCTTTAAGGATTAGGTGTATTTACATGAAAAATATAAAATTAACTATTGAATATGACGGAACAGGTTATAACGGCTGGCAAAGGCAAAAACAAGGTAAAACAATTCAAGAAAGTATAGAGAATGCTATATCAAAGATTGTTAAAGAAGAAGTGTCTATAACAGGAAGCTCTAGAACGGACTCAGGAGTTCATGCAAAAGGAATGGTAGCGAACTTTAGGGTAGATAGCAGTGTGCCGCCAGAGAGGTTTAGAGAGGCTATAAATACTAAGTTACCAAGTGACATCGCAATTATAAAGTCAGAAGAGGTACCTTATGAGTTCCATTCAAGATATGATAGCAAGGGAAAAACATATTGTTATACTATAATTAATAGACGAGAAAAGGTTGCACTTTTTAAAAATTATGTTTATCACGTTATGGATGAATTAAATATAGATGATATGAAAGAGGCTTGTAAATGCTTCATAGGAAAACATGATTTTAGCGCATTTAAAACTAATGGAAGCTCGGTGAAAACAACAGTTAGAACGATAAGTGACTTACATATAGAAAAAGATAACGAACTTATAAAAATTTACGTTACAGCTGATGGTTTTTTATATAATATGGTAAGAATAATAGTAGGAACTTTAGTAGAGGTTGGACTAGGAAAAAAGGGATATAATGAGGTTCTAAGTGCCATAAATACTGGTAAGAGAGAAAAATCAGGGCATTGTGCACCACCTAATGGTCTAGTTTTAGAAAAAGTTTATTATTAATATAAAAAAATATGTAAAATACATTGACACGCCCGTAAGCGTGTATTATAATGATGTATGTTTGTTAGAATATTTATGTACGGAAGATTCTTAAAATTTAAGGATCTTGACATAAATGCAATATGAAGAATATTGCTCACTGTAAGTTCAAGGAGGGAAAAAGACATGAAATCATACATTGCGAAAGCACAAGACGTTGAAAGAAAATGGTATGTTGTTGATGCTGCTGGTAAGCCACTAGGAAGAGTTGCTAGCCAAGTTGCTTCAATCTTAAGAGGAAAAAATAAGCCAACATTTACACCAAATGTTGACTGCGGAGATTTCGTTATCGTAATCAATGCTGAAAAGGTTGTTTTAACTGGTAAGAAGTTAGATCAAAAAATGATGAGAAAGCACAGCTTATACGTAGGTGGATTAAAAGAAATCCCATACAGAGAAGTGTTACAAAAGAAACCTGAATTTGCTTTTGAAGAAGCAGTTAGAAGAATGCTTCCAAGCGGAGTTTTAGGAAGAAAAATGTTAAAGAAATTAAACGTAGTAAGAGGCGAAGAGCACAATCATGAAGCTCAAAAGCCAGAAGTACTTGAATTAAAGTACTAATAACCGAAGCTCGGGAGGAGGATTTAAAATGGCAAAAGTTCAATACATGGGAACTGGTAGAAGAAAAAAATCAGTTGCAAGAGTAAGACTAGTACCAGGAAATGGTAAAGTAGTTATAAATAAAAGAGAAATCGAAAACTTCTTTGGTTTAGAAACTTTAAGAGTTATCGTGAACCAACCTTTAGTTTTAACAGGAACTAAAGATAAGTTTGACGTATTAGTTAACGTACACGGTGGAGGATTCACAGGTCAAGCTGGAGCAATCAGACACGGTATCGCTAGAGCGTTAGTTAAATCAGACGAAGCTTTAAAGTCAGAATTAAAGAAAGCTGGATTCTTAACTAGAGACCCAAGAATGGTTGAAAGAAAGAAATACGGCCTTAAGAAAGCAAGAAGAGCTCCACAATTCTCAAAGAGATAATATTTGGAGTACGGATGAAAGAGAAGAGTTTTACTCTTCTCTTTTTTTTATACAATAAAGTAAATTTATCTACATAAAAGTTAAGAGATTTTAATTAGATTTTACATGCAAAAATGATAAAAAAGTAAAAAATAGAAGAAAAAGTAATCTTATATTAAATCTAGGTTAAATAAATGGAATTAATATTAACAAATGTAAAGAAATAATGTACACTTACCTTACAAAGTTCACAAATAAGAAATTAAGTAGATTATATAAATTTTAATTGAGATGGAGGAGAACAAATTTGAATTCTGTAGTAATGACGGTTATATCTTTAATGGGAGGTCTTGGATTATTTCTTTATGGAATGAAATTAATGGGAGATGGTCTTGAAAACGCCGCCGGAGAAGGGTTAAAGAGAATTCTTGAAAAAGTAACATCAAACCCAATAATGGCAGTTTTTGTTGGAGCGGCAGTTACGGCTGTAATACAAAGTAGTAGTGCTACAACAGTAATGGTTGTTGGTTTTGTTAATGCAGGACTTATGAATTTAGCACAAGCTGCTGGAGTAATAATGGGTGCTAATATTGGTACTACAATTACAGCTCAGTTAGTTGCTTTTAAACTTGATACTATAGCTCCTGTTTTCATATTTATTGGAGCAGCAATGGTTATGATTGCTAAAGCGAAGAAGAGAAGAGATATTGGAAATATCATACTAGGATTCGGTATATTATTCACAGGAATGGGAATGATGAGTGGTGCAATGAAACCACTAGCAGCATCACCAATGTTTGAACAATTAGTTGTAGCAATTGGAGATAATATGTTTATCGGAATTATAGCAGGGGCAGCTATTACAGCAATACTGCAAAGTTCTTCTGCAACAACAGGGATACTTATAGCTCTTGCAACAGCAGGCGCAATTAACATTGAAGCTGCATTACCTATCTTATTTGGATGTAATATAGGTACATGTATAACAGCAATGCTTTCAACAGTAGGTACAAATAAGACAGCACATAAAGCAGCAATGCTACATTTAATATTTAATGTAGGTGGAACAATTCTATTCTTACCTCTTATCGGTATATTAGGTAAGTTAGTTACAAGCATGAGCCCAGATGATGTTCAAAGACAAATAGCAAATTCACATACTGTATTTAACATCGCAAATACGGCGGTTATGTTACCACTTAGAAAGTATTTAATACTAGCAGTTAATAAGATAATTCCAGGGGATGACGAAATTGAAAAAGTTGGTCCTAAATATATAGATGATAGATTACTTGAAACACCAGTAATTGCAGCTGGACAAGTCATTAAAGAAACTATCAGAATGGCAAACAAAGCTAAGCAAAACTTAGAGTTATCAATGCAAGCATTTAACGAAGAGAATGAAGAACTCGTTAATGATGTATATAATAATGAAGAGATAATAAATGTGTTAGAAGAATCAATAACAACATATTTAGTTAAACTATCAAAGTGTGAGTTATCAGATAAAGAAAGTGGTATAGTCGCTTCAACTTTCCACATAATAAATGATATCGAAAGAATTGGAGATCATGCAGAAAACATAGCTGATCTTGCAACTCAAAAATCAAATAAAAAATTAAAATATAGCCAAGATGCTGTAGATGAATTACATCAAATATATAACTATACGCTTACAGCACTACAACTTGCAATAGACAGCTATGAAAATAGAGATGTTCAAAAAGCAAGTAGTATAAATAGTATTGAAGAGAGAATAAATTCATCAGAAAAGCAATATAGGGACAAACATATAAAGAGATTATATGACGGAAAATGTAATGCTTACGCTGGAGCAATATTCCTAGATATGATTTCAAACTTCGAAAGAATTGGAGATCATGCTAAAAATATAGCGCAAAGTGTTATAGAGAATAATACAAAATAATAAAAATTATTACGAGAGAATCACGTAACTGTGATTCTCTTTTTTTGTTAAAGTTTATATTTACCAGAATAAATAAAGGGTGTAATCACATAATAAATCTATAAGACTTTTAAGGAGGATAGAAAACATGAAGATTTTCAAAACGGTATTATTGACAATTATATTTTTATTTATAGGTAATTACGCAGCTTATGCAGATCAAAGTAACAATGAATATAAAATATTAATTGATGCAGGTCACGGTGGTTTTGATGGCGGAGCAAAATCAAAAAATGGAACAATTGAGAAGGGAATTAATTTATCTATAAGTTTAAAATTAAGAGATGTTTTAGCAAGTAAAGGATATAAAGTATATATGACTAGAGAAGATGATATATCATTAGCTACAGGTAAGAAAGATGATCTTCACTTAAGATGTGAAATGAAAAAAGAAACTGAATGCGATCTATTCATATCAATACATCAAAATATGTTTTCAAGTCAAAAGTGCAAAGGAACCCAGGTTTGGTATTCAAGTAATGAGAAGAGTAAGAAGCTTGCAGAGAGCATTCAGCTTGCAGTGCGTGAACAAGTTCAGCCAGAGAATACAAGAGTTGCTAAAGATGCTAAGAAGGCTTACAAGATACTAAGAGACGGATATGATTGTGGTAGTGTAATTGTAGAATGTGGATTTTTATCTAATTATGACGATGAGAAAAATCTTCAAAATGAAGAATATCAAAGATCTATTGTTACAGCAATCGGTAATGGAATAGATAAATATTTTGAAGAAAAACCAGAAAAGAAACCAATATTAAATTAAATTGTTATATTTCCTAGGAAATTGAGAGAGTTGTTACAGAACAGCTCTTTTTTTGTCTAGAAATAAAAGTAATATATTGAAAAATATGCCCTTAAGAAATAAACTATAGGAGAAGGGAGATGAATTGAGTTATGAGAGATGTTAGTGTAAATATTGTGAGAGATATTGTAAAGGATTTATGTATTGAGGCTAATTATTATATTGGTGATGATATTAAAGAAGGTCTTATGGTCGGTAAAAGTGAAGAAAAGTTTGCTATTGCTAAAGATGTCCTTGATAGAATTATTGAGAATGATGAGATAGCAAAAAATGAAAAAATGCCTATATGTCAAGATACAGGTATGGCTTGTGTATTTTTAGATATTGGACAAGATGTGCATTTTATTGATGGGAATTTAGAAACTGCAATAAATGAAGGTGTAAAAAGAGGTTATGATGAAGGATATTTAAGAAAGTCAGTAGTTAAAGATCCAGTAATCGATAGGGTAAATACTTTAGATAATACACCAGCTGTTATTTATTACAATATTGTAGATGGAGATAAAGTTAAAATAACTGTATCACCAAAGGGATTTGGTTCTGAAAATATGAGCAAGGTTGCAATGCTTAAACCCTCAGATGGATTGGAAGGAGTTAAGAAGTTCATTTTGAAAACTGTTGAAGAGGCAGGTCCTAATCCGTGTCCACCGATGGTAGTTGGAGTTGGAATTGGTGGAACTTTTGATAAAGTTGCATATTTATCAAAAAAAGCACTTCTTAGAAGTATAAAGGAAAGAAATAAAAATGAAATTTATGCACAGTTAGAGGAAGAGCTTTTAAAAGATATCAACAGTTTAGGAATTGGTCCACAGGTGTTTGGTGGATTAACAACAGCTTTGGGGATAAATATTGAAACATATCCAACACATATAGCGGGAATGCCAGTTGCAGTTAACATAAGTTGCCACGTAACAAGACATAAAGAGAGAGTTATATAGGAGGTATAAAATTATGGTAAAGAGAATTATAACACCACTTAGTAATTGTGAGATTGATCAATTAAGATGTGGGGACTCTGTGTTATTAACAGGAACTTTATATACAGCAAGGGATGCTGCACATAAAAGGTTAATTGAACTTTTAGATAAGGGAGAAAAGCTTCCTTTTGATATAGAGGGAGAGATTATATACTATGTTGGACCAACACCTCCAAAGCCTGGAATGGTTATAGGCTCTGCAGGACCAACGACTAGTTATAGAATGGATGCATATGCACCAAAACTTCTCGACTTAGGGCTTAAAGGGATGATTGGTAAAGGTCTTAGAAATTATGAAGTAATAAATAGTATAAAGAAAAATAAAGCTATATACTTTGGTGCAATTGGTGGAGCGGCAGCTCTTATAGGAAAGAGTATTATTAAGTCTGAAATTATTGCATATGAAGACTTAGGTTCTGAAGCTATAAGAAAGCTAGAAGTTAAGGATTTACCTCTAGTTGTTGTAATAGATAGTTTAGGTAATAACTTATATGATATAGGAAGAGAAGAGTATTTAAAAATGGTATAAGAAAAAGGCTATCTTTTGTAGATAGCCTTTTTTATATTATATACTTTTAAAGCCTTTACCTTTAACTTCAGATGTGTCCATTATCGTAATGAACGCTTTAGGGTCAATGTCATAAACTTTATTTTTTAATAAAAGCATCTCACTTGTAGTTACGATGCAATAAAGCATCTTCTTCTTGCTATGAGTATATTCACCTTCAATTGGAATTGAAGTAACACCTCTAGTCATATCATCAATAACGAAGTCGATAATATTTTGACTTTTCTTTGTAATTATAAGCATAAGTTTTTTACTGTTAAGTCCACGTAGAACTCTGTCTAAAACAGCACCTTGAATGAAAATTGATAATAAAGTATAAAGTGCCTTTGGAATTCCAAATATAGCAGCTCCAACTATTACAATTAAGCAGTTAAGTATAAATCCAAGTTTACCAATCTCAAAGTTTGAGTACTTTTGTCTAATTAACATAGTGATAATATCAGTACCACCAGTAGATCCATTTCTTAAAAATACGATACCATAACCAATACCACAAAGAACACCACCATAAATGCAGTACAATAAAATATCATCAACTTTAACAAATGATGATAGAGGTTTGGTTATAATAAGTGCAATGGAAAGTGATAACATTCCGATTGCTGAGTATAGAGTGAATGATTTACTAAGTCTTCTATAACTTAGTACAAATAGTGGTAGGTTTATAATGAAAACAACAACACCTGCAGGTACAGCAAAAAGGTACTGAAAAATAAGTGCTATACCAGTGGCGCCACCACTAAGTAATTTGGCATGAGTTAAAAATAAATTAACTCCAAGGGAAGCAATAATGCATCCAACAAAAATTAGAATTACATCTAAAATAAAGGTTTTACTTTTGAGTAAAATTTTCATGTTAATCTCCTATTGTATAAATTAAAAAAATTATGTAATAACCAGTCTATTATATATAAAATACTCAATAAAGTTAACATCTAAATAGTTGTGATTTGAGGGGTATATGAGGAAGAAATAGGAAGAGGGGCAATTATATCATTAACCTTATTAATATCTTTAAAAAGGTTCTAATAGCTACAACAAATAAAACTGTTTTCTAGACATTGTGATAATATTGAAGGATAATATAGAATATATTAAATTTTAAAGAGGTATTATGTATGTTTAGAATGAATTTACCAGGTAATTTAAAGACTAAAAAAATAATATTATATATACTAGTTTTGATTTGTGTTGGTATATTAATAAAGACTTATATGGAAAATAAGAAAGATAATATAAACCATAAGAGTACAAATGTAGAAATACATATGGATAATAAATAGGAGTTTTAAGAATTTCGTAACAAAGGTACGTGTTCTTTTAATCGGATTTACGATAAGATATTTATAGGAAGGAGTGGCTAAGTATGTTTAACATTTTGGTTGTAGATGACGAAAAGGAAATAAGAGATGCCATAAATATTTATTTAAGGGGAGAGAATCTAAAAGTTTTTAATGCTAGCAATGGGATACAGGCTTTAGAAATATTAGAAGAAAAAAATATTCACTTAATAGTTCTAGATATAATGATGCCACAGATGGATGGAATAAAGACATGTTTAAAAATTAGAGAAACAAATAATATTCCAATAATCATGTTATCAGCAAAAGGTGAGGATTCAGATAAAATATTAGGGCTAAATGTTGGTGCTGATGATTATATAACAAAACCATTTAATCATTTAGAACTTGTTGCAAGAGTAAAGTCACAGCTTAGAAGATATGAAAATCCATTATCAATGGAAAATAAGGATTTCATAAAGGTAAAAGATTTAGAAATAGATACAATAGCTAAAATGGTTACTGTAAGAGATGAAGAAATTAAAGTTACAGCGACAGAATATAAAATATTAGTTCTTTTAGCATCAAATCTTGGAAGAGTATTTTCAATTAAGGAGATATACGAAAAGGTTTGGGAAGAACCATTTTATAAGAGTGAGAATACAGTTACTGTTCACATAAGAAGAATAAGAGAGAAGATAGAGATTAATACTAAGGAGCCTGAATATATAAAGGTGGTATGGGGAATTGGATACAAGATTGAGAAGTAAGTTTAAAAAATACTTTAATAATGTTTGGTTAATGGAAATAATAATAGTAATTGTTGTAGGAGTTGCGTGTGCAGATATTTCTATAAAATATTTTAAAAGCTCAAGTTCAAGAGATGGTACAGGAGCAATAGAAGCTGTTTTTGATAGACAATCATTTTATAAGAATTCCCTTAAGAATGATGCGAAAATATTAAATACGGATATTTATAATAGGACTGATAGTTTAAATAAATTGCTATACTCAACAGAACGAGAAAAAGATGGTATTAGAAGCAACATATATGATAATAGCTTTTACTCAAACGATAAATTACCTAAGGATATTTATTTTATTATTAGAAATAAATTTACTGATGAAATCTTTACTAATGATTCCTTTTTCCAAGGAGTTAAGAAAATACAAGGTGAAAATCTCTACAAAGTTATAGAAGAAAAGTATAAAGGTGAACATATAATTACTTACAGCTGTAATAACGTAAATATATATAATAAGTTAGTTGAAGATGGAGATGTTGCATATTCAGCTAAAGTATTAAAAGATTTTGAAGAAATATATTATACACCAGAGGTTAAATATATGCCTCAAGTTAAGAGAGCTATTGGAGATATAGTATTATTTTCAGTAATTATAGTTGTTGGTATATTTTTATTCTTTAAAATAATTTATGTAATTTTCAGCAAGAAAGGCAAAGTAGTTGTTAGAGGAAATATAATAAAAGATATAATATATATATTTAAACATGCATTTAAATATAAAGGTCCAAGAAGGACTATGTTAATAGCTTTAATAGCAAGCATAATATTTTATATTGTTTATTTATATTTACTTGCTATAGGTGGGATTGAAAATAATATAATTGCAAATTTCTTTAGTCAATACCCGTTTAAGGGAAGTTTCCTTATTGTAATATTACCTATGATTGGAATAATGTATTCAGTAAAGAGAAACATAGAAATTGGAATGGTTAAAGATGATCTTAAAATAATAAATGATGGTAACTTTGAGCACACTATAAAAGAAATTGGTGGAGTAGAAGTAAGGGAACTTATTCAAAACATTAATAAGATGAAAGATGGGTATAATATTGCTGTCGATGAAGCACTTCAAAATGAGAAGCTAAAGACAGAACTTATATCAAATGTATCTCATGATTTAAAAACACCATTAACTTCAATAATAAACTACGTAAATATACTTCAAGATGACAGAATATCAGAAGAGGAACGAATGGATTATTTAAAGATATTAGAGAAAAAATCTAATAAGCTTAAATCTCTTATAGAAGACTTATTTGAAGTATCAAAAATAAATTCAGGAAAGCTTCAGTTAAAGAAAGATAGTATTGATGTTGTATCACTTATATATCAAGTAATTGGAGAGTTCTCATCCCTTTACGAAGATAAAGGAATTGAATTTAAAGTTGATTGTGATGAAGATGAAATAATAATGGAACTAGATGGAATAATGATTTCTAGAGTTATAGAGAACATAGTTATAAATGCTCTTAAATATTCATTAGATGATACTAGAGTTTATGCTAGTATAATAAAAGAAGATAACGGAGTACTTATTTCATTTAAAAATGTTGCAAATTATGAAATGGAATTTAATGAATCTGAAATGTTTGAAAGATTTGCAAGAGGTGATAAGTCAAGAACGTCAGCTGTTGATGGTTCAGGACTTGGTCTTGCAATTACAAAGAGCATTGTTGAACTTCATGAAGGTACAACAAGAATTAAAAGAGAGGGAGATTTATTTAAAATATATGTATACCTTCCTTTTGAAACAATAGAATAAGTATGAAAAAATATTTTGAATATGATATAATCAATAATAAATATTAGAAAGTAATCTTTTTAACAAGAGGAGAGAATATATATGAGTTATTTATTTGTAGAATATCCAAAATGCACAACTTGCAAAAGAGCAAAGAAGTGGTTAGAAGAAAACAAAGTTGACTTTATAGACAGAGATATAAAACTTAGTAATCCAACTAAGGAAGAGCTAAAGCTTTGGCTTGATAGAAGTGGATTAGAGATAAAGAAGTTCTTTAACACAAGTGGTGTGCTTTATAGAGAACAAGGAATGAAAGATAAAGTAAAAACTTTATCAGAAGATGAACTTTTAGATATACTTGCATCTGATGGGATGATGGTTAAGAGACCGTTAGTTATAGGTGATGACAAAGTCCTTGTTGGATTTAAAGAAGTAGAGTGGGAAAGTAACTTAAAATAGAATAATATTATTGACCTCCATATAGGTATAACCGTTTACTTATATGGAGGTCTTTTGTTAAAAATAATTCAAATATTTAATGTTTCGTAGTTTGAATTGTCAAAGGATAAAAGTTATTAAAAAGAAGAGATATTTAAAGCTTATTAAATAAAAAAGGCTATTTTAATACTACAGTGAACTTTATATAATTTTACATAAAAGCTTTTAAAAACTATAATAAGTAAGTCAATATATTGTGTTGGTTTGGTAAAAATACAATATAAATATACTATATATTGCTTTGGAGGGAAATTTGGTGAAGGAAATAGATGCACTTTTAGAATTATCATTATCATCAATAAATGATGAATTTGGAATATATAACGTAGAAGTATTAAAAGAAAAATTAGACTTAATTGTAAGACCTGGAATGGGATATGAAGAAATTAGGGAATCATTAATACAGGTATCCTTAGAACTTACAACAGATATGGAGCCAGATTGGCAAAAAGCAGCAGCAAAGCTATATGTACATAAGCTTTATGATAAAGTAAGAAGAAATAGAGGAATTTCAGAAGATGAAGATTTATACGGAGACCTTTATGGATTTGTAAATAAATTAACTGAGGAAAAGTTATACGGAAAATATATATTAGATAACTATTCTAAAGAAGATATAGAAGAACTTGAGAAGGAAATAAAGCCAGAGAGAGACTTCTTATTCACTTATAGTGGTATAAAGCTTTTAGGAGAAAGATATTTAGTTGAGAACTTTAATCGTGAGGTATTAGAGTTACCACAACAAATGTTTATGGGAATATCAATGCACCTTGCTATACCAGAAAAGAAGGAAAACAGACTTTATTATGCAAAGAGATTTTATGACGTTTTAAGTTCACTTAAAGCAACAATGGCAACTCCTACTATGTCAAATGCGAGGAAGCCATTTTATCAATTAAGTTCATGCTTCATTGATACTGTAAATGATAGTTTGAAGGGAATTTATAAATCACTAGATAATTTCTCAGAAGTTTCTAAGTTCGGTGGTGGAATGGGAATATACATTGGTAAGATTAGAGCGCTAGGTTCACCTATAAGAGGCTTTAAAGGAGCATCTGGTGGAATAATACCTTGGGTAAAACTATTTAATGATACAGCAATAGCTGTTGATCAGCTTGGAGTTAGAAATGGTTCTGTTGCTATATGGCTTGATGCTTGGCATAAAGATTTACCAGAGTTCCTTCAAGTTAGAACTAATAATGGTGATGATAGAAAGAAAGCACATGATGTATTCCCAGGTCTTTGCTACCCAGATTTATTCTGGAAGATGGCAGAGAATGATATTGACGGTAACTGGTACATGATGTGTCCGCACGAAATAAAGAAGGTTAAAGGGTATTCATTAGAAGATTTCTATGGAGAAGAGTGGGAAAAGAGATATTTTGATTGCGTAAATGATGAAAGAATAGATAAGCGTATTATGAAAGTTAAGGATCTTGTACGTCTTATTATAAAGAGTGCAGCAGAGACTGGAACACCATTTGCTTTCTATAGAGATGCAGCAAATAAGATGAATCCTAATAAACATAAGGGAATGATATATTCATCAAATCTTTGCACTGAAATAATGCAAAATATGAGTGCAATGGATATTCAAAATACAGAAATATTAGATGAAAATGGAGACAAAATAATAGTTGAGAAAACAAAGGCTGGAGATTTTGTTGTATGTAATCTTTCATCAGTAGTATTAGGTAATATTGATGTTACAAATGAAGAAGAAATTGAGTATGTTGTAGAAACTCAAATAAGAGCTATGGATAATGTTATTGATTTAAATTACTATTCAGTTCCATATGCAGAAGTTACTAATAAAAAATACAGGGGAGTAGGTCTTGGTACATCAGGATATCATCATATGCTTGCAAATAATAGAGTACACTTTACAGCAGATGAACATGAAGAATTTGCAGATAAAGTTTATGAAAATATTAATTACTATGCTATAAAAGCAAGTATGAAGATATCAAAAGAAAAGGGAAGATATCCAGAATTCCAAGGTTCAGATTGGGATAATGGAGATTACTTTAATATTAGAGAATATAATTCAGATAGATGGAACAATTTAAGAGAAGATGTTAAAACATACGGTATGAGAAATGGATACTTACTTGCAATAGCTCCAAATGGTTCAACTGCAACACTTGCAGGAACATCAGAAGGAGTAGACCCTGTAATGTCAAGATTTTGGCTTGAAGAGAAAAAGGGAAGTATAGTTCCAAAGACAGCACCAGGTCTTTCAGAAGAAACATTCTGGTACTACAATTCAGCTTATAATATAGATCAAGCTTGGTGTGTAAAGATGAATGGTGTTAGACAAAGACATATAGACCAAGGACAATCATTTAACTTCTATATTACTACTAATTATACAATGAGAGGCATTATGAATCTTTATATAGAAGCATGCAAGTCTGGAGTTAAATCAGTATATTATGTAAGAAGTAAATCTTTAACTGTTGGAGATTGTGAGAGCTGCTCAGCTTAATAAGTTTGTTTAGAGGAGAATGAAAGAAATGTTAGATATAAATAAAAAACCGCTATTCAATGAATTTGGAGATATAGAAACTTCAAAGAAAAGAATGATAAATGGTAATACAACAAATCTTAATGATTTTAATAATATGAAATACACTTGGGTTTCAGATTGGTACAGACAAGGTATGAATAATTTCTGGATACCAGAAGAAATAAATTTAGCTCAAGATTTAAAAGATTATAAGAAGCTTAATGAAGAGGAAAGAACAGCTTATGATAAGATACTTTCATTTTTAATTTTTCTAGATTCAATACAGACAGCAAATCTTTCTAATATAAACAATTATATAACTGCAAGTGAAGTTAATCTTTGCTTAACAATACAAGCTTTCCAAGAAGCTGTTCACTCACAAAGTTATAGTTATATGCTAGATACTATTTGTTCGCCAGAGAAGCGAAATGAAATTTTATACCAATGGAAAGATGATAAAATTTTATTAGAAAGAAATAAGTTTATCGGAGATCAATATAATACATTTTTAAGTGAACCAACAAAACATAACTTATTAAGAACAATAATGGCAAACTATATATTAGAAGGAGTATATTTCTATTCAGGATTTATGTTCTTCTATAATTTAGAGAGAAATGGAAAGATGCCAGGATCTGCTCAAGAAATAAGATATATAAATAGAGATGAAAATACTCATCTTTGGTTATTTAGAAGTATAATAAGAGAACTTCAAAAGGAAGAACCAGAACTTTTCACTGAAGAGATTAAAGAAGAACTTAGAGAAATGATGAGAACAGGTGTAGAGAACGAAATTGAGTGGGGAGAGTATGTAATAGGTGATAAGATTCAAGGACTAAATAGGAAGCTTATTAACGACTATATTAAGTACTTAGGTAATATGAGATCTGCTTCAATAGGACTTGGAAGACTTTATGATGGATATGACAATAATCCAGCAGAGTGGGTTGATAGACAGGCGGATGCAAATTCAGTTAAAACAGACTTCTTTGAAGCTAAATCAACTGCATATGCAAAAGCTGCAACACTTATTGATGACCTTTAAAAAATAATATATGTTTTGTACAATAAATATGAAATTTAATCACTATTTTTAGGTTTTTATGTGGATTATAATTAATATTGTAAAATAGTTAAGTATGACCACGCAAAACTAAAGGCCAAAATACTATAATATAAATTCTTATTAAAGGAAGCCAAATTATAAAATAATTAGGTTTCCTTATTTTTTTACAAAATATTTTATGAAAAGGATTAGAGAAAATTGTGTAAAAACTCTAAATAGTTTGAAAAATAGATTACAAAATTAATAAAAAAAGTATAAAAAAGTATAAAATGTAAATAAATAATGACAAAAAGTTTACCATATTGCATAAAAAAGTAGTATATAGTATTAACAATTGAATAAATTATGTTATAATAATTTAGGGTTATACTTAACTATGTAAAAGATATCAGAAGACTGGTTATTAAATAACAGTTTTTTTTATGTACTTAATTTTATTTTTTAAAAGTACCATAATTAAGGAGGATTTTTATTATGAAAAAAGGTATTGCGGCTTCAAAAGGATACGCTATTGGAAAGGTATTCTTACAAGAGCATGAAGAAATAGTTATAACAGATGAAAAAATCACTGATGTAGCATTAGAGAAGGACAAATTACAAAAAGCACTAGATGCTTCAAAAGAGCAATTAGAAAAGATAAAAGTTAAAGCTGCTGATGAAATGGGAGAAGAGAAAGCTGCTGTGTTCGAAGCACACATAACTTTACTTGATGATCCAGAATTCACAGGCGCTATGGCTATGGAAATAGAAAATAACAATACAAACGCTATGAAAGCTGTTGAAAATGTAACAAATTCATTTGTTGCTATATTCGAATCAATGGACAATGATTACATGAGAGAAAGAGCAGCTGACATTAAAGACGTTTCAAAAAGAATAATATCAAACTTAGCTGGAAGAGGCGGAGAAGCATTTGCAATAACTGAAGGTAACACAATAGTAGTTGCAGAAGATTTAACTCCATCAGATACAGCTCAATTAGATAGAAGCAAGGTTGTTGCATTCTTAACTAACATCGGAGGAAGAACTTCACATTCAGCTATTATGGCTAGAACATTAGAAATTCCTGCTATAGTTGGTCTTGGAGATATCACAACTTCAGTTAAAACTGGAGATTCAATAATCGTAGATGGTATTGAAGGAATAGCAATAATAAATCCAGATGCAGCTACAGTAAAAGAATACGAAGCTAAGAGAGAAGTTTTCAGAGCAGAACAAGAAGAGCTTAAGAAACTTATCGAAGTTAAAACTGTAACTAAGTCAGGTAAGAGAATTGAAGTATGTGGAAACATCGGAAAAGCTGCTGATGTTGAAGGCGTTCTTGCAAATGGAGGAGACGGAATCGGATTATTTAGAACAGAGTTCTTATATATGGATAGAGACAGTGCTCCAACAGAAGAAGAACAATATGAAGCATACAAATATGTATTAGAAAACATGGATGGAAAACAAGTTGTTATAAGAACACTTGATATTGGTGGAGATAAGACATTACCATACTTACCTTTACCAGAAGAAATGAATCCATTCTTAGGATATAGAGCAATTAGATTATGTTTAGATAGAAAAGAAATATTCAAAGTTCAATTAAGAGCATTACTTAGAGCTTCAGTTTATGGAAACTTAGCTGTAATGTTCCCAATGATTTCAGGAATACAAGAATTCAGATCAGCTAAAGAAGTTGTAGAAGAATGTATTCTAGAACTTAAAGCAGAAGGATTAGAATATTCAGATTCAATTCAATGGGGTATCATGGTAGAAATACCAGCTGCTGCTGTAATGGCTGATGAATTAGCTAAGGAAGTTGATTTCTTCTCAATAGGAACAAATGACTTAATCCAATATACATTAGCTGCAGACAGAATGAGTGAGAAGGTATCATACCTTTACAATCCAATGCATCCAGCAGTTCTTAGATTAATCAAGATGACAATCGATGGAGCTCATAAGCATGGTAAATGGGTTGGAATGTGTGGAGAAATGGCAGGAGACGAAACTGCTATACCAACATTAGTTGAATATGGACTAGATGAATTCTCAATGAGTGCTTCATCAATACTAGGAGCTAAGAAAATAATCTTAGAACAAGAATAGTAAAAAGCATATAATAAAGAATTTTCAAAAACGTGGATTTATGTCCACGTTTTTTTTTTCTCATTTGTGATAAAATATGTGTATACATTAATGAATTTGGAGGAAAAAGTGTGGATAAGATTTTTAAAATGTTTATTTCATTCTTTAAAATAGGTGCCTTTACCTTTGGTGGTGGATATGCGATGATTCCTATTATTGAAGAAGAAGTAGTAAACAAACAAGGTTGGGTAAGCAAAGAAGAGTTTATGGATATGTTAGTTGTATCTCAGAGTTTCCCTGGAGCTATGTCTATAAATTGTTCTATTTTTATTGGATATAAAATAGCTGGAGTGTTAGGGGGAGTTGTTGCATTACTTGGAGTAGCTCTTCCATCATTTTTAATAATATTAGTTGTTGCAAGTTTCTTTATGCAATTTAGGGATAACTATTATGTAAATCTCGTATTCAAAGGAATATCAGCAGCAGTACCAATATTAGTTTTAACAGGGGTTATAAGTCTTTCTAAAGGAATAGATAAAAATATTAGAAATGGAATAATGATAGTTATAGCATTAATTGCACTTGTAATATTTAAAATTAATCCAGTAATTGTAGTAATTGCAGCTGCAATATATGGTGCAGTATTTTTAAGGGAGAAGGTGAAGTAAATGAGTTTAATAATACAATTATTTTTCACTTTCTTAAAAATTGGAACTTTTAGTTTTGGTGGAGGGTATGCAATGATACCTTTTATACAGAGAGAAATAATAACAAATAACCACTGGATAGCACCAAGCACATTTATGGACATAATCGGAATATCACAAATGACACCTGGCCCGGTTGCAATAAACTCAGCAACTTTTGTTGGATATAAAGTATCAGGAGTTTTTGGAAGTGTTGCTGCAACACTTGGAGTAGTTACAACATCATTCATATTAGTTTCAATTGCTTCAAAAATGATGGAGAAATTTAAAGAATCTAAAGTATTAAAGGCAGCTTTACTTGGAATGAGACCAGTACTTATTGCACTTATAATACAAGCATTTATAGATTTAGCTAAAGATGCATATGTAGATGTTAAGTCAGTAATTATAACTTTAATAATCGGCGGACTGTTGTTATCGAAAAAGGTACATCCGATTATATCTATTGTTATAGCAGGTATACTGGGTATTATATTTTATGGATTAATATAAGAAATAGAGCTTTGAATAATATGTGATTCAAGGCTTTATTTTTTTGTTAATAAAACGTAAATGAGATGAATACTGCTGTTTAAAGAATATTAATAACTATTGTTAATGGATAATAATTAAAGCTACAATGAGAATAGCATTTAAAATATGTGTGTAAGATAGATATTCGCCTTAATATAAGTTAAATCAAAGGATTATAAGAATTGATACTTATAATATGGAGGACTATTATGTAATCATAAATAAGAAGCACATTGAGTATACTGAGTGAGAATTAATAGATAACAGAGATATAGTTAAAAAATAGAAAGGAATTTAAAAAGGTGATGTTATGAATACATTTATGAAAAATATAAAAGTAAATAGTCAGAACTTACATGATGTAGCAGAAAATACATGGTTTTTAAAAAGATTAGTAGATGGAAATGCATCTGTTGAAGGATACTCAGAGTATTTATTTAACTTATATGAAATATATAAGACAATAGAATTTAATTTAGAGAAATACTCTGATAATCCTTCAGTAAAAGAATTTGCGACAATAGATGTATATCGTTCAGAAGCGATATACAAAGATTTAAAGATTTTGCTTGGAGAAAAGATGAACTCAATGAAGTTATTAGCTTCAACAAAAGCATATGTAGACAAGCTAAATGAAGTTGGAAGAAGTAATCCAGAATTATTAGTAGCTCATGCATATTCTAGATATTTAGCTGATTTATTTGGTGGTAGAACAATATACAAAATATTAGAAAATGTATATAAAGTGGATTATAATGCTTTAAATTACTATCAATATGAAGCTCTTAACGAAGATGAAGGAAGAAAAGATTTCATTATGGAATACTACACAAAGCTTAATAATATTGAACTAAGTGATGTTTTAAAAGAAAAATTCTTAGATGAAGTATCAAATTCATATATTTATAATATAGCTATTTCAAACGAATTAGATTATATTAAATATTGTAAGTAATATAGAGATCAGTTTACGTAACCATTTTAATGTGCTAAAAGAGGTTGTCTCATAACTATAAGAAAATCCTAAAATAATTTAAGGATTTTCTAACAATAGTTTGTTATGAGATGACTTCTTTTTTTTGTTCTGTTTTTTTATTATATTATAGGTAATAATAAATATAACAATGTATTAGAGGAGATGTTTAAATGATCAAAATAATAAAGAACATAGAAATATATTCACCTGAACATGTTGGAATCAAAGATATAGTAATTGTTAAAGATAAGATAGAAGGAATTTATGAAAATATTGAAGTTCCAAATAATTTTGTGAACATAGAGATTATAGATGGAAGTGGCAAAATCGCTTTTCCAGGATTTATAGATGCCCACGTACATCTTACAGGTGGAGGTGGAGAGGGCGGATTTAAAACTAGAACACCAGAATTACAACTAAGCACTATTACTAAATCAGGTATAACAACAGTTGTTGGATGTATTGGAACGGATGGAGTATGTCGTGATATGAGAGGACTTGTTGCTAAAGTTAAAGGTTTAAAAGAAGAGGGGATAACAGCATATTGTTATACAGGTTCTTATGAAGTTCCAGTAAAGACTATGACTGATAGCATTAAAGGTGATCTTATGTTAGTTGAAGAAGTAATTGGAGTTGGTGAAATTGCATTATCAGATAATAGAAGTTCACAGCCAACTGTAGAGCAATTTATAAATTTAGTTGCACAGTCAAGAGTTGGTGGCTTACTTTCAAATAAATCAGGAGTTGTTAATGTTCATTTAGGTGGAGGAGCTAGAAGGCTTAACTACTTATTTGAGTTATTAGATGAATCAGAAATACCAGCAGCACAACTTCTACCAACTCATATGTGTAGGACAAATGAACTTTTAGATGCTGGAATTGAGTGGACTAAAAGAGGAGGATATATTGACTTAACAACAAGTTCAGATCCAGATCATTTAGAAAAAGGGGAATTAATAGCATCAAAAGCACTTAAATATTCATTAGATAAAGGGGTACCAATAGAGCAAATAACATTCACATCAGACGGAAATGGAAGTATGCCTATGTTTGATGATGGTGGAAAACTTAAAGGACTTGGCATCTGTAGTGTAGAATCTCTTTATGAAGAGGTTAGAAAATCAATATTAGAAGAAAAAATAAGCATTGAGACAGCTATTAAAGTTATAACATCAAATGTTGCTCATATTTTAAAGCTTATTACTAAAGGAAAAATTGAAAAGGGAATGGATGCTGATATTGTAATTGTTGATAATAAAGAACTTAAAATTGATAAAGTTTTAGCACTTGGAACAGTTATGGTGGATGATGGAAAAGCAAAAGTATTTGGTACATTTGAACATAAGATATAATAAAATTATTAACATATGTGCACAGGTTTTAATAATATACTGTGTATTATTAATAAAATCTGTGGATATATTTTTGTTTTTAATATATAAAAGGGGGATTGTTATATGAAAGCTATAGAAATAAATTCATTAACTAAAGAATATGGCAGCAAACGGGGAGTTAATAACATAAGTTTTGAAGTTTTAGAGGGTGATATTGTTGGATTCATAGGTCCGAACGGGGCTGGTAAGTCAACAACGATAAAGGCTCTTTTAAATTTTATATTTCCAACTAGTGGAGAATGTGAAATATTTTCATTAGATTGTGTTAAAGATTCTAAGAAGATAAAAGAATTTACAGGTTATGTACCTAGTGAAGTAAGATTTTACGATGATATGAAAGTTAAAGATATTATAAAGTATGGGGAAAGCTTTTATGAAAATGTGGATAAAGACAGGATATCTAACTTATGTCAGAAGTTAGATATTGAAGAAAATAAAAAGATGGGCGAATTATCTTTAGGGAATAAGAAAAAAGTAGCAATAGTACAAGCTTTAATAAATTCACCAAAACTTATAATATTAGATGAGCCAACAAATGGACTAGACCCATTAATACAGAAGAAATTATTTGAAATACTATTAGAAGAAAATAAAAAAGGAACAACAATTTTTCTATCAAGTCATAATTTAACCGAAGTTCAAAATTATTGTCATAAGGCAGTAATAATAAAAGAAGGAGAAATTGTAGATATTCAAGATATAAATTCACTAAAGGAAAAGAAGAAGAAAAGAATAGTAATAAAAGGCGAAAATATTAAAAAACAAGATATAGAAAATATAAATGGAGAAATATTAAGTGAAGAGAATGGTAAATTTACATTTTCGTATAAAGGAAATATTAATAAACTTATAACTAACTTATCAAAGTTTGAGATAGAAGATATAGAAATAAGCGAAGAGGATTTAATGGATACATTCTTAAATTATTATAAAGAAGGTGAAAAGTAATGAATATAATAAAAGTTGAGATAAAGAGAAACTTTAAATCATTACTTATGTGGAGTATTGTAAGTTCTCTTATAGTAATACTATTTATGAGCATATATCCTTCTATGAAAAATAGCGCCATGATGGATATAGTAAATACTAAGATGGATACTCTTCCTAAAAGTATGCTAGAAATATTTAATATAAATGAAATGGCAAATTTTGCAGACATAGGAGAATATTTTGCATACTCATTTCAATATATATTAATGGTTTCAGCTATATATGGGGGTATACTTGGTGCCAATTCACTTATAAGTGAAGAAAGCGATGGTACTATAGAGTTTCTATATTCAAAACCAGTATCAAGAAGTAAAATTGCTTCAATGAAAATAATATCTAATATAATTAGTTTTTTCATATTTTCTATGATAATTAGTATTGCTTCAGTTATATGTATACTATTATTTATACCAGATGGTGTTGATAAGTTAGAGACATTAATAGATGTTAAGTTAGTACTTATTGCCTTTTTCCTATTAGGAGTATTTTTCATGAGTGTAGGATTTTTAATATCAACTGTAATTAAAAGTGCAAAGTCTGCAACACCGATAGCACTAGGATTATTTTTTGGAACCTATTTTATTGGTATATTATCAAAATTAAATGATAATGTAGAATTTTTAAAATATGTATCACCCTATGATAATTTAATACCAGCACAGATTATGAAAAATGGATTTAATGAGGGGTACTTATTAGCAATGATTGGCATAATAGCAGTATGTATTGGAATGACGTTAGTTGTTTATAAAAGAAAAGATTACAGAATTTAATATAAAATATTGAATGAATGGGGATACTAAAAATGATTTAGTATCCTAAATTATTCACTTAAAGTTTATACTGGATTAAAATCTTGTCTATTTTTTGTACCTATAATTTGAATATACTTACAAAAAATATAAATAGTTTAAGGAGAAAATTCTTATGAACTCAATAGAAGAGGAAGTATCTAAAGATATAAAATCAGTTCTAATATGGAGCGGATGTAGTTCTTTAATAGTAATTATGTTTTTAGCCATTTATTATGTTATAGGAAAAGATCTTAAAGGTGTAGTTAGTATACCTAGAATATCATCGCAAGGTGCTAATAACTTTTTAAATATAAATAAAGCGATAAATTACGTTAGCTTAACTACTTATTTAGGATATATATTTAACTATTTATATATAATAGGTGCAGTATATGGAGGAATCCTTGGTGCCACTTCTAATATAAGAGGAGAATATTTAAAAACATCAGAATACAAAAGCTTTATTAAAGTAAAGGTAATAGCAAATTTAGAAAAATATATAGCATATTGTATAATAATAGGAATGATAACATTTATGACACTTATTTTAGTTACAGATATAAATTCAGCATTAGAATATGTATTATTAAAGGAATTATATTTAATAATTGGATTAATTGTAATTGGAATATTATTTATGAGTGTAGGATTTATTATATGTTCAATTACGAAGGATGATGTAGTTTCTATATCAATAACAATTGGAATTGGAATTTATACTTACATTTTAGGTATGGCTTCAAGGTTATCACCTAAAGTTAGAATATTAAAGGCTTTTTCGCCATTTGAAAGTATGAAATCAATGGATATTATAAATTATGGGTTTAATATGTTTAGTTTACTCGGAATAATTTTCATAATATTATGTTGTATAGCTATTACAATTTTGATTTTTATGTATAAATCAAAAGAAAGTAATTAGAGATTCTTTATAAGATATATTAGTAGTCATATAGGTATATACTTATATGTGTTATAAAGAAATCTTCTTTTACCTTATAAATTTTTAATAGTAGAATTATAAACGAGGTGAATGTTAATGAAAGATTTAAAAGAGATACTAAGAGATGAGATACAAGAATTTAGAGAAAATGGACATAAGTTCTTAAATAAAGAATTAAATGTTGCAAAGTTTAAAGGAATATCTGGGGGAATGGGTGTATATGCACATAGAGGTGGACAAGAGTTCATGATAAGATTAAAAACTCCATCAGGTATGGCATCAAAAGAAGATATGAATAAAATATATGAATGGGCAAATAGATATAACTTAGATTGGATACATCCAACAACAAGACAAGCGATTCAATTACATGGGTTAAGTATTGATGAAGTTTGTGACTTAATGGAAGAAGCATTAGATTACGGAATATATACAAGAGGTTCAGGTGGAAACTTCCCAAGAAATGTTGCAATATCACCACTTTCAGGGACTTGCAAGGAAGAAGCATTTGATATAACACCATATGCTAAAGCTTTAAATGCATACATTATGGAAAGAGTTTATACTTATAAGTTACCTAGAAAAATTAAAGTTGCTATGGCAATAGATAATGAAGATGCACCACATGCAACAGTAACTGATTTAGGATTTTTAGCTGTAGAAAAAGATGGTGAAAGATTCTTTAAAGTTTATTTAGGTGGAGGTCTTGGTAGAAACCCAAGACTTGGAGTAGAATATGATGAGCTTATAAAGCCAGAAGATTGTATATACCACTTTGAAGCTATGGTAAGATTATTCATGGCTGAAGGTGATTATCAAAACAAGAATAAGGCTCGTATAAGATATATAGTTGAAAGAATGGGAGCTGAAGAATTCGTTAAATGTTACAAGAAACATTTAAATGAAGTTTTAGGAGAAGCTGACTTAAAAATAGATGTAAAAGAAAATAGAATTAATAAGAGTGGAATAGTAACAGAGTTTAAACATTCAAGATTAGTAGAACAAAAGCAAGAAGGTCTTTATAGTGTTTACTTCCATCCATTTGGTGGAAAGCTTAAGTTAACTGACTTAAACGAAATTTTAAAGGCTATAGAGGATATGGAAGACATAGACTTTAGATTTACTATGACAGAAGGTTTCTATATGAGAAATCTTAATGGTAAAGAAGCAGAAAGAATGATTGAACTAACACAAGGACGTGGTGGTGAAATTAAAGTAATGCAATCTGTTTCATGTATCGGTGTTCCAATATGTCAAATGGGATTAGCAAATAGCCAAGAGCTATTAACAAGTATTTTAGATAAACTTTCAAGTGAAAATGTAGAAAAGGACCTTTTACCAATGCTACACATTTCAGGTTGTCAAAACTCTTGTGGAGTTCATGAAATTGGTTCAATAGGATTAGCAGGAAAATCAAAGAGAGTTAACGATGCTCCAAGAAAATGCTTTGAATTAAATGTTAATGGAAGCTACGAAGTTCTAGACACAAAGCTTGCAGAGATTTATGGAGATATTGTTGATGAAGAAGTTCCAAACTTTGTATATGATTTATATAAAGTTTTAGAGAAGGCTGATTTAAAATTCGAAGACTGGTATAAGGATAATAAGGAAGAATTTAAAGTAGTTGCATCAAAATATTTAGTTTAAATTTTAAAAAAAGTGGTTTTGCCACTTTTTTTTTTCGTAGAAAAGTATAAAATATAATAAATATGATGTTTAAAGGAGATTAAATTATGGCAAAGAAAACAAGTAAAAATAATGACTTTTTATATAGAGCAAGGGAAAAATCTTCACCTAAAGTTTATAATGTTATTTTAGATTTAGTAAATGAGGATAGAGAAGACTTAGCTAAAGATGTTATGAAAGCGGATTACTTTTTAGAGTACACTAGTATATGCATAAAGCAAAAGGATTTTAGAGAAGCTAAAAATTCGATAGAGAAGGCTAAAGAAAAAATTAATTGGCTAAAAGAAAATGGAGCAAATACAGACTATCTTGAATATCTTAGAGAAGGAATAGAGAAAAAAATAAAAAAATAAAGTTTCTTTATTTTTTTTACTATTTAAATGATAATAATTATTTATTAATAAAAAGTTAATATTGTTGTAAAGGGGTTTTAAAAATTTCCTATAGTGGTATGATATTAATAATGAATATTAATTAATATATAATATCATAAACTAAATTGAAATTTTAGAATAAAAGTATAGAAATATATAGATTATAAAGATAGAGGATTTATTAATTTATAAGGAGGACTTATATATGTTCAAAGAAGAAAAAAATGGCGTTGCTATTTATGGTAACTTAATAAATGGTAGCTTCGTAAATAAAGGTGATGAAAATGGAATTAAAATATTATCACCAATAGATGAATCATTAGTTGGAGTAGTTCATCCTATGAGTAAGGAAGAAGTAGATGATGTAATAAAAGTTGCAAAGGAAGCTCAAATAAAGTGGAGAGAAGTACCAACAAATCAAAAGTCAAGGTTATTACATAACGTGGCTGATCTATTAGAAGAAAGAATAGAAGAAATGGCTAAAGTTATGACTATTGAAATTGGTAAAGATAAAAAGAGTGCTATGTCTGAAATAAAACGAACAGCTGACTTAATAAGATTTACAGCAGATACTGCAGAAAATATTAAAGGTGAATCAATACCAGGAGATTCTTTCCCAGGATTTAAAAATGATAAAATATCAATAGTGACAAGAGAACCACTTGGAGTTGTACTTGCGATATCACCATTTAATTATCCAGTAAACTTAGCTGCTTCAAAAATAGCACCAGCACTTATGTCTGGAAATACAGTAGTATTTAAGCCAGCTACTCAAGGTAGTATTTCAGCTCTTTATTTAGCGAAAGCATTTAATGAATCAGGAATACCAAATGGGGTTTTAAATACTATTACAGGAAGAGGAAGCGAAATTGGAGATTACGTTGTAACTCATAAAGATATAGATTTCGTAAACTTTACAGGAAGTAGTGAAGTTGGAAAGAGAATTTCAAGAATAACAGAAATGAAACCACTATTAATGGAACTTGGTGGAAAAGATGCTGCAATAGTTTTAGAAGATGCTGATTTAGAATTGGCTGCTAAAAATATAGTTGCAGGAGCATTTTCTTATTCAGGACAAAGATGTACAGCAGTAAAGAGAGTTCTTGTTTTAGATAGCGTTGCTGATGAATTAGTATCAAAAGTAATGAAAGAAATGAAAAATGTAACTGTTGGTAATCCATTAGAAGGAGATTATGTAGTTGGACCACTTATAAGTACTAAAGCTTGTGATTTTGTTGATGGATTAATAAAAGAAGCTGTAGATAAAGGAGCTAAACTTTTACTTGGTGGAAATAGAGAAGGAAACACTATAATGCCAACATTATTTGATAATGTAACAGAAGATATGAGAATAGCTTGGGAAGAACCATTCGGACCAGTACTACCTATTATAAGAGTTAAAGATGCAGATGAAGCAGTAAGAATTGCTAATGAGTCTGAATATGGACTTCAATCATCAGTATTTACTAAAGATATAAATAAAGCATTTAATATAGCTAATAAATTAGAAGTTGGTACAGTTCAAGTGAATAATAAGACTGAAAGAGGACCTGATCACTTCCCATTCTTAGGAGTTAAAGCTTCAGGTATGGGAACACAAGGTGTTCAATATTCAATTGAAGCAATGTCAAGACCTAAGGCTACAGTAATTAACTTAAAGTAGAATTTATAAAGCCTTCCTGCATTTTGCAGGAAGGCTTTAATTTATTGTTTAAAAAACGTATGATTTCCAATTGTTTTACTATCTTTTTTTGATGTTGACTTCATCCAAGAGCAAGTTGCTATTTCTGGATTATAGAAAAATAAAGCTTCATTAGTAGGATCTTTTCCTCTAATTGCTTCATAAACAGCATCATAACAAGATTTATTTGGCTGGGCTACTATCTTTCCATTTTGAACACATGAGAATGCATTCTTTTGAAATATTACATCATTAATTGTATTAGGGAACTTAGGGTTCATAACTCTGTTTAAAACAACTGATGCTACTGCAATTTTTCCTTCAAAGGGTTCCCCTCTGCTTTCACAGTAAACTAATTTTGCCATTAAGTCTATGTCGGCTTTAGTTATTTTAAGTGATGAACCTTTTTGATTAAATACCTCTATATCATTTTTTGAATTTTCTTTATTAGTGGCTGATGTTGCCTTAGATGTATGCTTTTCTACGCTCACTTTATCTTTATCTTTTTCTTTGTTTTTAGTATCATCAACTTTTGTTTCAGTGGCATTAATATAATCAAATATAGTAAGAACAGATGCCTCTGCTGTTATTGATGATAAGAAAAACATAGATAGTAAGAATATACTGAAAAATTTTTTCATAAAAACCTCCTTTTTACAACCCAGTTAACTTTTAGTATTGCCAAAAGGAATCTTTATATACTATTTTCTTTTAAAACTTTCTAATTTGTTACATAAATTGTTTAATGAGGTAATAAAATCAGCATGTTTAGAAAACGAATTCTCAAAGTTTACATTGTTGTTAGAGTCAGTAATATAACTATCTAGAGCATCATTCATTGAATTTATATAAATATCATAAAGGTTTATTGTTTGAAGTAAGTTTGAGTTAAGTTCATTACCTTCTTCAGGGATGCTCAGTGAATAGAAATCATTTTTAATATTCTCAAAAGTAGATTTTTTATTCGAAATATCCGAAATTAGGACATGTATGTCTCTGTTATTTTTAATAATATCATTAAAAGCAGGCTTTAAATCTTCGTCTATTTCTTTGAAGTTAGATACCATTTTATCTATTGCTAAAATGTATGCTGAATTCTTTTCGCTATTAATATCTTTCATAATATTAATTTGAATTAATGTATCAAAATATTTATAAGTTTTTTCAAAAAACTCTAAGCTATCTTTAGAAGTTACACTTTTAACACCTAATGCATTTAAATCTTTATTTAATGATTTAATAGCTTCTAAATTCACGTTATAATCTTTAAGTTTAGAACTAAGCTCAGAAGTTGAAGCGTTATTATATAAAGACATTGCTTTTTCGCATATCGATATATTATTTGTAAGTGTTTCATCAAGTAAAGCTTTAGTATTAGAGGCATTAGAAGATACTTCTAATGCACTTAATTTAGATTGTACATCTTTAAGTTTAGTAATGTTATCAGTAAGAGTTTTTTTAGACTGCTCTGGGTCAACACTTTCTTTAGAAATACAATTAGCTAAATATAAGTTTATTGAAGAAATTTCTTTAGAAAATTTATTAATATGTCTAAGATTTATACTAGATGGCATAATTTTGGTTATAATAAGCAGTATTAATGGAATTGTGATAATTGCTAAGGTAGCACTAAACAACTTCTTATTAGATTTAATTTTACATTTGATTTTATTTAAAATTTCGTTATACTTTTCCATGCAATATTCCTCCTTTTCATAATCTAAATATAGTAATCTATAGATTATATTAAGAAAGGTTTTAAAATATTATTAAAAATAGTAAAAAGTAGTTTTCTATTATATTAAGCTTTGATTATTTGGTGTATAATTTAGAAAGAAATGATATTAAGAGAGGTGAGACTGATGCAAGATTTTTTCATTGGAGCGCTAAATTCGATTAAACATATATCTGTTTGGTCAATAGTAGATATTTTAGTTGTTTCATATATTTTTTATAAAGGGTATATGCTTATAAAAGAAACTAGAGCAGAACAACTTTTAAAAGGAATACTTCTTATTGTCGCGTTAATTCCAATAAGTTATATTCTAAGGTTAGATATGCTTTATTTTATATTAAATAAGACATTAACAATAGGTGTGCTTTCAGTAGTTATTATATTCCAACCAGAAATTAGAAGAGCGCTTGAACATTTAGGTAGAAGTGCATTCGATGAGAGTCACAATATAGGAGATGTTAAGCAAAGAGAAGTAGTTGTTGATGAAATAGTAATTGCAGTAGAAAATTTAGCAGAAACAAAAACAGGTGCTTTAATAGCTATAGAACAAGGAACTGGGCTAGGAGAAGTTTTAGCATCAGGAACTATAATAGATGCAGTTATAAGTTCTGCCCTTTTAGAGAATATATTTGTTGTAAATACACCACTGCATGATGGAGCTACAATAATAAGACAAGACAGAATATATGCTTCAGGATGTGTATTACCACTAACAAATAATAATAATATAAACAAAAAACTTGGAACTAGACATAGAGCTGGTATTGGACTTTCAGAAAACTCAGATGCTTTAGTAATAATAGTTTCAGAAGAAACAGGTGTTATATCTTTAGCAATTGGAGGAAGACTTACTAGAAACTATGATAAAGAAAAGTTGAAAAAGACATTACTTAGCATAATGCAAAGTAAAGAAAATAAAAAAGTAAAATCAGCTGGTGAGAGGGTGAAATCATGGATAAAAGGAATAAAAAACAAACAATAGGTATAAAATTAGTATGTTTATTACTATCCTTTATTCTATGGCTTTATGTTTCTAATGTTCAAAACTCAATAAGAACATATACATTAAAAGGTGTACCAGTTAAAGTTTTAAATACTGAAAGTTTAAAAGCATACGGACTTGCTTTATCACCAGATCAAAGCTTTGCTGTAGACTTAAAGCTTGAAGGAGATATAAAGTATGTATACTCTGTATCTAAAGATCAATTTGATTTAACTGCAGACCTTGGAGAATATGCGTTAAAAAGTGGAGTTAATAACATCCCAGTTAATGTAATTAATTATCCAGAGCAAGTAAATATAAGAAACAATAGTAATTTAACAATAGAGGTTAAGTTAGAAAAGTTAATAACAAAGGAAGTTAATACTACGTCTAATGTAAATGTAACATATGCACAAGGTGCTTATAAAGAGAAGGAACAATTCACATCAGAAAAAGTTTCAGTATCTGGACCTAAAAGTGCAGTTGATAAGGTAGCAACAGTAGCTTTAGTCGGGAACTTAGAGGATGTTAATAGTAGTGTAACTAAGGAGTTTCCCTTTGAACCATTAGATGCTGATGGCAAAATAGTAAAAGGTGTTACATTAAGTAAAAACAAAGGTGTAATAAGTATTGGGGTAAACAATGGAAAGTCAGTTACAATAACAGCAAATACAGTTGGAAGCATTCCACAAGGATATAAGTTATTAAATACAACTTTATCAAAGCAAAGTGTTCAAATTGTTGGAAGTGATGATACATTAAAAAATATTACTTCATTACAGACAGAAGAGATAGATTTATCTACTTTAACAAGTAGTACTGAGAAGAAGGTTAAAATAATTGTTCCAGATGGAGTTAGTTTAGTAGCTGGTGATAATACAGTAACAGTTAAATTAGAAGTACAAAAAGAAAAAGAAGAAAATAATAATAATAACAATCAAGATCAGACTAATAAAATAACAAAGAAGATGACAATACCTGTAACTTACACAGGGCTTGATAGTTCTTTAGAATTATCAAGTGAAACAAAAAATGTTAGTTTCACTATTGAAGGTAGTAAGCAAGATGTTGATAGTTTAACCAATGCTAACTTCGCTTGCAAGCTTGATATAAGCAAGTATAAGGAAGGCGGCACATTTGATGGTAATGCTACTATTGATATAGTTAATAGTAATGCAAAAGTAACTATATCAAATGTAGGTAATATCAAATTTACATTAACTAAAAAGACAACAGTAAAAGATTCAAATAATGATGCCAATAAGGCTACGTAGGAGTAAAAATTATATGACAATAAGAATAAATAACATTATTCTAGGTATAGAAGATGATAAAGATACTTTAAAAAATAAAGCGGCAAAGAAGCTTAATATAAAAGAGGAACATATAAGTTCATTAAAAATAATAAAAGAGAGTATTGATGCAAGAAAGAAAGATAATATTAAATTTAATTATTGCGTTGATGTTAATTGTGAAAATGAGAAACTTATAGTAAGTAGAGTTAAAGATAACAACATTAAATTAGAAGAAAATTTAAAAAAAGAAGACTTTATATATGGTGATACTGAATTAAAAAGTAGACCAGTTGTTATAGGGCTTGGGCCTTCAGGATTATTTGCAGCACTAACTTTAGCAAAGCATGGTTATAAACCAATTGTCTTTGAAAGAGGAGAGGATGTTGACAATAGAACTAAAACTGTGGAAAAGTTTTGGGAAACTGGGGAATTAAATATTAATTCTAATGTACAATTTGGTGAAGGTGGTGCAGGAGCTTTTTCAGATGGAAAGCTTACTACTAGAATTAAAGATAAAAGATGTGCATTCGTATTAGAAGAGCTTGTAAAAAGTGGAGCGCCAGAAGAAATAACTTACGTTGGCAAGCCTCACGTTGGAACTGATATATTAAAAAATGTTGTTAGAAATATAAGAGAAGATATAAAATCTTTAGGCGGAGAAGTACACTTTAATTCAAAGCTTGAGAAGATAATAAAAGAGGATGGTAGATTAACAAAAATTGTTGTTAATGGACGTGAAATACCATGTAGTGTTTTAATACTAGCAATAGGACATAGCTCAAGAGATACTTACGAAATGTTATATGAAGAAGGAGTATCTATGGAGCAAAAGGCATTTGCTATAGGTGTTAGAATAGAGCATCCACAAGAAATAATTAACGAAAGTCAGTATGGTAAGTATAAAGATCATAAAAGATTACATGCAGCTGATTATAGATTAGCTTATCAAAGTGAAAAGATGAATAGGGGAGTGTATTCATTCTGTATGTGCCCTGGTGGTGTTGTAGTTGGTGCTGCATCAGAAGAAGGAAGATTAGTTTCAAATGGAATGAGTTATCATGCAAGAGACTTAGTAAATGCAAACTCAGCATTAGTTGTAACAGTAGGACCAGATGATTTTAATGGGGAGCATCCTCTAGCAGGTATGGAATTCCAAAGATATTATGAAAGTCTTGCATTTAACTTAGGTGGTGGAAATTATAAAGCACCAGTTCAACTTGTAGGAGACTTCTTAAAGGATAAGATGTCAACAGAGTTTGGAAGAGTAATGCCAACATATGAACCAGGATATGAGTTTAAAGAACTTAAAGAATGTCTTCCAGATGTTGTAGTGGAAACTTTAAAAGAAGGTATACCTGTATTCGGTAAAAAAATTAAAGGTTACGATATGTCAGATGCGGTTTTAACGGGAATTGAAACTAGAACTTCAGCTCCAGTTAGAATGCCAAGAGACGAAAGATTACAAAGTGTAAATGTTAAAGGACTTTATCCAACTGGAGAGGGTGCAGGCTTTGCAGGTGGAATAATTTCAGCTTCAGTAGACGGAATAAAGGTTGCTGAGAGAATAATGGAAGAGTACAAAAAAAATTAAGTGGCTTAATGCCACTTTTTTTTATATAAATTTTCTGACAATTTGCTTTTTAAATAAATTTTCTGATACAATAGACATAATGAAATTGTTATAAAATTAACGATAAAAAATGCCATTAATACTGAATGTGTTAAAAAAGTAGTGGTTTTTAAATAAAAATTAAAGAGGTGCGTTGAAAATGAGTAGAAATTTTGATGATTTATTATCAAAGGTCAAAGAGATTGAACCAAAAAAAGTAGCTGTCGCTGTAGCTCAAGATGAGCCAGTATTAGAAGCAGTAAAGTCAGCAAAAGAGCAAGGAATAGCAGACGCTATACTAGTTGGAGATAAACATGAAATAAAGAAATTAGCAGATAAAATCGGAATGGATTTATCAGGATACGAAATAATGCATGAAAAAGATGTTAGAAAAGCAGCTTTATTTGCAGTTCAACTTGTTTCAAGTGGAAAAGCTGATATGGTTATGAAAGGTTTAGTAGACACTGCAACTTTCTTAAGAAGCGTATTAAACAAAGAAATAGGATTAAGAACAGGAAAACTTATGTCACACGTTGCTGTTTTTGAAATCGAAGGAATAGACAGATTAATATACTTAACAGATGCAGCATTTAACACATACCCAGATTTAAAAGCTAAAAAGCAAATTATAGAGAATTCAGTAGCTGTAGCACATGCTTGTGGATTAGCTATACCAAAAGTAGCTCCAGTTTGTGCAGTTGAAGTTGTAAACCCAGATATGCCAGCTACTTTAGATGCTTCATTATTATCAAAAATGAATGATAGAGGCCAAATCAAAGGATGTGTAGTTGACGGACCTCTAGCACTTGATAATGCTCTTTCAGAAGAAGCAGCACACCACAAAGGAATAACAGGACCAGTTGCAGGAAAAGCCGATATAATAATGCTTCCAAACATAGAAACTGCAAATGTTATGTATAAATGCTTAACTTACACATCAAACACACAAAATGGTGGATTACTAGTAGGTACATCAGCACCAGTTATATTAACTTCAAGAGCGGACTCATTCCAAACAAAAGTAAATTCAATAGCTTTAGCAGCTTTAGTTGCTGAATCATTAAAGTAATATATTTAGGAGGGAATTAAGTTTATGTCATACAAATTATTAATAATAAACCCAGGTTCAACTTCAACAAAAATTGGAGTTTATGAAGATGAGAGAGAAATTTTAGAGGAAACTTTAAGACACTCATCAGATGAAATAGCTAAATATGCTACAATAGTTGATCAACTAGCTTTTAGAAAAGATGTTATTTTAAAAGTATTAGCAGAAAAGAATTTTGATATTAAAACTTTAAATGCTGTTGTTGGCAGAGGTGGGATGCTTAAGCCAATTCCAGGAGGAACTTATGAAGTAACAGATAGCTTAGTAAGTGACTTAAAAGAAGGAGTACAAGGACAACATGCTTCAAACTTAGGTGGAATATTAGCTAGAGAAATCGGAAATGAATTAAATGTTCCATCATTTATAGTAGATCCAGTTGTTGTTGATGAATTAGAACAAGTTGCTAGAATTTCTGGTGTTCCAGAACTTCCAAGAAAGAGTAAATTCCATGCACTTAACCAAAAGGCTGTAGCTAAGAGATTTGGTAAAGAAAGTGGAAAAGGATATGAAAACTTAAACCTTATTGTAACTCACATGGGCGGTGGAGTTTCAGTTGGAGCTCACAAGAAAGGTAAAGTCATAGATGTAAACAATGCACTAGATGGAGATGGACCATTCTCACCAGAAAGAGCAGGTGGAGTACCAGCTGGTGATTTAGTTAAAATGTGCTTTAGCAATAAGTATACAGAACAAGAAATATATAGCAAACTTGTAGGTAAGGGTGGATGTGTTTCATACCTTGATACAAATGATTTTAGAGATGTTTTAAAATTATCAGAAGAAGGAAATGTAGAAGCTCAATTAATTTATGATGCATTCATATACCAAGTTGCAAAAGAAATTGGAGCTATGTCAACTGTACTAGAAGGAAAAGTTGATAGGATAATCTTAACAGGAGGAATGGCTTACTCAGATAAAGTTGTAGGGGACATAACAAAAAGAGTAGGATGGATTTCAGAAGTTAAGACTTACCCAGGAGAAGATGAATTACTTGCATTAGCACAAGGTGCTATTAGAGTATTAAACGGAGAAGAAAAAGCTAAAGAATATTAATTTATTATTTAATTATAACTAACCTGTTGATTGTTGAATAATATAGGGAGATATGTCTATAATTTAGATATATCTCTTTTTTTATAAAAGAATGATCGGAGGCAATAGAAAATGAGGACAAGTTTAAAGTTTGAAAACACATTAACAATGTTAGCTCAAATGACAAATGATTCAAGATTTCAAGTATTAGAATTTGATAAGTTAAATGGAGCTACAGATATAGATACAGCATTTGATTTAAATATTATGAAGAAAGCTGGAGTAAAGCTTAAACAAATTAGAATAATTTTAGATGAAAGTAAAGTCAAAATAGAAAGTGGCGCTTTAAGTTATATGAAAGGCGATATAAAGATTGTAAATAAACTTAATGGTGTTATTGGAATGTCTAAGAAGTTTATTTCAAGCAAGTTAACTGGAGAGGAAATGTTTAAGCCAAGCTATGAAGGTAGAGGGGAAATATTTTTAGAGCCTTCATTTAAACATTATGCCTTAATTGAGCTTGAAGATGATAGAATAATAGTTGATGACGGAATGTTTTTAGCATGTGAAGATGGAGTAGAAGTAACACATTCAGGTCAAAAGACTATATCATCTATGATATTTGGTAATGAAGGTATATTCCAAACAAAAATATATGGAACAGGAATAGTAGCTTTAGAAATTCCAGTGCCAGAAGAGGAAATATTTAAATGTAAGCTAAATGAGGATGTATTAAAAGTAGATGGAAGCTTTGCCATACTTAGAACTGGTGATATTGAATTCTCAGTAGAGAAGTCAGCAACAACTATGATAGGTAGTGCGACAAGTGGAGAAGGTTTACTTAATGTTTATCGAGGCACTGGAGATGTATGGCTTGTCCCAACAAAAGTTGTTTATGATAAGATGAGGTCAGTAAATGATAAAGATAGTTTAAAAGAAGAAGTATTTGAAGATGAATAGAGTGTCTTCTATATATTAACGTTATGAATTAGTGAAATGAGATGGTATAATAAAACTTAAGATGAAAGGTGGAGAGTAACTTATGGATTCAAAGATAAAGAGCAAAGACATGGATTTGTTTTTTGATGCAATACTAGCATTAGAAAACAGAGAGGAATGTTATAAGTTTTTTGAAGATGTTGCGACTATAACAGAGGTTAAAGCATTAGCACAAAGAATACATGTTGCGAAACTTTTAAAGAGCAAAAAGACATATACAGAAATTGCAGAAATTACAGGAGCAAGCACAGCTACAATTAGTAGAGTGAATAGATGCTTAAATTACGGTAGTGATGGCTACAACACTGTTTTAGATAGGATAGATTCTGAAATAGTTGTCAATGATTAGAGAAAATATTATACTATATATTAGATGAAAAAGTTAAAGGTTTAAATGTAAACTTAAATGAAAAGAAAGAGGTAAAATTTTATGGGTAGAATGTTTGGAACTGACGGAGTAAGAGGAGTAGCTAATACTGAGCTTACAGCAGAACTTGCATATAATCTTGGAAGAGCAGGAGCTTACGTATTAACAGAGGGAGCTCACAAACCAAAAATATTAGTAGCGAAAGATACAAGACTGTCAGGTGATATGTTAGAAGCTGCATTAGTAGCTGGAATATTATCAGTTGGAGCAGAGGCCGTTGTTTTAGGAGTAATACCAACACCAGCAGTAGCTCATTTAACAAGAGAATATGGAGCAGACGCAGGAGTAATGATTTCAGCATCACATAATCCTGTAGAGTACAATGGTATTAAGTTCTTCAATAATAAAGGATATAAACTTTCAGATGAGTTAGAAGATCAAATCCAAAGTACTATAGAAAATGGATTTATTGGAGTTCCAAGTCCAACAGGAGTAGCACTTGGAAGAGAAAGAGTTGAAGTTGCTGCTTTAGATGATTATATTGAATTTGCTAAAAATACAATAGCATCAAATCTTGAAGGAGTAAAAATTGCTTTAGACTGTGCTAATGGATCAGCTCATAAAGCAGCTGTTGAAGCTTTTAGAGATTTAGGCGCTGAAGTATACGTAATAAATGATAATCCAGATGGAACTAATATAAATGAGAAGTGTGGTTCAACACACCCAGAAGAATTAATGGACTATGTAGTTAAAAAAGGATGCCAAATGGGATTTGCTTTTGATGGAGATGCAGATAGATGTCTAGCTGTTGATGAAAAAGGAAACC
>NZ_JAVXRL010000017.1:0-52383 GCF_036643715.1 Clostridium sp. | reverse complement strand
GAAATAAATATGGAGTTATGCATGAAATAGATAATTATCTTATTTATTTTATACCAACATTATGGATAGGTAAGACTTTTTAATATTACAGTTGCTAATACAACTGTTTATTTTATAAACAAAACAGAACGTACATTCTGTGAAAGGGGTACACCAATGGATTATAATATTACGTACAGAGAAAAAAACAACGGTCTACAAGTAATTATTTCTTATAAGGATGCTTTAGGAAAGTGGAAGCAAAAATCTAAGCAAGGATTTTCTAATACACGTGATGGTAAAAAACAAGCTAAAATTGAAGCTGATAAGATCCTTCAAGAATTAAAAATAGTAGTTGGTAATAATTTGAATATTAATTATACTGAAATAAAATTAGGTGAATTTATAAATATGTATATAGAGCATATAAAGCTCTATAGGGCATTAAAGACTATTTATTCCTACAATATGTCTCTAAAAGCATTCGAACCTATATATGGGCTTAAAATGAATGAAATAAATACTCTTGATATACAAAGGTGTATTGATGAAATGACTAGACGAGGTTTAAAGGAAATAACCGTAAAAGGATATATAGCTAAATTATCAACTGTTTTTAATGCGGCAATTAATAATTATGATATTTTACTAAAATCACCAGTAAAGAATCTAAATATAAAAAAATCTAAAAAGAGTACTGAAAAGAAAGCCTTAACAGATACTCAATTTAGTGAATTAGTAAATAAATTTGAAAGTTCTATTTATAAAAAATATGTCCCTATAATCCTAATAGCTGGTACTTGTGGATTAAGAATAGGTGAGATAATGGGACTTACTTGGAATGATGTTGATTTTAAGTCATCAACATTAAACATTGATAAGCAATGGAAGATAATATCACTTAATCCAAAAAAATTTGGTTTTGATGAATTAAAGTCCAAAAATTCATATAGATTTGTTCCAATCCCACCTAAAACATTGAAGTATTTAAAAACATTAAAACAAACTCAACCTATAAATTTTATGAATAGAATTATAAAAAGTCAAAGTACCGATAGTGTAGTTAGTTTTCTAAATAAAAAATTTAAAGAACTTGGATTTGAACTAACAATACATGAATTACGTCACACTTATGCTACTAAACTTATTTCAAATGGAATTGATTTTAAAACAGCAGCTAAGTTGCTTGGGCATACAGTAGAACAAACTCTTAAGACTTATAGCCATGTAACTGACGATATGTTGACTAAAGCTTCTAATGTAATAAGTAATATTTTTTGACGTATTTTTGACGTTTCAAACTAAAGTGGCTTATTTACAGGCTTTTAATTCATAAATTTATTTATATCTTCCATATCGAGATTTGGTTGTATTGCAATATTGATTGCATTTGCTATTATTTTTGATAATGAATCAATTACTAGATCTACTTCCTTTGGTGTAACCATTAAATCTCCTACATATGGATTAAGTAGACTCTTAATTAGAGCACTCTTTTCATTCTTATCTATTTTTTTAATCATCTTAAAAAATTCTGATCCCTCTTCTGATTGACTTATAAGTTCATCAATAACTAAATCAATACTGTCATTAGCTATAGTTGCAGCATCAACTACGGTTGGAACTCCAATTGCAATAACTTTAACTCCTAAAGTTTCTTCATTAATTCTCATTCTATGATTATTAACTCCAGCACCTGGTGATATTCCAGTGTCACTTATTTGAATTGTCCTATTTACCCTTTCTATTTTTCTTGATGCAAGAGCATCAATACATATAACCATATCTGGCTTAATCTTCTCAACTAAAGCCTTAATAACTTCACCAGTCTCTATACCTGTAATACCAAGAACACCTGGTGCTATTGCGCATACTGGTCTTATTGAATCATCTATAGTATCTGGCATAACTTCTTTTAAGTGTCGTGTTATCATTATTTTATCTACAACTTTTGGTCCTAATGCATCTGGCGTAACCTTCCTATTACCAAGTCCTACAACAAGTGCAAGCTTCTCTTCATTTAAATCAACTAAATCTTTTAAACTAATACCAACAGCCTTAGATAAATCATCCATAAGCTCACCATCATAAACCGTATGCTCTGGAATATCCACTGTAATATAATTACCAATTGGCTTACCTAATTTCTTCGCACCACCTTCATTTTCAATCTTCACCTTAGTTACGGTACTATTATTAATTATTTTTTCTTCTACGAGTACTCCATCTATTTCATTTTTATGCTCTTTTGAATAATGCTCTTTTGCCTCAATTGCAAGGTCTGTTCTAAAGTTTAACATACTCTCACCTCTTAAAAATTTATGTGTTCTAAATTATTTTTCCTCTTTGTTTGAATTTAATACTTGAATATAATAAACTTCAATGCTATAATATGGTTTGTTGAATGTAAACTCGTACGCAGATTCCCCAGAAACTGCAGAGAGGCCCTATAAAATTTAGAGGGGGTGAAAAGTAATGGCAAACATCAAATCAGCTAAAAAAAGAATTAAAGTTACTGAAACAAAGACTTTAAATAATAGAATGGTTAAATCAGCGTTAAAAACTGCTATAAAGAAGTTCGAAGCTGCTGTTGAAGCTAACAATGCTGAAGAAGCGAAGACTTTATTCGTTAAAGCTGCTAAGTCACTAGACATGGCTGCTTCAAAGGGAGTTCTTCACAAGAACATGTCAGCTAGAAAGAAATCAAGATTAGCTGCAAAATTAAATGCTATGGCATAGTAACATAAACCGACCTTTTGGTCGGTTATTTACTTTCTTTAGATTTTGTAAAGTAAAGTAAAAAAACTCACCTATTTAGGTGAGTTTTTTATTTATTTCTTTACCATAGCAATCGAAAGTAAAAATAATTCCAGTTCGCCTTTTTTATCAGAAGTACTACTTTTTAATTTATTTTCTGTTTCAACACAAAGTCTTAATATTTTTTCTAATTGGTTTTTAGAAAACTTTTTGCTCTGCTGTATTAATTTCTCTACAACGAATTGAGGAATTCTAAACTCCTTCATAAAATCTTGTACATTTTTCCCTTTTAAAAGACCAATCTTCATATCATATAATTTTTTAAATTGATTTTCTATGCTTATAATTATTAACATATGTTGCTCTGCTTTAAATAAAAGTTCATTTAAAATATCAACTGCTTTTTCAATCTTTTTTTGAGATATTAAATCTACCAAGTCAAATACATCATCTTCACTTTTATTTGGAATTAATAAGTCTATATCTCGTCTATCTATATCTCTACCTATAGTATAATCAGATAATTTTTCCACTTCCATTCTAGCTATATGCAAATTCATAGGAAGTTTCTCACAAAAATACTTTAATTGTATTTTATTTATACTTCTCTTATTTTCCTTAAACATAAGTTCCACTCTCTTATAAAATCCATCACGTTTAAGCTTATCAATTTGAACAACTGTAGTTACTTTATCAAGTCCCATTATATTTTTGTTTTTCTTTGCAGAATCTCTCTTGTCTTTAAAAACATAATACATTACTAATATAGTCTGTTCTGGCATATCTTTTAAATATGCTTTCATATCTTTATAAAAACTTTTACTTTGCGAATCAAGTTTATCATTTAAAAATGCACATCTATAAATTACAACGACCTTTTTCTCTGCCATAAACGGTAAAGTTTCACATGCATTTACGACTTCTTCAAATGTACATTGAACACCATCAAACTTTACAAAATTTAAATCCATAAGATTCTCATCTTTATAAGGCTCTACTAACTTACTTACACTTTCTTTAATAAGTTCTTCATCAGGTCCACAAAGGACATAAGAATTCCTAATCTTATTAAGTTTTATATCTTTCTCTAACGTTTCATAATTAATCAAAGCAATCACCTTTCAACTCTGTTCTACTTAAATAATAACTTGTTACCTATTATTATAATTTCATTTACATCCTTATCTTTGAAATTTATTATATCATATTCTTCTTTATTTTTATTATCTCTAGTCATATTTAAATAGTATTTATCTCCATATAAAGTAAGTATATAGTTATTGCTATCTTTTTTTAAATAACATTCATCTTTTATATTTATTTCTCTAAATTCAGTATATCCTCTACTCGCTTTTGTTTTGTCTTTAATGCTTCGTATTTTGTTGCTTTTATCTGCAAGTACTACTCTATCCCCTTTATAAGAAAGTATTAACGCACCTTCTCTTCTATATAATATTTTAGGATTTATACTATATAAGCTAATACATGTAAATAAAATATAACTAATTGGTAGTACGATTATCTTTTTCACTCCCCTTTTATATAAATAATATGTAATTATTAATGTTATATAAAAATACCCATAATTCTCATTTAAATTAATTAATGATGGAGTAAACCTATCTAATAAACTCATAATACTATCTAAAAAGTCTACAACATTTAATATTATAAAGCTTATAAAATCAAATATATATTCTATTTTCACTGCAACTATAAGTATAATTCCAAGTACTAAAATTAAGTTTATTATAGGTATTAAAATTAAGTTTCCAATTATAAAACCTATTGATAACTCATTAAAAAATATTATTAATATTGGAATCGTAAAAATTTGAGCAGATAATGATATACTTACAGTTTCCCTTATTAATTTAGGTAGTTTAAATATCTTTCTATTTAATCTTTTATTAAATAATATTATTCCAAGAGTAGCTCCAAAAGATAATAAAAATCCTATTGTAAATATAGAATACGGCGCCATAAAAAATATTATTATAGCACTTAAAGCTATTCCCCCAAGAGGATTATATCTCTTCTTAACTAATATACCAAGACTTGCACAAAACAACATTATAAAGGCTCTAACACTTGAAAAGGCTACTCCTGTCATAATCACATATAAAAATGTAATACATAAAGAAACTTTTTCTTTAAATAACATTTTAAATATTAAGAATATAACTCCAATATGAAGACCTGATACACTTAAAGCATGTATTATTCCAAACTTTTTCATGTCCTCTTCATCTTCACTATCTAAAAATGAATCTCTTCCAAATACAATAGAAGTAACTAATGATGCTTTTCTCATTCCAATATTTTTTTCAAGCTTCTTCTTAAAATCTTCCTTTATTCTAGACAATTTAGTAAATATACTTTTATCTACAATTTTATAACTCTCTATTTTAAATTCCCCAATTGTACCGGTCTCTTTGTCTAAAACTTTTTTAAATTCTCCTTTTGATAATATTTCCTGTCCTTCACTAAATCCTTTAATATCTCCTTTTAAAAATACTTTCCTAGAATTTATATTCCCAAGACCACCATAGGAATATACTCTTTCAATTCGGATTTTTTCTACATTATTAACTTTAATATTATAAAAATTAATATTAATAATTATTCCAATTACAAATATTCCAACTAAAAATATTGAAAATTCTATTCCTTCTTTTAGAAAAACCCATAAAAATAAAAGGCTAACTATAATTAAAGCTAGCCATAGATCGCTGTTTATATATCTATAAAATAAACTACTTGTAAGGAATGTCACTGCTATATATAAAATAGCTAGCTTAACCTTACCTATATTTTTAAATGACATACCCTTCACCTCACAGCTTCAAGTATTGCCACTATTATATTCTTTTATGCTTATTTTGTTTTTGCATTAAATATTACAGCCATTAAATATCCAAAAAATATCGCCGCTGTTATTCCTCCAGCTGCGCCTTTTATTCCGCCTGTAAATGCTCCTAAAAGTCCTATTTCTTGAACTTCCTTTATTGCTGACTTAGCTAAGGTGTTTCCAAAGCCCGGTAGCGGTATTGTAGCACCTGCACCTGCAAAATCAATTAGCTTATCATATACTCCAAATGCCCCAAGCACTGCACCAAGTGTTACAAATAACACTAATATTCTTCCTGGAGTTAACTTAGTCTTATCCATTAAAATTTGTGCTATAACACATATAAGTCCTCCAACAACAAAAGCTTTTAAATATTCCATGTATAAGCTTATCTCCTTTCTTATTACATCTCTATAGATACAGCATGTGCTATACCTGGTATACTTTCACCTTGAAGAGAAGAAGTTGTGCTCATTAAAGCACCCGTTGATATTATAAGTGCACTTTTAATTTCTCCTCTCATCATTTTTTTATATATGTATCCTGAAGAAACAACTGCTGAACATCCGCAACCACTTCCACCCGATTCTGTTCCTTGTGTTTCATTATTAAATATTATATCTCCACAATCAACGTGATTTTCTCTTATGTCATAGCCATATTCTAATATAAGTTTATCTGTAATTTTCTTACCAACCTTTCCAAGGTCACCAGTTGTTATTATGTCATAATCTTTTGGTGTTCTTCCGGTATCTTTAAAATGTTTATATATTGTATCAACAGCAGCAGGTGCCATCGCAGCTCCCATATTATTTGCATCTTTAATACCATAGTCTTTAACTACACCTGTTGTTACATATGTTATCTTTGGGAAATTTTCTTTATACCCTAAAACCATAGCTCCAGCTCCTGTTACTGTCCATTGTGCTGTCTTACTTCTTTGTGAACCATATTCAAGAGGGAATCTAAACTGTCTTTCAGCAGCACTGAAATGTGATGATGTTGAAGCTACTGTATATTTTGCAAAGCCTCCATCCATTATTAATGCAGCAAGACCTAGTGATTCAGACATCGTAGAACAAGCTCCATAAAGGCCAAAAAAAGGTATTTCTAATTTTCTTGCAGCAAAACTTGATGATATAATTTGATTTAATAAATCCCCTGCAAATAAATAATCTATATCAGAACATTCTAAATCAGCTCTTTCTATAGCACTTGTTATTGCTGTATACATCATATCACTTTCCGCTTTTTCATAACTTTCTTTCCCACAAGTATCATCACTTAATACTTCGTCAAAGTATGACTTTAGCGGTCCCTCTCCTTCCTTTGGACCTACTATTGAAAATGTTGATATTATACTTGGCGGGTCTTCTAATTTAATTGTTTGTTCTCCTATTTTTTTTATTGCTTTCAAAATATTTTCCCTCCATTTCAGAAATACACTTTTTATATAATAAATAAATAATATATAATTCCAATTATTACAGAGCTTCCTACTCCATATACTAAAACTGGACCTGCAATTGTAAATATTTTCGCTGCTACCCCAAATATAAAACCTTCTGTTTTATATTCAATAGCGGGTGCAACAACTGCATTTGCAAACCCAGTTATAGGTACAACTGTTCCAGCACCTGCATAACTTGCAATTTTATCATATATACCTACTCCTGTTAAAAGTGCTCCTAAAAAAACCATTATAATAGATGTAATAGTTCCAACTTCATCCTTTGGAAATCCAAATTGTAATATTATATTTGATATAATCTCTCCAATGTTACATATAATTCCACCTACAAAAAATGCACGAATACAATGTTTTGCCAATTGTGGCTTAGGTTCACTTTCTGTCGCTAAATCTTTAAATTTTTGTCTTATAACCTTTTCTCTAGGTTTTTTTACCTTCAACTTGCAAAACTCCTTTCTTTTTTAATATATTTATTATTTGTAGATTTCAAAATATAACACTAGAAAAATTTCCCTAATTGTTATTTAATAAATTTATAAAAATAAAAAGATGGTATTTGTAAAAAACACCACCTTAAAAAATATTTATTCTTTTAATTTATCCCGCATCTTAAGTAAAACCTTCTTTTCTATTCTCGACACTTGCACTTGACTTATTCCTAATAATTTAGCTACTTGAACCTGTGTTTTGTCTTTAAAATATCTAAGCATTATAATTTGTCTAGCTTTTATATCTAAAGTTCCTATAGCTTCTTTTAATGCTATCCTGTCTATCATAGCATTATCATCATCAACACCTTTTTGACTTATTTTATCTATAAGTAAAACAGGTGCTCCATCATCTTGGTGAATTGTATCATAAAGATATTGCATACTAGATGCTGATTCAAGTGCAATTAGCATATCTTCCTTGTCTATTCCTGAGTATTCTGAAAGTTCATCTATTGTAGGATCTCTATCTAACTTTTTTGTAAGTTCTTCTTTACAGTAATGAATTTTCCTTGCTAAAGTTTTTAAGTTACGACTTACTTTTATCATTCCATCATCTCTTAAAAACCTTTTAATCTCTCCTATAATCATAGGTACTGCGTAAGTGGAGAACTTAACATTAAATGAAGGATCAAAGTTATTTATTGCTTTAACTAGTCCTATTGAGCCTATTTGATAAATATCTTCATATTCATAGCCTCTATTTAAAAACTTTTTGCTTATAGATGATACTAAAGCAAGATTCATTTCAATAAGTCTATTTAATGCTTTTTGATCACCCAATTTTGCTAAAGTTAAAAGCTCAGAATTATGGTCATAATTATATTCCTCTCTTTTTAAATTCTCATTATCCATATTATTCCCCTAACTTACTCTGCGTTAAATTTTTTCTTTATAACCACCCTTGTACCCATGCCTTCTTCACTATACACTTCTAAACTATCCATGAAAGTCTCCATTACTGTAAATCCCATTCCTGATCTTTCAAGGTCTGGCCTTGAAGTATATAAAGGTTCTTTTGCTTTTTCAATATCCTCTATTCCATTTCCGAAGTCAGAGATTATTATTTCAACTTCATTTCCTTTTATTTGAGCGTCAATTTTCACTCTACCATCTTCTCTATTTTCATAACCATGAATTATTGAATTAGTAACACCCTCAGAAACTGCTGTTTTTACATCAGTTATCTCTTCAATTGTTGGATCTAACTGAGAAACAAAAGCTGCAACTGCAACTCTTGCAAAAGCCTCATTTTGAGATTTACTCAAGAATTCAATACTTATTTTATTATCATACATGAAAACCCCTCCATTTAAATGCACCTTACTGCCTCATCCACAGTATCGAATTTTTTTATAATTTTAAATAATCCTGATAGTTCAAATACCCTATTTACACTGCTATTAACGTCAGCAACACATATTTTCCCTCCCTTTTGGGAAACTTTTTTATATCTACCAACTACTGCGCCAATTCCTGAACTATCCATAAAAGTTACTTTACTAAAATCCATTATAACTTTTGTTATGTTATCTCGTTCTATTCTATCATCAACTTTAACTCTAACCTCTTCAGCACTATGATGATCTAACTCGCCAATTAAATGTACAATTAAACTATCTGCACTTTTATCAAACTTAAGATACATATAATCTACCCTAAATGCAACTTTAGAGTAATTCACCTCCCCAATAATATATTAACTTCTTTTCTTCCATATTTTAACATATATTATTAATTTAAGTCAATCTTATTTATATCAGAAATAGTTTTATAAAAACAAACTAATTTAGAAAAGCCTAAAAATATACAAGCTAACACATTAAAATAAGATTTTAAATTCTTATCTTATTTTTAGTTAACAAAATATTTTTAGACTTTCTTAAAGTTTTCTACAAATTATATTATTTATATTTTTTTAATTCTTCTTTTATTAAATCGTAGAAATCACCTATATTTTCATTTTCATCTAGAATAAGTGTTTCTATTGCATCATCTAGATTACACATTTCGTATATATGGAAATCTCCATTCTTTATAGCTTCTTCTATTTCAGGCTTCAATATAAGCTCATTCTTATTTGATTCTGGTATAAGAACACCTCTTCCTTTATATCCATCTACAGCCTTACATACATTAAAGAATCCCTCTATTTTCTCGTTAGCACCTCCAATTGGCTGAACTTCACCAAATTGGTTTAAGGACCCTGTAACTGCCACATTTTGTTTTATACCTCTTTTACTTATCGCAGATAACATAACAACCATCTCTGCAACTGAGGCACTATCCCCTTCTATAATCCCATAACTTTGTTCAAAACTTAAATGCAAATCAACTGGAAGTTTTTCATATTGAGAAAGTTTTGAATTAAGAAGTGATTGTAATATTTTTATTGACTTTTCATGTATCTTACCACTTAGTTTAGATTCTTTATGGATATCTATAACATCACCATCGCCTTTAAGGGATACACATGTTATTCTAAGAGGTTTTCCAAACCTATAAGTTCCTGTATCTAATACAGCAAGACCATTTATATTTCCAACAATACTACCTTTAGTATTTACAAATATTTTTTTATCTCTATACATATCTAAATATTCATCTTCAATATCTTCTTCTTCATACATTACATCTTCAATATATTTTTTTGTTATAGTATACATATTATTTTCTTCTGCAATATTATCAGCTTTCACTAATATATTTTCAATTTTATTTTCATCAATACTAATCTTCCCTCTATTTGCAACTTCTCTAACTAAAAATCTTATTAAAGACTTCATTGCATCTTCTTCAATATCTAGAAGTCCCATTTTATTTATTTTATTTAAAACAAGCTCTCTAATTCCTGTATAAATAGTGTTAGAACCTTTAATTTCTTCTTTCACTTCACACTTTAAAGGGAATAATCTTTTAAATTCTTCGTCATTTGAATAAAGTATATTATAACTTTCGTAATCCCCAATTAATATTACCTTTACATCAATAGGAATTGCTTTTGGTTTAAGCCCATTTATTGATACAAGTTCTAAATAGTTTCTTGTACTATCAAAACTTAATTTTTCTGATAATAAAGCTTTCTTTAAATAGTAATAACTATTTACATTTGATATAAGTCTTGAAAGTCTTATTATTATACACCCTCCATTTGCCTTTAAAAGGGACCCTGGTGAAATTAATGAAAGGTCTGTTATATAATTACCATTTTGACTTTCATACTCAATATTACCTAGTAAATTCGCCATATTAGGGTCATCTTCATATATTACAGGTGGACACTCACTCAATGAATTATCAACTAAAACTTCAACGCTATATTTTGCAAGGATCTCATCTGTTTTTATCTCTTCATCATCTAAATCTATATTGTAACTTTCTATTAAATCTTCCTCTATGCTTAAAAATAAACTTTCTAAATAATTATAAGCATCATCATCTGTAATGAACTCTAGAAGCAAATCGTCACACATATTTTCCATTCTATCTTCTAGATAATTTTTTAATATATCTTTTAATTTTTCCATTGATTCAACTTCTAAATCTTTCAAATCTTCTAATATTAACTCTGCTCTTTTTTTAAGTTTATTTGCTTTTTGAAGTATTACGTCTCTTTCTTCCTTCTCTAAACCGTCGTACTCTTTTTCTGTCATTATTTCCCCTTCATTTAGAGGTATAAAAGCAAAACCTCCTCCTGTTGCTTTAACATCGAAACCTTCTACTTTTGAGATTTCAATTAATTCTCCTATATATTTGTTCCTCTTAAGATGTATTTCCTCTATTATATTATCTTTCTCTTCATCAGAAGAAGCATTTAAAAAGTCTAAGAAACTTATCGTATATTCTTCTTTTAGTTCCTCAATTCCCTTTTTTAATATTTTCCCCTTTCCAGTTGTTAAAAATATAGGAAATGGTTTTTTGCTGTCTTTAAGAGTTGCATAACATATATCTGAAGGAGGCTTTAAAGACTTGTATTCACTACTTACTAAATTAACTAACTCATCAATTTTCTCATTTGAAAATGAGTCTATAACATATAAGTTATATCCACTTCTCCTTATTTTGAGTGCTCTTTTTATTTCTTTATAGGGAGTGCTTATTTCTTTAATGTTTTTAAAGTTTATATCTTCATCCAAATTAACATACTCTATATCGTAGATTATTTCATTTACCGTTAACTCTCTCTTCATACAATGCTTTTCTAAGTCCATTTAAAATAAAACTTAGACACGCCCTCCTTGTTTATAGTTATATAGTATATTAATATTCGAATGATTTCATTTTAGAGATAGTTTTTTGAATTTATATAAAAAAATAAAAAAAACCTAAGAGGAAGTTCCTCTTAGGTCTCATTATGTAAATACTAGTAATCGCTAGTTGATACTGTTCCTTCGCATATTTCAATTGAAGCTGATGCTCCGATTCTTGATGCTCCGTTTTTAATCATTGTTTCAGCATCTTCTATAGATCTTACTCCACCTGAAGCTTTAACACCCATATCTTCACCTACAGTTTCTCTCATAAGTTTAATATCAGCTCCTGTTGCTCCTCCAGTTGAGAATCCAGTTGAAGTTTTAACAAAATCAGCTCCTGCTTCTTTTGCAATCTTACATACGATAACTTTTTCTTCGTCTGTTAAAAGACATGCTTCTATTATAACCTTTGTTAAAGCTTTTCCTTTAGCTGCTTCTACAACGGCTTTAATATCTTCTTTTACGAAATCGTAATCTTTATCTTTAAGTCTTCCAACATTTATAACCATGTCAACTTCAGTTGCACCTTTTTTAATAGCATCTTTAGTTTCGAAAACTTTAGTTTCAGTAGTTGTAGCTCCTAAAGGGAAACCTATAACTGTACATACTTTTACTTCGCTATCTTTAAGTATTGCGTAACATTCTTCAACTCTTGAAGGGTTTACACAAACTGAAGCAAAATTATAATCTAATGCTTCCTTACATAATTTTTCTACAGCCTCTTTTGTTGCTTCTGGCTTTAAGATTGTATGATCTATCATTCTTGCTAATTCATTTTTATTCATTTTTTGCACTCCTTTACATACTGTCTTTAAGATGATTATAGAACTTTTTTATACAATTTGTCAAACTATGAAATGTATTATTTTATCAACATTTCACCTTAAAACAAAGATATTTGTTCCTCTAATCCCTCTTTAAACGATGAAACACTAAGTCCTATTAATCTAACTGTTTCAAAAAAAGCTTCTTCGTATAAAAGCTCCTTTGCAACTTTTAATATATCTTCTTTATTATTTATATAATCATTTAAAGTTTTACTTCTTGTATGATTTTCAAAGGAACTAGTCTTATACTTTAAAGTTACAGTTCTTATACATTTGTCTTTCATTGCTATTATGCTACTTATTTCTTCTGAAAAATCTTCTAAGTATTTTAAAAGTTCATCTTTATCATCTGTATCTTTTTTTAATGTTCTTTCTTTTCCCATAGATTTTCTATCCCTAAATACTATTACTTCTCTATTGTCTAATCCCCTAATTCTTTCATATACTTCTAGACCCTGTTTACCTAGATATTCATAAAAAAACTCTTTTGATAATGGGTATAAGTCCTCAACTGTAAATAATCCCATATTATTTAATTTACTAACAGACTTTTTCCCAAGCCCATGTATTTTAGAAATTGATAATGGAAAAAGTAGTTTTGGAATCATATCTTCTGTAATTTCCATAATTCCATTTGGTTTATTCCATTCCGATCCAAGCTTCGCTAAAAACTTATTATAAGATATTCCAATTGATAATGTTAATCCAAGCTCCCTATATACTCTTTTCTTTATATAGTTTGCAGCTTCTTTTCCATCTTTAATATTACTAGTTGAGAGGTCTAAATACGCCTCATCAATTGATAATGGCTCAACTAAAGGTGTAACTTCTTTAAATATTTCAAATATTTTATTTGATATTTCTTTGTATCGTCCATATCTAACTTTTACAAATATTCCATTTGGACACTTTTGCCTTGCTATAAATGCTGGCATCGCAGAATGTATTCCATATTTTCTTGCTTCATAAGAACAAGTTGATACAACACCTCTCTCACTAACGCCACCAACTATAACTGGCTTTCCTTTAAGTGATTTATCATCCATTTGCTCAACTGCTGCAAAGAATGCATCCATATCAACATGTAAAATAGTTCTTTTCATTTTAATTAGTGCACTCCTTATGCTAAAACTTCTTCAAATAGTCCTTGATTCTTACTAACTATAAATGAGTATATAGCAAAACATAATAATTCTTCTAAGTATTTATTTGATACAACTCTACACTCTCTTTCATAGGATTCAACTATAAATATGCCAATTAAAGTCCTAAATGTTTTATCCATGTAAAATGAATATTCCCCTTCTTCATCGCAAAGGTATTCTATTACACTTTTAACTTTTCCAACATACTTAAAAACGTCCTCATCTTTTGCAACTACACCAAGTAAAGGAAGTACTTCATCTGCTATTTTCATATCATTTTTATCAAATACTTTAATTAATTTTTTAACTTCGTAAGGTGCCATTGAATCTTTATTTAAAAGTACACTACTTGCTATTCCTTGAAGATCATTTTTAGAGTAATTTTCTAAATCTGAAAGATATTCAAATACACTTTCAATATACTTTCTAACTTCATCAACATTCCCCATATCCTCATTAACCTTTATAGATAATAATGTACATACTAAATAGTCATCTTCACCTGTAAATTGATTATACTTAACTTTAAGTGCTCTATATATACTTTGAATGTATGGAACTACTTTGCAATAATCTCTTTCATTTACATGCTTTGCAATGGCATATGATGATAGTGCTAAGTGAGCCCCCTCTTTGAAATCGTTATCTTTTAAAATTTCTCCAACTTCAATCATTTTCTTTGAAAATTCTAAGTAATTATCTTCTTTACTTATAAGAATTGAAAGCATATATAAAATATCCCCTCTAAAGCTTGATATTTTGCTAGTGTTTGCTTTTATATATTTTCTTATTTCTTTTATTCTATCTATATTTACATTTTCATTTTCTTTAAACACAAGTGATGTGAAATGATTTATATATTCTCCATCAAATCTTAATTTATTTTTCGCTAGTTTATAGTTATCTATTACTTTATTTGCAATTCCACATAATAATTTATTCATTAAATCCCTCTCCCCCAAAAAACTTTGAAACTATATTTAATAAAAATATTTGTTACAAACTATTCTATTTTATTATATACCACTTTTATGACAATAGTATGTCTTTTTAATAACAAATTAAGTGACTAATAATTTTATTATTAGTCACTTAACCCATGTTTTTATTAAACTTTTCTCTTTGGAAGAGCCTTGTTAAAACTACCACTTACTATAAGCCCTTCCCCATCACCTACTATCATATTGTAATCACGACTTAAAGTAATTGCCTTTTTTGTACAAAAATCACTACACATACCACAGAATGTACAGCTAGTTAAATCGAAGGTTAATGTTATCTTTTGAGTTTCTGAATCTATTTTTAAAACTTCTTTCTCTATTGCACAAGGTGCACATACTCTTGTACATAATCCACATCCTATACATTTATCACTATCAAATACTATCTTTCCCCTATAACCTTCTATAACATCATAATTAGTTTCAGTTACAGGTTTTCTAAACAAATTTTTTATTGCTTCTTTTAAAAAAGGAACTTTAAACATTTCGACTCCTCTTTTCATTTAATATTTGTACTGCCTTTTTAAGTCCTTCTATTATCGCATCTGGTCTTGGTGCGCATCCTAAAACTTTAACATCAATTGTTGTCCACTTATCAAGTGGTCCATCAACTGAATAACTTCCTTTAAACACATTACAAGATAAAGGACATGATCCAAGTGACATAACTACTCTTGGATTTGGTACTTGTGATAAAATTTTTATCATTCTATCTCTTGATTGAACAGTTACAGGCCCAGTTACTATAACTATATCTGCATGTTTTGGACTTCCAGCAAGTTTTACACCGTATCTTTCTACATCATACCTTGGTCCTAAAAGAGATATAAGTTCTATATCACAGCCATTACAAGAACCAGTATTAATATGATATATCCAAGGTGATTTAACTCTACTCTTTTCTAATATATTCACTAACTATTCCTCCATTTAAAAATAATTAACTAAAATTAAACTTAGTACTGCAAATGTTGTTGGAATCATTATATAAAATCTTAATGCCTGATTTATTTTAATTCTTGCAAAGATACTTCTAACAACTGTATTTGATATAAACATAACTATAAAACTTAAAATCACAAATAATATTGTATCTAAAATTAAATTATTAAAACTATTTCCTCCTAGGAATAATGATACAAATAATGCTGACATTATAAACGCCTTTATATTTTGGGTTAACTTTGATATCCCAAGATATATCCCTGAATATTCAACAAGAGGCCCTTCACATATCTCTGTTTCACTTTCTGCGATATCAAATGGGACAACAGAGGATTCTCCAGGTATTACACATAAAAATGCAAATGCTGCTGGAATTAAATATACCTCTTTTAAAAAGTTGCCATTGATATTTTGTGCGTTTATTATTCCTTCAATTGAAAAAATTGACTCGATACTTAAAACATTCCCCGAGAACTTACATACAGAAAGAATTGCTATAACTAATGGTATTTCTAAACTTAAAAGCAAAACACCTTCTCTTGATGCTCCAATACTTCCGTATGTTGATGATGAACTACTACCTGCTACAATTAATGCTATATTTGATATAGTAAGTAAGTATATTATAAAAATAATATCACTCTCATTTTGAATAAATGTATTATTAAATATAGGTATAAAAATTGGTACAATAATGACACTTACAACACCAATTACAGGGGCAAGTAAGAACACTTTTCTAATAGCATTTTTGGGTACTATAACTTCCTTACTTAAAAGTTTAATAAAATCATAAAAGGGTTGTATTATAGGTGGACCTATTCTTCTTTGCATTCTAGAAACAAGTTTTCTATCTATACCTGAGGCAAATAAAGATATTAAAATTAAAAATATCCCACCTGGGAATACTAAAGAGAAAAAAATCATCTTTAAAATATCCATCTATACACCTCCTTTTAAAATAAAGAAGGATATTATAATTACTACACTAAGTGTTCCTATTACCCAAAGTACATAGTCATTTACACTTCCACTATGATAGCTTTTTATTTTTTCAAAATATATTCTAAATTCATATTTCATGCCCCAAAATATATCGTGAGCTCCTAATTTATTTTCATAGCTTTCAGATTCACCACAATAAAACATTGCTACTTTTCACTCCTTTAACTATTTTTAATTTCAGAAATAATATAATTGCCACAATTAAAATGAAAAATAATAATAAAAAGGATTTTGAACTATAGGGCGAATCGTAAGTTAAATTTATTTTTAAACCTTTTATACTTATAATAACTTTACTTACTACTTCGTTAATTACTGTATTTGAAAATAAGCCAAGTGCAACACATATAATAGACAATATAAATAGAGGTAATTTCATAGAAAATGGAATATCCCCTTTACCTCTTATATTCAAAGATGTCTTGCCAAGGAATACTGTGTGAAAAACTTTCATAAATGAAGCTAATGTCATAACAGACACTACTAAACAAAAAATAGTTACAAATGGCATATTGGCGCTATATGATGAAGTATATAAAATCCATTTAGAACTAAATCCATTAAAAGGTGGTATACCACTTATAGATAATGCTCCAATTAAAAACATTATCATCGTAAAAGGCATTTCACGTCCAGCACCTGATACTTCATCAAGATTAGTTGTCCCAGTTTTATAAAGTATCGCACCAGCACATAAAAATAATAAACATTTAAAAGATGCATGATTTATCATGTGAAATATTCCTCCAGATAACCCTTCATTTGCGATCCCTTCAATTGATAATAATCCTATTCCAATTCCAACTACAATATATCCAATTTGAGAAACTGAATGAAATGCTAATAGCCTCTTAAAATCACTTTGTATAAGTGCCATAGATACTCCAACTATCATAGTAATTACACCCCACCAAACAATAAAGTAAGCTGCACCTTTATTACCTGTTAGTGAAAATAATACAAATAATATCCTTATAACAGCGTATATACCGGTCTTACTCATAATGCCTGATAATATCATAGATATAGATGATGGAGCTGACATATGAGCATCAGGTGGCCAAGTATGACAAGGAACCATAAATGCCTTTACAGAATATCCAACAATTAAAAATGAAAATGATAATATAGTTACAGCACCAAAATTATTAGAGCCTTCCATAAGTCTATTTGCTATATCTCTAATATTTAATGTGTGAGTTTCCATATATAAAAGAACTGTTCCGACAAGTATAAACGATGATCCAAGACCACCAATAATCGTATACTTAAAGCCCGACTCTAATGCCTTCCACTTATCATTTCTAAAAGCTGTTAGTGCTATAGCTGATATAGTCATTATTTCAAGCATTACATACATATTGAATAAATCACCTGTAAATACAAAACCAATCATACTTCCAACTAAAAGTAAAAATAACATATAGTATTTAGATAATCCAGTATCTTTTTCCATGTACTTTAAAGAATATATAGCAGAAATTAAAGAAGCACATGTAATAATAATTCCAAGAAGTAATGAAAGAGAATCAACATATAGTGTTATACCTATACTTTCACCATTTACTCTAGTAAATCCCCCCATATTATAAGTTAATATCTCACCAGTAATAAACACATCCTTTATCATCATAAAGCATGCACTTAAAGATATTAAGCATCCAATTACAACTGCTGCTTTCTTAACTTTAATGTATCTATCCTTTATAAGACCAACAATAAACGTAAATATAAAAGGAGTAATTATTGCAATTAAAGGTAATCCTGATTGTGCGCTCATCCCTTTAACCTCCTCAAATCATCTGCATTTATTGAATTGTAATGTTCTTTTATCTTTATAACTATTGTTAATGATAATGCTGTAACGCAGGCTCCAATCACAATAGAAGTTAAAGTGAGAGCTTGTGGTACTGGATCTACAAAGTTCATACTTTCATTAAATCCATTTAAAAATATAGGAGCTGTACCATCTTCTCTATATCCAATACTTATTAGCATTAAGTTTATTCCATAATCTAATACACCCATACCAATTATAATTTTAATTAAATTCTTTTTTGAAATTATTATGAGTAGTCCAATAAATATAAGAGCAAAGGCGCCTATATAATTAATTAACATCACTATCATCCCCCTTCAATATAGAAATCATAACTAGAAGCAATAATGATATTCCAGCTACAACCTTATACCCCACTGCAAAATCCATAAAAAATATAGTTCCTGATGAAAATACGCCTCCAACTATACCTTTATCTAAAACATTAGTGAAAAATGGTACTCCGTAAATTATTCCAAGGGATGCTATAAATACAAATGTTAATGAGAAAAACTCTTCAGTTTTACTAAGTCTATCTGTTCTAAATAAAGATATAAGCTTATCTCTTCCATAGGCAATATAATATATTGGAATTATACTTGCTATTATTACTCCACCTTGAAATCCGCCACCTGGACTTAAATGGCCATGAATTATTACATATAAACCAAGCATTAATACCATTGGAATTGTTAGATTTGCACATTTTTTTATTATTATATCCCGTCTATTCCTCTTCATCTAAATCACCCTTTTTACTCTTTCTAAGGACAACTGTAATACCACATATAGCAGTAAAAAGTACGAAAGACTCTCCAAGAGTATCATAGCCTCTAAAGTCAAATACTGTTGCTGTTACTGTATTTATAGCTCCTGTTTTTTCTACTGTATTATTTACAATCTCTTCTCCTATACCATCATAAGTAGAAGGCATTTTACTCATTGTGTATGAAGCGATAAGAAATGAAATTGCTATTATAAAAAGAGAGATAACTTTTATAAATTTCTTCATTTTTTAATATCTCCTCCCTTTTTATTATTTTTAATTTTACTTAATGCAACAATAAATATTACTGGAGTTAATACAGCACCAACTGCACCTTCTGCCATAGCAACATCTGGAGCACCTAAAAATAAAAATTCTATAGAAACAAAAGCGCCAAGAACTGCCATAGCAATAATACACGGAAGTAACTCATCTAGAAAATAAATAATACAAGCTGAAATTATTATTGAAGTAATAACTAGTGTGTTTAAAATGTTAAAGCTACTCATCAAAATCAGCCTCCTCTTTGTATTCATCTAAAATTGTTTCATCACAAAGTTTATCTTTAAGTTTATAAGAGGCTCTCCCCATGAAGTTTGATGCTACTGGGCTTGTAATTAAAATAAACATTATAATAATTAACCCCTTAATAGCTAATGAATAATTAAAGTTAGTCGCACCGTATATTGAAGCTCCAACTATTATAAACATTGCACCAAGAGTTGAAATATTAGTTGCTGATTGTAGTCTGCATAAAGTATCTTTCATTCTAAATATTCCAATGACTCCACATATAAGAAAAAACATTCCAGTAACAATAAAAAATATAGTTATTATATTTAAAATCATACTTTCCCCTCCAAATACTTACATATAAGTACTGTAGAAACAAATCCTAATAAAGTTACTATTAGTCCCAAATCTAAAAATATAGCTCTACCTGTCCTACACCCATAAATAGTCATAGTAACCCCAAGTATTATATCTATACTATCTGCAGCCATTACTCTATCAATAATATTTGGTCCTTTAAATACTCTATATAAAAGTGACATTGAAAGTAATATTAAAATAACTTCTACTGCATACAAAATATTTGAAATCATTTAAATATCCTCCAAATATTACTCTCTAAACTAGTTTCTATGCCCCCTATAATATCTTCTTTGCATTTTGCATCTATCGAATGTATATATAAGCTCCTTTTATCACTATCTTCTACTAAATCTAAAGTTATTGTTCCTGGCGTTAAAGTTATTGTATTAGCTAATAGGTTAATTCCTACTTCAGATTTTAAACTGATGTTATATTTTATTATTCCAGGTGATATGTTGACTTTAGGACATATAGACCTTTTAGCTACATCTACATTGCTTTTTATAAGTTCTACAAAATAAATTGGTATAAATCTTAAACTCATAATAAAAAAACCTTTATTAACTACATCCTCTTCTTTAATTAAAATAGCTGTTGTTATTATTGCTACAATAACTGAGACTACTATCCCTGTTATTACTTCTTGAATATTTATTTTACTTAAAGATATATCTTGAATTGTAAGTCCAATCCAAAATATAAATAATACAATTGACTTTAGAAGTATTGATTTAATTTTTTTCATATTTTTATACCTCCAATTTACTTATCTCTCTCTTTTAAAATCCACTCCTTAACTCCTTTTAAGTTTCCTTCTATATTTGAATTAACTTCAAATATATTTATATTTTTATTTCTCTTCTTAACATCTGAAATAACTCTTTCGCTTTTAAAATTAAAATAATTTTTCAAATCTTTTTTAGTTATTACAAGCCCATTAGAATTAGTAAACATTAAAGGATATTTTATTACCTTATCATCACCTTCTGGAACTGATAAAAGAGCTATCTTTAAGTGTTCACCAATATTAAATTCAGCTGGACATACTAAATTACCAATATTCTCAACTATTATAAAATCAAGATTTTCTAAATCAAAACTATTTAATATATGCTTTATAGACTCAGCTTCAATATGACAAGCCCCTTGAGTATTTAACTGAACGACAAACACTCCACTTTTCGCTATAGTCTCCGCATCTATAATACCTTCAACGTCTCCTTCAATAACTCCAACCCTTAATCCGTCCTTCTTGAGTTCATTGATTAAATTAAGTATAAATGTTGTTTTACCAGCACCTGGGGACCCCATAACATTTAGCATTGTAACCCCTTTATCATTTAGCTTTCTATTTACCTCATCATGACACTCATTATTCCAATCCATTATTTGTTTAAATACTTTAATTTCCAAAACTTATAACACCTCCATACTTTCTAGGTAAAATTCATTCCCTTCTATTATTTTAAAATCATATGACCTACACTTTGGGCATTCATACTCACTTAAATTAATAGCTCCACTATAATCACATTTACCGCACTTTATAACAATTGGCATCTTAATAACATTTATTGAAGCGTTCTCTGCAACTGTTCCTTTGCTTATAATATTAAAATAATAATTTATGCAATCAGGTACTAAGCAAGTTAACTCTCCAACCTTTATATTTATTTCTTTAACTTTATTAAAATTATATTTTTTCTCCTCTTCTAAACATATATTTAATATACTTTTAGTTATTGCCATCTCATGCATACATCACCTATCTAAGCAAGAAAAACATGGATCAATGCTTGCAACAATAAGGCCTGCATCACTTATTGAATTTCCATTTAACATCTGTCTTACAGTTTGTGCATTTTTAAATGTTGGCACATGTATATTAACTCTCCCGTTAGTTTGTCCACCATTTGATACAATATAGTAAGTTACTTCTCCTCTTGGCGCCTCTATTCTTGACATATATTCACCTTCTGGTATTTTTCTAAATTTCATTCCTAAATTAATATTTCCATTTGGCATATTTAATATTGCTTGTTTTATTATTTCTACGCTTTCATTTATTTCAAGTATTCTAACTACAACCCTAGATAAGACATCACAACCACTTTGGACTATAGTCTTAAAGTCAAAATCCTCATAAGAACAATATGGATCAATTTTTCTTACATCATCTTTCATATTTGAAGCCCTTCCGTGTGGACCACAAGCTCCATAAACTATCGCATCATCAAAACTTAACATACCAACACCTTTTGTTCTTAAACTAATAGTTTTATCTAAAGTATATATTTCTGTAATTTTCTTATGTTCTTCAATAACTTCATTTAAAAGCTTAATTATGTTTTTACCTTGTTCTATACTTATATCCCTCCTTGCGCCTCCAATCGTATTCATTGCATAATTAACTCTATTACCTGATGCTTCTTCTAATATATCCATTATTTTTTCTCTAGTTTTAAAGCACATCATAAATAATGAATCAAACCCAATAATATGAGCTGCAAGACCTAGCCATAAAAAATGAGAATGTAGTCTTTCAAGTTCACAAACTATAACCCTTATATAGTCACCTCTCTTTGGGACTTCTATATTAGAGATTTTCTCAAGGGCTAGGCAGTATGCAAGTGTATGTGAATGAGAACAGATTCCACAAACTCTTTCAACTAAAGTAATTGTCTGTATATGGTTCTTCTCCTCACAAAGTTTTTCTATTCCTCTATGGTTATATCCAATAAAAACTTCTGAATCTTTAATTAATTCCCCTTCAACATGAAGCTTTACATGTATAGGTTCTTCTAATGATGGATGATATGGACCAAGTGGTACAATATAACTCATTTATCCACCTTCTCTTTATATTTTTTAAGTTCATCTAACGGCATTACGAGTATTTGCCCTTCAAAATTTTTAAATTCTTCTGGAAGAAATAATCTCCCGCCTCTTTTAAGTCCTATAAATTTTACATTCATCATCTCTTCAATCTCTTCCTCACACCAACTTGCAGATTCTTTATAAACATTAGTTATTGATGGTATTTCTTTTTCATTAACAATTTTGTAAGTTACTATGTTTCCATTAATATCAAAGTTATAACAAATAACATTTTCTCCTTTATCATTTATATATCCGTTCATTATTACAAGACGCCTTTTATCTTCTAGCATTTTTTCTGATATTTTAAAAATTTCATCCTTGTTAATATATGAACAATCAAATTCGTGCATTTATTACCCTCCTTTTTTAATTCTTTTTAGTCTAGTACTATTATTATTAATGTAAAAATATTTTTATACAGTATTTTCCTTACTTAAATGAATTTCATCATATTTAATATGATTACATTATGTTAATTTTGTATTTTATTAATTTTTTTTTTATGTTATAATACTAGTTGTTATAATGGATTTATCCAAAATGGACTTATGTATTTTTTTAAAAAGGAGAATTGTTTATGGGATTAAAAGATAAATTTGATAAATATTTTAGGGACTCATACTTCCAAAAGTATGGTGACAGAATTACAAGTGCTGCAGGTACTGTAATATCAGTTAAGACTGAAGAAAAAAACTACGTTATTTTCAACAAATTAGTTGTTGATATGATTCTTAAACCAGATGCTGGTAAAGGTGCTATTAAGTGCAGATACAAGAAAAATAAGTGGTTTAAAAAGCCTGAATTTATCCAACTTAATAAAGGTCATAAAGTTATGATAATGGGTCTTAAAGGTGTTAAGGGTAAGAAGGATTCAGAAGTTATTCAAGTTCAAAACGTAATTAACTTAACAACTAAGAGAGATTTAATACCAATAGATCATTCACAAATCAAAAAAGCAAGACAATCTGCTACAAAGATGAGACAACGTTAATACGTTTAAAAAGGAGATAGAATATTTATTCTATCTCCTTTATTTTATTCATAAGAATCTGTTACTTTTCTTTCTATAGCTACTTCCTTAACGAAATCTCTAACTTTAAGATGTTCTTCATGATTTTGATAAGTATTTAAATGTTCTAAACTATTAAATTCTGATACTAAGCAAACATCCATAGCTGCATCACTTTCATTTATGTTTATTAAAACCTCTATTTTTTTTATTTCTTTAATTTTCCCTTCTAAGTTCATAAGCATATCTTTAATCTTTTTTGCATTTTCTTTCTTATTCTCTTCTTTTAATTTCCACATTACAATATGTTTAATCATTAAAATCACCTCTTTTTTTATTATACAATATAAGGGACCAATTTAAAAATTGATCCCCTAAAATAAAATTATTTTGTTTTAATAAACAAATATACACTATTTATAAATGCAATTATTCCTGAGAAGAATAACACTATAGCCCAGTGATTAATCATAAGAGGTACTGTGTGGAATATACTACCTAAAAATGGTACATATAATATACTACAAAGTAAACCAATTGAAATCAAAACAGAACCTACTAAATATGGATTAGTAAATAATTTTATTTCAAATATTGAATGTCTCTCTGACCTACACTCAAATACATGGAATAATTGTGACATTATTAATGTAGAAAGAGCTATCGTTCTACATGTTTCAAGGTCCATTCCATAATATCTACCAGACATAAATGCAAGAAGGGTACATAACCCTATTAATGTTCCTCTAATTAAAATTTTCTCAGTTAATCCTCTTGAAAATATTCCTTCCTTTTTGTCCCTAGGTTGTTGCCTCATAATATCACTATCTGCTGGATCAACTCCTAATGCAATAGCAGGAAGACCATCTGTCGCTAAATTGACTAATAATATTTGAATTGGTGTAAGTGGATTTGGCAAAGTGAAAAGTGATGCTAAAAACATAGTAAGCACTTCCCCTAAATTACATGATAATAAGTATCTTATAAACTTTCTTATATTATCATAAATTACTCTTCCCTCTTCAACAGCTGCAACTATAGTGCTAAAATTATCATCCATAAGTATCATAGATGATGCTTCTTTAGTTACATCAGTTCCTGAAAGTCCCATAGCAATTCCAATATCAGCTTCTTTTATTGCAGGTGCATCATTAACTCCGTCTCCAGTCATTGCAACAATATTTCCTTTTGCCTTAAAAGCTTTTACAATTCTAAGCTTATGGTTAGGTGAAACTCGTGCAAATACTCTTACATCAGCAATTTTTTTAATTAATTCTTTATCAGTTATATTCTCTATTTCTTTACCAGTTAAAACCTGATTTTCACTTTTACATATGTTTAAAGACTTTGCTATTGCAAGTGCAGTATTTTTGTGGTCACCTGTTATCATAACAGGCTTAATTCCTGCAAGCTTACATTTTAAAACAGCATCCCTAGCTTCTGCCCTTGGAGGATCAATACTACCTGCAAACCCAACAAATATTAAATCTTCCTCAAGCCTTTCATCCTTAAATAAATCTTTTTCTTTATAAGCTGCACCTATACACCTAAGCGCTCTTGATGACATAGCTTCTAAACTACTTTCTATCATCTTTCTCTTTTGGAATGTTAATGGCTTTACTATTGAATCTTCATAAATGTAATTGCACTTATCAAGTATTTTTTCAGGTGCACCTTTAACATAACATCTTTCACTATCTCCTTCTTTTGTAATAACAGACATCATTTTTCTAGTTGAATCAAATGGAATTTCAAATATTCTCTTACCTCTTTTAGTAAACTCTACTACATCCTTTACTTTAGTAAAAAACATTCTAACTAATGCGGTTTCTGTTGGATCACCATATAAAGCTTTTTCTAAATTTTTATTTTTAGAATCTACATTACAATCATTACAGTTAACTAATACGCTTTTTAACATATTTATTCCATTAACTTCTTTTAAATCATTGTTTTGAAGGTCAACAATTTTACCATTTATATATATTTCTTTTACTGTCATTTTATTTTGAGTTAATGTTCCAGTCTTGTCAGAACATATTACAGATGTACACCCTAAAGTTTCAACTGCAGGTAGCTTTCTAACGAGAGCTTTTCTCTTAAGCATTCTTGATACTCCAAGTGCTAACGCAACTGTTACAATAGCTGCAAGGCCCTCTGGAATAGCTGCAACTGCAAGAGACACTCCGAGCATAAACATCTCAGTAATTTCATTACCTCTAATTATTCCAAGTACAGTAACTACAGCACATATAACTAAACATAAAACAACTAAGATCTTTCCAAGTGAATCTAGCTTTTCCTTTAATGGAGATTTTTCTTCTTCTATATTTTGAAGAAGATCTGCTATTTTACCCATTTCTGTTTTCATCCCTATTTGTAAAACTCTAAATAATCCTTTACCTTTTAGAACGTTTGTCCCCATAAACCCTGAATTATTTCCTTTGTTTGTATCTTTATTAACTCCAACAGACTCTCCTGTTAATAAAGACTCGTCAACTACAATACCCGTTCCCTCTATAAACTCTCCATCTGCCGGAATCCTATCACCAGCTTCTAATATAACAACATCATTAACTGTTAAATATTTAGAGTTTATTACGCATACTCTTGAATCTCTATATACTTTGCATGTTGGTGCCGCCATATCTTTTAGTGCTTCTAATGATTTCTCCGTTTTAAATTCTTGAAAAAATCCAAGTAATGCATTAACAATAACTATAATAAGTATGGTTATTGCATCTGCCTTATCTCCCATAACCCCTGATATTATTGTTGCGCCTATAAGTACCCAAACCATAAAATCATTAAATTGAGATAAAAAAATCTTAATTGGAGAATTTTTAGTTTTATGTTCTAACTCATTTAAGCCAAAACTTTTATTCCGTTTCTCTGCTTCTTTTGTTGTAAGTCCTGGAATCGTATTTTGTTCCTGTACCACCTTTATAACCCCTCCTTTTTGTCCATTCTTATATATATATATTTAAAAGTTCATAAGATATGAGAATTTTTACTATTCCTAGACTTTACATTTTTTTGTTTAGGATTTACAATTATATTTGTTATTCATAAGATAAAGGAGGTAATTTCTTTGAAAAACGTAATATATGTTACAGGACATAGAAATCCAGACTCAGATTCAATTTGTGCTGCTATTTCATATGCCGAATTTAAGAATAAAACTGGTGAAATTCCAGCTATTCCAGTTAGACTTGGAAATGTAAATCGTGAAACTCAATTTATTTTAGATTATTTTAATGTAAAAGCACCTGAGTTTTTAGAAACTGTTAAGCTAAAGGTTGAAGATTTAAAAATAGATAATATTAGCCCAATATCAGCTGATATATCTTTAAAAATGGCTTGGAGTATAATGAGAGATAAAAATGTTAAGACTCTTCCAGTTGGTGATTCTAATGATCATCTTATAGGAGTTTTATCAATCTCAAATCTTACATCATCATATATGGATATATGGGATAATAAAATTCTAAGCAAAAGTGAAACTTCTATTGATAATATAGTAGATACACTTTCAGCTACAGCCCACTACATAAACGAGGATGTTAAAACATTCCCTGGTAAAATTTGCGTTGCTGCAATGCAACCAGATTCAATGAAAGAACATGTAGAAGCTGGAGATATCGTAATACTAGGAGATAGACCTGAAATCCAAGAAGAAGTTATAAATGAAAAAGTTTCTTTAATGATTTTAATAGGTTCAAGTAAATTAAGTGATGAACTTTTAGAGAAAGCTAAAAAAGCTGGAATCACTGTAATTTCAACTCCACATGATTCATTTACAGCATCAAGACTTATAATCCAAAGTATCCCAGTTAGATACGTTATGATTAAAGATAACATAGTATCATTTACTACTGATGACTTAGTTGAAGAAGTTAAAGATACTATGCTTGAAACAAGATACAGAAGCTATCCTGTAGTTGATTCTGAAGGAAAAGTTATTGGTACAATGTCAAGATATCACCTTATTTCTAACTTTAAGAAAAAGGTTATTCAAGTTGACCATAATGAAAGAGGTCAATCAGTTCCAGGTCTTGATGAAGCTGAAGTTCTTGAAATTATAGACCACCATAGAGTAGCTGACATTCAAACAAATGGTCCTATTTTCTTTAGAAATGAACCAATTGGAAGTACATCTTCAATAGTTGCAAAAAGCTACTTTGAAAATGGCATAAGACCATCAAAAGAAATCGCAGGTATATTATGCGGTGCTATAATATCAGATACTTTATTATTTAGAAGTCCAACTTGTACAGAACAAGATAAATACATCTGTAATAAACTAGCTGAAATTGCTGGAATAAACTTAGAAGATTTCGCAAAAGAAATGTTTAAAGCTGGTACTTCACTTAAAGGAAAATCAGTTGAAGAAATATTCAACCAAGACTTCAAACCATTTACAATGGGAGATATTAAAATAGGTGTTGCTCAAGTAAATACAATGGATATTGAAGGATTCATGCCTTTAAAAGATGATATGCTTTCATATATGAACAAAAAAGCTGAAGAAGCTTCATTCGATATGGTAATGTTACTTCTAACAGATATATTAAATGAAGGTTCACAAATACTTGTAGCTGGAAAGAGACTTGATATAGTTGAGAAAACATTCGGAGTTACTTTAGAAGACTCTATGGCATTCTTACCTGGTGTTCTTTCAAGAAAGAAACAAGTAATACCACCACTAACAAATGTAATAATGAATAATTAATTTAAAACATTAAAGCCGTGCAATTTATTTTTGCACGGCTTATTATTTAAGTAACAGTACCTATTAATAGATTAATATCTAAAAGTGTTATAAGTTCTCCTTCAATTTTTATTATACCTTGCATAAAAGACTTATCACACTCATCAATTACCCTTATATCATCTTTATCTATTTCTATTACCTCTTTTACAAAATCTACTTCTATTGCTATTTCTTCTTCTTCTATAGATAATATCATTATATTTTCTTTTTCATTATTATCTTCTATATTTAAAATTAAATTTATATCAACAAGAGTCTTTATGCTTCCTCTTAAATTTATTAATCCTTTAATAAATTCAGGTGCCATAGGTACCTTTGTTACACTCATTTTATCATTTATACTTTGCACAACATCTGTACTTATAGCAAAGAGCACTCCTCCTATTTCAAAAACTACAACTTGCATGTAAACTCCCTTTCTAACCTTTATTTATACTCTAATCTCAGATAAAGATACTTTGTTAATAGCTTCCACTACTCTATCTGCCTGAAATGGCTTAACTATAAAATCTTTTGCTCCAGCTCTTATAGCATCCATAACCATTCCTTGCTGACCCATTGCTGAACACATAATTATTTTAGCATCTTTGTCATATTCTCTAATTATCTTAACAGCTTCAATACCATCAAGTTTTGGCATAGTAATATCCATTGTTACAACATCTGGTTTCTCTTTTTTATAAAGCTCTACAGCCTCAACCCCGTTACTCGCCTCACCTACAATATTAAATCCATTTTTCTCTAATATATCTTTAATCATCATTCTCATGAATGCTGCATCATCAACTATTAAAATATTTATCATAAAAACCCCTCCAAATCTTAATTCAGCCCAATTGATTTAATTATTTTTTCTAAAGACTCTATTTCAGGTATATAATAAAAGTTCATCCCTGAGAAAAACTCTTCTTTACCTTTAAATACAGTTTCTATATCTAAAACATAATCTTCATGCTGTCCTGATTCTATAAACATAGTGCCTAATATCGTACTTAATAAATCATTAGTTACAGCGGGAACCGATGGTACTATATTAATTCCTGTGACCTCTGCAATTGAATTCATATAACTTGATGAAAGTATATTTCCAAGTTCACTAAGTAATGACTCATAATAATCACACTTTTTTATACAATCTTCTCCTAGAAGTATTTTATTAATTTCTAATACTGCATCATTGTTAAATATAATTAATATATTTCCAGGTATTTCTCCTAAAACTCTTACTGCAACCCCATAAACCTCTTTATGAAGTTCATTATCATATAATTTATCAAATTTTATTATATTCACACAAGGTACAGTCATCTTCACATTATTATTAATTAAAATAGACAATGCCGTTGCTGCATTTCCAGCACCGATGTTGAATATTTCTTTGAGTGCATCTAACTGCACAGGAGTAAACTTAAAATTCTCCATGCTAATCCTCCCATTTTAGTTATTTTGTAAATAACTAACGTCTAAAATCAATGTTACACACCCATTACCTAGTATAGTCGCTCCTATATATTCATTCATTTTACTTAATGTTTTTCCTAATTGCTTTATTACAATTTCTTGTTGTCCAACTAATGAATCTACTAAAATACCAAATAATTTTTCATGTGCTTTAACGATTACTACGAATTTTCTACTATTGTTATTCTCTTTTATATTTAATCTTTTATTTAATCTTATAAACGGTATAATTTCATCTCTATATAAAATAACTTCCTTGTTATTTATCTTTTTTATATTTTCTTCTTTATATTGAATAACTCTCTCTACAAATCCTAATGAAATTGCAAAAGTTTCTTCTCCAACAATAACAAGTAATGCTCTTATTATCTGAAGTGTAAGTGGTAAGCTTATCTTAAATGTTGATCCTAGAGACGGTCTACTTGAAATTTCTAAATCTCCTCCAAGAGAAGCTATCTTGTTCTTCACAACATTCATACCAACTCCTCTTCCTGATAAGTCTGTAACTCTATTATTAGTACTAAAACCTTCAGTAAATATTAAATTTATTATCTCATTATTACTTAATCCATCTGTTAGAATTCCTATCTCATTTGCCTTTTCTTTTATTTTAGCTATATCCATACCTTTACCATCATCAATAACTTTAATTATTGCTTTTGTTCCTTCTTGGTATGCTATAATTTTTATAGTTCCAATAGCACTTTTTCCTTTTTTAATTCTTTCCTCAGTGCTTTCAATTCCATGGTCTGCTGCATTCCTTAATAAATGTACTAAAGGTTCTCCGATTTCGTCAATTACTGTTCTATCAAGTTCAGTATCTTCTCCTTCAATGCATAAACTTATATCCTTATTTAATTCTATTCCTATATCTCTAATCATTCTTGGAAATCTATTAAATACAACATCTAAAGGTAACATTCTTATTTTCATAACTAAATCTTGAATATCTGATGTAGTCCTTGAAACTTGCTCTATAATTTCATCTAACTCTTGTACCTTAACAGTTGATGCTATCTGGTTAAATCTTGTTTTATAAATAACTAGTTCTGATACCATATCCATTAGATTATCAATTCTTGATAAATCAACTCGTACTGATTGAAATGTCCTTTTTTGAATATTACTTTTTTTATCTGTTTTTTTTAATTGATCTACTTTTTTAATATCCTCTAAGTTTTCGCTTATATATACATCTTTTATAGAAAACTGTTTAATTTCTGAAATTCCATTAATAATTTTTTCTATGCTCGACTTATCATCTACTGTAATTAAAATGAATCTTAAATTTAAATCAAAATTTTCATTCTCTATATCATTAGTCTGAGGATAAGACTTTATTATTTCTCCACAATCTTCTAATTCTTTAATTATTAGAAATACTCTAGCTGATTTTAATAATGTATCTTCCATAAGATCTATCTCTATTTCATATGCATTATAATTGCTATGTAATGCTTTATTTATTACAGCTATATCGTATTCATTTAATTGAAATCTTTCATCATTTATAACTTCATTATTTACATTATAATAAGTTGTCCTTGTTATCTCTTCAAGTCTTAACAACACCTCGTCAATGCTATCAATTTCTTCTCCTTTTAATCTTATACTGTCTATTATTTTTTCTAATGTATCTAAACATTTAAATAAAATAGTTGTTATACCCTCATTTGCTATAAGTTCTCCATTTCTAAGCTTAGCTAAAATATCTTCCATACGGTGCGTAAGTTCAGCCATCTTATTAAATCCCATTGTTGCAGCCATTCCCTTAATAGTATGGGATGCTCTAAATATCTCATTTATTTTTTCTATATCATGTGGGTCTCGTTCTAAATCTAGTAATGATTCATTTAAGCTTTGAAGGTTTTCTATAACCTCTTCTAAAAACATACTCATATACTGAGATGTATCCATAAAATTCTCCCCCTATATTTTTTTATAGATAAATGTAGAAATTTTGCTAAGCCCATATTCTTTATAATTATATATACTTTCTGTTGCACCAATAAATAGTAATCCTCCTTCTCTTAAAGAATTACTTAGCTTTCTAAAAATATCCTTTTTAGTTTCAGAATTAAAATAAATAATTACATTTCTACATACAACTAAATCGAAATTTTTCTCATAATCATCTTTTATTAAGTCTAATTCTTTAAATAAAACTCTTCTTTTTATTTTCCTATCTATATAATACTTGCTATCTTTTATTATAAAATACTTATGCATAATATCACTTGGTATATTTTTAACTTCATTTTCTGAATATATTCCAAGTTTTCCTTTATTTAAAATATTACTATCAATATCACTTGCTATAATACTATGATTTATTTTATTGTCTATTTCATTAAGTATTATTGATAGGGTATAAGCTTCGCATCCACTCGAACAAGCTGCACTCCATATTTTTAAAGGTCTTTTATTAGTTTTTATATTCTCATATAAAACAGACTCTAACTCTTTAAAAAGTTCTGGATTTCTATAGAATTCGGTTACATTTATAGTTATAAAATCTTTAAATTTTTCCCTTTCTTCTATATCATATTTTAATATATTGAAATACTCTTTTTTATCATTGCAATTTCTTCTATGTGCTAAGCTAGCTATTCTTCTGTTTATCTGAGCTTGTTTATAACAAGATAGATCTATTCTCAGTTCTTTGTACACCCATTTATATAGAATGTCATTTTCCATCTATTAAACCCCTTTAATTAATTCTAATATCTTATATGCTATATCATCTGTTTTAATAATGTAATCTACCATCCCTGTATTTAATGCATGTTTTGGCATACTATAAATTAGAGCACTCTCTTCAGATTCACACATTGTAATTCCACCATACTCTTTTACAACTTTAGTTCCATATGCACCATCACACCCCATGCCAGTTAAAACGCATGATAATACTTTGCCATCGTAAGCTTTTACTGCTGATACAAATAATTTATCAGCTGCTGGCTTAACTCCCCATACTGCTTCTCCATCTTCTAAAGCTATTTTATTATCGCTAGTAATTAAAAGGTGTTTTCCACCTCTTGCAATATAGATTGTATTATTCTCTACCTTTTCATTATCTATAGCTTCCTTAACAGTTAGCTTACATATTTTATTAAGACGGCTTGCAAAAGCACCTGTAAAATACCCTGGCATATGCTGAACTACAAATATAGGCTTATTTATAGTTTCATCAAACAATGGAAGTATCTTTTTTAAAGCCTTTGGACCTCCAGTAGAAGTTCCAATTACAATCGCTTTTATATCTTTTTTCACTCTATATTCTCTTATATTTTTTCTAATATCCCTTTGTAATTTAATTTTACATTTAGAGTCTACTATACACTGTAATTTTTCTAATAATTCTTCTTTTATTAAGGATATATTTAAATATTTATTTCCTGATGGTTTAGCTATAAAATCAATGGCTCCATTTTCAAGACACTCTATTGTTTTGCTAGAATACTCTCTTGTATCACCACTTAATACAATTACAGGTATATTACATTTCATTTTATTAAGTTCTTTAAGTGTCTCTATTCCATCTAATACTGGCATATTTAAATCTAATGTTATAACATCAATTTTTTCAGAATTTAATTCATTTATTAGTTCCTGTCCATTTTTAAATGTTTTTATAACTTTATATCCAGTAAATGAGTTAATCATATCAGTTATAAAAGATCTCATGAAAATTGAATCATCTACTACAGCAACATTTATAACATTCACTAAAATCACCTCTTAGAGTATTTTAATTCCTCCCCCAACTGTTTTCACTGAAATTTCTCCATTTGAGGAGTTTAAATAAATTGTTCTACCTTTTTTACCTAATGTATCTTCTGCTACTATTTCAATATTTTCTTTTTTTAGTACTTCCTTAGCTTTTAACACATTCCTTTTTCCAACATCACTTATAATACTTGAATCTGAAAAATTAAACATGGATGCTCCACCAACTAACTTACATTTTAAATTAGTTCTTAGTCCACCTTTTTTTAGAATCTCTTTAATAAGTAACGGTATAGCTAAATCAACAAATTTTGCAGGATTTATTATATTTTTAAATTGTGTGCTATCACTTAGCATTACATGTGCAAGTCCAGATACACTTTTTTTATCGTCATATATTATTACTCCAACACAAGACCCGAGTCCTATTGTTATGATAGTTTCAAAATCTTTGCCTACATAAATTTCTGAAATTCCAACTATCTTATCTTTTAAACCCATACTTTTCCCCTCAAAATATCATTTCTTCTTCCGTTAAAGTAAGAATTTTTCCAAGGTTTAGCAAAATAATTATTTCATTATTTAAGTTAATCAACCCTTTTATATATTCCCTCTTAATATTCATACTTTCAAATGGAATCTTTTCTAGTAACTTGCTTTCTATATCTTTAACTTCACAAACATTATCAACGACTACTGCAAACTTCTTTTCTTCTCTTCTAATAACAATTATTTTCTTACTTTCTATATTTTTTTCTTCAAATCCTAATTTTAAATTCAAATTAATTGAAGGAATAACTTCTCCTTCGTGGCTTATTACTCCTTCAACAAAATTTGGAACATCCGGTATAAATGTTGCACTTTCATACTTTATTATTCTTTCTACATCATTAATATCTGCTGCAAACACCTTATTACCTAATTTAAAGATCAACATCTTTAAATGCACTAAAATCCCTCCTTAACCCTTTTACTTTAAGCTCTACACTTTGGTCCCACACCACCTATAAGCTAACTTTAATTATTTATTTCCATTTAAGAATTTCTATATCATTTTCCTTCTTAAAGTTTATTAAATATGGATGACCTACTAAGTCTAATAAAGGTTTATCAGATAAAGAATCTGAGAACATATATGATTCTTTAAAATCAACTTCTATATTTTCTTCCTTTAAAACTTCTTTTAATCTTTTAACTTTTTCTTCACCCTTGCAGTTAATTCCATCCATTTCTCTTAGGAATTTACCACCTTTAAATTTGAACTTAGTTCCGATTATTTTATCAACTTCTTTAATATCATAAAATTCATTTAGATAAAATTCTGGTGATGCTGAAATTAAATAAATTTTAAATCCTTGTGACTTTAAGTCTCTCATCATCTTTATAGCATCTTCATATAATATGTTCTTTAAAACATCATCATAAAATCCTTTAACTAATTTTGATAATTCTTCTTCTGACACACCGTCAATAAATTTAAGAAATGTTTCCTTAACCTTTTTTTCATCATATATACTAGCACCATACATAACACCTGCAAATACAGCTCTTGGCAAAAACTTAATATTCTTTTTGTTTTTAAGTATCATATATTTAAAAAACTGCATTAGTGTCTCTTTTTTTGTTATTGTAAAATCTACGTCAAATATTGCTAATTTTATCATAATTTCCTCCAAATATAATATACTTAGATATATTATATAATATATCCCTTATATTTTTCTATCCATATGTAAATAAAAAATACTTTTTTTCAAAATAATGACGTATATATAAAAAAGGAACGTAAAACGCTCCTTTTTATAATTAAATATTTATTTCATTTTACTTATAAAATTTTCAATTCTATCAATTCCAATTTCAATATTTTTTATAGATGTTGCATATGATAATCTTATATAATCATCAAGACCAAATCCTATTCCCGGTATTACAGCAACTTTCTCTATATCAAGCAACTCTTTTGAGAAGGATAATGAATCTTTAATTTCATTACCATTAACCTTCTCTCCATAAAACTTACTTACATTTACCATTATATAAAATGCACCTTTTGGAAGTATGTAACTAAGTCCATCAATTCCATTTAATCTATCTATCATATATTTTCTTCTATTGTCAAATTCCTTAACCATTTCATTAAGGCTATCTTCACTATTTTTAAGTGCTTCAATTGCAGCATATTGTGATATAGAACTTGTATTAGATGTCATATGGCTTTGTATACTTGTCATAAGCTTTATTATTCTACTACTTGCAGCTGCATAACCAATTCTCCATCCAGTCATTGCAGCAGATTTTGATAATCCATTAATAACTATTGAATTCTCATAAGCGTAATCTGTTAATGATGCTATACTTATATGTTTTTCACCATCATATATTAATTTTTCATATATTTCATCTGCTATTATCATAATGTTGTTACGTTCTGCAAACTTGGCTAATTCTAATAACTCTTCTTTATCGTATATTGTTCCTGTTGGATTATTTGGACTATTTATTATTATAGCTTTACTTTTGCTAGTAACTATATTTTCCAAATCCTCTATTGTATACTTATAGTTATTTTCTACTGTTCCTTCTACAAATACTGGAACACCGCCTGCAATTTTAACAAGTTCAGGATAGCTTACCCAGTAAGGAGTTGGTATTATAACCTCATCCCCTTCATTTAATATTGCCATAAATGCATCTGCTAAACATTGTTTAGCACCTGTACTTACTATTATTTGATCCAAACCATAGTTAAGTCCATTATCTTTTAAAAACTTCTTGCATATCTCTTCTTTTAATTCTTTAATGCCTGAAGTAGCAGTATACTTTGTCTTTCCTTCTCTCATAGCTCTATAAGCTGCCTCAATTATGTTAGACGGAGTATTAAAATCTGGTTCACCAGCACCAAAACTAACAACATCAACACCAGAATTTCTAAGTTCTTGTGCTTTTGCTGTAATTGCTAAAGTTATTGATGGTGATATATCTTCTGCTTTTTTAGATAATTTCATTTTTTTCGCCCCTTTTTATTTATTCCAATTTTTTTATTATATACTATTAATTCATTTACTAACTTTTCATCAATACCTTGTGATCCTATAAATATATCCCTATTGCCCTCATAGTGAAAATCACTTCCTCCTGTTATAAGGAGTTTGTATTTTTTACTTAAATTATAAAATAAATTAATTTGTTCTTTAGTGTGACTTGGATGATAAACTTCAAGACCTTTAAGCCCATAGCACTTAAGCTCTTTTATAATGCGCTCAACTTCCATACTCTTATATATTTTGCCTGGATGAGCAAGCACTGCTATTCCATTACAATCCTCTATTACTTTTAAAGCTTCTTTATAACTTAACTTTTCACCTTTTTCATAGGCCTTCTTACCTTTTATTAAGTATTTTGAGAAAGCTACTTTAAAGTTATCCTCATATCCTTTTTTAACTATTGCATTTGCAATATGAGCTCTACCTACAGAAGAGTTTCCACTAATAATATCTTCAAAACTTAAGTCTATTCCTTCATCCTTAAGCTTATTTATAATATTTTTCACCCTGTTAATTCTTGCTCTTTTAAGAATACTAACAGTATTTATTAATTTCTCATCTTCTATATTTATAAAGTATCCTAATATATGAATTTCAAATTCATTTATTTCAGTACTTAATTCTATGCCTGAAATAATATCTATATCACAATGGGTTTGTTTAGTTATATATTGTGAGTCTATTGAATCATGATCAGTTATAGAAATGTACTTAAGACCTTTTTGTCTAGCTTCCTCTAAGATTTGCTCTGGTGTTAAATTGCCATCAGAAAAGGTAGAATGTATATGTAAATCTGCACATTTCATATCCTAACACCTTCTTTACTTATAATGACTATACCATTTTTGTACTTTTTTGTAAAATAATAAAACTTCTTTGTATTCACAAAAGAGAGTGGATAAACCACTCTCTTATTAAGATCTTATTCTTCTACTAATGTTTCATTGTAGTAAGTAGCAACTCTTTCGAATTCTGCTTCTTCTGGAACTACTAATTCTTCGTTTTCTTCTGATGCTCTGAAAAGATAAACTGATTCATCTTCCATGTTCTTAGCTAATACATATTCATTTCCTTCAAACTCAAAAGCGTCTATAATTGGGCATGAAACTGTATTTCCATCATTATCTACTAAATCTACTACGAAGTGATCGTGATGATCTTCTCCGCATCCACATTCATTGTCATGTCCATGATCGTGTCCACAACCACACTCGTGATTATCTTCGTGGTTTCCACATCCACATTCATGATTATCTTCGTGGTTTCCACAACCACATTTATTTAATTCTTTATCCATTCTTTCTTCCTCCTTAAAGTTAAATTGCTTAACAATATATCCTAATTGTACCCTTAATTGATGAAAATTAAAAGCAAATTTTAAAACTTTTCTATTAAAAAAATAAAAGTGGCTAAAAAGCCACTTTTATAAGTAAATTAAAAGATCATTCCGTATACTAAAGCTCCACAAATTCCACCAACAATCGGTGCAACTACTGGTATCCAAGCATATTTCCAATCTGAACTTCCTTTTCCTGGTACAGGAAGGATTGCATGTGCAAGTCTTGGTCCAAAATCTCTTATTGGGTTGATTGCATATCCTGTTGGTCCACCAAGACATAGTCCGATAGCCCAAATTAATATTGCTATTGCAAGTGGTTGAACTCCATCTGCAAAAGGATGTGCTGTAATTCCAATTATTCCAAATACTAATACAAATGTTCCTATAAATTCAGTTACAAAGTTCCATTTGTTATCTCTAATTTCTGGTGCTGTACAGAATACTCCAAGCTTAGTTGCTTTATCTTCTGTAGCTTCAAAATGCTTGTAGTATGATAGAAGTACTAATGTAGCTCCTAAAACTGCTCCTATAAGTTGTGCAAGTAAATACATTGGCACTTGATCCCATGGAAATTTACCAGTTACTGCAAATGCTAAAGTAACTGCTGGATTAAAGTGTGCTCCACTTACGCTTCCAAATATGTATGCTGGTACTCCAACTGCAAATGCCCAACCAGATGCAATAACCATCCATCCGCTTTGGAATCCTTTTGATTTCTTAAGTACTACGTTGGCAACAACTCCATCACCTAATAATACTAGAAGGGCTGTTCCTATAAGTTCTGCCATAAAAGTTGATACGTTCATTTATAAGTCCTCCTTAGTTATGTATAATATTTTTTATTAAAATAGCCCCTTTAGTAATAAAGCTAAAGGGGCCATTATGTTTAATATTTCAAACTAGAATGCAGCTTTAAATATGTTAACTATGTCTTTTTCATTTCCTTTTCTTGGGTTTGAGAAAGCATTTCCATCTTTTAATGCCATTTCTGCCATGTATTCGAAATCTTCTTCTTTTATTCCCATATCTTTAAGTTTTGCTGGAATTCCAACATCACCTGATAATCTAAACATTGCATCGATAGCTTTTTGAGCAGCATCCATAACTGATAATCCTTCGATGTTTTCTCCCATGAATTCAGCTATATCAGCGAATTTTTGTGGGTTAGCAATTAAATTGTATTTTTCAACATGTGGAAGAAGCATAGCATTAGCTACTCCGTGTGGCATGTCGTATAATCCACCTAATTGGTGAGCCATAGCGTGAACATATCCTAAGTTAGCGTTGTTAAATGCCATACCAGCTAATAATGAACCGTATGCCATGTTTTCTCTAGCTTCTAAGTTTTCACCTAAAGCAACCGCCTGTCTTAAGTTGTTTGATATTAATTTGATTGCTTGTATTGCAGCAGCATCTGTTACAGGGTTAGCATCTTTTGATACGTATGCTTCTATAGCATGTGTTAAAGCATCCATTCCTGTTGCAGCTGTAAGTCCTGCTGGCTTTCCAACCATTAATAATGGATCATTTATTGAAACTTGTGGTAAGTTTCTCCAACTTACGATAACAAATTTAACTTTAGTTTTTGTGTTTGTTATAACACAGTGTCTTGTAACTTCACTTGCTGTTCCAGCAGTTGTGTTAACTGAAACGATTGGTGGTAATGCATTAGTTAATGTTTCTATTCCAGCATAGTCATAAAGATCTCCTTCATGAGTAGCTGCGATACCTATTCCTTTACCACAGTCATGTGAGCTTCCTCCACCAACTGTAACTATCATGTCACAATTTTCAGCTTTGAATATTTTTAATCCCTCTGCTACGTTTGTATCTTTTGGATTTGGTTCAACACCATCATAGTAAGCTACTTCTATTCCTGCTTCTTTAAGGTACTTTTCAGTTAATTCTACTGCTCCACCTTTTAAGCTTCTTAAAAATTTATCTGTAACTATTAGAGCTTTCTTTCCGCCTAATATTTTACATCTTTCACCAACTACTGATATTGAATTTGCGCCCATAAAGTTAACGCTTGGTACTAAATAATCGTACATTCTCATTTCATTTTCCTCCTAAAGTTGTTATATTCTATATTATTGATTAACATTCAAAATAATTTAATTTTGAATTAATATAAGCTTTTTAATATTATTTATTAAATGCATCTACTGCAGCTTGTGCTATAGCCATGTCTTCTTCAACAGTTCCACCGCTTACTCCAACAGCTCCAACAACAGCTCCATCAACTATGATTGGGAATCCCCCACCAAATGGTACTATTCTTTGGTTGTTTGTAAGTTGTAGTCCATAAAGACTTTGTCCTGGCTGTACTACTTCTGCAATTTCATGTGATCCTTGCTTAAGGCATACTGCTGTATAAGCCTTATTGATTGCTATATCAATACTTGTTATGAATGCATCTTCCATTCTATGCATAAGCATTAAATTAGCTCCTTTATCAACTGCTGCGAATATAACAGGTACATTCATTTCTGTAGCTTTAGCTTCTGCAGCTTTAGCCATTTCTTTAACTATTTCTAAATTTAATTCTTTAATTTCATTTAATTTTTTCATAGTGTATGACCCTCCAAAGTATTATTTTGTTTCCTCTAAATATCTTGCCATAGCAAATAGAGTATCTGATAAACGATTTGTATAAATTCTAACTTCTTCTCTTAAGTTCTGTTCTTTTGAAAGTGTTGCGATTCTTCTTTCCGCTCTTCTTACAACAGTTCTAGCTACATGAAGTGTTGCTGATTCCTCATTTTTACCTGGTATTACAAACTCAGTAAGAGGCCCTGCAATTTCCATATACTTATCAGTTAAAGCTTCAAGATTTTCTATATCTTCTTTACTTATTAAATCCTTTAAATAAGTCATTCCTTTATCATCACTTGCAAGTTCAGCACCTAAAGTGAATAATCTCTTTTGAATATGATTCAGCTCTGATCTAAGGCTATCTACACTAACCTTAGAATATGCTAATCCAATATAAGATATAGCTTCATCCATTGTTCCGTAAGCTTCAACCTTTAAGCTATCTTTATCTACTCTGCTTCCTCCAAAAAGTGAAGTTGTTCCTTTATCACCTGTTTTTGTATAAATCTTTGACATAATATATCACTGCTCCTTTAAATCTACTTAAAAGCTATACCTTTAACTAATCTTCCTGCATTTGCACCTAAATCTCTTAACACTTTTTCATCATCCTTTAAGCTTGCAGTAAAAAGTGGTGTTTCCTTTTTTAATTTATTATATGCAAGTGTTATTTTGCCATTTTTATCTATGCCTATTCCAACTGCTAGTTTGGATTTTATAGCTCCTAAGTGACTAAGTTCTTCAGAGCTATCAATATTTAAACTATTTACTTCATAAGGGATACCTTCTTCTTCCATACCCCATAATATTTCATCAAATAATGATGCATTATCTAAATCTTTTGAATAATTCACATATATACAAGGGACTTCATATTCATGCGCCTTCATTACCATTGCCATAATAATTACTCCATTCCATTAAAAGCTAATATAAGTCCAGTTGCTACGGCATTTCTAGGACCCTCTGTTCCTCTAATATTTCCACGACCAGCTACAACTCCGTATTGAGATAATGAGTCTGTAACTAATTGAGGTACTTCAAAATCTAGAGATGATCCTCCAACTAAAACAACGAATTCAATATCTCTTATGTTTCCAGTTGGTGAAACTATACTAAGTGCTCTTAGACAGTTTGTTACAAATACCTTTTCCTTAGCTCCTCTTCTTATACTTCTTATTTTTTCTATAGAAGTTTGACCATCAATAGGTACAAGCATTCCATCTTTTATTATTACAACCTTAGCAAATACTGATGGATCTAAAGGTTCTTTAAAGAATTCTACTGAACCATCTTCATGTCTAATATGGAATAAACTTTCAACTTTGGCTAAAGGATATTTTTTAATATCTTCAGCTAAGTTAAATGATTCTAATCCAAGTTCAGATTTGATAAGCATTGTTACCATATTACCTGCACCTGCTAAGTGAATTGAAGATATCTCACCTTGCTTATTTATTATAGAAGCATCAGTTGATCCAGCTCCCATATCAAGTATTGCAAGTGGAGTGCTAGTTCCTGGAGTTGTAAGTGCTCCACGAATTGCCATGTCGGCTTCAACACCACCAACTTCAACTGGTACATTTAGTTCTTTTTCAAGCTTATCTGCTATCATTTGCATTTGAAGTTTATCTGCTTTAACCATAGCTGCTATTCCGACTGCATTTTCTAGGGAAAATTCTTCTGCAAGCCCACCTTTTACTTTTTGAGGTATAAAAGTATCAACAGCTAATAAGTCTTGTATTTTTATATCAGTTATCTTTTGTTTAGTAAGGTTTGCCATTACCTGTCTTACTCTTTCAAGCATTCCACCAGCATTAGTTCCTGGCTCACCTTTAACGTCTTGGATTGGTACACATAATCTTACAGCATCCATTATCTTTAATGCTCCATGTTCTACATCTACACTTTCCTTACGCTTAAGCCCATCTATGTTGATCTTACCAGCAGGGATTTTCTTTTCTTTTACATCTCCCTTTGGAGTTTTAATAACTACAGCAGACCTATTTCCTATAAGTGCTCTTGATATAGGTACTATAAGCTTAGTTTCTTCTGATGTAAGATTAAATACTGTCGCAATACCATATGGATTTGCTAAGTTTTCAATTACTTCTCCTTGCGCTGCAACTTCAACTGCTGCTCTCATTCCTACAGGAACTTTATGCAGAAGCATTACTTCATCAACTATTGGAATTTTTTTATCTAATCTGTTATTAATTAAAACTCCATCATCTCTTTGTACTATGGCAGCTGTAATATTCATTCCTCTTCTTGTTGCAGCATTTAATCTTGCCGCAGCTTCTAGGAAATTAACCTTGCTTAATACAATTGGAATAAATTCATTTTCTTCTTCTAGACTATCTATATCTACACTATCTAGATCTTCTATATTTATTGTTTTTCCTATACCAATTCCTATACCACCTGGAGTTTGAGGATTATGTCCTATCATTGTTGATTCAGTTATTATAGTTTCTGTTATAGTTTCCATAGCAACATCACCAATAACTGGTGCTGCTTCATTTATTCTAACTAAATCTAAATCCTCTAAAGTCAAAGATACTTTCTTTAAAGATTGTTTAAGTGAACCAAAAACACCTTCTATATTATCTTCTGTACCCTTTATTCCAGTTGTTTCTACTATTCCACTTGAAAGAAATTCAGTCTTTCCATTTTCGACCTTTGATAATGCTACTTCCGTAGTAGCATTACCAATGTCAACACCTGCAATTATTTTCATTGTCTCCTCCTGCTTAAAGATGAGTAAATTACTCTTGTCTTAACTTACTTCTCTTTTCGTATACTTCTAAAGCTTCTCTTACGAATTCAGCGTTAACTTTTGCTTCGTATTTGTTTTCAAGTTCATCTGCGATTGCTAAAAGATCTTCTCTTGTTGAACGGAAAGGTCTTAAAGCATTGTATATTTCAAGTATTCTATCATCAGGAACCTTTATAAGCTCTGCTGCTCTTCTAAAGTTTCTTGCAATAGCATCTCTATTCATTCCTTCAGCTATTTCAGCTTGCATTTCTAATGTTTCAGGTGAAATTCTTACGTCTTCTGGTTTAACATCTCCATTTAAAACATTTTCTAAAGTTATATCTTGAAGATTCATTCCTGTTGGAGTTTTTATATCTCCTGGTCTCTTAGTTGCTAATGGATAGTCCTTAGGACTCATTTTTTGTTGTACCATAACCTTTATATGCCTCCTATAAATTAGAATTTAACATCTATTTCAATTGGTTTTGCACCTGTTATTACGTGCTTTGTTTCTTTTATATGGAATAGTGCTGCTATTGCCATAAACTTAGGTCTAGCCATTTGATCGTTCTTTGTAGGAACTGGTGTTGGTGACTCTCCCTTTGCATATTTAGCTGCATTTTTCCCTATTAATCTATATGTATCTAAAGTTAATAATGGAGCTTGAGGGAATAATTCTAAGTTATTTAAAGGAAGTAAATCCTTTTGGTGTATAACTGTAGTTCCCTTTGATTGTATTCCTATTCCTATTCCTGAACCACTTAGCTTTGCAGCATCATTTGATATAAATGATACGTCTGAAGTTCTTATTATTCTTACTATTCTTGCATGTAATCCTTCTTCTTCAATACCTGCAATTAGTTCTCTTAATACATCTTTGTGATCACATTCTGATAATGTTCTATGTTGGAATTTTTCAAAAGCTGGTGCTAATCCAATTACAACTTCATCTGATCTTGTTCCGACTTTAGCTTCTCCCACTTCTTCAAGTTTAAGCTCTGGCATAACATATTCGTTTGTTTTGTTTTCCATATCTTTCACCACTCTCTTATTCAATATCTTCTGGATTTATAACATTTGGGATATTTTTAATTTCTTCCCATCTTTCTTTGCTTATTCTGTATCCAGTTCCAGGTCCCATATAGTCATTTACATCATTTACTGCACTTATAACATCAAAGTCATTATCAAGTATAGCTGATGTTTGAAGATAATCACCTGTTACTCTTTGCTTAAGCATATTTAATATATTATTTGCAACATCATCAAATCCGTTTTGACTTAAAGCTTTAACTATATCTAAACCAGTTACTCTTCTCTTAAGCATTTCTTCTGCAGCTTTTAAATCTTCAACAACGTTTCTTTCAGGCATATCCTTACTTCCATGTGCATATGTTGCAGCTTCTACTTCTTCATCTGTTATTTTAGGGAATCCAAGTTCTCTAAATACACCTTGAATTGCTTTTGCAGCTTTATTTCTTATAGCTATTGTTTCTTCTTCTGATACCGGTCTTAATCCTCCGTCTACCATTAAGTCTCTTTGAAGTACATTGTAGTCATCAAAGTCTTCTGCATCGAAGTTTGAACCTGCAAACATGTTGTCATAGTTTGGAACTGCACTATATCCTGAGAATATGAAGTCTGTTCCTGGAAGCATTTGCATTAATGTTCTTGCAGTTCTTCTAATATCTGAATGTGAGAAAGTTTGGTCATTAGCTGACGCAACTTCAATATCAAGCATTGCAGCAATTAAGTTTTCTCCAAGTACTGCTCTTATTCCTGATGGAACTGCACCAGTCATACCTATACAACTAACCGCTCCATTTTGAAGTCCTTGAACTCCAGCACCTTTAGTTATGAATATACATCTTGACTCTAAGTAAAGCATTGACTTTCCTTCTGCATATCCCATTAAAGCTTCTGAACCTGTTCCTGATGTATATCTCATCTTAAGTCCTCTTGAAGCATAAGCTGATGCTAAGAATGCTTTTGACCATGGAGTATCATCTCCATCTGTAAATACTGATTCAGTTCCGTATACTGAAACTGTTTCTGCATAACTTGTAAGTCCTCTCATACCAAGATCAAGTTCTGTAGCTTCTTCAACTGAACATTGAGTTAACACTCCACCTCTACCAACTTGTGAACCTATAAGTATTGCAAGTGCATTAAATGGTGCATATCTTACTATACCAACTGTTGTTTCTTGTTCTGAGAAACCTCTTATACCAGCTTCAGCTGCATCTGCTGCTATTTGAACTGGATTATCTTTAAGGTTTGTAACGTGACATTGATTTGATGGAGTTTTTCTAGCTCTCATCTTTTGAAGTGCCATCATCATTTCAACAACATTCATATGTTCCATAACTTCAACTGCTTTTGCAGGAGTTATTGCTGTTGTTATTTTTACTATTTCATCTCTACTTACATGTATATCTACAAGTTTCTTTGCTATCTCTACAGAATCTAACTTCATAGCTTCTTCTGTATAATTAAGGTTTATTGCATAGTCTGCTATAAATCTATCAATCATATCAAAGTCTTTTCTGTTTTTTCCGTCTAGTTCTACAACTACACCATTTTCTAATTTTATAGATGATTTTGGGTCATTTGGACTTCCCATTGCTATTAAGCCCTCTTCTGGCCATTCACCAATTAAACCATCTTGGTTTACAGGACGTTTTGCTAAAGCCTCGAATCTTTTTGATTTCACTTTAAGTTTCCTCCCTTATATGTAAAATAAATTGTTTTGTTATTTTTTTATCGATGTATTCATTTTAATCTAAAAGCGAATAAATTCCATTATAAATTCTTGTCTTCTTCTTGAAGAATATTGTTTATTTTTTATCAATAAAATAGAACTATTTCTTTATGATTAAAATAAAATACAACTTTTTAGTCATTCTCATAGTTATTATGTCTAAAAAGTTATATTTTTAATTATTTGTTCACGTAATATATGAAGTTTTTTTATATTTAAATTAAAAATATAAAAAAAAAGCTATTTTCTTGACAATTTTCCGTAAACCAATGTCAAAAAAATAGCTTTTTTTATGAATTTATTTCTCTATACTTTTTAGGGGTAACTCCTAAAACCTTCTTAAATACTCTTATAAAATAACCACAATCATCAAATCCAAGGTCTATAGCAATGTTTAATATAGGTGTATCAGTACTCTTAAGCACCTCTTTTGCCTTTTCTATCTTTTTATCGTTAATATACGTCTTAAAATTAACTCCAACTTCCTTTTTAAAAAGTTTACTAAAGTAGCAAGGACTCAAATTGCATATAGCTGCTATACTATCTAAATTAATATTATCCTCAACATGGCCATCTATATAGCTTAGAGCATTTTCAATTGGTGATTTTATTTCTTCTGTATTATTTTTAGTTTGACTATTCTTTATCTTACTATTATCGTTAATTTTAAAACTAACAATCATATTATTAATATTCTTTATAAGATCTTTCGGTCTTACAGGTTTTAAAACATAATCATTTACACCTATTACTAATGCTCTTCTAACTAACTCAAAATCATCATGAGCTGTTATCATTATTATCATTTTTTCTTTGTTTCTTCCCTTTATTATCTCCGCAGCCTTGCATCCATCTAAACCAGGCATCTTAACATCCATAATAATTAAATCCGGTTCAAATTCTTTATCAAGTTCTACAGCCTCTCTACCATTACAGCCTTCAGCAACGACTTCTAAATCTTCTACATCTTTTAAAACAACCTTTAAAGCCTTTCTTTCTAATTCCTCATCATCTACAATCATTACTTTTAACATACACACGCTCCTAACTACTATTTATTTAAAAACTATCTTAACTAAAGTACCCTCACGAACTTTACTCTCTATTTCTATACTGTAATCTTCACCATAGTAGTGAGCCATTCTCTTGTTTACATTATTTATTCCTATCTTTTCCAAATCATTTCCATACTTGTATTCTAGTTCTTCTCTTATTTCATTTAATTTATTTTCCGTCATTCCAGTTCCATTATCTTTTATATATAGTACATTAGTATTTCCTTCTATCTTTGAGAAAATATTAACTACACCTCCATCTTCTTTACCTTCTAATCCATGAACTATTGAATTCTCGACAAAAGTTTGTATACTCATAAATGGAATTTTTTGATTTCTCATCTCATCACTTACATCAATATTATATTTTAATCTATCACCAAATCTAACTTCTTGGAGCATTAAATATGATTCTATGTATTTTATTTCTTCTTCTAATGGGACTATTTTGTCAGCCTGTTTAAGCGTATAACGTAGCATATTTGATAAGTTAAATATAACTTCTTGAGTTTTTGGTGCATCTTCAATTATTGCAAGAGAAGATATGCTATTTAAAACATTAAACAAAAAATGAGGGTTTATTTGTGATTGTAAAGCTTTTAATTTACAAGCTTCATATTCTTTTTCAAGCTCCGCTTTTTCTTTTTTAGCTTCAATAATTTTAATATTTTTATCATTCAACTCATTTTGAGCCATTTTAAGCACTGCTTCTTCAACTATGTAATTACTTATATGGAACATCATATCAGCTATTGATTTTATTTTATCAAATTTAAAAACCGGAAGTTCCTTATATGCTCTTAATAGATTTTCCTTTTCTTCCTTAGTACCTGAAAAAGTCATCTTACCATTAACAATCTCTTCCAAGTCTAAATCTTCTTCTTCTGTCAGAACTTGTCCTGCCATTACGGATCCTAAATATTGACCATTTACGATTATAGGGGTAGCAAAATCTATTAATCCTTTGTGACATCTATAAATATATGGTTTCTCAAGTCTTGCTGCTTCTAAACCACCTCTAGAATCACATTTTTCACAAAGCTCAGAGAATTTTTCATGTTTTCTCATAAGGCTGCAAAATTCACTACACTTGCTGTGTTTAGTTGCTGGTTTACCTTTAAAATCAACCGTTATTATAGAAATACCTGTAGCTTTTGCTATATCGTCTTGTATTTTTTGAAATACTTCTATATCAATTACATCGTTTAAATATAAAATTCTTCTTGGCATATTAGTCTCCTTAATTTAGTATTTTAATATTTTTATATAATATTTAATCTAATTATACTTTGTAACATTAGTATTTTTCAACTGATTTATTTAAATATGTTCTATGTAAAATAATTACATAGAACGTAAAGTGTCAGTTATATTGTTATTTTAATACTAGTTTGCTATTAAAATAAAAAAAACTCAAGTGAGATTACTCTCACTTGAGTTTTTAAATTAAAATACTATTTTAATTATTTTCCAGCTAATTTCTTGTAGCCTTCTAATCTTTCCATAGCATCTGATTGAGTCTTTTCAAATAAAGCTTCTGCAGCTTCTGGGAATGCCTTAGCAAGTGAAGCATATCTAACTTCTCCCATTAAGAATTCTCTGAAGTCAGCTGTTGGTTCTTTTGAATCAAGAACGAATGGATTCTTACCAGTTCCTTTAAGTTCTGGATTGAATCTGTACATTCCCCAGTATCCACAGTCAACAGCTCTCTTAGCTTCTAATTGAGTATTACCCATTCCAATTTTTAAACCATGGTTTATGCATGGAGCATAAGCGATGATTAATGATGGACCTGGATAAGCTTCAGCTTCAGCTATAGCTTTAAGTGTTTGGTTCTTGTCAGCTCCCATTGAAATTTGTGCAACATATACGTATCCGTAACTCATTGCTATCATTCCAAGGTCTTTCTTCTTAGTCTTCTTACCTGATGCAGCAAACTTAGCGATTGCAGCAGTTGGTGTTGATTTTGATGATTGACCACCAGTGTTTGAGTAAACTTCTGTATCAAATACAAATATGTTTACATCTTCTCCAGTTGCAAGTACGTGATCTACTCCACCGAATCCGATATCGTATGACCATCCGTCTCCACCGAAGATCCATTGTGATGGTTTTATTAAGAAGTCTTTTTCGTTTAAGATATCTTTTGCTAACTCGTTATCTAGTCCTTGTAGTGCAGCGATTACTCTATCTGCTCTGTCTCTAGTTCCGTCTCCAAGTTCAACATTTTCAACCCAAGCTTTAAGTGCTTCTTTAGCTTCTCCTTCTTCAAGTGAAACTATAGCTTCATTAGCTTTATCAACTAATCTTTCTCTTATAGCTCTTGCTCCTAAGAACATACCTAATCCGAATTCAGCATTGTCTTCGAATAATGAGTTAGCCCAAGCTGGACCATATCCCTTATGGTTTGTTGTGTATGGAGTTGAAGGTGCTGATCCTCCCCATATTGATGAACATCCAGTAGCGTTAGCTATCATCATTCTGTCACCATATAATTGAGTTATAAGCTTAGCGTATGGAGTTTCTCCACATCCAGCACAAGCTCCTGAGAACTCAAATAATGGTTGCTCGAATTGGCTACCCTTAACTGTTTTGTTGTTCATTGGGTTAGCTTTTACTGAAAGTTCGTGTGTTACGTAATCCCAGTTAGCTATTTCTGCTTCTTGAGTATGTGCAGGCTTCATAACTAAAGCTTTTCCTGGAGCTGGACATACTTGAGCACAGTTTCCACAACCAGTACAGTCAAGTGGATCTGTTGCCATTGTGTAGCTCATTGGAGTTTCAGTCTTTAATGCTCTTGCAGCAACTAACTTAATTCCTTCTGGAGCATTTTTAGCTTCTTCTTCTGTTAATAAGAATGGTCTAATTGTAGCATGTGGACATACATATGCACATTGGTTACATTGGATACATTTATCCTTATCCCATTCTGGTACGTTTATAGCTACTCCTCTCTTTTCGAAAGCAGCTGTACCTTGTTCGAAAGTACCATCTTCCATTCCGTTAAATGCTGATACAGGAAGGTCAAATCCTTCTTGTCTGTTCATTGGATCAACAATATTCTTAACGAATTCTGGTCTTGGTCTTCCTTCAGCTTTAACTTCGTCCTTTGCAGTCTTCCATTCAGCTGGTACTGATATTTCTACTATTGATTCGATTCCCTTATCGATAGCAGCGTTGTTCATATCAACAACCTTTTGACCTTTTTTACCGTATGATGTTACAACGGCATCTTTTAGGTATTTAACAGCATCTTCTACAGGGATAATGTTTGCTAACTTGAAGAAAGCAGATTGCATTATCATGTTGATTCTTCCGCCTAAACCTATTTCTTGAGCTATCTTAACAGCATTTAAAGTATAGAACTTAATGTTGTTTTCAGCTATATATTTCTTATATGAAGCTGGTAAATGAGCTTCTACTTCTTCTGGGCTCCATATTGTGTTTAATAAGAATGTTCCGTTTTTCTTTAATCCGTGTAAAACGTTGTACTTATAAACATATGATTGGTTATGACAAGCTACGAAATCAGCCATGTTTATTAAATATGGTGACTTGATTGCTTTCTTACCAAATCTTAAGTGAGATACTGTGATACCACCTGATTTTTTTGAATCGTAGTCAAAATATCCTTGAGCATACATGTCTGTATGGTCTCCGATGATTTTGATAGCACTCTTGTTAGCACCAACTGTACCATCTGATCCTAATCCCCAGAACTTACATGCTGTAGTTCCTTCTGGAGTAGCATCTATATTTTCATGAACTTCTAATGAAGTGTTAGTTACGTCATCAACGATAGCTATAGTGAATCCGTTCTTTGGTTCGTCTTTAGCTAAGTTTTCGTATACTGAAGCAATGTGACTTGGGTTTGGATCCTTTGATCCTAATCCGTATCTACCACCGATTATTACAGGAGCATTTTTTTCTCCGTAGAACGCACTCATAACGTCTAAGTATAATGGTTCTCCGTTTGATCCTGGTTCTTTAGTTTTGTCTAAAACAGCTATCTTCTTAACAGTAGCTGGTATAGCTTTCTTTAATCTTGCAACATCGAATGGTCTGTAAAGTCTAACTTTAACAACCCCAACTTTTTGTCCGTTTGCATTTAAGTAGTCGATAGTTTCTTCACATACATCTGTACATGATCCCATAGCAACGATAATTCTATCTGCATCAGCTGCACCATAGTAATCGAAACAGTGGTATTCTCTACCTGTTAACTTAGTCATTTCAGCCATATATCCTTCAACGATGTCTGGAACAGCGTCGTAGAACTTATTAACAGCTTCTCTTTCTTGGAAGTATATATCTGCATTTTGAGCAGTACCTCTAGTTACAGGATGATTTGGATTTAAAGCTCTGTTTCTGTAAGCTTGTAAAGCTTCCATGTCAACTAATGGCTTTAATTCTTCTTGATCTAAAACTTCGATTTTTTGTATTTCATGTGAAGTTCTGAATCCATCAAAGAAGTTACAGAATGGAATTCTTGACTTAATAGCTGATAAATGAGCTACAGCTGATAAATCCATTACTTCTTGAACTGATCCTTCAGCAAGCATAGCGAATCCTGTTTGTCTTGCAGCCATAACGTCTTGGTGATCTCCAAAGATGTTTAATGCTGAAGTAGCTAACGCTCTAGCTGATACGTGGAATACTCCTGGAAGTAATTCCCCTGAAATTTTGTACATATTAGGTATCATTAATAATAAACCTTGTGATGCTGTGTAAGTAGTTGTTAATGCACCAGCTTGTAATGATCCGTGAACAGCACCAGCTGCTCCACCTT
>NZ_JAVXRL010000016.1:24632-53160 GCF_036643715.1 Clostridium sp. | reverse complement strand
ATGAGAATAGGGGATTGTAAATGGGTTATATTTAATTTATTGCCATACGAATATAAAAATTTAGAAAAATATTTAGAGAGTATGGCATTAAAGGGATGGAAGTTACAGAACATAATGGGTGTATTTTTAAAGTTCAAAAAAATAGTTCCTAAAAAGATAAAGTATTCAGTAGATGTAGTTAGTAAAGTATCAGTATTAGAGGGAAAGAATAGTGACATTGCATTAGAATATAGGGAGTATTGCATCACGGCAGGATGGACTTTTGTTTGTGAGAGAGACAAATTACAAATTTACTGTAGTGATGACGAAAGAGAAAGAGTTCCGATACATACTGATGAGAAAGAGAAATTTAATATTATATGTAAGGCTTCAATTACAAATATACTATTATATTTGCTTACTCCAGTAATAGTATTATTGACTCAATATGTTATTATAAAATCCAATTATAATGCTAGTTTTTTAGCTAACAATGTTAACGTTGTACTGTTAATTGGAATCACTTTACTTATGATTTATGAAGTTATAGGGCTAATAAATTTTATTATTTGGTATATTAAGTCAAAAATTAGGATAGAAAGGGGAGAGGCAATATTAGAGACATCTCCTATTAGTGCAAAGGTAAGAGAGCAAATTCATAAAGTTGCATTTATAGTAATTTTAATAAATGTACCATTAATAATCTATAGTTATATCGGTACTTATAATGAGCTAAAAGATACAAAGTATCCTTTAGAACTAAGTGATTTTAATATTAAATCAAGTGGTGAGGATAGTACTTATGCAAGTGAAAATAATGGAGTGTTAGCATCAACATTATTTTATAGTGAAACTAATAATAATTTAGATTTATTTTATGAATTATTTGAAAGTAAATATGAGTGGGCAGTTAATTATGATTTCAAAAAAATAATAGATAATGCTAATGAAAATAATATAAAATATAGTGAAATTAAAACAGATTTACCAAGCAGCATGAAATGTTATAAAAATAAAAATGATAATTATATTATTAAGTCAAATAATAAATTACTTGAAATAAGTAATAATGAAAATAAAATTAATGAAGAAATACTACTAAATAAGATATATGATAATATATTCAAGTAGTATAATGGTTGTAAAAAATGTACAAGACATTAAGAGGTGAATAGAAGTTTATGAAAAAAGAAAAAATGAAGTGTCCAGTATGTGGTGAAGATATGGAAGAATATGATTATGCATATGATAATAATCAGTATGGCAAAAAATATTATAAATGCCCAGTGTGCGGACATAAGACTAATACAATGAACTAAATATTAAATAGGTAATTTAGAATTAATTATTCTAACTACCTATTTTTTTATTTACATTTATTTGGAAAAGGTTATAATTAAAATAAGAATTAACTATATTTTAAATAAGTATATTAAAAATATAAGTGGGGTGGTAAGTTGAAAATAAATAAAGTTTTAATTTTAGTTAGCTCAATATTGTTAGTCCTAATGGTAGGTTGTTCAAGTGGGACTAATAATAAGATAGTTATGGAAAAATTAATAGCAGAAACAACTAACTATGAAGCAATAGGTGAAATCAATGACACTAAGGAAGTTCAAAAGGTTAAGGACACAATGGACGGTATTAAATGGGAAGATGCTAAGGTTGATATGGTACAACATCCTAAATATAAAGTTCATTTGAAGAATGATAACAATGAGGATGAATTAATTTATGATATATGGATAAGTCCAAAGAAAGATAAAATAGAAATTAGTGCTGAAAATAAAGGTAAATATGTTCAGTTAAATGAAGAAAAATCATCAGAATTATTTGAAATGATTTTTGGTAGAAAATTAGCGGACGAGTAAGAATTATGAAAAGATGACTGTTTTAAGTCATCTTTTTTTTATAGCATAATTCAAAAATTAGACTCTTTATTATACTTAATAGTAAATTTGAGAATACTATTACTAGTTACATAAAAAAATATTATTACACTAGAAAGAGGGAATATGAAATGAAAGGGTATTACTTAATGCCACATCCTCCAATTATGATACCTGAGATTGGATGCGGTAAAGAAAAGGAAATAATAAATACAATAAATGCATGCAATAAGATTGGTGAAGAAATATTTAAAAAAGATATAGATACAATAGTAATAATTACGCCTCATGGCAATGTTTTTAGAGATGGAGTATGCATAGCTTATGAGGATAGAATTAAAGGTGATTTAGGTAAATTTGGAGCTTTTGACGTTGCTTATGATTTAGAAATAAATAAAAATCTTACAAGAAAAATTATAGATAATTGCAATGAATCAAATATACCAGTTATAGAGCTTACAAAAGATAGGGAAGAGTTATATAATATTAAGCTTGAATTAGATCATGGAGCACTGGTACCACTTTACTATGTATTAAAAGAAAAGGAATATAGAATTGTTCATATAACTTATGGAATGCTTACTCCACTTGAACTATATAAATTTGGAATGCAAATTAAAAAGAGTATTGATGAAAATAATGAAAGGGCAGTAATAATTGCATCAGGAGATCTTTCCCACAAGTTAAAAGAGGGAGGACCTTATGAATACAGTGAATATGCAAAGAAGTTTGATAAGTCACTTTTAAATATTTTAGAAAAAGGTAATGTTAGTGAATTATTTAATATGGATGAAAATCTAATTATGGAAGCTTCAGAGTGTGGACTAAGATCACTATACATTCTTATGGGAACATTAGATGAAAAAGAAATTAAGGGAGATATATTAAGTTATGAAGGCCCTTTTGGAGTAGGCTATGCTGCTATAAGATTTAACACTTCAAATTCAGAGTCACTTTATAACACGCTAATATGGAATAAAGAAGAAGAACATAGAAATAAACTTAAAGAAGGTAATCCATATACTAAACTTGCAAGAAGTAATTTAGATAATTACTTTAAGAGTGGGATTTCACTAAGAGTAAGTGATATTAAAGATGAGAAATTATTAAAAGAAAGAAGAGGTGTATTTGTATCTCTTAAGATAAAGGGAATATTAAGAGGATGCATCGGAACAATAACACCAACAACTGAATGTATTGGTGTTGAAATAATAAAAAACTCATTAAGTGCTGCCTTTAATGATCCACGTTTTCCTAGGTTAAGAGAAGAGGAATTGTTAGAATGCAGTATTTCAGTTGATATATTAGATAAGGCGGAAAAATGTAGCTTAGAAGATTTAGATCCTAAAAATTATGGGGTAATCGTAAGTAGTCAAGGTAAAAGGGGCTTGTTACTTCCAAATTTAGAAGGAATAGATGATGCTAAAACTCAAGTTGAAATTGCTATGGATAAGGGAAATATATCACCTTTTGAAGATTATAAACTAGAAAGGTTTAAAGTTACTAGATATAAGGAAGGTGAACAGTAGTTTTGAGAGAAGCACAATTTTATAATATAGAAAATGGAATGGTAAGATGTTCTTTATGTCCTCACAGATGCTTAATTAAAGATGAGGAAGTTGGACTTTGCAAAGTAAGAAAAGCTAGCACCATGTTTGGAGATTTAAAGCTTTATACTTTAAATTATGGGGATTTTACAAGTGCGCAGATTGATCCTATTGAAAAGAAACCATTAAGTGAATTTCATAAAGGAAGTAAAATATTATCAATTGGATCATATGGATGTAATTTTACTTGTTCATTTTGCCAAAATTATGACATATCCCAAGAAAGACCAGATACTCAAGGAATAACTTCACTAGAACTTGCAAACATAGTATGTGAAAAGAATAATAATTTAGGAGTAGCATTCACTTATAATGAACCTACTGTATGGTATGAATTTGTATATGATACATCAAAGCTTATTAAAGAGATGAATAAAGATAAGAAAGTTGTTATTGTAACTAACGGATATATTAATGAAGAACCTTTAAGGAAGTTACTACCATTTGTTGATGCAATGAATATAGATTTAAAAGGTGATGATTGTTATTATAAAAGGCTTTGTACAGGAAGGATGTATCCTGTTAAGAAAACAATAGAAATTGCAAAAGAGCTTGGAATTCATGTTGAAGTTACAACGCTTCTAGTACCAGAAGAAAATACGAATGAAGAATTTTTAGATGAACTTGCAAACTTTATTGAAAAGGTTGATAAAGATATGCCACTTCATATATCAAGATATTTTCCAAAATATAAAATGGAAACAGAATTTACAAGTTTAGATGATATTAAAAAAGCATATAAGAAGTTAAGTCTAAAACTTAACAATATATATTTAGGTAATTTAAGTGAAAAAGAAAAAGATTATATTATGAACTAAAAAATAGAGAACCTACAAATTAAATAGGTTCTCTATTTTTAAAAAAGCTTGTCAGTTAAAGAGTTAAAAGTACATTCTTCAAATGATCCTATATGTTGTACGAAGTTAAAACTGTCTGATATACATGAAAAACTACCAGTTTTAAATTTAAATAAGTTCTTTAAAGGGCTACTTTTAATAGATACTAATTGTATATTCTTATATGGAATAGTAGTAACTGAAGTATCAAAAGCTCCTTTAGAAAAAGTAAATAAACTATCACCTATAATTACAGTATTAAACTTAAATACAAAATAACAATATAATAAGAAAAGTATTAATACTGGTATAAGAATAAAGGCATAATTATTTATGAACATTAATGCAATAGACGGAATTAAAACAAGTATAAAATAAACTAATCTAATGTAGAATGAATTTTTAGGAGCACGTACTAAATTCCCTTCATTTTTAAACTCAGGCAATATTTTAGCTAGTATCATATCTAATTCATCCTTCTTTACACATAAAGATAAACAAGGTGATTCGCTTTGTTCATCAGATAATCCAGCAACCATTCCTTGAAGAGAATACATGTTGAATAATTTACATAGCAATGAACGTTTAATAATAATTGCATTTACTTTATTTATTGAAAAAGAGTAATTTTTTTTATTAAATAATCCATAACTTAAGTAAATAATATCTGAATTTCTATTAACTTTAAAATCATAATACTTTTAAAATAATTGAACATCCTTGGAATATAACAACAAGGATAATGAATGGTATTAAAGAAGAAAATGATTCATTGCTTGATCTATCAAAAATTTCAAAGATAAATGGCAATACAACACATATAGTGAAAAATATTGAGTATGTAGGAAGGTTAAATATGCTATGTGTTATTACATCAAAACGTGAAAAATCAATAAGAGATGTATGTGATATATCATCTTTTTCCTTTACATTATGTATATTTTCACCTTTAATTTCACCTATTTTAGTTAATATTAAATTTTCTAATTCTAGGCAAACATTCTTATTTAGAACTATATGAACGTTATTAGTATTAGATAATAAGCTTGAATTTAAGTCAAACTTTAAAGATGCAGTTCCAATTATTCTTTGGAAAATATTTTGATTTATATTTACAGAAGCAATATTTTTTAATGGGAATGTTCTTTTGGATTTGAAAAATGTACTTCTTTCATAAACAAAATCAGTATTATCAAGATACATATAAGTTTTTCGCCATATAAGAAAATTTATAAAAATTCTTATTGAAATTATAAGTAAGAAACCTAAAGCAATAAGTAATCCTGTTTTAATGTTATCTGTTATAAGTGTATTAATACTATCTATAGAATTAAAGTCTATATCATTAAAGTATTGAGATACAAAATTGAATAAAAAAATAAATATAAAACCAAAAAATCCAAAACTACTTCTAAGTATTATTGATATATGAGATCTAAAAGGTTTATCCATTTTGGACCTCCTTTAAATTACGGCCTTTTATAACTAATTCATTTATCTTATCTTTTAACTTATCGCTTATTATATCCGCTTCTTTTATGTCTAAAAAGCTAATATTAGCAGTACTTCCAGCAGTAGATATAGTAACTTTTGCAAGTTTATATATTCTATCTATAGGGCCTTGATTTACTGATATTTGATGAATTCTCTCTATAGGAATAATTACTTTTTCTATAAAAATAGCTCCTTCAATTATTTCAATCTTATCATCGGTTATTATGTATCGATATCTTTTATATCTTAAGTTTGGCATAAATAATAGGTTAAGTAGTAATAAAGCAATTATGCCTATTATGGATATGTCAATAAATTTAATAAGTTCATTTGGAATTGTATTTCTTAGAATAATACGTAAAGTCATTAAAATGATTGACGTTATTAAAAGTGAAAGTAAAGCACTTATTCGCATGCATTTTTTTGCATCTGCATTTAGTTTGTTATATTTCATTTGTAATCCCCCTTTTTTAAGATATTATACCATAAATGTAAAATTTGGAGTGGTGAATTTGGTTATAAGTAAATATATGGTAAAATGTATAGTGGTATAAATAAAAATATTAGGGGCGATATATTGTGGAGAGTTTGGAAAATAGAGAGGAATTAAAAGAAGTTATTGAAACAAAATCACTTGATGATTTTAAAGATGGATTTAAAAAAGGTATTCCAATAGCACTTGGTTATATATCAGTATCAATAACATTTGGGATGATTGCATCAAGAGGTGGGGTGGATCCATTAGTAGCAGTTATGATCTCAATGACTAATTTAACTTCAGCAGGACAGTTTGCTGGAATTGATTTAATAATAAATAGTTCAACATTTTTTGAAATTGCACTTACTACTTTCATTATAAATATTAGATATATGCTTATGTCATTATCCCTTTCTCAAAAGTTTAGAAAGGGTATAAAAAAGAAGGAAAAGTATATAATAGCTTTTGGAGTTACAGATGAGACTTTTACAGTAGCATCATTAGAAAAATACGAATTAAGTTTTAAGTATATGCTAGGACTTATAATACCTCCATACTTTGGATGGGCTATTGGAACGTTTATTGGTGCAATAAGTACAAGCTTCATGGGAGAGCAACTTCAAGATGCATTAGGAATTGCTTTATATGGTATGTTTATAGCACTTATTGTTCCCGAAATGAAAAAAAGCAGAGCTGTATTAATAGTTGTTTTATTGGCAGTTTTAATAAGTGCCTTATTTAAATATGTAAGTTTTTTAAGTAATATATCGGCAGGATTTGCATTAATTATAGCGGCATTAGTGTCTGCCTGTGTTTGTGCAAAATTATTTCCAATTGATGATAAGGAGGCATAGAGATGTATTTAATTATATGTATAGTTATAATGGCTGCTGTTACTTATGGAACTAGAGTTTTTCCTTTTATATTTATGAAAAATAAAATAGAAAGTAAATTTTTAAGATCTGTTCTTTATTATATGCCATATTCAGTACTTGGAGCTATGACTTTTCCTAGTATATTTTATAGTACTGGTAATATGGTGTATTCATCTATCGGAGCTATAGTCGCTATATTATTAGCTTACTTTGAAAAATCATTAATTGTTGTTGCTGCATTTTCAGTATTTATAGTATATGTTATGAATTTTATAAATTAAGTTATATAATAGCCTTATACAGGAAAACTATATACAAGGAGGCAGTATATGAAAACAATAAGAGAATTGTATGATGAGTACACTGAAGGATTAATAGAAAACAATGAAGAGGGATTAGAGTATGAAGATTATTTATATATGTATTCTTTATATTTAAGAAGAAGTGGCTACAACTTAAATAGTGAAGATGAAGTCAATGAAGCTTTAAAAATGCAATTTAAATTATCTCATATAGACTTTGATGACGTTAGAGAAGGTGGAGTGTACGTATCCCCTCTAAGAGATGTTCCTTTATTTAATTTAAAGGAAGTACTAAATAAAGAAGATGTTGAACTTGAAAGATTTAATGTAACTTCTATTGAAAATGAAAGAGAATATATTGAAGTTGATTGTGGAATAGTAGAATTTAATATAAATAAACTTCTTGAAGAACGAAGTTCACTAAGAGTAAAAGATGGTTATAAAATAGTCTTTTATAAAATAAAAAATGGATTTGAAGATAAATATAGAGTGTATGCGTTTAGAGGATATAAAATGATTCCTTCACCATCAGAAGACACTGTAATTGATACTTATTTTGAAGGTATTGATTTTGATTTTTATGATGCATTACCTTTTATGGAAGGAATAAAAGGAGAGAATAATCCAAATGCTTATATGGAAGCTCTTTTATTATTTAATGAAGTAATGGAACTTCAAACTGGAGAAAAGGGAGATATTATATTATACGGAGAAAATAAGTATATTAATAATTCATTTGTACCTGAAGATCCAAGGCTTTATAGTACTAATTTAGGAAATGTTATAGAGTATTTTGGATATGTTGAGGGAGATGGCGGATATTCATTTAGTAGAAATATTGTAGCATTTAATGATTATAGTTTGGAACCTTTAATTTATAGAACTTTGATGTAGATTAATATAGGCATTAATTGGTATAATAAATTAAACTTAGAAAAAGGAGAGGGTACATATGAGAAAGAAAAGTTTAAAGCTAAAAGTAATTTTAGTTGTAGCATTAGGGGTATTAGCTATGTCTATCGCTGGATGCGGTAATGAAAAAGTTAAAGAGAATGTTAAGGAAGATAATAAGCCAAAACAGACAGAGGAAAAGATAGATGAAAAGGATCTTCCTGTAGTAACTATTAAAGTTAAGGATTTTGGAACTATGACAGGTGTATTATATCCAAATAAAGCACCAAACACAGTTAATAACTTTATTGAACTTGCAAATAGTGGATTTTATAATAATTTAACTTTCCACAGAGTTATAAAAGATTTTATGATTCAAGGTGGAGACCCAGATGGAACTGGTATGGGTGGTCCTGGATATAGTATTAAAGGTGAATTTACTTCAAATGGTTTTGATAATGATATAAAACATACAGAAGGTATTTTATCTATGGCACGTTCTCAAAGTAAGGATTCAGGCGGAAGTCAATTCTTTGTTATGACTGCTGATGCACCACATCTAGATGGAGATTATGCAGCTTTTGGTAAAATAACTGAAGGACTTGATGTACTTCATAATATTGAATCAGTTAAGACTGATAAAAATGATAAACCTATTAATGAAGTTAAGATTGAATCAATTAAAGTTGATACTAAAGGAAAAGAGTATAAGGCGCCAGAGAAGATTAAATAATAAATGGTGAAATAAAGGGAGGGGATAAAATGAGTAAAGTTGATTTGCATATTCATTCAAAATTTAGTGATGATGGTGAATTTACGCCAGAAGCTATTGTTGATATGGCTGTATCAAATGGAGTTACAAAAATAGCAATAACAGATCATAATTCCGTAAAAGGAGTAGAAAGAGCTATTAATTATTCACAAGGTAAAAATATTGAAATAGTACCTGGAATAGAAATAGACTGTACTTATAAAGAGGTAGATTTTCATATATTAGGATATGGAATAGATTATAAAGATAAGTGCTTTTTAGATATAGAAGAGAATGTGTTAGTTCAAGAGTTAAATAGCACAGAAGATAAGATAAGAAAGATACAAGAAGGGACAGATCTATTTGTTGATAGAGAAAAGATATTAAACATTGCAAATGGAAATATTGTAACAGGTGAGTTAATTGGAGAAGTAATTTTAGAAGATGAACGAAACAAAGATTCAGAATTACTTAAAACATATTACGAAGGTGGAGAGAAAAGTGATATGCCTTTTGTACATTTCTACTGGGACTTTTTCTCACAAGGAAAAGTTGCTTATGTAAAAATGGATTTTCCAAAGCTTGAAGATACTATAAAAATAATAAAAGAAAAAGGTGGAAAAGCCGTTCTTGCACATCCTGGCAATAACTTAAAAGGAAAATTAGAAATGCTAGAAGATATAATAAAAGAAGGAATAGATGGTATTGAAGTGTATAGTTCATATCATTCAGATGACCAAAGAAATTACTTCTTAAGAAAAGCTAAAGAAAATAATCTTGAAGCTACTTGGGGTAGTGATTTTCATGGTAAAAACAAGCCTAAAATTAAAATAGGAGAAATTTAAATATTTAATGTAGTATTTATATAAAATATCTGGTATTATTAAATACGAATTTAAAAATACTCGTTTGTATAAGGGAGTAGTTAGCTCATAGGTTGAATGAGTTATTAAGTCAACATATTGAATCTTTTTAGGATTCTGGCTTAATATTAAATAGCGAGACTTGTACGTGGCCTTTTTGTGCTACGTATGAGTCTTTTTTTATGCAAAAGAGTAGTAAAGATAGGAGAAATTATATGTCATTGATATCAATTTTTTTAACAGGAATAGGGCTCGCAATGGATGCGGTTGCAGTTTCAATTGCAAAAGGAATGACACTTAGAAAAAATTTATTGAAAAATGCAATTAAAATGGGGTTATTCTTTGGTATATTCCAAGCTATAATGCCTTTTATAGGATGGTTTGCGGGAATATACTTTAAAGATTATATTGAAGCTTTTGACCATTGGATTGCATTTATATTACTTTCAATAATTGGAGGTAAAATGATTTATGAATCAATAAAGTCAAGAAAAGAAGAAAAAGAATTATCAGAAAAAGAACTAGTAGACGAAGTTACAGTAGATGAAGAAGAGTGTGATGAATTAAATAACAAAAACTTAATAATACTTGCAATTGCAACTAGTATAGATGCATTAGCAGTTGGTGTAAGCTTTGCATTTTTAAATGTTAGTATAGTAAAAGCTATGATTATTATTGGAGGCACAACATTTGTATTATGTATAATAGCAGCATTAATCGGAAAAAAATTAGGTGGAGTATTCCAAAAGTACGCAGAGAGTGCCGGTGGGTTAATATTAATACTTATAGGACTTAAAATATTACTAGAACATTTATAAAATTATTCAAATATGATTATATTAGTAACAGTAAAATGTTATTAATATAGTCGTATTTTTTTGTAATTAAATATATAAAAAAGAATATAGATTATTAAGGAGGGGATGAAAATGAAATGGATCAATGTAACGTCAGTAAGTGAATTGAAAAAATTTAAAACTTTAAAAAATGCAAGAATAAGTATTAATAAAGATGTAAATGACTTTTTTAAAAAGAAAGGATGTAAAGATAAAAATATAAATGGAATGATAAAAATTAATAGTAATAGCTGGCAAGGTTTATATGATAAAATTGTGATTTTTAGAGAGCTATTAAAAGAATTTGATATAGATGAAAGCGAAATAAGCGAAATAGAAGTTAAAGAAATAAGTAGAAGTAAAAGTAAATATTTTTCATCGGAAGAATGTGAATATATTTTTTATTTGCTTGAGCTTGATGGAAAAGAAAGGGGGGACAAGCTGAAAATAACACGTGATTGTTATTTTGATAAAAAAGTTGCTAAGAAATGGAGAGATAATATAGCAAAAAAACTTCATCCAGATAAGTGTAGTCATAAAGAGGCTGCTAATGCAATTTCAAAATTAAATCAATTATATGAGGATATGATTTCATAATGAAAAAAGAAAAATCTATAGTCCCTTTTGAAGTATCAGTAAAAGATATGGAATATGAAATACCAAAGGATCCTAATAATACAACTCAAAGGGGAAGGAGCAGTGTAAAAAATTCTTGGAACAATTGTACGTATCTTGATAATATGGGTACAATGTGGATTGAACGTAGTAGAATTGATGGAATACTTAGGACAAGTAAAGGGGGCGCCCATTATAAGTTGAAAGATATACCAGATAGCAGTAGAAGGAGTATTGCTGGCAAGGAATATTTTAGAGCTTATGAAATAGGGAAAATATTAGATGAATTCATTCAAAGTGAAGGTATTGGTAAAAGAAAAGAGTACTTAAAATATTCAGAACAAATATATATGGCGATAAGAGATTCGTATACAGCAGAAAAGATAAGAACTATGTATTTAACGCAGCTTCAAGATAGTAGGAAGAATCTTAAAAATAGAAGAATAAGAAAGTATAAAATAACTGATGATGAGTTAACAGGATTAAAATTAATAAAAAAGAGTGCAGAATTTTCTCATATAAGAAGTTACGCATTATTTAAAGAGCTAGGTGATGATATAGAAAATGGACTAATTGTAAACAAAGATGTTCATGAAATAATAACGAAAAGAGGTGTAAACGATGAAAAAGAATTGTATACACTATGTGAGGAAATGAATTGGAGAATATGTTGGATGAAAAGGTTTAAAATGTATTTTGATATGTAATTTTTATGTAATGCGAATGTAACTAATAGCAAAAAAAATAGTGTTACTATAATAAAAAGTAGTAGTTAAGGGGATTAAACAATGAAACAGTATTTTAAAGTAAGTAGGTTTATAATTTTAATTGTTATTTGTATAATATTTATTTTCTGTATAAATAAAATTGTAAGCAGTAAAGAAATAGATACAGGAACTAGTAACAAAAATCCCGAGATTGTTGTAGAAAACTATTTTAAATATCAAAATGATAAAGATAAAGAGAAGCTTTTAACAACATTAACTAAGTGGCATAATGGTCCTAATGTAGTATGGGGCTTTGAAAATTTAAAAAAAGTCAATCTCGAATCTATCATCGAAGAAACTGATAAGGCTGTAATTGAAGGATATATAACACACGGTAGAGGAATGGATAATGGAACAACTCTAGAAAATTTAAAAGTTTATAATGTTAAATACGATGTAAAGTATAAAGATGACAGCGAAGGACCTGAAAAGAGTGGAACATACGAAAAATGGTTTTATGTAATTAGAGAAAATAAAGATGCTCCATGGTTAATAGATGATTTTGGTTATTAAAAGTCACATGAAGATGTGGCTTTTTTTAGTTTGAATAAGTTTAAGCTAAAGCTAACTTTGCAAAAACTGTTGACAAAATTATCCTATTTATTATAAAATGATAAAAAGGTTAACGTTAACTTACGGAGGAGAATTTATGAAATTATCAGAGATTTGTAACTTAAAAGGTGGATTTCAAGGAAAAATAACCGATGGGGGGAATGTATATAAGTTAATTAAATTAAAGGATGTAAATAGTGATGGTGTAATAAATTATGATGAATTAGATTATTTTACACCTGAAAAAGAAATGAATGATAAATATGTATTAAAAAAAGGGGATGTAATATTAAAAGCAAAAAGTGGTGATAATATTGCTGCGATTATTGATGGCAATGAAGATAATATAGTTGCAACGTCCCATTATATTATACTTACTGTTAAGGATGTGTCTGTATTAAACCCTGAATATTTAGAAGTATACCTTAATTCTGAATATGCTAAGGAGTATTATATAAGAAACTCTGAAGGTACTTCTTTATCTATAATTAAGTTAAAAGCTATAGAAGATATGGAAATAAAACTTGTTGATTTAAAAAAGCAAAAGGAAATATCAAAAGTTTATAATTTAATGAAAGAAGAAAAAAAGATTGTAGAAAAGATTGTTAAAAATAGAGAAAGTCAGTTTAAACAATATTTAAGAGAAAGCTTAATGTAGGGAGAAGGTGAGAGTATGACGGATGTAGAAAAGTATGTAAACAATTATATGTGGGAGCTTATGGATTCATTTAGAGGGCTATTTAGTTTAGATGTCTCCCGTATGGTTACTTTGGAAATTGTATTTTTAAAGCTCGTAAAGAACAATGCAAAAAAAGATTTATTTAAAGTTTCTAAACATAATTTTTTTGATGAGTTAAAAGATTTTTTAGATGAAAGTAAGGAAGTACAAGAAGTTATTAATGATATATTTAGATTAAGAGATTTTGATGAAAATATAATGGCAAAAACGCTAGATTATATGACTAAGTTTAATGAGGATTATCCAAAGGAAGAAGAATTTAGAGCGGGAATTAACTTTTTATTTAAAAATTTAAAGTTAAATGTAAATACAACTGATAACTTAAATGTATTAATAAGAGAAATTTTAAAAGATGTTCCTTTTGAAAATATATATGATCCTACAGTGGGAACTGGAATGATGGTTACTGAAGTTTGTAAATACCATGAAAAAGCTAAAATATATGGACAAGATATAGATGAGAATTCAGTTAAAATATGTAAGATGCTTCTTATAATTGAAGGCCATTCAAGAGATAGTAAAAATATTTATCAAGGAAATACTATAATAAATCCAAAGCATTCTTCAAAGAATAAAGTAGAAAAGTTTGAGTGTATAGTAAGCAATCATCCTTTTTCTCAAAGGGAGTGGGGGTGTAGAGAAGTTTATGAGATGGATAAGTTTAATAGATTTTACAGAGGTACTCCAACTAAAACAAATGGAGACTATGCATATATAACACATATTGTAGAAAGTCTTAATGGTTATGGAACAGCTGTTTTACTTGAACCTTCAGGTGTTTTGTTTAGAGAAGGAATAGATGGTGAAATACGAAGGAATTTAATAGAAGAAAATTTAATTCATGCTGTTATAGCACTTCCAAATAATATGATGTATGGAACTGCCATTGCTGTTAATTTAATTATAATTAAAAAGAATAGAGAGAGAGAGGATATTCTTTTTATTGATGTTATAAATAATGTTAAATCATCAAAAAAAATAACTATATTAGAGAATGAAATTATAAAAAAAGTAGTAACTACATTGAATGAATTTAATGAAGAGACGGGATTTTCAAAAATTATAAATAAAAACGAAGTGCTAAGAAATTCAGGAAATTTAAGTGTAAGAAAATATGTTGAGATAGAAAAATGTATAGAGTATATAGATTTAGAAAGTATAAAACTTGAGATGAAAGAACTTAAAAATGAACTTTTTAAAGTGCAAAATGAGCTTGATAATTATTTAAAATAAAAGGTATAAGGGGTTTGAAAAAATGGGTAGAAGTGAATATAGAAAAAAAGAAAAAATATATAAAATAAACAATATAGCAATGGCAAGTGTGGCTGGATTAACAGTGATATTATTATTTGTATATTACTTAAGAAATAGTCAGTTAATCATAGAAAATTTTGTTCAATTAGTTACAATGATATGTGTAATTAAGCTAATGTTAATAGGATTGAAAAATAATATAAGATATCATATAGGAGATAAGTTAAAAGAAGTTGAGTCCATACTAGGTAAGGTTAGGTATAAAGGAAGTCCACAGAATATTGGGTATTATTCAGTTAAACTGCTTATCATTAACATTACAGTTCTTGCAGTACTAAGTATAGTGTTATTTATAGCTGGAATTTATGAAGGTTATAAATATGGGATAATAGAAATCATTTTAACCATAATTTTATGTGTAGTTACAATAATTGATTTTATAATAAGAAAATATAAATTTATAGACTACAGAAATACAATTTATGAAAACGGATTAATATCTTCTAATGGAAATATTTTTTTATTTAAAGATGCAGAAAGTATGGTAATTGAAGATACTATAATGGGTGGACCTAATTTAAAAATATTAGGAGATGAATATTTTAGTAAGAATCAAGTAATATCGACAGTATTTATAAATAATAAGGATTTTGATGAAGTTCAGGAAATGTTTGAAGGTATGTGCAAATATGATCTTGATGAATAGATTAAGATAATAATAGAGACAGAAAGGAATTTAATAATTATATGAGAATAAATAAGCTTTTTAGTAATTATGGAATATGTTCTAGAAAAGATGCTAATAGATTAATTGAAGAAGAAAGAGTTATTGTAAATGGTGAGTTATGTACTAAAGGGCAATGGGTAGAAGAAGAGGATATAATATTACTTGATAATGAACGGGTAAACCCTAAAGAAAAGATTTATATAGTTTTAAATAAACCAGTTGGAATAACATGTACAGCATCTAATGAAGTGAAAGATAATATAATTGAATTTATGAATTATAAAGAATATATATTCCCCGTTGGACGGTTAGATAAAGAATCAGAGGGATTAATACTAATGACAAATGATGGAGAACTTGCAAATAAAATTTTGGAATCAGAAAATGAACATGAAAAAGAGTATGTAGTTACTGTAAATAAGCCTTTTATAGATGATTTTATCATTAATATGTCAAAGGGTGTTGATATAGGCTATAAAGAAAAAACAAGACCATGTGTATTAAGTAAAGTAAGTGAAGATACATTTAATATAGTACTAACTCAAGGATTAAATAGACAAATAAGAAAAATGAGTGGAGCTTTCGGATATAAAGTTACAAAGCTTAAAAGAATAAGAATAATGAATATTAAATTAGAAGACTTAGGAGTTGGTAAGTTTAGATATCTTACAGATGAGGAAGTATGTAAATTAAGAGAAAGTTAATTTAAAGCTAGGAGAAAATATATATGATAAAAGAAAAAGGAAATGGATACTTCTATGTGCTTAATTATCCAGAATATGAGGAAGAATTATGTAAATTAGAAATGAGAAGACTATTTAAAGTAAATATTGAAAATAAATATTTAGTCTCAAAAGTAAAAATAAATCCAACAAGAAGTCCATTTATTAAAGAATGTATAGAAATAATGTATGATACAGAATCATTGGAAAAATTAATAAGTTGTATAAAGAATGACTTAACTGAATTTGATTCCTTTAAAGTTAACTTTATAAGACTTAAAAAGAATGAAGCTACATATAGTGAAAGACTTTCTGCAATGAAAGAAATAGGTGTTGCAATAAAAGGCACGGTAAACATTCATAACGCAAATACAATATTAGGTGTTATAAAAATAGAAGGAAGATGGATATTTGGAATATACAAAAAGAATGATTGCAAGTGGCACGAACATGATAACAAGCCATTTTCCTATTCGAATGCTTTAAGTGTTAGAGTAGCTAGAGCCCTCATTAATATAGCTGTAGGAGATAACTTAAATAAGAGAGTGCTTGACCCATGTTGTGGGGTTGGAACTGTTGTGATTGAAGGTTTATCTATGGGGATAGACATAGTAGGATATGAAATAAATCCTCAAATAGCTTGTAATGGGAAGGGAAATTTAAAAGCATTTGGGTATGAGAGTGGAATTATAAAAGGTGACATGAGAGAAATTAAAGATAAGTATGATGCTTGTATAGTTGATTTACCATATGGTTTATTTACGAAGACTACAAGGGAAGAACAAATTGGGATAATAAAAGCATCAAGAACTATTGCAAAGGAAGTAATTATAATTAGTTCAGAAGATATGGATGATTTTATAGTTAATGAAGGATTTAATATAATTGATAGAGGATATGTAACTAAAAATAATTTCAAAAGATTTATATCAGTATGCAAATAAGTTTATGAGAGAAGGTATCTTATGATTTTAAACAAAGAATATTTTCAAAAAGATTCATTGACATTAGCAAAAGATTTACTTGGTAAAATATTAATTAGAGAAATTGATGGTAAAGTAATTAAGTGTAAAATAGTTGAAACTGAAAGTTATATTGGAAGTATTGATAAAGCGTGTCATGCTTATAATAATAAGAGAACAAAAAGAACAGAGCCATTATTTCATGAAGGTGGAGTAGCATACATTTATCTTATTTACGGTATGTATAATTGTTTTAATGTTATATCAGGTAAAGAGGATGAAGCAGAGGGAGTTCTTATAAGAGCGGTAGAGCCTTTAAATGAATTAGATTACTTATCAAATGCAAGATTCAACAAGGATTATAGTGAACTTACTAATGTACAGAAGGTATCAATTGCGAATGGACCTGGAAAGCTGTGTATGGCTTTAAATATTGATAGGAATTTAAATTATAGCAAGCTATATAAAAAAGAAGAATTATATATTATTGATGGTGAAGAAGAGGAATTTGAAATAATTGAGACTAAGAGAATTGGAATTGATTATGCTATGGAAGCTAAAGATTTCTTATGGAGATTTTATATAAAAGGTAATAAATTTATATCAAAGAAGTAAATTAATAAAATATTATGATATATGTTAACAAAATAGTAACTAATAACTGTATGGTTATTAGTATATCAATTGTTGTATAATATAACCATATGATGGAAGACATAAGGAGTGATAATATGAAAAAAGTTCATGAAAGATTTTTAGAGTATGTAAAGGTTGATACTAAATCAGATGAGGAAACAAGAACAACACCAAGTACTAAAGGACAATTAGAACTTGGGAAAATTTTAGCAGATGAATTAAAACATATTGGATTAGAAGATGTTAGAATTGATGACTTTGGTTATGTTTATGCTACGTTAAAAGGAAATATAAATAGAGAAGTACCAAAAATTGGGTTCATAGCTCATATGGATACAGCACCAGATATGAGTGGTCATAATGTAAATCCACAAATAGTAGAAAATTATAATGGTAAAGTAATAATGCTAAATAAAGATCTAAATATTAAGTTAGATCCTAAAGAATTACCTGAACTTAAAAAATATATAGGAAAGACTTTAATAACAACAGATGGAACTACACTTTTAGGTGCAGATGATAAAGCTGGAATTTCTGAAATAATAACTGCAATGGAGTATTTAGTTAACAATCCAGAAATTAAACATGGTGATATAAAAATAGGATTTACTCCAGATGAAGAAATAGGAGAAGGAGCAGACCATTTTGATGTTAAAGGCTTTGATGCTGATTTAGCATATACTGTTGATGGTGGTTCATTAGGAGAACTTGAATATGAAAACTTTAATGCAGCAGGCGCTAAAGTTATAATTAATGGTAAAAATGTTCATCCAGGTAGTGCCAAAAATAAGATGATTAATTCAGCTGTAATAGCAAATGAATTTATAAATATGTTACCTTCAAATGAGGTACCAGAAAAGACTGAAGGTTATGAAGGCTTCTCTCATCTTATGAGTATAAATGGAACTGTAGAACATACTGAGATGTCATTTATTATAAGAGATTTCTTTAGTGATGAATTTACTAGAAGAAAAGAAGATTTCATTAATGCTCAAAATAAGCTTAACGAAGTTTATGGAGAAGGAACGGTAAGAGTTGAGATTAAAGATCAATATAAAAATATGAAAGAAATGATTGAGCCACATATGCATATAGTGGATACTGCAAAAAAAGCAATGGAAATGGCAAATATAGTTCCAGATATAGTACCAATTAGAGGTGGTACTGATGGTGCTAGACTATCATATATGGGATTATTAACTCCAAACATGTTTACTGGTGGAGAAAATTTCCATGGAAGACATGAATATATAGCAATAGAATCAATGGAAAAAGCAGTAGAAACAATAATTAATATTGTAAAGTTATACGGCGAGCAATAAAATATAAACAATAAAAGAGGAAGTGGTATAAAATATATCACTTCCTCTTTTTATGTAATGAAGATATTATGCTTTGTGAACGTTTGTAGCCATAGGGCCTTTTGGTCCTTTTTCAATATCAAAAGTTACATTTTCACCTTCATGAAGGTCTTTATTATGTCCTTCTTCTTTAACTTGAGAATGGTGAACGAATACATCGTTCCCATCATCGCAGGATATAAATCCAAACCCTTTTTCTTCATTAAACCATTTTACAATACCTGTTGTGCTTGCCATATAAATCTCTCCTTAAAATTAATCTCTAACATATTATTCTCTAAATTTCGAATTTAATACATATTAAATATTACTTAACATATTTACACCAAAAGGAGGATTTTTAATAAATTTAATAAAAAAATCAAATTGTTTTTATAAAATTTTTTATTTTTATTAATAATAAGTAGAGAAAGTATTTTTAAAATTTTAGCTTTTAGTGTATAATAAATAAGCAGTAAGGACAATTTTAGCAAATATCATAAGTATTATATAATATTATGATAGATTGCTTTAAAGAAGGGAGATATGATTATGGTGAACATAAGAACATTTAGTAAGAAAATCCAATGGGATGGTTTAAGCTTAGCTTGTGTCATGGAAAGATATTTAGATACAAATAACATAGCATTAGAGTTATATGATGAGTATGGGGAATTCTACAAATGTGTTACTTTAGATTATAAAGAGACATTACCAAAATCAAACAATGCAATAATAAACAACAAAAAGGAATGTGAAGGAATATTAAATGTCCTAACAGGAGCTAATGTTGTTAAGGTTGTTTCTAAAATTGATGTTAATCTTGTAATGAGAGATTTAGTTGTAGTAAACAGCAGAGAATTCAAAGATATCGATGAAGATTTATTTTTAGAATTTACTAAAAGTAACTATTCAGATTTAGAATCATTTATAAATCAATAGAATTATAATGATATTTTTTTAAAGAAGCTACATAATTAAGATTTAAATCTTGTAATTATGTAGCTTCTTTTTAATATTATAAAACTCTTTTTGGTATTTTATAATCTATAGTTTTTTCTATTTCATTTAACATACTTGAATTCTTTGGATCTATAAACAGGCAAGTATAACCAGCTTCGTTTGCTCTTCCAGTTCTTCCTATACGGTGAATATATCCTTCAACACTTTCAGGTATATCATAGTTATAAACATGAGTAACTCCAGTTACATCAATACCACGTGCTGCAACATCAGTAGCAATTAAGTATTGTATATCTGCATTTCTAAATGATTTCATTATTCTTTCACGTTTTGGTTGTGGAATATCACTGTGGATTTTCTTGCAGTTATAACCTTTTTGATAAAGTTCTTCTTCAAGCTTATCAACTCTTCTTTTAGTTCTACAGAATATTATAGCCATAAAAGCATTATCTTCATCTAAAGTTTTACATAATGAATCAAACTTCCATCTATCAGTTGTTTCTACAACTTCTTGTTTTATGTTTTCAAGAGTAACTTGTTCTTTTTTTATTGATACAACTACAGGATCTGTCATATATCTGTAAGCTAATTTTTTTACTTTTGAATCCATAGTAGCTGAAAAACATAAAGTTTGGTGCTTCTTTGGAGTTTCTTTCATTATAGCTTCAATTTCGTTTCTAAATCCCATAAATAACATTTGGTCAGCTTCATCAATAACTAAAGTCTTAAGTTTAGAAAGATTAACAGTTCCCTTATTTAAGTGATCTAAAAGTCTACCAGGTGTTGCAATTACAAGATGAACGCCACCTTTTAATTTCTTTAATTGTTTACTAATATCCTGACCACCATAAATTGATAAAATATTTATATTTTTACCTTCAGTAAGCTTTGTAGCTTCTTCTGTAATTTGTATAGCAAGTTCTCTTGTAGGAGATACTATAAGTCCTTGGATATTGTTATCTTTTTCTGATATATTATCAAACATTGGAAGAAGGAAAGCTAATGTTTTACCAGTACCAGTTTGTGCCTCTGCTATAACATCTTTTCCATTCTTTATAAATGGTATACTTTCAGATTGTATTGGAGTTGGGCTTTTAACTCCCATTTTATTTAAGACAGTAATCATACTATCATTTATTAAAAGTTCTTTAAAATTCATATAATCTTACCTTTCGTTTTTCAGTTTAGTTCCTTAATAATATCATATACTTTAGATTTATACTAATTAATAAGTAGTATAGCCTTTAAAAGTCATTGAATACTTACAAAATAGTAATACAATTTAATTATTTTGTAAACAAATTTTAGTTGTTTTTACATTACTAAACTTTAATATACATAGTATAATATAGTTAGATAAGGTACAAGCTAATATAAAAGAAGTGTATGAGAACTAAGGAGGAGAAAATATGAGCAACGATATAGTAAGATTAAGAGAAACATTAATGAATACATTACTATGGAATGATAATGAGGCAATATTAAAAAGACTAGAAAAAGAAGCATCAGAAATCGATGCTTTTGAAACAGATAACGGAGAAATGATTAACAGAAGACCAAATGAAAGTTTAGGTTTATATATTGATAGATTTACAGTTAAGCTTATGAGTAATTTTTCTAAAGAAAAATTTAATATGCTTAAAAGACTTTATGATGACTATAATAAACTTGGAGATAGCAATTTAGAAAAAGTTGAAGAAATTAGTAGAAAAAAAGGTTATAAGAAAAAGGTAGCACTTGGAGGTGCTGGTGTTGTAATTGGAGCAACCTTATTTAATTATTTTAGAAATAAAAATAAGAAGAAATGATAAAACATTTCTTCTTATGAGGTATAGAACAGATAAGGTTAAATAAATTATTTGAAAATTGTATTATATACAGTCTTTAAATAATTTTTTTATATCATCTAGATGTTCTATTCCTAAATTATAACCATTTTGATAAGCTTCTTTTAGTTTATTTACATCTCTCTCGAAACTGTCAATTGCTTGGGATTCAGTAGGTCTTAAAATTATGGCGCTTCCTGACTTTTCTAGCTCTTCGCAATATTTTACGGTTTCGTTGTAATGATTGTGACGGGTTAAAAAAGCATCCTTTAAATTAGAATATTTTCTTGAAAGTAGCTTAGAAGCTAAAATATTTCCTTTTCCTAATGTTTTTCTATAACTTTTAGGTCTTGTAAGTATTATTAAATGTTTATCATTACCATCAGCTATAGCTTTTTTAATAGGAATAGGATCGCAAAGACCTCCATCATAATAATATTTATCTTTAATTTTTATAGCAGGGAAAAATAATGGAATAGCACAGGTTGCTCTAAGCATCATAGATTTTTTATCTATAGTTTTTCCATCTAAATATTCAGTTTCCCCAGTTTCTGCATTAGTAACACCAACTAAAAGTTTACCATCATAATTACAAAGTGTGTCCATATCAAATGGGTTTAATTTATTTGGTATTTCATCAAAAACGAAATCTAATCCAAATAAACTTTTACATTTTAAGAAGTTTCTAAAGCTGATATAACGTTTATCATTTCTGTAATTTTCTATAATTTCTAGGTTTCTACCATGTTGTTTAGAAAAGTAAGAAAAGGCGTTACATATACCAGCTGAAACACCAACGCAATATGGAAAAATAATGTCGTTATCTAAGAGTGCATCTAATATACCAGCAGTAAATATTGGTCTAAAAGTGCCTCCTTCTAATATTAAACTAGGCATAAGTCCTCCTTTAAAAGAAAGTATATAAAAATTATACATTCAATAAATAAAAAATACAAATGAATAAAGGTGAAACAATTAATACATAAAAAAATATATTATAAAAATAGAAATTAGGAGGTTATATGAATAAAAAGGGGTTTAAAAAAGCGCTAATTGCTACAGTGAAATTAATAATTGTTACTATTGTAATAGGTGGGGGAGTAGTTGCATATTCTATTAGTTCTGTAAATAGCAAAGGGGGTTCTAAAATAGTTAAAATGGAAGAACTTCCAAAAGATGCAGATGCAATAATTGTACTTGGAGCTGGAATTGACGATAAAGGAGTACCAAGTGATATATTAATTGATAGGTTAGATACATCACTAGATGTTTATAATAGTAAAGCATGTAGTAAATTCTTATTAAGTGGAGACCATGGTAAAATAGGATATAACGAAGTTGGTGCAATGAAAGATTATATAATGGATAATTGCGAACTTAATGATAAAAATATATTTTTAGATCATGCTGGATTTTCAACATATGAAACAATTTATAGAGCTAAAGAAATCTTTGGAGTAAATAAGGCTATAATAGTTACAAATGAATACCATCTACCAAGAACATTATATATTGCAGAGAAATTAGGAATTGATGCTTATGGTATTTCATCTGATAAAAGAAATTATTTAAATATTAAAAGTTACAAAAAAAGAGAAGATTTAGCTAAGGTAAAAGATTTTATGTATACTAATATTATTAAACCTGAGCCAACTTTTCTTGGAGATAGTATTCCAATAAATAGTTCTGATGGAAGATTAACTGATGATGAAGTATAAAAATAAAAGATATTAGTTGCAATGTGTCGAAATTGTGATATAATCTCAATATATCATAAAAACTGCTCGTATATAGTCGGAAATAGGGTCCGAAAGTTTCTACCTGCTAGCCGTAAATTAGCAGACTACGAGGGAACGAAATTTTAATAACTAGTATTTTCTATTGTTAAAATATCCTCACCTCAAATTTTATTTGAGGTGTTTTTTATTTTATCCCTAAATATAGATGGATGAGAGCAGATGATAAATATATTTAAAGGGAATGATTAAGGATGGGAAAGAAAGAGCAAAATAATTCAAATTCAGAATTAATGTATGGTATTAACGATAAGCCAAGTATTGGAGCACAAATTTTATTAGGGTTCCAAAATATTTTTGCAGCTTTTGGTGGTATTATAGCAGTTCCACTTGTAATCTCAAGTGCACTTGGATTTGATGGTGCAACTTCAACAGCAGTTTTAAGTGCATCAATATTAACATCAGGTATAGCAACATTAATACAGTCAAAAGGTATGGGTCCTTTTGGAGCTAGAGTACCTTGTATAATGGGTACAGATTTCACATTTGTTGCACCAGCTATAGCAGTTGGAAGTGTGGCAGGTTTGCCAGGAATAATAGGAGCAACTATTTTAGGATCAATTTCAGAAGTAGTTTTAAGTTATTTTATAAAACCATTAATGAAATTATTTCCACCGTTAGTTACAGGAACAGTAGTATGTTTAATTGGACTTACACTTCTTCCTGTTTCAATGGACTGGGCAGCTGGTGGGGTTGGAAGTAGTAATTACGGTAGTTTAAAAAATGTATCAATTGCAATGTTAGTACTTATGATAACTTTACTTTTAAACAGATACGGAAAAGGAATGGTAAGTAGTGCGTCAGTTCTTATAGGAATGGCAGTTGGATACGTAATATGCATTCCTCTTGGAATGGTTGATTTCACTTTAGTTAAAGAATCAAGCTTCTTTGCATTACCTAATATATTTAAATACGGAGTTGAATTTGATATTAAATATGTTTTAACATTTATACCAGCATATTTTGTAACAACAATAGAAACTGTTGGATGTTTAGCATCAATTTGTGAAGTATCAAAAGTTGATGCAGACGATAAGATAATTGGACGAGGTGTACTAGCAGATGGGGCTGGTAGTATGATCGCTGGAGCTCTTGGAGCATTTCCAAATACAACATTTAGTCAAAACGTAGGACTTATACCATTAACTAAAAATGCAAGCAGATCAGTTGCTATAATGGCGGGTATTCTTTTAGTTGGACTTGGGTTCTTCCCAAAATTTGCAGCACTTATAAATATTATGCCACAACCAGTACTTGGTGGTGTTGGTATAGTTATGTTTGGAACAATAGCAGCTGCAGGTATCAAAACATTAAGTACAGTAAAGATAAATAATAGAAACTTACTAATAATTGCAACATCAATTGGATTAGGTCTTGGAGTAACATTTAGACCAGAATTCATAGGACAACTTCCAGAAGGATTAAAGATGATTTTCTCATCAGGTATTTCAACTGGAACAATAGTTGCACTTATATTGAATAAAATACTTAAAGAAGAAGAGATAACTTCAAGTAATATAGTAGAAGAAAAAGAAGAGAATGAAGATTTAGATGAGAATGTAGAAGTTAATATGGCATAATAAAGAGGAGGCAATGCCTCCTCTTTATTCATCTTCAAGAATATAACTTTCATTTAACTTATATAAAAATTCGTTTGTATCAATAACATTTAAATTCTTATTTATTGCAAAAATAATTGCACTATCTCTAGTATCTTTAGCATATAGTTTTCCAACCTTTGCAAGGGCAAGAGCCCTCTCTGTTTCATCTAAAGTTAGCTTGGCACTAATACATAGCTTGATTATTTTATCCCTATTTGGATTTTTATCGCCATTTAAAATTTGGTAACCATAAGTTCTACTAATATTAGCATCGTATATTAATGTACTTTTCTTAATTCCTTTTTCTGCACATTTATCTAAAATATAATTTGCAAAATCGCTATATTTTACGTTATCTATTTTATTTAAATAATCTTCAAGTTCTTTTATATTTTTTGTTCCTTTTAGAACATCTAATAACTCAGAAGTACTCTTCTCATTCACAAATAAATTCCCTCCTTAGTGAAAATGTTAAATTGTAGTATGTACAAGTTCTATGATATAATTTCCAGTAGATAAAATCAATATTTATAAGGGGAATATGGTATGGAAAGTTTAGTTATGGAATTTAAGATTTCTCAATATGAGGAACTAACTAAGTTAAATGAAAATGATAAAAGTAAAATATATTTAGTCAAAAATAAGAAAGATAATAAAATATATATAAAGAAGGTTTTAACTAATTATAATATAAAGATATATGAAATATTGAGAGGGATGGATCTTAAAAATATACCGAAAATATATGATATATTTGTAAATGATGATAATTTAATAATTATTGAAGAATATATAAATGGTAATACTCTTAAAGATATATTAGATACAAGTGGACTACTAAAAGAAGATGTTGTTATTGATTATATAATTTCATTATGTGATACATTAAATGAATTACATAAATTAAATCCTCCTATAATACATAGAGATATTAAACCATCGAATATTATTGTAAGTAATGATAATGTAGTTAAACTTATAGACTTTGATGTTTCTAGAGAATTTAAAGAAAATAGAAGCGAGGACACAGTAATCCAAGGAACTGAAGAGTATGCACCACCAGAACAGTTTGGATTTATCCAAACTGATGGGAGAAGTGATATATATTCTACAGGAATATTAATGAATGTACTTACAACTAAGGAGTATCCTAAAAATAAGATGAATGATGGATATCTTAAAAATATAATAAAGAAATGCACTCAATTTTCACCAAAGGATAGATACCAGTCAATATTAGATTTAAAGGAAGATCTTAGAGTGCTTAAATGCAAAGTTAACACTAATATGCCTTTAGATGAAATTAAGAGAAAAGAAGATAAAATTATTAATGTAGTGAAAAGAAATAATATAAATAAATTAAAGGAAATAACAAAGGATTTAATAATAAAAAAAGATTTAAAAGAAGAAGATAAAGTCAAAGAACAGATTACTATAAAAAGCTTTTATAAAGTAGTTCCGGGTTTTAGAACGAATAAAGTATGGAAAATAATTTTAGCATCATTAGTATACCTATTCTTACTTTTTGGATTGTTTTCAGGAACTGGAAGTGAAGGCGTTAAAATGCCATTTATAGAGAATCTGGCAATTGTTGTACTAAGTTTACTTTTGATATTTTTATATTCTAATTTTTTAGAGGTAAAAGAAAAATTTCCGCTGTTAAAAAGCAATAATAGATTAAAAAATTTACTTGGATATTTCTTATATACTATAATAATTATAATAATGTCTGGACTATTATTAGAATTATCTAAAATATAAAATTTTGTATGCTTATAGCAGACCATATTAAATAGAATAAATCCTATAATAACAACTATAGTAATAATAAATTAAAAAAAGTTATTTTAGGAGGTATTTTAATATGAAAAAAAGAAGTAAGGTGTTAATAGTATCAGCGGTACTTGGGGTATTATATTCTATATTTTTATTAGTTAATTTCGGTGGTGCAATAGGTGGCGCTTCATCAGATGCAGAGGCCATTGGAGGTGCACTTGCAACTGCTATAGTTACTCCACATATGATTTGTGTTGTGCTTGCAACTATATTCAATTTAATAGGCGCTATTCAAAATAAAGCTGGATTTGCATTAACAGCTGGAATATTATATTCAGTTGCTGGAGTATTATTCTTAATGTATATTCCTTTCGTAATTCCAATGATAGTATTAAGTTTTGTTGGATATGCTAAAGTTAAAAAAATAGTATTACAAGCATAAAATGAGTTTAAAACCTTCATTTAGATATGTAACTTATAATTGTTAATCTACTAATAAGGGGTATAATATAAAAGTAATTAACAATAATATATAAGTTAAGGGGGAATCTAAATGAAGGTTTCAATTTTATATCATTCAGAAAGTGGACATACAAAGGAAGTTGGAGAATACATAAAAGAAGGTTTAGAAAGTGTAAGTGGTATTGTAGTTAAGTCAATGTCGATTGAAGATGTTGATATTCACTTTTTAAATGAAAGTAAAGCTGTTATATTTGGAACACCAACATATCTTGCAAATACTACATGGAATATGAAGAAATGGTTAGATGAATCACATAGTGTGAATTTAGAAGGTAAAATAGGTGCTGTATATGCAACAGCTAACTTTATTTGGGGCGGAGCTGAAACTGCAATGCTAACATTATTGAATCACTTAATGGTAAAAGGAATGCTTCTTTATTCTGGAGGTGCAGCACTTGGAATGCCATATATTCATTTAGGATATGTTTCTGTAAATGGTGTTAATAATGAAGATAGGGAAACACCGAAGATATTTGGCGAAAGAATAGGAAAAAAAGTTAAACAATTATTTTAAAGAGTAGGAGTTTAAAATAATTGTTTACTAAAATAGGTCAGTATTCACATAAGTGAACACTGACCTATTTTTTTATTTCTTTATTATATATGGAATTGTAACAATTGCCACATGTTTTTCAGTAAGTAGTGATGTCCTCATAAGCAAAGTAAGTTGATTATGAAGGAAATTATCATGAATATGAGAAGAAATAAGCTGAGGAAATACAACAGTTATTTTATCATCTATCCAAACTTCACGACTCATCTTTTCTAAAAATTTAGTAAAAGTTGTACGAACCTCTCTATAAGGGGCTGGTAGAAAAGTAATTTTTTCATAAATTCCAAAGTCCTCTAAACTTTTAGAAAGTTTAATATCATAATCATCATTAGTAGATACATGAACTATTGTTATATCACTTCCAAGAGCTTTTGCG
>NZ_JAVXRL010000016.1:0-24622 GCF_036643715.1 Clostridium sp. | reverse complement strand
AAAACTCTTATTAAGAGAGTCAATTAGTAATACAGTATGATTTTTATGAGGTACATTAGCATACTCTTTTATATTTTCTCCTGCATTTATTTTAAGTTGATTATATGCATAATCATAATATTTTTTTATTCTAAGCATACCAAATACTAAGATCGGAATTATTATGCAAATAATCCATGCACCATGGGTAAATTTAGAAACTGTAATTACTACTAAGGTAAAAGCACTTACTAAAAGCCCAATAGCATTTACGAAAGCTTTGTGTCTCCAACCCTTTGGTTTTGATTTGTGCCATTTTACTAGCATACCACTTTGGGATATAGTAAAGGATATAAAAACTCCAATTGCATAAAGTGGAAGCAAAAGTTCTAAATTACCTTCAAATATAATTACTAAAAATATTGAAATGGCTGATAATAAAATAATACCATTTGAATAACTAAGTCTTCTTCCTACATTGCTTAATTGTCTTGGAGCAAAGCCATCCTTTGATACTATTGACCAAAGTAGGGGAAGACCAGAAAATGCAGTGTTTGCTGCCATAAGTAATATTACAGCTGTAGTAAATTGAATAATATAATAAATTATATTATTACCAAAAATTTCAGTTGCCATTTGAGATATTAATGTTTGCGATTCATTAGGCATAGTGTAATAAAGTGTTGATAGATAAGATAATCCACCAAGTATTAAAAGGACTAAAATACCTAAGAAATATAATACGTGCTTTGCATTTTTTTGACATGGCTCTTTAAATGCTGGGACAGCATTACTTACAGCTTCAATACCAGTTAAGGCAGTACATCCAGATGCAAAGGCCTTTAAAAATATTAAAAATGTTATATCTTTCGAAAAAGTAGGCAGTGTATAAATTGGTTTTGGAATACAATGGAATACTTTAACTTTAATAATACCGACTATTATCATGAAAATAATTGAAATAGCAAAAAGGTAAGTTGGTATACCAAAAAGCTTAGAAGATTCTCTAATACCACGTAAATTACCTATTGTTAAAAATAATATAAGAAAAATAGTTATAATTATTCTATATTTTGATAATACCGGAAATGCTGATGTAATTGCATCACAACTTGCTGTACTACTAACTGCAACAGTTAAAATATAATCTACTATTAAAGCCGATGCAGCAAGTAAACTAGCTTTTGTTCCAAAATTATCTTTAGCAACTATATATGCGCCACCTCCAGATGGATAACAATCTATAACTTGTTTATAAGAACAAATTAAGAAAAACATTAGAAGTAGTATGGCAATAGTTACAAATAACATATATTTATATGAAGCTAATCCTGCGTAAGGAATTAATACCCCAAGAATTGCAGCTCCTGCATAAGCAACAGAAGATATAGCATCACTAGATAATATAGGGAGTCCCCATAATGCGTTATACTTTTGATTTTTAAGTTCTTTTGTCATAAGTGGTTTCCCAATTAAAAAATGAGAAATATTCATAAGTCACACCTCTATAATATTAAATTTAAAATGATTTCTAAATTATAGGACGAACTATTGAACTTGTAATTAACAACAAGTACAGTAACTTTAAAAAGCAGTGAACTTTCTTTGAACAAATTAGAAAAATGGGTAAAATATGAGAGTATTAGACAAATTTAAAAAGTATTTGACAAATTTAAAGAATTTTTATACAATTACAGGGTAATTAATAAAATTAAATAACATTAATTTATGTAAGATAGAGGTTGCGATAATAATAAGTAGTATTAATGAGGTAAGCACTGTGATTTAATATGAAAGGTATTATTGCCGAAATGTATATTTTATGCTTTAAGAATATATATTGGGGTTGTATAGAACATATGCAAAACTGCCACAATACGTAGTGGTGAGCTATCTTTGTGTTTGTAATTTAAAAAGTCTTATACAAGCTCAAAGTTTATAGCTTTAGGGCTTATTTTTTTGCCCTAAATTAACTTAGGAGGAGAACATGGAAGAAAGAAATTTAAAAAAAGAAATTAGTCTATTCATGGCGACGATGCTTGTATGTGGTAATATGATAGGTTCTGGAGTATTTATGCTACCAGCAACACTCGCTCAGTTATCAGGTCCGCTTGCAACAATTTTAGCATGGGTTTTAACTACAATTGGATCAATACTTATTGCGATGTCATTTGCAAACCTCGGTTCAAAATATCCAACAACAGGAGGAGCCTATCAATATACAAAAATAGCATTTGGAGAGTTTACAGGATTTTTAAGTGCATGGTTATATTGGAATGGTTCTTGGATAGGAAATGCAGCAATAATAGTAGCACTTTCAAGTTATAGTGCAGCAGTTATTCCAGCATTAAGAGATCCACTTATATCAATTATATATACTAGTGCAATTTTATGGATATTTACTTTTATAAATATTATTGGAGTTAAGAAAGCAGGAAAACTTCAAACAATAGCAACTGTATTTAAAATAGCATTCTTTGCAATATTTATAGTTGTTGCATTTATAAATTTTGATGTTTCAAACATATTACCTTTAATACCAGAAGGTAAAGGGATGGGTACTATATCACTTGCAGCAACATCAACACTTTGGGCATTTGTAGGTCTTGAAAGTGCAACAGTTACAGCAGGAGAAATAAAAGATCCAGAAAAGAATGTTAGAAAAAGTACAATATATGGAATGATAATTGCAGCTGTAGTTTATATTCTAATAAGTATTGCTAGTATGGGCGCAATGTCAAATACTGAACTTGCAAATAGCCAAGCACCACTTACAGATATATTAACTAAGTTTTTAGGTTCATCAATTGGTAAGCCTATAACTATTGCAGTTGTTATATGTATACTTGGAACAACTATAGGATGGCTTTTATCAACAGCACGTGTTGCCTTTGCAGCAGGTGAAGATGGAGTATTCCCAAAATTCTTTGGAAAACTTCATCCTAAATATGAGACTCCAGCAAATGCACTTATTGTAGGTTCAGTTTTAGTAAATATACTTTTAATTATGAATTTCCAAAAGAGCATGGTTTCAGCATTTACATTTATAACAATACTTGCAACACTATCATTTTTACCAATATATCTTTTAACATCTGCAGCTGAAATAATGCTAATGTTTAAAGGTGTTAATAAATTTAGTTTTAAGATATTTGTTAAGAAAGCTATCGTACCATTATTAGCATTTATATATTCAATATGGACAATATATGGTTCAGGAGCAGAAACTGTAATGTGGGGATTCATACTTATGTTAATAGGTATACCATTTTACATTTATAATTATCATAAAAATAGAGTTAAAGAAGTATAATGTAATATTTAATATTATTAAAGAAGGATGTTTTAAAAAAACATCCTTCTTTTTGTATGCAAAAATATAATCTTTCGATTTGTAATAGAATTCTGTGATAAATTAATAAAATATATTGAAAATTTTATTAAATAGGCAACAAAACACGAAAATTCATTAAATATATAAATAAACTCATAAAAAATAATAAATTCTTTTCAAATAAGGAAAAAATGGGAAAGAGATGGTATAATGAAAAATATGAAGAAAGTGTAAAATAAATGTCTAAATTATAAACGCAGGAGGGCTTTATGAAGAAAGAAAGGGAAAAAACAAAAGGATCTTTAATTGAAAAGATAGGAAAGAAAATTCCAGACCCAGTAATTATATTTATGGGATTGTACGCTATAGTTATATTAGCTACTTTATTAATGGGTGGTATGAAATTCGAAACATTAGGAGCAGATGGTGGAACAGTTGCATATGAAATAAAAAATATGTTTAAAACTGAAAACCTTAGATGGATATTTGACAATGCTCTTTTAAATAACTGGTTAGCTTACGGTGGAGGAGTACTTGGTACTATACTTATTGTAATGCTTGGTGTTGGACTTGCTGAAGAGTCAGGATTATTAACAACATTAATCAAAAAGATAGGACTTAAGGTATCAGATAAATTCTTGCCAATAGTATTAGTATTCTTAGGAATTATGAGTAGTATAGCAACTGATGCTGGATATATAATATTAATACCACTTGCAGGTTTATTATATGTAGGGCTTAAGAAAAATCCACTTATAGGTATGGCTGCAGCTTTTGCTGGGGTTTCAGCAGGGTTTAGTGCTAACTTAATTCCCGCAACGCCAATTGATGTAATAGTTGGAAACAATGCAAAGATATTTGCAGAAGGACAAGGTGTACCATTCGTATCAAGAGCAGGAGAAATGTTAAACCCTGCAACAATGCATTATGGATTTATAGTTGCATCAACAGTTTTATTATCAATTGTTGGTTACTTTATAACAACTAAATTTATTAAACCTAAACTTGAAAAAGAAAGTTATGTAGTACCAGAAGAAATGGACTTATCAGATTTTACTGTAAAAGAAGATGAAAACAAAGCTTTAAAATTTGCAGGACTTGGATTATTAATTGGATTACTTTTAGTAGTTGTATTATACTTAGGACCTTTAGCACCATTTGTAAATGAAGAAGGCGCTACAGTTAATCCATTTATAAATAATGTTATATTAATAATTACTTTCTTATTCTTCTTGCCTGGATTATTCTTTGGAAGAAAAGTTGGAAAGTTTAACAAAGCTATGGATGTAGTAAATGCTATGTCAAAGCAAATGAGCGGAATGGGATATATTTTAGTTTTAACATTCTTCTCATATAACTTCTTAGCTTTACTTAGTTATTCAAATATTGGAACATATATAACATACTTAGGAGCTACATTCCTACAATCACTTGGAATTGATAAGTATCCAATAGTATTACTTATAGGATTCATTATAATTACAGCTATAATAAACTTATTTGTTGGTGGATTAACTTCTAAATGGATGTTACTTGGACCGATATTTATACCAATGCTTTATAATGTTAATCCAGAATTAACACCAGATTTTGTAGCAGCTGCATATAGACTTGCAGATTCATCTACAAATGTTATATCACCTCTCATGTCTTATGCAGGAATAATACTTGTCTTTATGAGAAAGTACAAGCCTGAGTTTAATTTAGGTGATATGATAAAGTTAATGCTTCCATATTCAATTGGATTTATGATCTGTTGGACACTACTTTTAATTGGATTCTTTGTATTTGGAATTCCACTTGGATTCTAAAACTTAAATAGAAAAAAATTCCCTAACAATTGTTAGGGAATTTTTTTATTATATGGAAATAATAACTTGAAAACAAATATGAACATAATATATACTAAAAGTTAATAAGTGTTCATAAATGGGTTGGGAGATGAGGATTTGAATAAGGGTAAAGTAATTAAGATTATATCTGTGGTAGTAATACTTACTGGGTTTGTAGGGTTATATATATCTAAGATAAATAAAAAAGGGAGTGCTGAAAATTACACAAGTGATGGTATTGCAGTAATGGTATCTTCATTAGAAAAGGGGAATATTGAAGAATATATTAAATTCTTTGGGTCTATAAAAGGTGGGGAAGAAGAAAATATAACACCAGCAGTATCTGCTAAAGTTACGTCGGTAAATGTAAAAGATGGTGATTACGTAGAAAAAGGGGACATACTAATGACACTTGATTCTAGTGAGGTTGACAAGCAAATAGAAGATGTTAAAAAGTTTTATGATAAATCACTTAAAATGGCAACAGAATCTAAAAATAAAATAAAATCATTAGAAGATACTGTAGAAAAGTTAGAAGATGAAATAAAAGAAAAAAATAAAGAGTATGTAAGTATAGAAAACTTAAATAAAGATATAAAGAAAGAATTAAGCGAACTAGATGAAAAGTATAAAAAAGAGGAAATATCAAAAGAAGAATTTTTTAATATACAACAGGAATTAAATAAAGAACTTAATAAAAATAATGTTAAGCTAGGTAATATTTCTAAAGAAATATTAGGAAAGGAATTAAGCATCAAAACATTAGATGAAACTTTAAAGAAAATTAAAGAAGGTAATATTAATGGAAATTCAAATGTGTCAATAAATAAAATATATGATACTGTATTAAAGCTTAAAGAAGGATATATTGTAAAAGCTCCAATTAGTGGGTACGTAAAAGATAGTAATGTAGTAGTTGGAGATAGTGGTTTAAATCCATTTATTCCGTCTATGGTTATATCAAATATGAGTACAGTATCTTTTGATATATTAGTACCAGAGAATATGATTCAAGATTTTAAAGTTGGAAAGAAAGTAAAAGTTGAAGTGGATTCAAAGGATGGGATTATAAAAGAAACTGGGGAAGTTAAGGTTATTTCAAATAAAAAGGATAAAAAAACTAATCAATATACGGTAACTGTAAATTTAAATAATAAAAATGAAAAAATAGAAAGAAATAATTATGCGAAAGTATTTATGAGTAAAAATAGTAAAACTGATATTTTTCTTATATCAAAAAATGCTATTTTTAGAGAAGAAGAAAAAAGTTATGTTTATGTAGTGAAAGATGAAATTGCAATAAAAAGAGAGATTGCTTTAGGATCTGAAGATGATGATAATGTTGAAATTATAGAAGGTATTACTAAAGAAGATGAAGTAATACTAAAGGGTAAAGAGTTTGTAAAAGAAGGCGATAAAGTAACTGTTGTAAGAGGTGAAGTGAGATGAGGATAACAGAATTTAGTATAAAAAGACCTATTACGATATTTATGGGAATAATTGCTGTATTGATATTTGGGGCTGTATCGTATACGCGGTTAAACTTAGATATGCTTCCTAAGATTGACCTTCCAATGATAATTGTAAATACGAGAGAATTAGGAACTGGTCCTAGTGATATTGAAGAAAATATAACAAAACCTTTAGAGGAAGTTTTATCTACAGTTTCTAATGTTAAAAAAATATCATCAGTATCAGAAGAGGGAAATTCAACTGTAATGATACAATTTGAAGATGGAACGGATATGGACTTTGCATCATTAGAAATAAGAGAAAAGATAGACTTAATAAAGAGTGCTTTTAAAGATGGTGTAAAAGAACCAATGATTATGAGACTGAACCCATCTATGATGCCTGTTATGAACTTTGGAGTGAGCTTTAAGGGGTATGATGAAGGTGAAATATCTAAGTGGGCTACAAAAGTTTTAAAACCGAGCCTAGAGAGAATAGATGGGGTAGCAGCTGTATCTATTTCTGGAGGGGTAGAAGATCAAATAAAGATAGTAATAGACAATGACAAGCTAACAAGTTATGGACTTAGTGTTCAAAGTATAGCAACATCAGTTAAAGGTGAAGATTTAAACTTCCCAATTGGAAATGTTATAGAGGGAGATAATGAAATATTAGTTAGGACTAATAATAAGATTAACTCTTTAAAAGATATAGAAAATATTTTATTGAAAACAAAAAATGGGGAAGTAATAAAACTTTCAAGCATTGCAAAAATAGAAGAGACAAACGCTAATTCAGAAAGTTTCTCCAAAATTAATGGGGTTGACGCATTAGCAGTTAATATACAAAAGGAAAGTACAAGCAATGTAGTAAATGTTAATAAAGAGGTAAATAAGGAGTTAGAAAAATTAAAGAAGAGTAATGAAGGTCTTGAAGTTATAAAAATAATAGATCAAGGTGAAATTATAGAGTTTATGATAAGCTCTGTAAAGCAGAATGCAGTAGTTGGTGCTTTGCTTGCAATTTTAGTACTTTTATTTTTCTTAAAAGACTTTAGAACAACAATTATTATGGGGGTATCAATTCCGATATCAATAATCGCAACATTTGTTATGGTTTATTTTGGAGGACTTACTTTAAATATGATTTCTCTTGGAGGAATTGCACTTGGGGTTGGAATGCTTGTAGATAACTCTATTGTTGTAATTGAAAGCATTTATAGACTGAAAAAATTAGGATATTCAAATAAGGATGCAGCTATTACTGGAACAAAGGAGGTTTCAAAAGCAATAACAGCATCAACTATAACTTCTATATGTGTCTTTCTTCCTATAGTATTTGTACAAGGAATAGCTGCTGATATTTTTAAAGAAATGGCACTGACGGTTACATTTTCGTTAGTATCTTCTTTAGCAGTATCATTTACACTAGTTCCTATACTTGCAAGTAAACTTTTAAATGATAAAAGTTTAAATAAAGAAAATAAATTAGTAAAAAGATTAACTGAAAAGTACGGGAAGTTATTGAAAGTATCCTTAGGAAGAAGAAAAGTAGTAATTTTCGTTATGATAGTATTTATAATGATTGGAGCTATAACACTTAAGTATATTGGAATAGAATTCTTCCCATCTTCTGACCAAGGTGTCATAATGATTAATGCAACATTACCAAATGGTAGTAGTACATCATATTCAGAAGGAATTGGAGATAATATAGTAGAGAAATTAAAAGACATTGAAGAAATAGAAAGTGATGCAATAATTGCCAATAAGGAAGGTTGTAATATTTACTTAGTTTTAAAAGGTAAAGATGAAAGAAATAGAAGTGATAAAGAAATAGCAAGAGAAGTTAACAAATTAATTTCGAAAGTTCCTGGAGCTAAAATTGAAGTCAATACATCAAATGCAGGTTTATCAACTGGAGGAGATCCTATACAAATTAATATTATAGGTAGAGAATTTGAAGTTTTAGATGAAATAGCTGAGGATGTTATAAAAGAAGTAAATAAAGTAAATGGGACTATAAATGTAAAGAGTTCAAATGTTAAAAATTCAGAGGAATTAAGACTTGTAATTAATAAAGAGCTAGCTGCTGACTATGGACTAAATAGTATGATGATATCTCAAAGTTTACAAAGTTACTTTAAAGAAGTGAATATAACTACAGTTAAATTTGATGATAAAAATTATGATGTTTTAATAAGTCCAGAATCAAGTATAAATCCAAAGCTAAGTGATTTAGATAAAATAACATTAATAAATAATACAGGAGCTAAAGTTCCTTTAATGACAATTGCAAAACTTGAACGAGGAGAAGGTTATTCTAAAATATATAGGGAAGATGGAACTCGTGAAGTTACTATATCATCAGGTGTATCTGGTAGAGCACTTAAAGATGTTGTAGATGATATAAAGGATAATTTAGAAGGATATGATGTTAAATCAGGATACTCTATTCAGTATTCAGGTGAAGTACAAGAAATGGAAGAGGCATTTTCACAACTGTTATTAGCATTAATATTAGCTGTAATTTTAGTATATATGGTAATGGCATCTCAATTCGAATCATTAATAAATCCATTTATAATTATGTTTACGGTACCACTTGCGAGTGTGGGTGCTATTATAATGTTGTTTATTACAGAAGTTAACTTAAGCATTCCAGCTATGATTGGATTTGTAATGCTAACTGGAATAATAGTTAACAATGGTATTGTATTAATAGACTATATAAATCAAAAGAGAAAAGAAGGAATGAATGCTACTGATGCAATAATATTTTCTGGTAAAGTAAGACTTAGACCGATACTTATGACTGCTTTAACTACAATAATTGGATTATTACCTATGGCACTAGGAATTGGTGAAGGCGCTGAAATACAATTACCACTTGCTATAACAGTAATTGGTGGACTAACTATAGGTACAGCATTAACTTTAGTTGTAATTCCAGTTATTTATTCATTGTTTGATGATTTACAAAGAAAATTAAAAAAATAAGAGGTAGTGGTGATTTTCACCACTATTTTTTTGTAATATTACATAACTTTTTTTCATATATATTTATTATATAAATTTAGGAGGAGTAAGTTATGGAAAAAGGATTGTTAAGTATATGTATTTTAGCAAAAAATAATAGTGATATTATATATAAAACATTAGAGAGCGTAAATGATATAGCAGATGAAATAATTATTTTTAATTTGAGAAGTAATAGTGAAAAGATTAATATATTAGAAAATAATAAAGTGAAATTATATAAAGTAGATAATGATGAATTTAATAAAAACAGTAATATGCTAATAAAAGAAGCAAATTCAGAGTGGATCTTACTATTAAAAGATGAGGAAGTTTTAAATGACTACTCAAAAGATAAAATAAGAGAATTTTTAAATGAAGCTAATATTTTAAAAGGACTATACGTTAGAAAGATATCTATAATAGATGGTAAGAGAAGGATGTCTTATAATACCCTTAGGTTATTTAAAAATGATAATAAAATAACTTTAAAAGAAAATGTTTATGATGACGTATTTGAAAGTATTAGCAAAAACTATGGGAATGGATTAATACATTTTACTGATTTGGAAATTCAAAGTTATGAAAATGATAAAGATGCAAATAGTACTTTAGAAAATAGTAAAAATAGAATAGCAAAAATGAATGACTCAAATATAAAAAATAAAAATTACATTCATTTTTTCAATTTAGGAAATGAGTATGGAAAAATAGGTGATTTTAATTTAGCATTAGAAAATTATAATATTGCATTAAAAGAGATGAATGATACTAAAATATTGAATGAAAATATTTTAAAGAGACTTATATTAAATAGGATAAAAGCGTACCATCAGTTAGAACTTTATAATGAAGAAGAAGAGGCAATACTTACGGCAAGAAGTAAATATAAAGATTTTAGAGATTTATATTTTATGGAGTGTTTAATGAGGATACAGCTTTGCGAATTTTCTAAAGGGAGTATTGCACTTAGAAATTATATAGATTGTAATAAAAAAATAGAATTTCCATCAAGTGAATTTGAGGAAATAATAAATATAGAAGAACTTTATAAAAATATAAGTAGTATAGATAATATTTTAAGTTAAAAAAGTAAAAAGCTTGATTACTCTTCAAGCTTTTTACTTTTTTTTAATTTCATTTTAACACTGTAATATCTTCTTGTTATTGTTGATACAAAAATAACACCAAGTGCTAAGGCACCAGCACTTGCAATTGTATTTAAACAAAGTTCAAGTGCTTTATCAATATCACCAGTAACAACTTGATACATTGTATAATACATTCCAGAACCCGGTACAAGGGGTATTAAAGCAGTTAAAACTAAAGTAGTAACTGGAGTCTTTAACTTTCTTGCAAGTATTTCTGAATAAATACTAAAGGCAACTGCTGCAACAAACATTGCCATTGGAACTGAAAGATTAAATTTCAAACTAAGAGCATAAACGAACCAGCTAATAGCTCCACCTACTGAAGCAAAGAAGAGATTCTTTCCGTGTATATTAAAAATTATTCCAAAACCTAGTGTTGCTACAAAGGATAGGAGAGTTTCTACTAAAATCAATTTTATACACCTCCTAAAACATTAAGCCAAAAGCTTATGACACCACCAGTACCAACAGCAATTGCAATTGCAACTAAAAAGGCTTCACTTGTCTTTATTATTCCGGCTAGATAATCACCAGCTATAATATCCCGAATCGCATTTGTAATAGCAAGTCCAGGGACCAAAAGCATAATAGATCCAATTATTGTATTATCTATATTGGTTACAAAGCCTAAATTCAAAAACAAAATTGCAAATACGGCCGCCGTACCCGCACAGATTGTGTTAATAAAAAATTCATTTAATGCCATTTTACTAAATTCTATTGCAAATACTTTTATTAAAATACCAATTAAAAAAGCTGCTAATGAATCGTAAAGATTACCTCCAAAAAGATAAGAAAAGCAGCCAGCTGCAAGTGCTGACGCAAGCAATGTTAATTTGTATGAATATCTAGGTGTATTATTTATTTCTTTAAGCTCATCTTCTATTAAATCAAAGGATGGTTTAAAGGAAGAAATTCTTCTAGATAAATCATTAACTCTTTCGATTTTATGTAAATCTACCCCTCTTACTGTAACCCTGTTAATGAAGGAGTAGGTTTGATTGTTGTAGCATATTGAAACCATAATACCCGTTGGCGTAACAAAACTACTAGCTTCGTCAATCTCGTAAGATTCACATATTCTACAAATTGTCTCCTCTACTCTATATATTTCTGCTCCGCTTTGAAGCATTATTTTACCTGCATATGTAGATAAATGGAGTAATTTGTTTATGTCCAAAGTCATCAACCCCTCATAATAAATTGCAATTGTATTATATCACAAATGGATAATAATATTATATACATTGACTATATTAATTAGTCGAAATAGGATAACATTATAGATAGAAAAAGAACATTTGGAAAATTTTCTAAAAAAGATTGAAAATTTATGTATAAATTATTATAATCTTAACTAATAAATAAATTTTGGGGTGATTAAATGAATTTTGAAAAAATATCAAAAAGTGATGAAAAAGTATTTGCTCTTATGGAGAAAGAACTAGAAAGACAAGAGACTGGAATAGAGCTTATTGCATCAGAAAACTTTGCAAGTGAAGCAGTAATGGAAGCTATGGGTTCATATTTAACTAATAAGTATGCTGAGGGATACCCAGGTAAAAGATATTACGGTGGATGTTATGTTGTAGATGAGATAGAGGACATTGCAAGAGATAGAGCTAAGAAATTATTTAATGCAGAACATGCAAATGTACAACCACATTCAGGATCACAAGCGAACATGGCTGTATATTTTACAATATTAGAGCCAGGAGATACTGTACTTGGAATGGATTTAAGTCATGGAGGACATTTAACACATGGTTCACCAGTTAATTTCTCAGGTAAGTTATTTAATTTTGTATCTTATGGAGTATCTAAAGAGACAGAGGCTATTGACTATGATGAAGTTAGAAAAATAGCATTAGAATGTAAACCTAAATTAATTGTTGCTGGGGCTAGTGCATATTCAAGAGAGATAGATTTTAAGAAGTTTAGAGATATTTGTGATGAAGTTGGGGCTTACTTCATGGTAGATATGGCTCATATAGCAGGTCTTGTTGCAGCAGGTAAACATATGTCACCAGTTCCATATGCAGATTTTGTTACATCAACAACACATAAAACATTAAGAGGACCTAGAGGCGGACTTATACTTTGCAGAGAAAAGTATGCAAAAGCTTTAGATAAAAATATATTCCCAGGAATGCAAGGTGGACCACTTATGCATGTTATAGCTGCTAAAGCTGTATGTTTTAAAGAAGCTTTAGATCCAAGTTTCACTGATTATATAGATAATGTTATAACTAACTGTAAAGTTCTTGGAGAAGAGCTTGTAAAGCACGGATTTAAACTTGTATCTGGAGGAACTGATAATCATCTAATATTAGTTGATTTAACTAATAAAGATATTACAGGAAAAGAAGCTGAGCATCTTTTAGATTCAATTGGAGTTACTTTAAATAAAAATACTGTTCCAAATGAAACTAAGAGCCCATTTGTAACTTCAGGTGTAAGAATAGGAACAGCAGCAGTTACAAGTAGAGGATATAATGCAGAAGATATGAAAGAAATTGCATCTATAATAAACGATGTTATAGATAGTAGAGAAGAAGGATCAGAAGAATTAGTTAATAGAGTTAGAAATTTAAGTTCAAAACATAAAATGTATAGATAATTAATTTTTCTTTTGGAAGCTGTATCAATTTTGATACAGCTTCACTTTTTTTATCATCTAGAAGATATAGGAATATAATATAAAGTAATAATTTTTTTAGGTTGGTGTTATGGGAAAGAAAAATTTGATTAATATACTTAAACATTCTGATCCTCTTGAAGTTGATAAAGACTCAAAGATTGTTTTTATAAGTGATGTTCACAGAGGGGATGGAGGATTTGGAGATTCTTTAATAGGTAATAAAAATATTTATCTTGCAGCACTTAATTACTACTATAAAGAGGAATATACTTTAATTGAAGTTGGAGATGGAGATGAACTTTGGAAAAATAAAGATTGCTTAGATATTTCATATAATTATAAAGATGTATTTAATATTTTTAATAGATTTAATAATGATAATAGACTTTATATGATATATGGAAATCACGATAAATCTAAAAAGAAAAAAGATTTTAATTTAAAACAGTGTAAAAAGTTTAAAAAAATCGGAAAGGGATTTGGAGAAGCTTTTTTAACACTTATAAATAATTTGAAATTTAAAGAGGGGATTTTAATAAACTTTAATCCATCACAGAAAAAATGCATAGTAGCCCATGGACATCAACTGGATATTATGAATGATGAATTAAGTTTTATTAGTAAATTTTTAGTTAGATATGTATGGAGATTTTTAGCAGGAGTTGCGGGATTTAAAGAACCAACTAGCCCAGCTAACAGTTATAAAAAAGGTGGTAAGATAGATCAAAAGTTAAATAAATGGGCTAGTGAAAACAGTATACTTTTAATATGTGGACATACCCATAGGGCAAGGTTCCCAAAAGTTGGGGAAGGTCTTTACTTTAATGATGGTTCTTGTGTTTTTCCAAATAGTATTACGACTTTAGAAATAAATAAAGGTTTAATAGCACTTGTGAAATGGAGCGTTGAAGTATCAAATGAAAATAATTTATATATAAAGAGAACATTTATAGATGGCCCAGAAAAACTAGAGGCGTATTTAAAATTTGTTAAGTAAACGCTTATATAATATAATTAGAGTAATAAATTTTAGGAGGACTTAAAGATGAAATATATTGATTTGCATTGTGATACAGCATATAGAATGATTAAGGAAGATTTAAAATTAAAAGATAGTATATGTAAAGTTAACATAGAAAATTTGAAGAAGGGAGAAGCATTAGCAGAAGTTTTTGCTTTCTTTATCGATTTAGAAGAAGAAAAGGATCCATATGATGCGTTTGTATCTATGTATGATAATTTTATAAATGAGATAAATAATAATAAAAGCAGTATAGAGATTGTAAAAAATATAAATGAGTTAAAAGAGTGTAATAAAAAGGGGAAAATAGGAGCATTTTTATCTATTGAAGAAGGTGAAGTTTTAAAAGGAGATGTTAGTAAAGTATCAGAAGTTTACGACAGAGGTATAAGAATACTAACATTAACTTGGAACTATGAAAATAGTATTGGATATCCAAATCATAAGTTTGCAAATAAAGATAAAGGGTTAAAGGAAAAAGGTATAGAAATAGTCAAGGAAATGGAGAGGGTTGGAATAATACCAGATTGTTCACATCTTTCAGATGGCGGATTTTATGATCTTTCAAAAATATGTACTAAACCATTTATTGCAACACATTCAAATGCTAGGACTATTAGAAATCATCCAAGAAACTTAACTGATGACATGATTAAAATATTAAGTAATAAAGGTGGAGTAATGGGACTTAATTTCTGTAGTGACTTTGTATCTGATGATGAGATCACAAAAGTATCAGAAATAGCAAAGCATGCAAAACATATAAAAAATATTGGTGGAATTGATGTTTTATCTGTAGGAAGCGATTTTGATGGAATAGAAAACGAAGTTGAGATAAAAAATGCAAGTGAAATGAATAAATTATATTATGCACTTAAAAAAGAAGGATTTACAGATAATGATATAGAGAAGGTGTTTTATAAGAACATTATAAGAGTGTTAGAGGAATGGAGTAAATAAAAGAGTATGAGTAAATTATTAGGAAAAGTAGCTATAGTAACAGGGGGATCTAGAGGGATTGGAAGGGATATTGCAATAGAACTTTCAAAAAATGGAGCTTTAGTTGTTGTAAACTATTCAAAGGATGAAGACGGTGCAGAAGATACTGTAAGAGAGATAAAAGAACAAGGAGGCTTTGCTTTAACGAAAAAAGCGGATATTTCAAAGTTTAATGAAGCAAAGGATTTAGTTGATTTTACTATAAGTAATTTTGGAAAATTAGATATATTAATAAATAATGCAGGAGTTAGTAAAATAGGGCTGTTTATGGATTCAACAGAAGAAGAGATTAATAATTTAATTGGGATAAACTTAAATGGAGCTCTTTATGTAACAAAGCATGCATTAGGACACATGATAGGAAATGGTGGAAATATAGTTAATATATCATCAATGTGGGGTGATGTTGGTGCTTCTTGTGAAGTTCTATATTCATCTTCAAAAGGTGGGCTTAACTTATTTACTAAGGCACTAGCAAAAGAAATGGCACCTTCTAACATAAGAGTAAATGGAATTTCACCAGGTGTAATTAATACTTCAATGAATAATTTCTTAAATGAAGATGATAAAAAAGCTCTTCAGGAGGAAATACCACTTGGTAGATTCGGAGAAGGAAAGGAAATTGCAGATGCAGTTATTTTCCTATGTTCAAGTGAATCATCTTATATAACAGGTCAAATAATTAGAATTGATGGTGGAATGATATAAAATAAAAAGTCTACAACATATGGTAAAACCATAGTTGTAGACTTTTTTCCTTAAACTTCATATTCTTCAATAACTGGAGCTTTTTTAGGGTAGAATTCAAAAATAACACCAGCTGGAACGTTTCTTAAATCATACTTAAAGTTATGAAGGTCTAGTATGTTTTTAACAATAGCAAGACCAAGGCCAGTACTATTACTGTTTCTAGTTCTAGATTTATCCAACTTATAAAATTTATTAAATAAATTAATATTTTCACCTTCTGGTATAACTGATCCATAATTTAAAACTGAAATTCTAAATAAATCTTCATTATATGAATTAATAGTTATAAAAATCTTTTTATAAGATTCAGTATATTTAATTGCATTAGTAAGTACATTAGTTAGAACCTGTTCCATTTGAAAAATATCTGCATTAATATATGAGTAATCAGTATGAGGTTCAAAGGAAACTGTTAAATTACGTTCTTCACAATCAGGCTTTAAAGTGTTAACAACTTTATTAATTAGTCTGTTTACATTAAATACTTCAAGTTGAGGTTCGATTACTCCTGATTCAAGTTTTGAAAGTTCAAGCATATTAGATACTAATTTGCTCATCTTTTGACATTCATCAATTATTGTTTCTAAGTAAAGACCTTCATCGTTACCAGATACAATCCCATCTTTAATCCCTTCTGCATATCCTTCAATTATTCCAATTGGAGTTTTAAGTTCGTGACTTACACTTGCAACAAAGTCTTTTCTCATAATTTCAAGTTTACGTTCTTTTTCAATATCATTTTCAAGCTTTTTATTTTTTTCTTTTAAATCTTGTAGTGAAGCTTGTAAATTAGTTGATAGGAAATTTAAAGTTTTTGCAAGATTTCCTATTTCATCATCTCTATTTGTATCACATTTTTCAGAGAAGTCCATCTTGGACATTTTATTTGCAACACAGTTTATCTTTTTTAATGGATGAGTTACTAAACTTGCAAAAATAGATGAAATAATTAAGCATATGAAAAGTATCCCAATAAACATATAAACATAAAACTCGTTAATTACGTTGCTAGCTTCAATAATTGGCTGAATAGAACTTACTGATAAAACTATAGAATCATCTTTTGAATTAACGGATATTGCAGATGCAACACCAATATTCTTTTTATTATCCGAATAAAAGGTTGTTGCTATTGGTTTTTCAGTTGTAAAAAGTTTAAATAATATATCTTTATTTTTTAGTATAGAAGAACAAAATTCAGAAAGCATATTAATATCTTCTTTATCATTTTCTAAATTAGTAGATATGTATCTAAGTTTTCCATCTAAAGAGAATATAGCAATCTTTGAATTGTTATCATCTTCGAATTCTTTAAGTGCTGGATAAAGAGCGTTAGGATTTGAGAATTCAAAGGAATGTTCCTTGGAAAAACTCTCTATTGCGTCTGTTAGAGCCGTTGTTTTCTTCTTTTCGTAGAAGTCTTCAAAAATAAATGTTTGAAATAACAAAGTTAAAGCTATGAAACATACTAAAAAAACTGATGTTACTACAAATAATTTTTTGGAAAGAGTGGAATTCATTATTTCACCTCGAATTTATAACCGCTACCTCGCACTGTGACAATATATTTTGATTTATCAAGTAACTTTTCACGTAATCTCTTTATGTTAGTATCTACAGTTCGTATATCACCGTAGTAATCAATGCCCCAAACATTATCTAGAATTGTATCTCTTGAAAGTGCAATACCTTCGTTTGATATTAAATATAATAAAAGTTCATATTCTTTAGGTGAAAGTGAAACTTCATCATCATAAACTTTAACTTCATGAGATAACTTATTTATTTTAAGTCCATTAAAGTCTTGTGAACTTGAATCTATATCTACACGTGTACGTTTAAGTAGTGCCTTTGTTTTTGCAACTAATACTTTTGGGCTAAATGGCTTTGTCATGTAATCATCAGCACCAAATTCATATCCTTGAAGTTTATCTTCTTCTTCTGCTTTTGCCGTTAATAAAATAACTGGTATTGAAGATACTTTACGAATCTTTTCTAAAAATGTAAGTCCGTCTATTTTTGGAATCATTATATCTAATATAATTAAATCTATTTTCTCTCTCGAGAATATATCTAATGCAATTTGTCCATCAGCTGCTTCAAGTATATTAAAATTTTCTTTTAAGAAATAATCTCTTACTAAGAAGCGTATCTTTATTTCATCTTCTACAATAAGAATTGTTTTATTCATTTCTTTTCGCCCCCTTTAAAAATTGTACTAATTATATTATATACAAATATTAAAATATTTAAATAGTTTATCCCCTTTGTATTGTAATATTGTTTAAAACATATTATATTAAAGGTTGTAATTAAATTACAAATAGGAGATGGGTATGATAAAATTAAATTTTGATATAAAGAAAACAACTTTAAAAAATGGATTAAATGTAATAACAGTAAAAAAGGATACAAGAATAGCTTCAATTAATATAGGAATAGATATAGGAGCGATGTATGAAAGTGAGAATGAAAAGGGGATAAGCCATTTTATCGAGCACATGTTATTTAAAGGAACAAAAAATAGGGATAATGAACTTTTAAATGAAGAACTTGAAAGTCTTGGTGGAGAATATAATGCTTATACAGATTATGACTCAACTGTATATACAATAAGCTGCTTAGAAGAAGAAATTAAAAATGGTACTGTGCTATTAGCTGACATGGTTGTTAATTCAACTTTTCCTAAAGATGAAATTGAAAAAGAGAGAAGTGTAATACTTGCTGAAATTAGAACAAGCAAGGATGATATAGAGGACTTAAGCTTTAAAAAGACTAATGAAATTGCATTTAAAGAAAGTTATTTAAGATATGATGTTATAGGATTAGAAGAAAATGTTAATAATTTCAAGAGAAAAGAACTTGTTAAATTTTATAATGAAAATTATACGCCAAATAATGCAGTTGTAACTATGGTTAGTTCTTTTGAACATGAAGAGGCATTAAAACTAATTGAAGAAAACTTTAGTAACTGGGATAAAGGTGTTAATAGAGAGAAATCTATAACTCTTGAAGATAATGTTAAAGGTGAATTTACTAGTTATAAAAATGAGATAGAACAAAGTACTATAGTTTACTTATTTACATTTAATAATTTAAGCAAAGAAGATGAGCTTCCACTTAGGATTTTGAATCATAGACTAGGGGAAAGTGCTAATTCCCTTCTGTTTAGAGAAATTAGAGAAAATAGAGGACTTGCATACGATATATTTACTCATTTAGATATAAGCAAGGATTCTAAATGTCTATATATATATACATCAGTTAGTGATGAAGATGTTGAAGAAGCTACAAAAGCTATAAATGGTGTTTTAAATGATATATTAGTTCAAAATATTAAATTTAAAGAACGTGATTTAGAGATAATGAAAAAAGTTCATAAAACAGCCGTTATAAGTACATTAGAAGACTCAGCAGATCTTTGCAACTATGTGTTACATCAAGAACTAGAAAAAGAAGACTTGTTAGAGTTTGTAAATGATATGGGTAGAATAAATACAATACAAAAAGAAGAAGTATATGATGTAGCACAAAAAGTATTAAAGAATCCTACGATTCATGTATTAAGAAGAGAGAATTAAAGGTGATTAACTTTGAGTAAAATAACAAAAATAGAAACAGGCAAGAGAAATAAAGAGAGAGTCAATATTTACATTGATGATGAATATTCTTTTTCTATAAATATGGAACTTGTATATAAGTTTGGTATTAAAGTGAATGAAGAGGTCAACAAAGAAAAACTTTTAGAAATTTCTAAATCTGAAAATTTCTCAAAATGTAAGGACACTGCCCTTAGAACTATAGAACGTAGTTATAAAACAGAAAAAGAAATACGAGATAAATTAGTGTTAAAAGAATTTGATGAAGAGACTATAGATAAAACTATGGACTTTCTACATGAATATAATTTTATAGATGATTTAAAGTTTACTAAAATGTATGTTAAAGATAGGCTTAGAAATCAAGGAAGAAATAAAATAAGGTACTCATTATCTAGTAAAGGCGTGAATAAACTTATAATAGAAGAAGTTTTTGGTGAATTAGATAGAAATGATGAAATAGAACAAGCAATGATTCTTTGTGAGAAAAAATATCTAGCATTATCAAAAAGAGAAGACGATGATTTTAAGCTAAAAAATAAGATAACTAGATATTTACTAGGAAGAGGATATGATTATGATATTTCAAAGACAGTAATTAAAGAGGTATATACAAAATATAAAGGAGAATAATATGAACCTTAGTTTATCAGAAATTATTATATTTGGAATAATTATAATGATGATTATTGTAAGCATTAAAGATGGTATGATAAGTAAAAGTGTAAGTTATGTGTCTAGTGCTATAATTGCAAGTATAGCAAGTGTAATAAGTTTCTTTATTATATTTAAAAGTTATAATTATTTTGCAATGAAGATAGAACAGTTTCTTCTTAATATAAGTTTAGACAGAACCTTAAACTTTCTTATTAAATCTCTTATTATAATAATTATATTCTTTGTAATTAAATGGATAATATCCGTTATTCTAAATATCATAAATTCTATTATAGAAATGGATTTAGATAAAGAACTTGGTAAAAATAAATTTTTATTATTTGTATCAAGTGCTATACTTGGATTTATAAGAGGGGTATTAGTTGTATTATGTATATTAATCGCTATAATAACATTTAATGGTTTTGTATCTCCTAAGTATAAAGTAGATATGTTTTCTAATTTGAAGGCGTATCATAAATTATCAGTTTTAATAGACCACAAAAAGATAAGTGACATTAAAAGTGGATTAGTAGAAGACATGTCAAAGGCTACTATAATTTATTACAATGGTGTTACTATCGAAAATGGAGTTAAATCTAATGCTGAAATAAATAATATGGCTAAAGAAATAACTAAATATGATAAAACAGATAGGGAGAAAGCAAAGAACTTATATGCTTGGGTTGGAAGTAATATAAAGTATGATTATAAAAAGGCTGAAGCAGTTTTAAGTGATAATAATGTTAATAATAGTGGTGCTATTCCGGCTTTTAATGAAAGAAAAGGTATTTGCTTTGATTATGCATGTCTTTATGCTGCAATGTGTAGGGCAAATAACTTAAAAGTTAAAATAGTAATGGGGGAAGCATATAATGGAGAAGAATATATTAGTCATGCATGGAATGAAGTATATTTAGAGAGTGAAAATAAATGGATAAAGGTAGATCCAACATTTTATATTGCTGGAGATTATTTTGACAATAAAGATTTTGGTAAAGATCATAAAGAAAAAAGTGTTGCTGGAGAATGGTAACGAAAAAAGATTAGCATAAAGTTTATGTTAATCTTTTTTCTTTGATAATATTAAATTGATAGCCTTCTCGCAGTCTTTATCTTTATTATTTAAAGACCAAGACATATTAAAATATATTAATGCTTTATTATTCAAATCTTTCATAGCATAACAGTAACCAAGGTTAAAGAAATATTTGCTATCTCTTTGAAGAGTGATTGCTCTTTTTAGCATGCAGATAGCTTCATCAAAATTTTTAAGTTTTATAAAACAAACCCCAGAGTTATAAAAAGAGCAAGCCTGATTTTCATCAGATTCAGCAGCTTTTTTGTAATATTCTATTGCTTTTTCGTACTCTTTTGTATTATATAATTTATTTGCTTCGCTAAAGTAATTCATTTTTAACCTCCTAAGAAAGTAATTAAACACATAAAACATGAAAGTTTTGTATATATTTACAGTATGTACACAGTTCTTATATTATATACACAGAGTGGAAAAAATATACTAAATCATTAATAAAAGCTTAATTTAATTTTAATTTTTTATATAAATTGATATTAATCATTGATTTGAATGTCAGTTAATATATAATACATATATAAGAGTATATTTAAAAATGGATAAGTAGGTGTAAATTTTAATGAATAATTTTAAGTTGGGGTTGGATGTAGGATCAACTACAGTAAAACTAGTGTTACTAAATGATAGTAATAAAATAGTGTATTCTGAATATAGAAGACATTATTCAGATATAAAAAATACAATAATAGGTTTAATGAGAGAATGTTATGAAATGGCTGCTGACAGAAGAATAACAGTAACTATTACAGGATCTGGTGGATTATCAGTTGCTAAATGGTTAGATGTTAAGTTTGTTCAAGAAGTTATTGCATGTACTGAGACTATTGAAAACATAATACCTGAGACGGATGTTGCAATAGAACTTGGTGGAGAAGATGCAAAGATAACTTATTTAAAAAATGGAATAGAACAAAGAATGAATGGAACTTGTGCTGGTGGAACAGGAGCCTTTATTGATCAAATGGCATCATTATTAAACACAGATGCATCAGGATTAAATGAACTTGCTAAAAATCATGCAGTTATATATCCTATAGCTTCAAGATGTGGTGTATTTGCTAAAACGGATGTACAACCATTAATCAATGAAGGAGCAAAGAAAGAAGATATAGCGGCATCAGTTCTTCAAGCAGTGGTTAACCAAACTATCAGTGGACTTGCGTGTGGAAAGCCAATCAGGGGGAACGTAGCCTTCCTAGGAGGACCTCTATACTTTTTATCAGAACTTAGAAATAGATTTATTGAAACATTAGGTTTAAATGAAAATGAGATAATTTTCCCAAATAATTCACAGCTTTTTGTAGCTATGGGTGCAGCACTTTTATCAGTGGAAGAAGATACTGTTTCATTTAAAGACCTTATTTTAAAAGTAGATAATATAAGTGATGCTAAAGATGATAATATTGAGAGATTAGACCCACTCTTTAAAGATAAAAATGAGTATGATGAATTTAAAACAAGACATGATAAAGCTAAAGCTAAGAGAAATTTACTTGAAAATACAAAAGGTAATGTTTTCTTAGGAATTGATGCAGGGTCTACTACAACAAAAGTTGTACTAATAAATGAAAAAAATGAAATTGTATATTCATTTTATGGAAGTAATGAAGGTAACCCATTAAAGACAATTGTTTCAATAATGAATGATGTTTATAAATGCCTTCCAAATGAAGCTAAAATAGCGAAAGCTACAGTAACAGGTTATGGTGAAGCTTTAATAAAGTCAGCACTACATATGGACCTTGGAGAAATAGAAACAATTGCCCATTATAAAGCAGCTGAACATTTCTTACCAGGCGTAGATTTCATACTTGATATAGGTGGTCAAGATATGAAGTGTTTAAGAATTAAAGGTGGAGTAATTGATAGTATTCTTTTAAATGAAGCATGTTCATCAGGATGTGGTTCATTTATAGAAACTTTCGGTAAATCACTTGGAATGGAAGTTAGCAATTTTGCAAAAGAAGCTTTATTTTCAAGGGCTCCTGTTGACTTAGGATCAAGATGTACAGTATTTATGAATTCAAGAGTTAAGCAGTCTCAAAAAGAAGGAGCATCTGTTGGAGACATATCAGCTGGACTTTCATATTCAGTTATAAAAAATGCTTTATACAAAGTTATAAAAATTAGAGATGAAAAAGAAATGGGAGAAAAGATAATTGTTCAAGGTGGAACTTTCTATAATGAAGCTGTACTAAGAAGTTTTGAGAAAATTTCAGGTAGAGAAGTAGTAAGACCAGATATTGCAGGACTTATGGGTGCTTTTGGAGCAGCTCTAATATCAAAGGAAAGATATGTTGAAGGAGAAGAGTCTAGCTTACTTCCAAAGGAAAAGATTAAAGACTTTGAGATGACATCTGAATTTAGAAGATGTGGTCTTTGTGGGAATAACTGTCTATTAACTGTAAATACTTTCTCAACTGATGAGAAATTTATCTCAGGTAACAGATGTGAAAGAGGACTTGGTATTCAAATAAAACAAGATAAAATGCCAAATCTTTATAAATATAAGTTTAAGAGAACTTTTGCATATAAGCCATTAACTAAAGAAGAGGCAAAAAGAGGAACAATTGGAATACCAAGAGTACTTAACATGTATGAAAACTATCCATTATGGTTTACTCTTTTAACTGATTTAGGATTTAGGGTAATTCCATCACAAGTTTCATCAAAGAAGCTTTATGAAAAGGGAATTGAGACAATACCATCAGAATCAGCATGTTATCCAGCAAAACTTGTGCATGGTCATATAATGGCATTAATAGAGAATGGAATAGATACAATATTCTACCCATGTATTTCATACGAGAAGAAGGAATTTAGCGATTCTAGCAACCATTACAATTGTCCTATGGTTACTTCATATCCAGAAGTAATAAAAAATAATATGGATATACTAGAAGAAAAAAATATTAATTACATTGCACCATTTTTCTCTTTAGATAACGAAAAAGTTTTAGCTAAGAGAATTGTTGAAGAATTTAAAGACTTTAATATAACTTTAGAAGAAGCTAAAGTAGCAGTAGAAAAAGCATTCAAAGAGAGAGAAAATTATAAAAAAGATATAAGAGATAAAGGATTAGAAGTTATT
>NZ_JAVXRL010000015.1:0-53586 GCF_036643715.1 Clostridium sp. | reverse complement strand
CCCATAACGGAGTTAAGCATAGCTGCAATCATTTCGACTGGATAGTACCTCATTAAGTATGCTGTTTGATAACCTACAACACCGTAGGCCGCAGCATGACTTTTGTTAAAAGCATATGAGGCAAAATCCATCATCATATCATATATCTTATTCGCTGCTTCTTCAGAAATGCCATTCCTTAAACATCCTGGCACTTCTACATTTCCATTTTCATCTTCTATTCCATAGATGAAATTCTTTCTTTCCTCTTCCATGACCTTATGTTTTTTCTTTGACATAGCTCTTCTAACAAGGTCACTTCTTCCCATTGAATATCCTGCTAATTTCCTAACTATTTCCATTACTTGTTCCTGGTAAACCATTACTCCATAGGTAACATTTAGGATATCTTCAAGTTCTGGAGTTGCGTACTCCACCTTCTCTGGGTTTCTTTTTCTTTCTATATATCTTGGTATTTCAGCCATTGGACCTGGTCTATAAAGCGAAATACCCGCAATTATATCTTCTAATGAGTCAGGTTTAAGTTCCTTCATGAAGGATACCATCCCCGCTGATTCTAATTGGAATACACCAGCAGTTCTACCTTCCCCAATCATTTTATAAACTTCTTTATCGTTAATATCAATTTTATCTAAATCAATATCTACACCTCTGTTATATTTGATCATTTTAATTGCATCATTCATAACAGTTAAAGTTCTAAGTCCTAAGAAGTCCATCTTTAATAGTCCAAGCTCCTCTAATGTAGTCATACCGAATTGAGTTACAATCATTTCTTCATTTTTTTGAAGTGGTACATACTCTACTAAAGGCTTTGAAGCAATAACTACACCAGCTGCATGGGTTGATGAGTGCCTTGGTAATCCTTCTAAGTCACGGCTTACATCAATAAGATTTTTAACTCTGTCCTCATTGTCGTAAGCTTCCTTAAGCTCTGGATTAAGGTCTAATGCCTTTTCTATAGTTACTCCAAGCATCGTAGGTATCATCTTAGCTATTCTATCAACCTCTGCATATGAATAGTTCATCGCCCTTCCTACGTCTCTTATACAGGCTCTCGCTGCCATTGTTCCAAAAGTTATTATCTGAGATACATTATCTTCTCCATACTTTTCAACAACATAATCAATTACTTCCTGTCTTCTTTCATAACAAAAATCGGAATCTATCTATTACTACCCTTTCTTTCGAAATACTTTAACACTACTTTATGTAGTGGGTATAGACTATATCTTCACCCACCGACCTCTACGGTTTGGGCTGCCCCGCTTCGCTCATTTTATAATTTAATGAGCTACGTGCCTTCGCACTAGTCGTTGAACGTTTCCCTATTGAGGACTTCGCTGCTAATAACCCAATCTATTAATTTTTTAAACCATCACACTTAAGCTTATTTCATCTTTATGTTGTGGTACTAATAGCTTAAGGGCTTCCTAGCAATTCAAGGCTCTTTAAGTATATTATTTCTAATATACACGACTATAATTTAGTTTTTCAACCTAAACCTTAATCTGGCATACTTACTCTTTCTGGATTTAAGAATCTTTCAAAAAGTAAACTATATTTTATTGGATCAATCTTTGTTATTCCAAGAGTGAAAGCAACAATTGATCCTGCAGCTGATCCTCTTCCTGGTCCCGTTGGTATTCCATTCTCATTTGAGTACCTTATAAAATCCCAAACAATTAAAAAATAATCAACATATCCCATTTGACCAATTACAGAAAGCTCATATTCAAGCCTATCAATTAGAACTTTAGCCTCCTCATCAGTATCACCTAAAGCGACTATACTGTCATAATCATATTCACTGCTAACAAAGTCCTTAAATACGGGATATCTTTCAATAAGTCCCATAAAACAAGTATCTCTAAGGTAAATGAAAGGGTCAGTCCCCTCAGGTAACGGGAATTTTGGAAGCTTTGATACGTGAAACTCATAATCAAAGTTACATTCCTCTGCTATCTTCACAGTATTTTCTAAAGCTTCAGGAATATATGAAAACATATCATACATTTCTTCTCCTGACTTTAAATAAAACTGATCTGATGGATATCGTCTTCTATCGCTATCATCAACTGTTTTACCAGTTTGAATACACATTAAAATATCATGTGATTTAGAATCTTTTTGATCTATATAGTGGACATCATTTGTGGCAATTAGAGGTATTCCAGTCTCTTTAGATAATTTTATATTTAATTCATTAACTTTTCTTTGCTCCTCCATACCATGATTTTGAAGCTCTAAGTAAAAGCCATCTTTAAATATATCCTTATAAATTAGTGCAACCTCTTTTGCCTTTTCATAGTTATCATTAAGTAATGCTCTTTGAACTTCTCCACCAAGACAAGCACTTGATGCAATAATACCATCGCTATGTTTTCTTAAAAACTCATGATCTATTCTAGGTTTATAATAAAATCCATCAATAGATGCTTCTGATACAATCTTCATTAAGTTCTCATATCCAGTTTCATTTTTAACTAATAAAACTAAGTGATTTGTTGTATTATCTTTATCAACATTTTTTATGTGCATTGACTTAGCTGCAACATAAACTTCACATCCAAGAATAGGCTTAATACCTTCTTCTTTAGCTGCTCTATAGAAATCAACACAGCCATACATAACACCATGATCTGTTATAGCCATGCTTTCCATCCCAAGTTCTTTTGCCTTCTTAAGAAGTTTCTTAATCTTACCCGATCCATCTAGCAAGCTATACTCTGTATGCAAATGCAAGTGGCAAAATTTCTTCTCTTTCAATGAACCACATCCCTTCTATTAAAAGAGAAAGGTCATTAGTATGTACCTGACCTTATCTCTTCTGCTATTTTTTCAATTTTTCTTAATCTATGATTAACTCCTGATTTTCCAACAGGAGGATCTAGTATCTCTCCAAGTTCCTTTAAGGATTCCTCAGGATACTGTAATCTAAGCTCTGCAATTTCTTGAAGATTTTTTGGTAATCTTTGAAGTCCTATGCTTGATTTTATAAGTTTTATACTTTCAACTTGTCTTACTGCTGCATTAACTGTTTTTGAAAGATTTGCAGTCTCGCAGTTAACAAGTCTATTAACGTTGTTTCTCATTTCTTTTTTTATTCTTATATTTTCTAATTCAAGAAGACAAGTATGAGCACCTAATATATTAAGTAAATCTACTATTTGTTCTCCTTCTTTTATATAAATTATAAAACTATTTTTTCTTTGAATAACTTTAGAATTAAGTCCACAACTATTTATAAGATCACATAAATCATTTGCATACTCTTCACTATGAGTTACAAATTCTAAGTGATAAGTTTTCTCTGGGTTACTTATGCTCCCACCACCTAAGAAAGCTCCTCTAATGTAGGCTCTCTTTGATTCATCAGTACTTACACCTTCTGGATCTATTGAATAATTTAAACTCATAACTCCATCAACTTCTCTAAGTATTCCTGTTTCTTCAAGAAGTCCTCTAACACCCATTTCTTCATCTATAACAACCATATATATATTGTTTTTCTTTAATGAATTACTTTTTTTAACCATTAATTTAGAATGGATATTAAAATGCTCTTTTAGTAATGTAAATATAAGTCTTGCACTTGCAGGATTTTCTGTTGTAATTCTAAATGCTAATCCTTTTCCCGTAAAAGCAATAGTTCCACTAACTTTCATTATCCCTGAAATTTCTGCTAATGCTTCTTCTTTGCTAATGCTACTATATCTACAAATTTCTCCTTTAACTTTTGATGAAAACGACATTTATTGCTCTCCTTTTTATATACAATTATTAAAAGATATATCTCACTATATACATTATAAAATTATATCATAAATCTTCATAAATAATCACAATTCTACAGGTATATAATATATAATATATCTAGAATTTTAGGAAATATATTCTCAAGTTCTAATACTAAAGAAAATTTTATAAATTACAAAGGAGTATTTTTTTATGAAAGCATATTTATTCCCTATAAAAGTGGCACTCTTACTTTTTCCATTGTTAGCTGCTTTAATATCTCTACCTTATGCAGTTCACGATTATAGAAAGTACGGTAAAATAAATAAATTAAAGACATTCTTATTCTTTAGTTTTGTATTTTACATTATCACTGCATTCTTTATGACACTTTTGCCACTTCCAATTGTAGATAAACCGAGAATACCAGCTGGTCATTATATTCAATTAGTGCCCTTTACTTTTGTAAGTGATTTTTTGAGAAATACTAGTTTTGTTTTATCAAATCCTAGTAGTTACTTACATATTTTCTCTGAAGGTGCATTCATGCAAGTATTATTTAATGCAATCTTACTTTTACCACTTGGAGTTTACCTTAGGTATTACTTTAAGAGAAGTTTAAAGCAAACTATAATTATAACTTTCTTAGTTTCATTGTTCTTTGAAATTACTCAATTAACAGGAATATATGGAATTTATAAATATCCTTATAGACTATTTGATGTAGATGACCTTATGCTAAATACTTTAAGTGGCATTATAGGATATTATGTAACACCAATTTTTACATATATATTACCCGATATAAATAAAGTTAAATCCACACAATTTTCAGAAGGAACATACTCCCCTTATCTTAAACGAATTATAGCTTTTGTTATTGACTGGACTATATGCTCATTTTTCTTATTTTCAAATACTATATTTGTATTTATAATAGTAACTTTTGTTTACTTTATATTAATTCCTTACTTAACAAATGGATTTACAATAGGTAAGCGTTTATTAAAAATGAGATTAGAGGGCCATTCTAACCGATTAAGATTTATAGATGTATTTAAAAGATATTCTCTATTGATGTATGGTTATTTCCTTACAAACAACATATTATCAGATGCTAGTACTTATCTTGCTAATATAGAAAAATACGACTTTTTAATTTTAATTGGGTTCTTACAACTTATACTAAATTTATTTGTATTCATACATGTTGTATCACATATAATTAAGCATGACCCTGTACTATTACATGATAAAGTAAGTGGAATTATGGATATTGACATAAAATAATAATATTATTAATATAAAAAAAGAGTGGATTATTAAAAAATCCACTCTTTTACTAATTATTCTCTTTATCTTTTTCTCTCTTTTGCTTCTTTTCACTTTTGTCTCTTTCTTTAATACGTTGTGAAAGATACATATACTCAATTATCTTTCTTCTATCATAAAGAAGCTTCTTCTCCATAATAGTTTCAACTAATACTTGAGCTAAATAATCAGAATCATGCTTAATAGTTCCTTTACTTACTTTAACAAGATTCTTTTCAACTATTTCAATTCCAAATTCCTTAAGTTTACTTCTATCTATAGTAACTACATCAGAACTCTTCTCTTTATATTTACTTCTCATATCCTTACTTATACTTCCATTGTTTGCAATAACACAGTCCACTATATCCTTGCCACCATACTTTTTAAGCACTTTTATATGATCATAAACTTTAAAATTATCAGTTTCACCTGGTTGAGTCATTACATTTGAAATATATATTTTATATGCACTACTCTTTTTAATTTCACTTACTATACCTTTAACTAAAAGATTTGGGATAACACTAGTATATAAGCTTCCAGGTCCCATAACTATAGCATCCGCATCCTTAATAGCTTTAAGTGCTTCTTCTAACGGCTTAGCATCTTCTGGTACAATCATAAGCCTTTTAATTCGTGACTTTTGATTTAATGCTTCTTCTGGAATATCAGACTCTCCAGCAACTACATTGCCATTTTCAAGTTGAGCCATAAGCTTCATATCATCTAAAGTGACTGGGAGTACTTTACCTGTTACAGCAAGAACTGAACTCATCTTCTGAACAGCACCAACAAAATTATCTGAAACCCCATCCATTGCTGCTAAAAATAAATTCCCAAAACTTTGACCTTTAAGTCTTCCTTCTGTAAATCTATATTGAAGTAAGTCCTCCATTAAAGGCTCAGTATCAGCTAATGCTAAAATACAGTTTCTTATATCACCTGGAGGTAACATACCAAGATCCTCTCTTAATGCTCCAGATCCACCACCATCATCTCCAACAGTAACAATAGCTGTTATATTTGATGTATAGTACTTAAGACCTCTAAGCATAGTTGATAAGCCTGTTCCACCCCCAATTACAACAATTTTAGGACCTTTAACTAAAAGTCTCTTTTCTGTTATAAGAGTCTCAATCTTTCTACTATCTAAAGACATCTTTAAATATCCTTTATTCATAAGTGCTATTACTGACTTTATTCCTTCTGTAATTGAAATATATATCACAAAAACTCCAGTAACGTTTAAACAAATATAAAATAGCTTATAGTAAATATCATAAACTCTGTGAGTAACAAGTTCAGTAAAACCAAAGGCAATTAAAAGAACCCCAAATAGCCCGAAGGCCATCCATCTTTTAACCTTTATCCCAGGCTTCAACCAGTCAGACAGCCTCATAGCTTCTTTTCTCCCTTATTGACATCTTCTGATATGTCTCTATGTTCGATTCCAGCTTTATAGCCCTCTTCAAGTAATAATTCATATATCTTATTTGCTATTGCAACAGATCTATGTCTTCCCCCTGTACAACCGATTGATATTATAAGCTGTCTCTTTCCTTCTTTACTGTAATTTGGTATTAAAAACTTAAGCATGTCTGTTAATCTCTCTAAGAAACCAACTGTTTCTGTTTGCTCTAAAACGTACTTTTTAACTGGTTCATCATTACCTGAATACTGTTTAAGTTCTGGTATATAGAAAGGATTTGGAATAAATCTAACATCAAATACTAAATCTGAATCAACTGGTATACCATATTTAAATCCAAAACTTAATACTGTTATTGATAATTCTTTATCTGGTTCCTCACTTGTACCATAATAACTATTCATCTTTTCTCTTAAATCTTTAATTGCATATTTAGATGTATCAATTATTACATCTGCTCTATCTTTAACTTCTCTTAATTTGTTTCTTTCTTCAGTTATTCCAGTAAGCACACGCGCTTTTGGTGCTAATGGATGACTTCTTCTAGCTTCTTTAAATCTTCTAACTAACACTTCATTAGAAGCTTCTAAGAATAGTATTTCATACTTGAAGTCATTGTTCTTTAAATAAACTAAGCTCTCAAATAAGTCATCAAAGAATACTCCACCTCTTATATCTATAACAATTGCTACTTTTTCTATACTTCCATTATTACAAGCTTCTGCAAACTTAGGTATTAATTGTGGTGGTAAGTTATCTACACAAAAGTATCCTAAATCTTCTAAACTTCTAGTTGCTTCTGTTTTTCCTGCTCCTGATAGTCCTGTAACTATAACAAATCTCATAATTTGCGCCTCCTTTTAAAGCTTAATTTATACTATTATATCATAATAAATTTAAATGGCGCTATGATTTATGCATACCGCCAAAATATATCTATATTACTAATTATCTCTTAACTTAATTGCATCTTTTAAAAGAGAAACAAACTCTCTATTATCCTTTTCTTTTCCTATGGATACTCTAATAAATCCTGGCATATTAAGTAAAAATCCCGGCCTTATTATGAAACCTTTTGATAATAAATATTCATGTATTACTCTATCATCTCCATTAACATCAACCATTATAAAATTAGCCTGTGATTCTAAATATTTAAGTCCCATATTATCAAATTCACTTTTTAAATATTCTCTCTGAATACTATTTTGTCTTATTACAAATTCAGTATGCTCATAATCCTTAATTGAAATAACACATGCTTTCTGTGCATAAAGATTACAATCAAAAGCATTTATTACTCTATTAATATATGATACAAATTCCACATTTGCTATACCGTAACCTATCCTTAAAGATGCTAATCCATATGCTTTAGAGAAAGTTTTTAATAAAACTATATTATCATATTTCTTCATAAGCTCTAAAGTATTTGGAAAGTCTTCTCTTGAAACAAATTCTTCGTAAGCTTCATCCATAACTATCATTACATGACTTGGTATCTTATTTATAATTGATTCAAATTCTTTTTCTGTAAATATAGTTCCAGTTGGATTGTTTGGATTGCAAAACCAAATAACTTTTGTTTTATCTGTTATTTGGTTTACCATCTCTTCTATGTCAAGCTTGCCTTCTTTTAATGGAACTAATATTGGAGTTCCCCCCATCAAAATAGTATTTGATTCATATCTTGGGAAGGTAATATCACCCATAATGCTTTCATCACCTTTATCTAACATAGTTAAACAAATATCTTTAATTAACGAATCTGATCCTGCCCCACAGAATACCATCTCTTCTTTAACATTAAATTTATTTGCTATTGCTCTCTTTAGATCATAAGATGATGCATCAGGATATAATCCTGTATCATTTAATATTTCATTTATAGCCTTTAAAGCTTTAGGCGAAGCACCATAAGGGTTTTCATTTGATGCAAGCTTTACTACTCTGTCTATTCCATACTCCCTCTTTACTTCATCTATAGGCTTTCCTGCTATATACGGTGCAAGGCTTTTTATCTCTTTTCTTATTGCTCTCTTCATAAATTCTACTTCCTATACTGGAAGCGCCCCCTTTTTAATTAATATATATTTCTTCTTAGCTTATCATTAATACTGCTACTAAGTGCTGAATAAGCAAATGCTGCAATAACAACAAGACCAAGACCTATGTACAAGCCAACTTTCCCAACAAAAATAGTTAATGCTGCTGTCGCAAAACATGCAAGTGCCATAAATAAATAATGAACCCCAAAGTCTATTGCTACCTTCTTTTTTCTCCTCACTTGTTTTACCTTTCCTTCTGTCATTGCAGGTATAAGTGAAATATTCTCATTTATTCCAACTAAAAATGCTAAAACTAGAAATACTGCTCCCCCACCAATTGTTAATACATATAACATATAATTCCCCCATTCCCTTTTTTTATAATATAATTATATCACCTTTATAAAAAACTGTAATACTAATTTATATATCAGTGTATAAAAAAATAGCCTGCATTAAAGCAGACTATTTATAAAATTCTTACTTTTCTTCACCTATTATTCTTACTTCAGTGTGAAGTTCTACGCCAAATTGGCTTTTAACTTCATCTTGTACGTGATGAATAACATCTAAAATATCTTGAGCTGTTGCTCCACCTTTATTAATAACAAAGCCTGAATGTTTGTTTGATACAGCTGCGCCTCCAACTGAGTAACCTTTAAGCCCTGCATCTTGTATTAGCTTTCCTGCAAAATATCCTTCTGGTCTCTTAAATGTACTTCCTGCTGATGGATATTCTAGAGGTTGTTTTGATTCTCTCTTATAAGTTAAATCATCAACTCTAGCTTTTATCTTTTCATGTTCTCCATTTGGCAACTTAAATGTTGCACTTAAAACTATAGCTTTCTCAGTCATAACTCTTGATGTTCTATATCCTAACTGTAATTCTTCTTTTGAATAAGTTATTATTTCTCCATCTTCAGTTAAAACTTCTGCACTTTCTATAACATCTGCAATTTCTCCATTATATGCTCCAGCATTCATAAATACTGCACCACCAATTGAGCCTGGTATACCACATGCAAATTCTAATCCAGTCAAATCATTTTCTAAAGCTGCTTTTGAAGCATCTTTTAAAAGTACTCCTGTATCTGCAATAACTCTGTCATCTTCTACTTTAATATTTTTAAGCTCAGTAAGTTTAATTACTACGCCTCTTATTCCACCATCTTTAACAAGCAGATTAGAACCATTTCCTATTATAAAATATGGAACTTCATTTTCCTTGCAAATTTTTAATGTTTTAACTACTTGTTCTTTAGTTTCTGGTATAAGTAGTAAATCTACAGGGCCACCTACTTTAAAATATATATGCTCGCTCATCTTTGCGTTAACTTCTATTTGATTTTTTGAATATATGTCTTTGAATAATTCGCTATATTTATTCATTCATGAAAACTCCTTGAAATATATTTTTTACAATTATTTAGTATATTCTAAATTGGAAATTAAAACAAGCCTTATAAGTTTACATTTCCATTACTTTTACTCTTTTTTAACACCATTGAAATATTCTAGTATACTTTTTGCTGATTTTCTATCAATACTTGGTGTCTCTAATAATTCTTCTAATGTAGCTCGTTTTACCTTATCTACACTTCCAAATTTTATCAAGAGTTCTTTTCTTCTTCTCTCACCGATATAAGGTATATCATCTAATATAGAATGTAATGTTCTCTTATCACGAAGTGATCTGTGATAAGTGATTGCAAACCTATGGACCTCATCTTGAATACGTCTTATTAACTGCATCAAGTTAGAACCTCTGTTTATTATAATTTCTTCATTATTATATATTATTCCTCTAGTTTGATGCTTGTCATCTTTAACAAGACCACAAACAGGTATTTCTATACCTAGCTTTTTTAGAACTTCTAGTGCAATATTTACCTGTCCTTTTCCACCATCCATCATTATCAAATCAGGAAAATTAGAAAATTTACCATTAGAAAATACTAGTTCTCTCTCCTGTATCTCTTTGATTTCTCTGAGCCCATGAGAGAATCTTCTTTCTAATATTTCTCTCATACTATCATAATCATTAGCACCTTTTACAGTTTTTATTCTAAATCTTCTATAATTACTGTTTTTTGCTTTACCATCTTCAAATACAATCATACTTCCTACAGAGTCTACCCCCTGAATATTTGATATATCATAAGCTTCAATTCTATGTGGTAACTCCTCAAGTGATAACATGTTAGTTAGTTCCATTAATGCTATATTATTTATCTCTTTTTCCATAACTATCTTTTCTTTAAACTGTTCTAAAGTTATTTTGGCATTTTCTCGAACCATTTCTAACATACTTTTCTTATCACCTTTTTGAGGTATCTTTAAAGTAACTTTTGATTCCCTCTTAACAGATAAGAACTCTTCAAGAACTTCTTTATCTGATACTTTTGGTATATAAATAGTTTTTCCTATCTTAGTTGCTCCTCCATAAAAGTTTACAATAAATTTAGAGATTACATCAGCAGTATCTTCTAATACTGTATTCTCTATCATAAAATGTTCTCTTCCTGTAATCTTTCCACTTCTTAAAAAGAATATTTGTATGCAACTATCTTTCTCATCACTATATATATTTATGAAATCTTCATCCTCATCTGTTACTTTAAACATCTTTTGCTTTTGAACTAATGCATCTATTGCTAAAATTTTATCTCTATAAGAAGCTGCCTTCTCAAATTCTAAGTTCATAGATGCCTCTTCCATCTGCCTTTTAAGTTCTCTATTAACATCTTTATCCTTACCATTTAGTATATCAATAACTGAATTTATCATCTTCCAATAATCTTCTTTAGCTACGTAACCACCACAAGGTCCATTACATTTACCTATATGAAAATTAAGACATGGTCTTGTAGGTTTCCCACCTTCAATAATTGACTTTTTACAAGTTCTAATTGGAAATACTTTTCTTATTAAGTTAATAGTTTCATATACAGCTCCGCCATCTGTATAAGGACCAAAGTACTTATTTCCATCCCTTGCAAAGTTTCTTGTAACAAATACCCTTGGAAAATCTTCATTTGTTGTTATCTTAATAAAAGGATAAAACTTATCATCCTTTAATGCTATATTATATTTAGGACTATACTTTTTTATTAGATTACATTCTAATATTAAAGCTTCCATCTCCGAGTCTGTAACTATATATTCAAATTCAGCAATATTTCTAACCATCGCTCTTACTTTTTCTGAATGGTTTTTAGATTTTCTAAAATATTGTCTTACTCTATTTTTTAAATTCTTTGCTTTACCAACATATATTATCTCACCTAAGGAGTTCTTCATTAAATATACTCCTGGCTTTTCTGGTAATATTTTAAGTTGATATTCAAAATCAAACATCCCTTAAACCCCTCCTATTCTTTTGTATATACCCTCATTTTATAATTATATCACTTATTTCCCATATTTTTAGTATCATTTTTAAATATTTTATAGGAAGATCCTCTTTCTTTTTTAGCTTCATACATAGCTATATCTGCTTCTTTTATAATATTTGAAGCATCTTGTTTAATATCATAAAACCTACTTATACCAACACTTGTAGTTACATTGTACTTAACATTATAAATTAAAAATGGCTCTTTAAAAAGTTCTATTATTTCTTCCCCGTAAATATTTAAATTATTTCCATCTTTTAATATTTTAATAAGTAAGAACTCGTCTCCTCCAGTTCTAAAAGCTCTAATCCCTTTGTAATCTAACTTTTTTAATCTATTTGCAACTTCAATAAGAACATAATCCCCTGCTTCATGCCCTAATGTATCATTTATATTCTTGAATTTATCGATATCAAGAAGTGCAATAGCTACTTCTTTATTTATTAAATCTATATCTTCTTTTATATATTTATTAAAACTAAGTCTATTCTCTATTGATGTTAATTCATCAGTAATAGCCTGTTTATGTAGCTCTTTATTTCGTTCTATTGTTTTGTTTAACATTACTTTAAATTTAAATAGAAGCATCTCGAAATTTCCTGTAAGTACTGCAATCTCATTAATATTACTTTCTGGCCACTTAATATTTCTCTTACTCTCAGTCTCTTTAGATGCATCACTAATTACATATACAAGATCTTCTATTTCTAATATCAGCTTCCTACCTACAAAGTACGCACATACTGCAAGAATAGATGTAATTATAATAACTATTTTAGTCTGTATCAATCTTTCCGCTAATATTTCATTCATGTATCTTTTTATGTTTTCATTAGGTAATTCCATTACAACTTTATAATAGGCTTCTACTTCACTATTATTATTTCTTCCTACTAAAACAAAGTTCAATGTAAATGGAATTATTACAAGTACTGCTAATATATAAAATATAACTTCTTTAAGTACTATCTTACCCTTTCTTCTTTCATTGAACGCTTTGCTTGATGAGACATAAAACAAAAGTAAATCTGCCATTAATGCATCTAATATAATATTTGATACTCTATCTATTGTTTGCAATTCAGATAACACATCTGTTTTATATATTATTGAAGCTATAAAATACATTATTAGCGCATATATAATCGCTCTCATAGTTACTCTAATTTTCCCATTTAATACTTTACCCAATCCCCATATAAATAATATTTCTAATATATATCCAACATAATAAAACCTTGTATATCCAATTATCATCGTAGTCACTGCTATTGTAAGTATTGTTGCTAATGCATATATAATTCCATAAAACTCCAGAACTAATATAATAAATATTGATGCTAACGAAAAAAATGTGTTATATATATTGAATTTATAAAAATATGTTATTACTGATAATATAATTAATATAAGTAAAAAAACTAATTTTCTTTTAGTTTGATGTCCATCGAATTGTATCTTTTCATACATCATCTTCACCTCTAAAAAATATTTCCTTCTTTTAGTATTTACTTACATATAATTATTTATTTAGTTATATATGAAAACCTCCTAATACAAAAATATATTAGGAGGTTTATCAATTATAAGAAATTCAAATTATTTTAATGCTGCATTTATAACTTTTCCAGCAACTGTTGCTGCTTTTCCAGCTCCATATCCACCATTTTCTACAATTACAGCTACTGCAATCTTTGGATCATTTGCTGGTGCAAAACTTATAAACCATGAATGTGGAGTTGCAGGTGATCCATTAGGAAGGTTATGATCAGCTGTTCCTGTTTTACCAGCTGCGCCTGTTCCTGCAAAATAGCTCCATGTACCACTTTTAATATTTTTATCAACTAATGCCTTCATATATGATTTTATTGTTGCTGCATCATCTTCTGACATTGCTCTTTGATATTCTTTTGGTTTTTGAACTTCTATTGTATTTCCATCTTTATCTATAACTTTACTAACAAGATTTGGTTGCATAATAACTCCGTTATTTGCAACAGCACTTGCAACTAATGCCATTTGCATTGGTGTTGCCATTACTGTACTTTGACCTATTGCAGATCTTGCAATATCTCCGCTATATGTTAATTCAGGGAAAGTGCTTTTATCAATTACGAATCCATTTGATGGCACTTGCTCATTAAATCCAAACTGCTCCGCAGATTTCTTTAACTTAGAGTTACCAAGATCCATACCAAGTGTTCCGTACACTACGTTACTTGATACAATAAATGCTTTTTCTAAATCTATATTTCCATTTGCTTCGTTAGTTGAGTTATTTAAATCCTTATCCCCTGGGAACTTTAACTTTCCAGTATCATTGAAAGTCTTATTTTCAACTCCTGGAATATTATCAAGCGCACTTGCTGTTGTTACAACTTTAAATACTGACCCTGGAGGATATTGTCCTTGAATTGCTTTATTAAGGAATCTACTGTCCCCACCATTTCCTTCATTAGCTTTTTTCATTTCTGCTGCTAAATCATTAGGATTATATGTTGGTTTTGAAACCATAGCTAATACATTTCCTGTTTTAGGATCCATTGCAACAACGGCTCCTTTATTATCTCCTAATGCATCATAGGCAACCTTTTGAAGCTTGTTATCTAAAGTAGTAACAACTCCATTACCAATTTTATCTTTATCTTCTTTTCTATCAAAGAAGGCTGATTTTAAATTATCTATACTAGGATCATCCATTAGCTTCTTAAAACTAGCTGTCATATTTGATGTAGTTGTAAGCTCTTTATCATAAGCAGCTTCAAGACCAGTTATCCCAAATCTGCTATCAACGAATCCTAGTGGTGGTGCATAAACTGCACCTTCTGGATATACTCTCTTTTGAGTATTATTCTTTTCTCTAACACTCTTTGCTAGTACATCATTGTTTATGTCATAGATTGTTCCTCTTAATACTTTGTTTCTTGCTGCCCATGACCTTTGATTTCCTGGCTTTGCAGCTATCTCCGGAGCCTTAAAAACTTGGAAATATGCTATATATGTGATTAGGGCTATTAAGCAAAATAAGAAAACTATCATTACTTTTTTTACACTATTTTTTATGTCGTCCTTCATCTTAGCCCTCCTCTGATACTTTTTGCAATATTCCTAATGCAAAGAACATAGTTAACATTGATGAACCACCATAACTTATAAGTGGTAATGTTATACCTGTTAAAGGAATTACAGCAAATATTCCACCTATTATAACAAGAACTTGACATGCTATCATGGCACTAAATCCAACTGCTGTAAGTTGTGAGAATTCATCATCTGTAACAAATGCAGTTCTTATACATCTGTAAAATAAAAGGAAGTATATTATCATTATTCCTATTCCAAATACCATTCCAAATTCTTCGCAAATTATTGCAAATATGAAGTCAGATGTATTTATAGGGACAAATCCCGGATACCCCTGTCCAAGCCCAGAACCCATCATTCCACCTGATGAAATTGCATATAATCCTTGTACTAACTGATAACTTTGATCTTGAGTATATTCCCAAGGATTTCTCCATATAAGAACTCTTTCTCTTACATGACCAAATAGTTTATATGCTGCAACAGCTCCAACTGATGATAAACCTAAACATGCTAAAACATATCTAGCTTTTGTAGTTGCTATATAAAGCATTGTTACTGAAATACCAAAGAATATAAGTGCTGATCCTAGGTCTTTTTGAAGTACCATACAACCTAAACTGTACATTACAACTAGACCTGGTTGTATAAGACTTTTAAAACTTCCTTTTGAATTGTTTCCACTACTATACTCTCTAAGTGATGCTGATAAATACAATACTAACGCTATTTTACCAAACTCTGATGGTTGGAAACTTACCGGTCCAAACACAACCCAGTTTTTTGCACCATTAAGCTCTGTACCAATTAAAAGAGCCATAGGCATAAATGCTAATACTAAAATCATATATATATTTTTATACTTAGCAAAACTTTTAAAGTCCGGGAATACTTTAAGTACAACCATAAATACAACTATACTGACTAAAAACCAAACAAGTTGCTTCTCTGCAACTTTTGGATCAATTCTATATAGCATGGCTATCCCAATTACTACTAATATGCATGAAAATGTAAGTATAAACTTATCACCATCTGGGTAGAATTTCCTCACAACAAAATGTGCAATACCAATAACTACACATAATATTAACCCAAAGTATAGGGCATTCTTATCCATAGGAGTTTTTAGAATAGCTAAATTAGTGAACAGAGCAAGACATAGTATGTATGTAAGTACAAGCATTATGCTCTCTTTTTTCTTCTTTCTCATTTAATCACCTCATCGCTATTTAAGATAATACTTTAAATACTACAGTACCTATAGCTATTTGATCTTTAGCAAACAACTTAACTCTACCGCTTATTTTTTGGCCATTTAAAAATGTCCCATTAGTACTTCCTAAATCTTCTAATATTAATGTATTATTTTTTACCATTATCTTAGCATGATTACCTGATGCATATTGATCAGTTAATACTATTGAATTATTGCCTCGTCTACCTATTGTAGCCTCATCTTTAATCGGAATTACCGACCCAACCTTTAATGACGTATTATCCCCAATTTCTATTATCTCTATTCCATGATGTCTTCTAGAAGGAGCTGGTCTTCTTGGCGCACCGCCTTTGACATTCCCACCGCTTTTAACATCTTTTGCCATTATCTTTAAGGCATATACGATTATAACGTATAGTACTATGATAAATATTATTCCAAATACGCCTGCCATAAATTTTGAAAAATCCATCTTTTCACCTCAAAAAATTACTTTATCTTTTTGATTATACACCAAAATAATATTAAATTCACACATTTATATTACAATTATTGCACATTACAACTATTAACTAACTTATATAGTAAACTTTTATATAAGCTAGTTAATTTATTTATAATTTTTTACTTTTTTTATTTACTTTAATATTTTACTCAAGTATTGTCCTGTATATGACTTTTTAATTTTACATATTTGTTCAGGTGTTCCAGTGGCTACAATAGTACCACCTTTATCTCCACCTTCTGGTCCTAAATCTATTATATAATCTGCACATTTTATCATATCTAAGTTGTGCTCTATAACAACTACAGTGTTACCTGCATCAACAAGTCTTTGTAATATATAAACTAATCTATTTACATCATCTATATGAAGTCCTGTTGTTGGTTCATCTAATATATATAAAGTTTTCCCTGTACTTCTTTTTGAAAGTTCAGATGCAAGTTTAATTCTTTGAGCTTCTCCACCTGAAAGTTGAGTTGATGGTTGACCTAATCTTATATATCCAAGCCCTACATCATATAAAGTCTGTAATTTATTTTTTATTCTTGGAATGTGTTCAAAGAATTCTAGACCTTCTTCAACAGTCATGTTTAGTATGTCATCTATATTTTTGCCTTTATACTTAACTTCTAAAGTTTCTCTATTATATCTTTTTCCTTTACAAACTTCACATGGAACATAAACATCTGATAAAAATTGCATTTCTATTTTAATTATTCCATCCCCAGAACAAGCTTCACATCTACCACCTTTAACGTTGAAACTGAATCTTCCTGGCTTATAGCCCCTCATCTTAGCTTCTTGAGTTTGTGAGAATAATTCTCTTATTATATCAAATGTTCCTGTGTAAGTTGCAGGATTTGATCTTGGAGTTCTTCCTATTGGGCTTTGGTCTATGTCGATTATTTTATCAATATTTTCATATCCCTTTATTTCTTTGTGCTCACCAACTGGATTTTTACTTCTATTTACTAGTTTATTTAACCCTTTATAAAGAATTCCATTTATAAGAGTACTTTTACCTGATCCTGAAACTCCAGTAACCATTGTTAATACTCCAAGCGGGAAATCTACCGTAACATTTTTTAAATTATTTTCTTTTGCTTTTGAGATTGTTATTTTATTACCATTACCTTTTCTTCTTTCTTCTGGCACTTTAATTTCTTTTTCTCCAGTTAAATATTTAGCTGTTAGTGATTTATCACATTTTTTAATTTCTTCTACAGTACCTGCAGCTACAATCTCTCCACCGTGTTCACCTGCGCCTGGTCCTATATCAACAACATAATCTGCTTCTCTTATAGTATCTTCATCATGTTCAACAACTATAACAGTATTTCCAACATCTCTAAGATTTTTTAAAGTTTGAATCAATCTATCATTATCCCTTTGATGAAGTCCTATACTTGGCTCATCTAATATATATAAAACTCCCATAAGTGCTGAACCAATTTGAGTTGCAAGTCTTATTCTTTGAGCCTCTCCTCCTGATAATGTACCTGAATTTCTTGAAAGATTTAAATAATCAAGTCCTACATTAACTAAAAATTCTAGTCTACTTATAATCTCTTTTATTATTTGCTCACTTATAATTTTATCTTTTTCTGAAAAGTTAATACTCTTAACAAAGTCTAATTCTTCTTTTATTGCCATATTAGTAAATTCTGAAATATTCTTATCTCCAACAGTTACGGCAAGTGCTTCTTTATTTAATCTTGCACCTTTACATTTTGGGCAATGATTATTACTCATATATTGTTCTATATCACCTTTTATAAGATCTGAATTTGTTTCTCTATATCTTCTTTGAAGTGAGTTAATTTCGCCTTCCCAAGCTGAGTTATAAGTTGCTTTAACTCCTTCTTTTACATAATTAACTTTAAGTCTCTTTCCATCTGTTCCATATAAAATTATATTTACAATATCCTTTGGAAGATCCTTTATAGGAGTCTTTAAGTCAAACTTATACTCTTTGCTTAAAGCTTTCAAAAATGCAAAAGTCCATGAATCATCTTTAAGTCTTGCATCGCCCCAACAAGCTATAGCACCTTCCATAATACTTAAATCCTTATTTGGTATTATTAGATTTTCATCTATCTCTATTAATGAACCAAGTCCATCACAATAATCACATTTACCGAAAGGAGAGTTAAATGAGAACATTCTTGGTGCTAATTCTTCTATACTTATTCCGCAATCTGGGCATGAGAACTTCTCACTATATAAAGTATCGTCTCCTCCAATTTGATTTATAATTACTAATCCTTCTCCAATTTTTAAAGCTGTCTCTATTGAATCACTTAATCTTCCTTCAATTCCTTCCTTTATAACAAGTCTATCAACAACTGCTTCTATTGAATGCTTTTTATTCTTCTCAAGAATTACTTCATCTTCTGTTAAATCATATATTTCTCCATCTATTCTAGCTCTAACGAATCCGTTCTTCTTTATATTTTCTAATATTTTATCGTGTGTTCCTTTTCGTCCTCTTACAACTGGTGCTAGAACTTGTATCTTTGTTCTATCTTCTAATTCCATAACTCTATCTATTATTTGGTCCACTGATTGTTGTGTTATTCTTTTTCCGCACTTTGGACAATGTGGTACTCCAACTCTTGCATATAGTAATCTTAAATAATCATATATTTCAGTTATTGTACCAACTGTTGATCTTGGGTTTTTACTTGTTGTTTTTTGATCTATTGAAATTGCAGGTGAAAGTCCCTCTATATATTCAACATCAGGTTTATTCATTTGTCCTAGGAATTGTCTTGCATAAGCTGATAATGATTCAACATACCTTCTTTGTCCTTCTGCATAAAGAGTATCAAATGCTAATGATGATTTTCCTGAACCTGAAAGTCCTGTAAATACTACTAATTTATCTCTTGGTATTTCTAAGCTAACATTTTTTAAATTATGTACCTTAGCTCCTTTTATTATTATTTTATCCTTCATTTTGTTGTTACCTCTCTTTTAACTTATATCTTTATTTTAGACTTATAATTACTAATTAATCCTCGAACATAAGTTCCCGTATAATAATTTTAAGTTTCTCACCCTATATTGTCAATTATATCACTTGTTTTTTTTATTTATTGATTACTATTTTTTATTAAACAATATTTCATTTTTTCTTTATAAGTTCTTAAGATTTGACTATATAAATAGGCTATACTAAAGTAACTTTCATCAAAAACACTAGGTTTTCTCAATTATTTAGTATAGCCTTTTACTTATTTCTAATATGCTCTCACTACTTTACCATCTGTATTTAAGTAATAATCTTCCCCATTATTTAATCGTATATTAATTACATTTTTATTATTAACTTTTCCAGTATAAATATATCTTTCATCATATTGATATTCAAAATATCCGAATACTTCTACTTCATCACTATATAGTAACTTCATATTTTTATCGTGAATATCTACTTTTTTACTGTAATCTCCATTGTCGTCTATTTCTTTAATAATAAAGTTTCCATTAACTACGTAATTCTTACCTTTATCTTTAGTAACTATTACGTCACCCTTCGTATTAATTATTTCTTCCATATCATAAGAGTATATAACTCTAATTAAATCCTCACTTTCAAAGTAAGCATCTTTTACATAGTCATCAAGCTCCACTATTTTATTACCTTTTATATCTACCATATAATTTTGTCCATTTTCACGTACAAAAAATGTTTCAAACTTACTATTTGAAGATATATTATCATATTTTGGCTTCAATATTATTTTACCTTTTTTATCAACTATGCCATATTTTGAGCTTCCTCTCTTTAATACTATTATTTTATTGTCTACAACATCTTCACTTTTATATTGGCTGCTAATATTTTTAATTTCATTTTTGTAATAGTCAAAAACTATTCCTGTTTCATCTATATATACTCCATCTCTATATTTATTACTTAAAAATTTCTTATCTAATATATTACCATTTCTATCGATTATTTTATCACCTGATAAAAATTTATGTGCTGTTGCAATTCCATCCACATAATCTGTTAAATCTGAATATATTGCTTTAACTACAACTTTACCTTTTGTATCTATTACTCCACTTTTTTTACCTATAGTAAATACTGCCCTTCCTTCTCTAAAATTATTACAATAGTCTATTCTTTCATCTACTTTAAATTCATTACCTTCAATATCAAGAACATAAAACTGATTATCTACTTTTGCTGTGGAGTATCCTCCAATAAAATCTCTTATCTCATCATATTTAAAATCAAAGATAGTCTTACCTTCAGCATCTATTACTCCAACTTTCCCATCTTTACTAGCTACAGCAACTCCACTTGAAAATTCATTTGCAAAATCATACTGTGGCTCAATCTTAACATTTAACCCTTCATCATAATAACCTGCATAATCCCCCTCTGAAAAACTATACAGTTTCTTATCACTATATTCTAACGGCTTAAACTCTTCTGGTTTTACTATTTCATCCGCTTCTTTAAATATCCCATTACCACTTATATAACTCGTTACAAGTATTGCTACCATTATAATAAGGCTTATTACTAAAGTAATAACTCCAATTAAAATAGTAGCCGCTTTACCATTTTTCAAATTAATCCCCCCACATATATTACTTCCCTATGATTAATTATATATTGAATTTAACTTTTTTACTATTTTTCCCTTTAATCTAAAAGGAAATAGGCTATTGTAAAATAATACAATAACCTATTTCCTTCATATAATATATATTAAAGTTCTTTTGATTCTCTAATTATTATCTTTGCAGCTTCTTCAGCCATATCACCTGTAAATCTTACGCATTGATTCATATGCTCTTTAGAACCTTTTTCCATTCCTTTAGTTAATATTCTGCAACATGTAAGTTTATTCATTTCAACGAATTTATCATGTAACTCTTTAGATAATTCCATTGTCTTTGCAACTTCTGAACCTTTAGCTTCACTTCTACCAAATATCATTCCTAGTGCCATAATTGCTCCAGCTAATGCTCCACAAGTACATCCAGCACGTCCAATTCCAACTGGAAATCCTGATGCAAGCTTTACAACATCATCACTTACTTCTGGCATGAACTCATCTTTTAATGTTTTAACTATAGCTTCTGAACAGAAGAAATCACCATTTCTATAATAATTTTCAGCTGTTTCTCTTATTTTCTTTATATCTCTATTTGTCATTTTAATCTCTCCTACTTTCATATGTATATAACATTCTATCATACTTTTTTATATTGAAATATAAAAAGAGCGTTAAAACAAATTTAACGCTCTTTAATAATATTATTTTCTCTTAACTACTTCTTTCTCTTTTTAATTAATACAATTCCAGATCCAATTGAAGCTAATGCTACAAGTCCTGCAAATCCGAAAGTATACCCTGTAGGTGGAATAGGCTTGCTATTATCTACATTTGGCTTATTATTGTTATTTCCAGAATTATTATCTGAATCTGGTTTGTTATCTGGTTCTGGCTTACTTGGTTTATTATTATCATCTGGATTAACATCTGGTTTATTATCTTCTTCTACATCAACTGTTGGAATAGCTATTCCAGTTTGAGATGTTGTATCTTTTGATGTTAATGTATTTTGATACATTAAGTAGTAAGCTGATGCTGACCAACTAAAGTTCTTAGTATGAAGTCCTGCCCCTGTTTCTGGATTATAATTTTCTCTTATAGGTCCATCACCCATTAATCCTTCTGCATTATTAAATAACTTTTTAGCCATTCTTTCTGCATCTTTATCAAATCCATAATTTTGAAGAGCTTCTACCCCATATAAAGCTTGATCCATCCAAACAGGTCCTCTCCAATATTTATCTGGATTATACTTGTCATTATCTTTTGATGCTGTTGGGAATGGTACAAAAGTATCAAATTTACCTGGATCAGTCATATTATCTTTAACCTTTTCAGCTTCCTCCTTTGTAGCCATTTTAGCCCATAAAGGAATCCAACCTTCAGTACCCTTTCCTCTTTCATCTAATACATTTTTCTTCTTTCCATCCTCGCTTATTTGAAGATCATAGAAGAATCCTGTCTTATCATCAAACATATTTTTACTTACGTATTCTCTTACATGATCTGCTTCCTTCTTGTACTTGTTAGAATCATTTGTTTTACCAAGTTCATCTGCCATTGATTTTAAGAAAGCTTTTTCAGCATAAAGATATGCATTTAAATCAGCAGATTCCTGATTAATTGAGTAACCAATAAGTTTTCCATTCTTATCTTTGTTCTCAAATACTTTTACTCCAACATCTTCACCGCCTGCTCCTTCTTTATCGAATCTAGTAGCATTATCCATACCACTTTCCCAAGCTGCAGCTAAGATTACTTCGTCCTCGTTATACATTGGATTTCCATCTTTATCTTTTACAATATTACCATTATCATCATATAGCCAATGTAAGTCATGAACCATTCCACCATATTCAGCTATACCATTTTTATCATGATCTCTATTTGTATACCACCAATTATGATAATCAACAAGCTTTGGATACATTTCCTTTAAGAAATCCTTATCCCCCGTTGCTTTATAAACATTCCAAACTGACCATGCTGCTAAAGCCGGCTTAGAATTTCTCTCATTCCAGTTGCCACCGTCGTCTCCTCTAGCTCCATCTTTGTTATAGAATATAGCATCAATTATTGCACCTTTATCTTGTGGTCTAAGATCATCATTTCCTTTTATTTGATAATCAAATAGTGCTCTAATATTATTTTGTGCAAGTTCTCCATTAAAGTTTGCTGTTGCAACTGCTTGCTTCCATGAATCCCAAGCCCACATTCCTATAAACCATTTGTATGACATTGAAGGTACTATTCCATCATGTTTAATAGCACCTGCTGCACTTCTCCAGTTAGTAGTTAAAGTCTCAATTGACTTAACTGCAGCATTTTTATACTCAGGATTTCTAGTGCTTTCAACTTTTTCAAAAGTCTTATCTAAATATTCTTGCCAACGTATATTATTTTCCTCAAACTGCTTATCTCCGTCTTTTATTAATTTATCTAATTTACTATTCTCTTTATTAAGTTCCTCTGTTGTAAATGTGTAACTCTGAGTTGAATATGTCTTAAAGTCGCCCTTAGGTTCAATCTTAACATTATCATTTAACTTAGTTTTATACTTTTTACCATCAACTTCTGTAGCTACATCACCATCATACTTTACAGTGAATTTTGTTTCCTCTGTGGAGAAGAAATTCCAAGTATCTCTTAAGTTAGAGAAGTTAACTTGAACTCCATCCTTTGTAGCATTTAAGCTTTGCTTTAAATCCATAGATTTATTGCCACTTGTATATTCTCCGAATATACTACCTGTCCACTCTATCCCTAAGTTTAATTCCTTTTCTGTTTTATTTTCAATTTCTGTTCTTATAAGCGCACTCCTATTTGATGCAAATATAAGCTCCATATTTAAATTAAAATCTTCCATTTCATATTTTTGAACTAATTTCCCTGGATAATAATCAAAACTTATTTTTTTAGCCTTAGTTAAATCATAAGCTTTATCAGTATCTCCATTTCTCACAATAATCTTACTTATTGTATCTGACATATTTACAGGATATTCTTCTCCAATTATTACTGGACCTGCAAATCCTCCATAAATATTTGTTGCTTCTTTATTTGGAAGGTAGTACCCATGCCAAGCTCCCATATCTGAAAAATTGTTATATTTGTTAGTTGAATATGATCCATATATTTCTGAGCTAGGATTTGCAGTTACGTTAAGTACATTCTTGAAATCAGAAACCTGATCACGCCTGTCCTTTGCAAGTGCATTTATCCCTCCTAAGTTCCCAGCAATTACAGTTGCTGCTAGTACAGTAGCTATAAGTGTTTTTTTACCAATTCTAAAAGCCATAAAATAGTTCCCCTCTCACATTTTATTTTATAATTAATTAGTCGCGACAACATTATTAACTTAAATCTTTTAAATTAGTTAGAATCAAAAAATACCCAAATCAAAGTCATTCTAATATTAAAAACACACTTAATAGACTAAAAAATTATTCTTTTAAGTGTACAATATAAGAATTAAATTTTGACTTAGGTATTGCCTCTTTCGAGTAACAATCCAATTATTAACTTGTATAATAATTCTTTACAATACAAATATTAACATGTAAAGGTTTTTAATTCAATATGTTTTTTCATTTTTTCTAATATATTATTAAAAAAAGTATTATACTTCTGTATAATACTTTAAAAATCTCTAACTAAATTCAAGTGTTTCATTAGTATTTCTTGCAATACCGAATTTAAAAAATATCTTATCTATTAATACTATAATAAAAGATAACCCTATAAATGCAATAATAAGATATACTAAATAGTTTAAAAATCCACCGATAGTAATACTGTTTAAATCTAAAAATGGATATGGATATACTCCTATTATTTTTCCAATTATAAGTGCTACAAATAAATATATTATAGGAAATATAACCCAAACTTTAATATCTTTATATTTATATTTTCCCTTTTCACCAAAAATAATCCAATCTGCTACAAAAGCAACTGGTGCAAATCCATGAAGTATATAACTTTCTATCTTTGCAATTCCTTCTTGATTCCAAGCATTATTTAACACTAAGAAAAATACAATGCCTGCAACTATTATATAAAGAGTTATTGCACCCCTTATACTTCTTTTATTTAAAAATTTTATTCTTCTATTTAATAATGAATTATTAAATAACCATAGCATTACTAATATGTTGCTATATTCTGTAAAATATGAAAAATATCCAAGAATCCTTCCACAATAACTTTGTATTTCAGGTGCTGTAACTTGTCCTACAAACGATATAATAAGTGCTGCTAATATTAATATTCCAGCAAATCCTCTCCAAATCTTTTTACTAATGTTCATTAAATCACCTTTCTCTTACGTAAACTTTACTTGTAAGATTATAAATGAAAATACTTTGATTATCAAAATATTTTTAATGAAAATTTTATTAATTATTATTTCTACTTAATCAATCTTCGTTGCTTTCAAAACACTTTTATTACTTACTAATAGACTAATAAGCTCATTTGATCCTATCGTCTGGGGTGCAACTAAAGTATATATGCATTCTTTATTATCTAATGAATCATCATTAAAAAATTCAATATTTCTAATAATTATTTCGTCCTCTTCAAGGCAATCATTAATATCCTTTATAACATCGCCCTTATCTTTAAATACAATTTTATACTTAACAACATCACGTTTATTTATAAACCTATCTTCAAACTTCTTTAATAATACAAGTGCTACAACTATACTTATTCCACTTAATATACTTATTGTATAAAATCCCATTCCTATAGCAATTCCAACGCAAGCTACTGCCCATATTGATGCTGCTGTAGTCAATCCTTTTACAGAAGCTTTAGTTCTTATTATTGTACCCGCTCCAAGAAAACCTACTCCTGATATAACTTGACATATAACTCTTCCACCATCTATTTTTAATACATTTCCAAGTTCAGGTGTCTTTAATATTTCACTAACTGCATAATATCCAAGCTCTACTTGAATTAAAGCTGCCACTGTTGCACCTAAGCAAACAAGTACGTGAGTCCTAAATCCAGCTGGTCTATTTTCATATTGCCTATTATATCCTACTGCACCTCCTATTAATATTGCTAATGCTATCCTTATTGCTACATCATAAACATCCATTGAACACCTCTAATTTTTATTTCTTTAATATATTAATATTAAAAAAGACTGCTTCAAATAACTTTATAGAAAAATCTAAAAGATTTTTCTTATTATTGAAACAGCCTTTTTATATATGAACTATCTTACAAACAACAACCCTATTGTAAGTGGCCCCATTATTGTAATTAAAATATTACCTACTGCATAAGATGGGGTGTAACTTAATGCAAATATACTACTACCATTTTCTTCAGTAATGGCATTTAAAGCAGCAGTAATTGTACCAGCTCCACACAAGGAACCTATTATATCTACTGGTTCTAACTTTAAAGCATATTTTCCAAAGTATAATGATAGAACATGTGGTACTAATGATACTAGTATACCTATTAGTAATATTGCCCATCCCATAGATTTAAGTGCAGGAACAAAAGCAGCTCCAGCTTGTAATCCAACAATAGCAATAAATAAATTCAATCCTACACTCTTTAAGAACCAACGTGTTGGAGCTGGTATTTGACCAAAGTGTGGATGTTTATTTTGGTACCATCCAAATAGTAAACCTGAGAATAATGCTCCACCACCACTACCAAGTGTTAATGGCACATTATGTATTGTTAATGCTAATGCTCCAAACAGTACACCAGCTACAATACCAAATGTTAAGTAACTAACATCTGTTTCACTTCCTGTATCTTTTACATATCCAAATTCTTTTATTATTTTAGATAATGCATGTTTAGGTCCAACAATTGTTAGTATATCACCATTCTTCATTTCAGTTTCATCTTCAATTGTCTTACCATTTCTTTGAACTGATACTAACATTATATTGTTGTTGTATAAGTCAGTTAAATTTTTTATATTAAATTCTTTAGTTAACATAATTTCTGATCTTTGTAATATAACATTTCTATACTTTTCATCAGAAGTTTCAGTTAAATTAGAACTTGAGGCTTCAATCATTTCTGTTAAAGTACCTATTATTGTAATGTAATCACCTGAATTAATAACTGTACTTTGATTAAAATTAACTTCTTCACCACTTCTAAACACCTTTTCAAATGTTAATTTATTTTTGAAGTTCTTTTCTATTTCTGAAATAGTTTTTCCAATATATTGTGATCCATCATTAACTGAGAATGAACGAATTTTTATATTACTCATTATACTTGAATCATCTGTATTATCACCTTTAAAGTGAATTTTTTCAATCATTCTCTTTGTTTCTTGTTTTAAATTTACTCCTAAAAGCATTGGAGCAATATTTTTTAAGAATATAAGTATACCAACTGTTCCAAAAACATATGTTATTGCATATGCAATTGCAACTTTGGATTCCATTGCTGTCTTTTCAATAGCTGAAATATCAAGTCCATTAATTGCTGAAGCTGATGTCCCTATAACTGCTGATTGTGTAAGTGATCCTGCAATTATTCCAGCACCTTCTCCTGCACTAACATGGAATATTTTAAAGCAAATCATTGCAACTGCAAAAGCTACAACACTGAAAAATACTGCATGTATTACTAGTTTTATACCTGACTTTTTCAAACTATTTATAAATGCTGGTCCAACTTCATAACCTATTGTGAATATGAAGAAACTAAAAAATATGTTTTTTACAATTGGGGATACGTTGAAGAGCCCAAATTGGCCTATAATTAGACCAATTATAAGGGTTCCAACGGTTGATCCTAAACTGAAAGACTTATATTTTAATTTTCCAACTAAATATCCAAGTGCTAAACAAATAAATATTGCAACACTAGGATTTTTTTGTAAGAAATCAATAACTACTCTCATAACAAAAACCACCCTCTGATTTTATTTATACATTAAAACTTATTTTTGAGTCTTATATTTATTGTAGTACTCTGATAATAATTCTAAGACTTGTTTTGCAATTTTACTGTATGCCTCATCAGGTAAATTAGCTTGAGATACACGTAAAGTACCAGGTGTTGCACCAAATCCTACACCTTCCATAAGTACTACACCATTCTTTTCTGCTAAACTTAATAAGAAATCAATTGGCTCAAAATTATCTTTTAAGTATTCAGTAAACTTATCATCATATAAGCTACTAGCTAATTCATATATATCTATTAAAGAATAGTACTTAGCATTTTCTCTACTATCATCTTGTTTTACTCCAAGTGTCTTAAATAAATCATGATATCTTGAAGCAACTAGCTCTTTAGAACTTTCTATATATGGATCTTTTTCTCCAGATGTTAAATCACTTAATGCAAATAAAGCCATTTGTATTTGTTGAGGTGTTGATAAACCTGAAGTATGGTAAAGTCCAACTGAACGACTATCAGCAACTAATCTATCAATGAATTTCATTTTACGTGGTTCTAATGTAACAAGTCCATATCTCTTATCAAGATCATCTAACTTGTCTTCAGGTAATTTTGAAATTAAATCATCAAATACATTCTTTTCATTTGCTGCAATTAAACCAATTCTCCATCCTGTTGCACCATATAGTTTTGAGAATGAATATACAAGCAAAGTATTATATGGAGCTACTGCATATATTGTTTGGAATCCATTTACGAATGTTCCATAAACATCATCTGTAATTATAATTAAATCTTTACGAGTTTTAACTATTTTACTTATTTCATCAAGAGCTTGCTTATCTAACGCTTTTGATCCTGGATTTGATGGATTTACAAAGAATAAAGCTTTAATATCTTTATCATTTAACTTGTCTAATTCATCTGGTGCTATAACCCAGTTATTTTCTTCTTTTGATCTTAAATCTATTTCTACCATTTCATAGTCTTGTAATTCTGGTATTTGTAAATATGGAGTAAATATCGGTGTATTTATAGCAATCTTATCACCTGCTTTAATTAATCCATTTTCTTTTAATGAATTGAATATATAACATATTGCTGCTGTTCCACCTTCTGTTGGAAATACTGAAGTTTTACATGCAAGGTCAACCCCATTATATAATTCTTTTTGTAGATACATATTTAAAATCTTTTCTGTATTTACTAAACATCGGCTTGGAACAGGGTAGTTATTTGCAATTGCACCATCAACAAATTCTTTAACAAGTTCATCCTTATTCATTTTCAAAGTATCTACACAATAACTTATAGCACTTCTTATAAATTCATCTATTTCATGTGTTCCGTCTAAAAACAAATCAAATCTTTCACTAATTTTATCTAATGTTGTATAACCAGCTAAGTTTCCTTTATGCATTGTTCTTCTTGATTCTAGCACTCCAAATTCAACTATTCTTGCAAGTGCTAATCTTCCTTGAGTGTTTACCCAATTAGGATTTCCTCTTCCTGCATTTAAAAAGGCATTATGCTTTTCATTATTTTGAGCGAGCTTTAACATCTTACTACTAATTTCAAAAGCTCCAAGCCCTTCTAATTCTTTTTCAAATTGTTTTGTAATCATGAATATCACTCCTTATTAGTAATTTTCACAATATAACTAATATCCACATTTCAGTTCTTCTCTTTGAAATACATATATTAAACATATTGCTTAAATCTTATGTTAGTCTAATTACTATTTTTTAAAAGAAGTTAATTATACACTTTTTGCAATTTATGTATCAATTTATAATAAATATTGCAATATTTCCATCTTAATTATGTAACCAGTTTCAATTTAAACCTACTTTTAATCATTTATTGTATTTTTTCCATTTTTTTGTTTATATTTTGTGACTGCTTAAAACATCGTTAATATAACTCTCCTTTAAAAGGCTTTCCTCCTTATACCTATGCCTTTCATCATTCTCTAAATTTTGTTAACAAATAAGTGTTATCCACAAATACACACTATTTATTCACAGAAAAATAAGGTTACTCACTTTTAACTGTGAGTAACCTTATTAATATTTTTTTACTTTTTATTTTTAAGATTTTCTATTATATCTCTAAGTTCTGCTGCTCTTTCAAACTGAAGATTTTTAGCTGCATCTAACATTTCGTCTGTATATTCTTTAATTAATTTTTCTCTTTCTTTCTTATTCATCTTCTTAGGCATTGAATCTATATCATATTTAGTTTCCTCTTCAGCTACTTTAGTAGCTTCAATTACTTCTCTTACATCTTTAATAATTGTTTGAGGAACCATATTATGCTCTTCATTATACTCTTCTTGAATAGCTCTTCTTCTTTCTGTTTCACTTATAGCTCTTTCCATAGATCCAGTTATTCTGTCTGCATACATTATAACTTTACTTTCTGAGTTTCTAGCTGCTCTTCCTATTGTTTGAACTAATGAAGTTTCAGATCTTAAAAATCCTTCTTTATCAGCATCAAGAATTGCAACAAGTGCAACTTCTGGAATATCAAGACCTTCTCTTAATAGATTGATTCCAACTAGAACATCAAACTTACCAAGTCTTAAATCCCTTATAATCTTCATTCTCTCAATTGTATCAATGTCAGAGTGCATATAAGTTGCCTTTATTCCAAGTTCAGTTAAGTACTTTGTTAAATCTTCTGCCATCTTCTTTGTTAATGTTGTAATAAGAGTTCTAAATCCAGCCTTTGTAGTTTTACCTATTTCTCCATATAAATCATCAATTTGACCATCAACTGGTCTTATAATAATATTCGGGTCTAATAGACCTGTTGGTCTAATTATTTGTTCTGCTATAACTTTAGCATGTTCCGCTTCATACTTAGCTGGAGTTGCACTTACGAATACAACTTGATTTATCTTTTTTTCAAACTCTTCAAACTTTAATGGTCTATTATCATAAGCACAAGGAAGTCTAAATCCATATTCAACTAATGAATCTTTTCTTGATCTGTCACCAGCATACATAGCTCTAACTTGAGGAAGTGTAACGTGACTTTCATCAATGAACATTAAATATTCATCTTTTGGGAAGTAATCAAGAAGTGTCTTAGGTGGTGTACCGGGTGCTCTTCCATCTAATATTCTTGAATAATTTTCAATACCACTACAATATCCCATCTCTCTTATCATCTCAATATCAAAGTTAGTTCTCTGTCTTATTCTTTGAGCTTCTAATAATTTATCTTGAGCATTAAGTTCTCTAAGTCTTTCTTCAAGTTCTTCCTCTATTACAGAAATAGATTTCTCTAATACTTCCTTTGAAGCAGCAAAGTGAGATGCTGGATAAATTTGAGCATGACTTCTTTCACCTAATATCTTTCCTGTTAAAACATCAAACTCTCTTATTCTTTCAATTTCATCCCCAAAGAATTCTACTCTTATTCCTTGGTTTGAAGATGATGCTGGAATAATATCTAAGGAATCTCCTCTTACTCTAAATGTTCCTCTTGAGAAATCAATGTCATTTCTTTCATATTGAATTTCTATAAGCTTTTTAATAATCTCATCTCTATCTTTTTGCATTCCCGTTCTAAGACTTATTGTAAGTTTCTTATACTCATCTGGATTACCAAGACCGTATATACAAGATACGGATGCTACTATTATTACATCTTTTCTTTCAAAAAGTGCTGATGTGGCTGAGTGACGTAATTTATCAATCTCATCATTAATGGATGCATCCTTTTCTATAAATGTATCTGTTTGTGGTACATAAGCTTCTGGTTGATAATAATCATAATAAGAAACAAAGTACTCTACTATACTGTATGGAAAGAACTCTTTAAACTCTGCACATAACTGCGCTGCTAAAGTTTTGTTATGTGCCAGCACTATTGTTGGCTTCTGAGTTCTCTCTATTATGTTAGCCATTGTAAAAGTCTTTCCTGATCCAGTTACACCTAATAATGTCTGAAATTCATTTCCGTCTTCTAATGACTTTACTAATTTATCTATAGCCTGTGGTTGATCACCCATTGGCTTAAATTTTGATTTTATTTTAAAATCTCCCATAAATTCACCTCAATTCAATTGTTCTAATACTTATTATTTATACATTAGTCTAAATTAATTGAATTTGCAACTAGTAATCAGGCTAATTTTTATTTCTATAAGCAATTAAATCTATAATTATTAATGTATATAAATGTACATTAAGTAAATAATTTGTATATTTTAGCAAAACTCTTACAAATAGACTTGATTTTTTTGTATAATCTTTATGTTATAAAATTATATTTTAAGCAAAATTCAACCTTGCTGAAAAAAATAGATTTTGTATAAATTAAAAGTATTTGAACTTGATACTACCTAAAGGAGATATTATGATTAATCAAAACTTCAAACTAAAAATTCAATCTTTATCGAGCTTTAAATTTATAATTTTTTCTTTTTTTATTGCTTTTATTTATTTAGCTTATAACTTATTATTAGGTTTATTATTTAATACTTCTAGTTCATCTTCATTAATAATATTAAATTCTTTACCGCTAATCTTTTATTCTATTTTTTGGGCACCGTTTATAGAAACATTTATTTTTCAATTTATTATAATTAAGATTTCTAAAAAAACTATTCAAAAACTATTTTTGAGGTATCCTAATTTCAGCATTAATTTTCAATATATCTCATAATTTCTCATTATGGGATCATATTGCTTTTATACCAATTTCCTTATTCTTCCCATATATTTTTTATGTATATGATGAAGTTGATAAAAACCCGATTCTAAGATTAACTTTTATTCATTTTTTAATAAATTTAGTTTTAATATTATTTTGTAAATTATTCTAAATAAAAATATTAACTATATTGAGAATTATTGAAAGGAGTATTTTATGATTTTTATTTCCTCATTTTTTTGTATATTAAATTTGATTTTAATGTATTTCAGTGAATTTAATACCTTATATTATATAGCGTTTTTTGAAGGATTATTTTTACTTTTGCTTTTATTTAAATTATCAACTAATAATATTTTTTACCCATTCAAAAAAAATGTATTTATCCATTTAAATAGCCTAAAATATATAAAATTTTATTTGATTATTTCATCCTTAATTTTTTTAATATCATCACCTTTATATGTTTTTAATATTATTTCTGAAGATACAAGCTTATTTATTTTAGGCGCAATTCCAGTATTACTTTCTGGACTTATATTTAGTAAATTCAGAAACTATAAGAAATCCGATAAAATATAGATACTTAAAATAAAGCTATCACTAACTGATAAAAATCTGTTAGCGATAGCTTCATTTATATATATAATAATATTACTAATAACTAAGTCCTATGTTTTTTTATTATTTTCACTATTATTATTATATATGGAATAACGAAAATTAATGTTATTATTTGTTCTAGTCTTGTATTCATAAGTATATCTTTACCCTGACATAAATAAACCATCATATTATTTAAAGAATGCATTATTATTGGCGCTAATAACGATTTAGTATATATATATATTATTCCAAAGGATATACCAAGTATAAATGTATATATTTTTTGTTCTGTATTAGAATGAAGTATCCCAAATATAAAAGCCTGCGCAATTAACGCAATCTTTATATTATAACTCCTTAATAATTTTGAAAATATTAATCCTCTAAATATTATCTCTTCAATTATTGGTATTATTATAGAATCAATAATTACGCCCAACATTGTTACATCTAATAAAGTTGTGTTTAAATTAGGTATATATATATTAAATATTTTAACTATATTTATTGATACCGATGTACTTACAATGCTTGTTAATATAAAGAAAATAAGAATCAAAATTACTATCTTAAAACTAATTTTATTTACAGAAAACCTTTTTAATAAACCGCTCCAATTATCTCTATAATGATATTTTAAAGATAATATTATAAAAATTAACACAAAAATTGTTTGAAAAAATGTTGCAATATTCTTTTCTTTAATTAATACACAAAAAATTAATCCAATTATATTTGAACCTATATATAGAACTGCAACTTTAAATAAAAATTTTATAGCATCTAAAAATTTGCTAATTTTTCTCACTCCTTTAAAAAAATACTATATTTATATCATACTATAAATATATATATATTGTAATTTTTTCAATTATATTATATTTTTCTGCAAAATTATGTTATAATTTGTTTGTAATTTATTTGAAAAAAAGGAGGTTATTAATAATGAACGAAATATCAAAAAATGAATTAGAAAATTTAAATGGTGGAAATTGGCCTGGAAAAATTGGATAATGGTGGGGAGATTTAGGCGCAAGAATGAAAGCTGCCGCTACTAATACAGCAGAAAGATATACTAGAAACGAAACTGGCCTAACTCATGAAGAGTATGTAAAAATGTTTGGTAATTAAATATAAGGGGGAAATTTATAATGAATAATTTTACTACTATAAACAATAAAGAACTTTCAGAAATCAATGCTGGAAAAGGCATATTCGGATGGCTTGGAAAATTAAGTAGTGCATTTGATATAATTGATGACTATGAAGATGGTTATTCAAAAGGTGCTTCTAATTACGATAAATATAGATTACATAACTAATAACTATGTATAACTCATAAAATATTAATTAAAAAGAACTTTATTCCCTTTTATTCTTATATATACTATAATTATTCAATAAAATTCTATCAATTTTCTCTAAAATCATATTATTAAACTTATACCTTATAAGATTTACTCTTTTATACTAAAAAACTTCCATTAACATATAATTGGCAATAAAATACAAAAAGCTAATCTCTGCTTAATACAGAAATTAGCTTTTAAATATTCTAATCACTTTTTAAATTATTTATTTATCTTACTATTCATAACTTCCATAGCTTTTTTAAGTTGTGCATCATTATTTCTATCGTATGGTTTTGCCATTACTTCTTTTGGAATTTCAACTTCGTAATCTGGTTTAATTCCTTTATGATGAATATTCTCTCCATTTGGTGTGTAATACTTTGAAATAGTTACTTTTAAAGCTCCACCATCTTTAAACTCTACTGGCGCTTGAACTATACCTTTTCCAAAAGTATTTGTACCAACTATAGTTGCAACTTTATAATCTCTTAAAGCTCCTGTTACAACTTCTGAAGCACTTGCACTTCCTGAATCAACAAGTACAACTAATGGCATTCCTTCTGCAATACCACCTTCTGATACTTCTTCCACTCTCTTATCATACTTATCAACAGTATAAGTTATAAGTTTACCTTTCGGAATGAATTGTGATGCTACACCAACAGCTTCTTTAAGATATCCGCCTGGATTTCCTCTTAAATCAAGTATTAACCCTTTCATTCCTTTAGACTTTAAGGCTTCTATCTCTTTCTTAAGATCATCTGTAACTCCAGCATTAAATGATGTTATTTGAATATATCCTGTATTATCTTTAAGCATCTCGCCCTTTACAGATTCTGTTTTAATAACATCTCTTGTAACTTTAACATCAAAAGGTGCTTTACCGTTTCTTTCTATAGTTAATGTTACTTCTTCTTTCTTCTTACCACTTATAAGTGATGTTGCTTTTTCAACATCAGCTCCAACTTTTTCTCCATTTACAGCAATAATTACATCGTCACTTTTAAGCCCTGCCTTTGCAGCTGGTGAACCATCAACAGGTGCTATTACTGTAACTTTACCATTTTTAACTCCAACATAAACTCCAATACCCATGTATTCTCCAGAGTTCTGTTCATTAAATTTATCAAATTCAGCCTTATTCATATAAGTTGTGTATGGATCACCTAATGAATTAGTCATACCTTTAATTGCACCCTCTAATAAAACCTCATCATCAACTTCTCCATCATAATTTTTTATTAAAGCTGATCTCACTTCAAATAATTCCTTATACTTATCTATATCATTTATTTCCTTAAAAGTATTTTGAACCTTTGAATTAGTCTTTGTCAGAATTACTCCTTTAGTTGCTAAAATATTACCAACAAAAAAGCTTCCTGCACATAAACAAATAACAACAAATATACTACCAATAATATATATAAATTTCTTGTTACTTTGATTATTCCCTTTGTGATTATCCAAACTTTCACACCATCCTCTCTACTCTCAATGTATATTGTGCCTATACATAGTATATATTATAGGAATAAAAATATCCATATTAAACCAAAATCAGTAGGAAATATATTCCTACTGATCTTTATACATATATTATATTCAAATTTACATAGTTTTATACTATTAAGAATTTTCTTAGTGCAGCGTAACTTGCTACTCCACCAACTACTAAGCCACCTATAGCAAATTGCCATAATAATGCTGTTCCTACATAACTTACATTTATTAGTGATACGTATAGCATCTTACTTGCAATCCAACTAACAAATCCCTTGTATGCAAAGAATACTAGCGCTGTTGATAAAACAGACCCTACAAGACCTATTATCATACCTTCAATAATGAAAGGCCATCTAATAAACCAGTCTGTTGCTCCAACAAACTTCATTATTCCAACTTCTCTTCTTCTTGAGTAAACTGTTAGTTTTGTTGTATTCATTATTAAGAATACTGCAACTCCAACTAGTATTACAAATAATACTGCTCCTATTACTTTAACACCATTTACTACTTTAGTAATTGTATTTATTAAATCTTGTTGGTTACCTATACTCTCTACTCCTGGCAGATCTTTAACTCCATTAGTAACAGCTTCCGCATCCTTCGGATCTGTTAATTTTACGATAAATGATGCTGGGAATGGATTCTTTTCTAGGCTATAACCTTCTAATAATCCTTTATTGTCTTTTGTGCTATCTTCAAAGCTTGTGAAAGCTTGTTCTTTTGATTCATACTGAACTTCTTTAACACCTGGAAGCTCATGTAATTTTATTTCAACTTCTCTTTGCTCTATTAATTTGATGTCGTCTTTTAAGAAAACCTTAAGTTCAACTTTTGATTGAACATCATTTAATGCTAATCCTACATTTTTAGTTATAAGTACAAATATACCTAATACGAAAAACGTAATTATAACAGTAATTATTGAAGCAAAACAAATAGTTTTATTTCTTCTTAAACTTTTAAAGGCATCAGATATAAAATGATTAACTGTATTAATTTTCATCATTGTACCTACCTTTCTTTTCATCTCTTACAACTTCTCCTCTTTCCATAGCAATAACTCTCTTCTTCATGTCATTAACTATATCTTGAGCATGTGTTGCCATAAGAATTGTTGTTCCAGCTTTATTAATATCATCTAGTAATTCCATTATTTCATTTGCTGTATCTGGGTCTAAGTTACCTGTAGGCTCATCAGCAATTAAAACAGATGGATTGTTAACTATCGCTCTTGCAAGTGATACTCTTTGCTGCTCTCCACCTGATAATTCATGTGGGAACATCTTATACTTATGTGATAATCCAACTAGTGATAACACCATTGGAACTCTTCTTCTTATATCTTTAGGTGAAGCTTCTACTACTTTCATAGCAAATGCTACATTTTCATATACATTTAAATTTGGTATTAATCTAAAATCTTGATATACCATCCCTATCTTTCTTCTGTAATAAGGTGTTTGTTTTCTCTTTATGTCAGCTAAATTCTTGTCTGCAACAATAATTTCTCCTGAAGTTGGATCTACCTCTTTTAGCAACATTTTTATAAATGTTGACTTACCAGCTCCTGATGCACCAACTAGAAACACGAATTCTCCCGCTTCTATGTCTACACTTACATCTGATAGAGCTTTTACATTATTATCATAAATCTTAGATACATTCTTAAATTCTATCATCATCTAAACACTCCTTATAGATTTGGACTAACTCCATAAACCCCTTGTCCATCGTACGTAATCATTATATCATATGTATTCGACCATATAATATAAGATTTTATTAAGTTTTTAATTTTATTACTAAATTTTCATATTTGTCGAATTTTACTGTGAATTATGAACTTTTAAGTTCATTGAATCCTTCACCTAATACTTCGTGAACTTCTCCTACAGTAATAAATGCACTACTGTCTACATCTCTTATATGATTTTTAAGTTTAATAAACTCATTTCTATTTAGTACTGTGTATATAATATAGTTTTCTGATTTAGAAAAACCTCCAACACCTTTTAAGCAAGTGCAGCCTCTCTCTAAATCCTCTAATATATATTTCATTATAGGTTCTGTCTTTTTACTTATTATAATTACTTGCTTACATACATTGAAACCTTCTATAAATTTATCAACAGTAACACCTAATATAATTACACTAAGCATTGCGTAGAATCCTAAGTCAATTCCAAATACATAAGCACCAGCAAGAGTTATAACAAAATCTACAATTAATAAACCTTTACCAATATCAATATGAATGAACTTATTTAAAATTTTTGCTAGAATATCTGTTCCTCCTGTTGAGGAATTATTGTTAAATACTAATGCCATTCCAAATGCAGAAATAAGTGTTCCAAATATAGTAGCTATCATCAAGTCTGTAGTTACTGCAAAAGGATTAAAGAATTTCTCAATAAACCACATTATTGCAGACAACATTAGACTTGCATATATAGTCCTTCCTCCAAAATTACCATCAATAAATATAAATGCTACTGCAAATAAAATTATATTTATTATAAGTGTTATAATACCAACACCTAATACTGGGAAGAAATCATTTATAACAATTGCAAGACCAGTTACCCCTCCAGCTGCTAATTCATTTGGTGCAAAGAAGTATTCTACAGATATAGCAACTAGAATAATTCCAAATGTTATAATAGAATACTCTTTCAAATTTTTCTTATTCATATAACCACCTCTCCTTACTCTTAGTTATTATAATAATAGCTTTCCTATTTATTATTATACTATTCTATATCTCCAAACCCTTTACCAAGCACATCATGTGCATCACTTACAATAACAAAGGCTTCTGGTTCGTTATCTTTTATGAACTTTCTAACTTTCATAAGTTGTGATCTTCCAAGAACACAATAAATTGCTCTCTTTTCATCACTTGTATAACCACCCTCGCCTTTGAAAATTGTACACCCTCTATCTATATCTTCTATTATGTATCTTTTTAACTTATCTACCTTTTCTGTAAATATTATAACTTGATGACATGTATTAAAACCTGATATAACTTTATCTATAACGATTCCATTTAAAAGTACACATATACAAGCATATATTCCTTTTTCAACTCCGAATGTAATTCCACTAAATATGACAACTAAAATATCAACCATTTGCATTCCTTTTCCCATATCTATATGAAAAAATTTATTTAGTATTTTTGCTATTATATCAGTTCCTCCAGTTGATGCATTTTGGGTAAATACAATTCCAAGACCTAGTCCTAGAAGTATACTTCCTGCAATTGTTGCAAGCATTGGATTATTCGGAATTCCAACTGGTTTAATAAAAGCTTCTGAGAACCAATTTAAAAATGACAACCCCATTGCTGCATAAATAGTTTTCCCTCCAAAGTTTCTTCCTATAAATATAAACGCTACTATAAACAAGAATACATTCATTATCGCCATTAGAATCCCAAGATTAGCACCTGGTATATAATTGTTTACTACTAATGCTATTCCTGTAACGCCTCCACCAGTTATACTATTTGGAACATAAAAATACTGAATAGCAATAGCAACAAGTATTATTCCAATAGTAATTATTCCATACTCTTTAATTTTCCCTTTCATTTACCCCTCCTATTTAATCTTTTATTTTTCTTTTATAACCCTTAATATTTCTATACATAAAAAATAACAGTATAGTATCCCTACTATACTGTTATATCATATTTATAACAAATTTTGTTATTATTTTTTACAATTAACTGCTTTTTTAGCTTTTTCAGCAATATTCTTAGCTGTTAAACCATAAGCTACTAATAATTCATTTGGCTTTCCGCTTTCTCCAAATGTGTCTTGTACTCCAACTTTTAATACTGGTACAGGACATTCTTCAGTAACAACTTCAGCAACTGCTGATCCAAGTCCACCAATAACACTATGTTCTTCTGCAGTAACAATAGCTCCAGTTTCCTTTGCAGCATTTATTAATATTTCTCTATCAATTGGCTTAATTGTATGGATGTTTATTACTCTAGCATTTATACCTTCTTTAGCTAACATTTCTGCTGCTTCTAAAGCTAATTCTACCATTATTCCAGTAGCAACTATTGTAACATCAGTTCCTTCTTTTAAAGTAATACCTTTTCCAAGTTCGAACTTGTAAGTTGCAGCATCATTTATATTGTTAACTGCAAGTCTTCCAAGTCTTACGTAGCAAGGTCCATCTAATTGTGCAATTGCTTTTATAACCGCATCAGTTTCAACACCATCTGCTGGATTTATTACTGTCATATTTGGAATACTTCTCATTAATGAAATATCTTCGATTGCTTGGTGAGATGCTCCATCTTCCCCAACTGTTAATCCAGCATGTGTAGCACATACTTTAACATTTAATCTTGGGTAGCAAATTGAGTTTCTTATTTGTTCAAATGCTCTACCTGCTGCAAACATTGCAAATGTACTTACGAAAGGAATTTTTCCACAAGTTGAAAGACCTGCTGCAACTCCCATCATATTACCTTCAGCAATTCCCATGTTGAAGAATCTTTCTGGTGCAACTGCTTTAAAATCTGCAGTTTTTGTTGATTTTGAAAGGTCAGCATCTAAAACAACTATGTTTTCATTCATTGATGCTAAATCTTTTAACGCTTTTCCGTATGCTTCTCTTGTAGCCATCTTATTACTCATATTACTTTTCTCCTCCAATTTCAGCTATTGCTTTTTCACATTGTTCCTTACTTGGAGCAGTACCATGCCAGCTTGCGTCATTTTCCATAAATGAAACGCCTTTTCCTTTTACAGTCTTACAAACTATTGCTGTTGGTTGACCCTTATGATTCTTAGCTTTTTCAATAGCTTCTAATATTTCGTCATAATTATGTCCATCTATAACTAATACATTCCATCCGAATGCTTCAAATTTCTTATCTATTGGTGAAGGGTTCATAACTTTTGTTATATCTCCATCAATTTGTAGTCCATTAAAATCTATAAATATAGTTAAATTATCTAATTTGTAGTGAGCTCCACACATTGCAGCTTCCCACACTTGGCCTTCTTCTAATTCTCCATCACCTAGTACTGAATATACTCTGTAATCTTTTTTATCAACTTTTCCTGCAAGTGCCATTCCAACTGCTGCTGAAATACCTTGACCTAATGATCCTGTTGACATGTCGATTCCTGGTAGGTCATTCATATTTGGGTGACCTTGTAAGTTTGATCCAAATTTTCTTAAAGTTAATAATTCTTTAGGATCGAAAAATCCTCTTCTTGCTAAAGCACTATATAAAACTGGTGCTGCATGACCCTTTGATAGAACAAATCTATCTCTATTTTCCATTTTAGGATTTTTTGGGTCTATGTTCATCTCATTAAAGAATAGTGTTGTTACGATATCAGTTGCAGATAATGATCCACCTGGATGACCTGACGCTGATTCTGTAAGCATTGTTACTATGTCTTTTCTAATAATTTTAGCTATATCAATTAGCTCTTCTTTATTCTTTTTCATTTTATATCCTCCCAGCATTTAATTTAACCTTATAGATTTAGTTTTCCGCTTTTCACAGGTTTTATTTTATCATATTTTTGGATGTTTGTATACACTATTTATAGGCCAAAACTCAATAGTATTGCACATTAAAAGCATTAGCGTATGCTACTTCCTTTTAGGTATCCTTTACATGCATTTTTCGACATTTATTCACTATATAATGAATGTTATACAATAATAAAAGCTACGCCAATGTAATCATTTGCGTAGCTTATATTTAAATTAAATTTAAACTTATTAATAAAGCTCTGTTCACTTTTCTCATATCTTCATCTGTCATATGTCCTATTTTTTCTTTTAATCTTTTTTTATCTAGAGTTCTAACTTGTTCTAAAAGAACAACTGAATCTCTATTTAAACCATATTCTTCTGATGAGATTTCTACATGAGTTGGTAATTTAGCTTTATTTATTTGTGATGTTATAGCCGCTACAATAACAGTAGGACTATATCTGTTACCTATATCATTTTGTACGATTATTACTGGTCTGATTCCGCCTTGCTCTGATCCTATAACAGGGCTTAAATCAGCATAAAATATATCTCCTCTTTTTACAACCATTGTAGTCATAAGAATTATCACTCTCCGCGAAGCCATATCTCATAATCATTAACATCAATTAGTTCATGTTCCGTCATCGAAGCTAACTGCAAATTAAGAAATGCCATTTCTTTATAGCCTTCTTTCATCTGCTTCTCTGTCTCATTACTAATTTGTTTATCTATATATACTATTAAATTATCATCATTATATTTACAATTATTTTTTTCTAAATACATTTTTTCCAAATCCTTTAAATATGACATAATAATTCCTCCTAGTTTTACAAAGAGTTTATGTATATTTAAATTATATATAAAATTGTGTCATTATGTCAAAGGATTTGTCAAATTTGTTTCTAAATTATAAATATTCTTCAATTTTTTATCATTTTTTGTGGTTTTATAATTAATAGTATTATTATTTTTAAGTTAATTCAAAAAATATCTTGTCCTTAAAATTAACTACTTATTGATTTAGCATTATGAATGTTAGTCACATCTTTATATAACTTATTCCATAACTTATGTACGGTACTCTATTTACTTCTTTAAGATGAACTCACATTACCTTTCAATGTTAATGCTCGTTGGCTTTATTTTTATTTTTATAAACTTTTAAGTATTTAGCTTTGCACATATACCATGCCGCATCCTAATGTTTATTATTTTCTAATCTTTTCAATGCTTAACTTACTAAGTTTATTAAGCAATATGTATTTTTTATAATTATTATCGAAACCCAATTTTTCTTAAAGAGTCTTTTTTAATATATTATTGTTTTCCTTGGTTAGGTAAGAATTTTTCTTCATCACATTTTTTCAATTCAGAAAACTCTCTATAATCCATTTTAACTCTTTCTTCACCTTTATTATCGTAAATTTTTATTAACATTGGTTCTTTTTTTGACTTATTTACATATAAAGTTGCTTTATCTAAATGATCATTGTTAGAAATTAGATCAATATCTACTTTTAAATATTTCAAATCTCCCCACTCATCTTGTCCCTCTTCAACCCCTATAATAGGGTTTTTTAGAAGTTCACTCATTATGGACAGAGTGTAGAAATTATCTAAATTCCTTTTTACTTCATACACTTTATTTTTCTTATTATAATTCATTATTATTATATCATCTTTGTAAATTTTGGTAAGTTCTTCTCCAAAGTCAATTCTTATTCCATGATCATTACAGAACAAAACCTTAGTCTTTTCAGTGTATTCACCCTTATCATTCTTTATTGTGTATTCTACAATAGATTCGTAGTTATCCTTATTTTTTAATTTTTCTAAAACATCTTCATTAGTTGGTGACAAAATACTTCTAAACATGATAACTAATATTATTGATATAAAAGGTATTGTCATAATAAACGTAATTAGTAATTTATATTTTATTCCTTTTTTATCTTTTTTATCATTTTTTTCTTTATTTAGCTCTTTGACTCTATTTAATAACTTCATAACCCCTCCATAGTTTTATTACTCCTTAATAGTAATATTAAACTAGGTGGTTAATTATTCTCTTTTTCACATAATTCTTGTATTGTTTTAGGTAAGTTCTCTATTATATCTCTTGCATTTACTATATATCTACTCCTTGAAAGCTCATCACCTATTAATCCATGAATATATGCTCCAAGTAATGCTCCTTCTAAAAGAGTCAACTTCTGTCCACAGAAGGATGTTATTATTCCTGTTAAGCAATCTCCCATTCCCCCTGAAGCCATCTTACTGTTTCCAGTTGGATTTATAAAAACTTCTTTTCCATCTGTTATTACTGTGTTGTACCCCTTTAAAAGAAGTATTATATTATGATCATTCGCAAACTTTTTAGATAAATCTATTCTATCTTCTGAAACTTCTTTAATTGTTTTATTAGTAAGCCTAGCCATTTCTCCTAGGTGGGGAGTAAGAACTGCCCTACCGCTTATTCCTTCAAGTAAACTTCTATCTTCACTTATTATATTTAGCGCATCTGCATCTAAAACCAAATTACATTTAGTCTCATTAATAACTCTATTAAGTAATTCCTTACTATTATATGAAGTGCTAAGTCCTGGTCCACATGCAATAATATCATAGCCATTAAAATCAATTATATCTTTTGCATCTTTATATTCTATAATCATACTTTCTGTAAGCCTTCCTCTTAATGAATCAGCTACAGTTTTATGAGTTAATAAAGTAACTAGTCCACTGCCTGTCCTAACACAACTTTCAGTTGAAATAAAAGCTGCTCCTGTATATTTTTCACTCCCTGCAATAACTAATACTTTACCGTAATTACCTTTATGTCCATTCTTGTTTCTTACTTTTATAAACCCTTTATACTCTTCCCTTGATAATAAGTAAGTCATTTCACTCATTCTTACCTTTAGGAAACTTGGAACATCAATATTTACTATTTCTACTTTTCCAATCATATCGATTCCATCATTTATAAAGAATCCTTTTTTTAATACTTCTATTGTATATGTTATGTCTGCCTTTATAGATACTCCAAAACTTTTTCCACTGTTTCCATCTAACCCTGATGGTATATCAATGGATATAGTTTTATTCGAATATGTATTTATTAAATTTATTACTTCTTTAAATATACCAGTTATATCTCTATTTAATCCTACTCCAAATAATGCATCAACTACATAATCAGCACTTAAAATACTATTCTTTAAACAATTAACATTACTTATGTTACTAACTTCAGTAATATTAATATTCAAATTCTTTACTATATTTAAGTTTGTTTTAAAATCACAACTTGCCTTATTCACATTTCCAACTATTATTATTTGAACTTCTTTTCCATATAAATTTAATTTCCTTGCAATAGCTAATCCATCGCCTCCATTATTACCTGTTCCACAAAAAACAACTATACTATTTCCCATATTTTTAATAGACTCCGTTATTTTATTAGCTGCGTTTTCCATTAGAACTATTGATGGAATCCCTATATTTTGAATTGTATAATCATCTAAATACTTACACCCTTCATTACTTAGAATTTCCACAATTATTCCTCCTCAATTACAGCAAATGCTATGGCACTATCATTATTATGAGATATACTAACTTTAACTTTTAAATTTTTATTCATTAGTTTAGTTATTTTATCGCTAAGTATAACTTCAGGTTTACCAAGAGAATCTCTTAAAACTTCAATATCACTAAAGGCAAAACCTCTAATACCTGTTCCGAGTGCTTTACTTATAGCTTCCTTTGCACTAAAAGATCCCGCTACTGTTTCACTTTTCAAATTTCTACTTTTTAAAAATTCTATTTCTCTTTCAGTAAACATTTTCTCTAAAAATTTTGGATTTCTTTCAACTGCTTTTTTAACTCTTTCAATTTCAATTATATCTGTACCTATACCAAATATCATTTTGCTCATCCTCTCTTATTATATATTTTACTATAATTTAAGGATGTTTGTTTTTAAATTAATCTAAACAATTTGCATAGATTGAAAATCGATGTTGTTAAAATCGCTAACAAACTTATCAACATAATCGCCTATTATGTCAATTAAGTGAATTGGTGAAACTTGATTATCGTAAAGCATCTTTAATAATCCTTTTACCTTTTCTTCTACAGGTGAAACATATTCAACTGAATCTTTGTATGAATCAATAACTAATTCACCTTTGTAGTCTACTCTTTCCACTTCAATTCCAAAAATTTCATTTTGACCAATTAATGTTTTTGTAAGCTTGTACTGATATTTTCTTTCGATACCATTTGTCACTCTAGAAAAAACAAATTTTTCCTTAATCATATTAATCTCTCCCCCCTCAAGAAGTAACATTACCTCTCTATGTAATAAAATATATCATAGTTCTAATGTGAAATATGTCAAAGGGTGTTCGAGTTATATTTTTTTTACTGACATCTTTCGTAGTATTCCGAAGAAAATTCTTATGTTTAACAGATTTATTCCATGTTTTAGTATTTTTAAAGCATATTTTTTTGTCGTTTATTAGTTTTTTTTATAAAAAAAGAATGTTTATAAATTATATAAATTAATTTTTTTATTAAGTTGTGCTTAATTCTCTATTATAATTACACACTTTGCCCTTATTTTGTATTTTTTTACATAAAAATAGAGCAATATAATTTGCTGTATTTTAAATATACCCAAATTAAAATTACTCAAATATAAAAATAAAAAAGAGCTTCTCAGCTCTCTTTTCTCGTATCCCTAAATAACCATAATTGAAAACGTGAATACGTTATCACTACCCATGTGTTAATTATATCACATTAACCCTTATAATTACAATAATTTTATTTTTTTGTATTTACTCTATAGCTTTATGTTCTGTATTTCTTCTATTATTTATAAATTTAAAATCTTCTGCAACAACTTCTGCAATATATTTCTTATTTCCATCTTCATCTTCATAACTTCCTGTTCTAAGTCGTCCGCTTAAACTTATGTAATCACCCTTTTTTAAATATTTACATATAACTTCTGCTCTCTTTCCCCATACTGTTACAGGAATTAAATCTGACTTCCTAGTTCCATCAGCAGCTTTAAAACTTCTTTCTACAGCAACTATAAATTTACTATTAACCTTATCATTAAACTCTAAATATCTAAGTTCAGGGTCCCTAATTAATTTTCCTACTAATACTATTTTATTCATCTTAATACCTCCTGAATATTTATATATACAATTATTTCCTTATTCATATAAAATATTCATGTTATGGTATAATATTTTTATATTTATTAATAGGGGTGATGCACATGTCAATTTTAGTCTGCGGTGGTGCTGGTTATATAGGTAGCCACATGGTAGCTGATTTATTAGAAAACGGTCAAGATGTAGTAATATTAGATAATTTAGAAAAAGGTCATAAAGATGCTTTACTAGGTGGAAAATTATATATAGGTGACTTAAGAGATAAAGACATATTAAATAAAGTATTTACAGAAAATAATATAGAAGCAGTTATAGATTTTGCTGCATATTCATTAGTTGGGGAAAGTATGACTGAACCATTAATGTACTTTAATAATAATGTTTGCGGTACAATTAGTCTTTTAGAAGCTATGAAAGAACATAATGTAAAATACATAGTATTCTCTTCAACAGCTGCAACTTATGGAGAACCTGAATTTATTCCGATATTAGAAGATAGTAAAACTATCCCAACAAACGCTTATGGAGAATCAAAGTTATTAGTTGAAAAAATTCTTAGTTGGTGTGATTCAGCTTATGGTATTAAATATACTAACCTTAGATATTTTAATGCAGCAGGAGCTCACATAAATGGTAAGATTGGTGAAGACCACTCTCCAGAAACACACTTAATCCCACTTATACTTGATGTAGCTTTAGGTAAACGTGATAAAATTATGATCTTTGGAGATGATTACAACACTAAAGATGGAAGTTGTATAAGAGATTATATACATGTAACTGATTTGGCTGCTGCTCATTCACTTGCTCTTAAGAGATTAATGAGTGGTGGAGAAAGTAGAGTTTATAATTTAGGTAATGGTACAGGTTTCTCAGTAAAAGAAATGGTTGATATAGCAAGAAAAGTTACAGGTCACGAAATACCTGCAGAGCTTGCTCCTCGTAGATCTGGTGATCCAGCCGTTTTAATAGCTTCAAGTGAAAAAGCTATGACAGAACTTAACTGGAAACCACAATTTAATTCAGTTGAAACAATTATAGAAACTGCTTGGAACTGGCACAAAAATCATCCAAATGGTTATTCTAAATAAAATAAAAGAAAAAACTAATGTGATGGTATTAATATCATCACATTAGTTTTTTCTTTTCTAAAATGGAATTTACCTCAACTCCAAATATAAATACCATTGAAGTTATAAATAGCCATATCATAAGAGCAAACACTGCCCAAAGACTTCCATATATTCGAGAATAATGACTAAAATTATTTATATAGTAAGAAAAGCCTAATGATACTACTAACCATACTAATGTTGTTATTATGGCTCCTGGTAGTACATTTAAAAATTTTATTTTTTTAGCTGGAGCTACTTTGTATATCATAGCAAAAACAACTATCATCATCGCTATAATTATTACATATCTAAGTATATTCCAAACAAATGTTATTAGATGCTCAAAAGGCAATACTTGATTTAAATAATTTCCTATAAGATCACCAAATACTAACATAGCTAAAGTAGATATTATAGTTAATGCTAATGCAATTACACCAATCATACCTATAATAACTCTATTTACAAAAGACCTATTTTCTTCAACATCATAAGCTTTATTAACACCTTTTATTACTGCTCTAAATGCAGAGGAAGCTGCCCATATTGTTAATATACCTGAAACTCCAAGCACACCAGTATGTTGCGTAGTAACAACTTCTTGTATTGTACTGCTAGTTAATTCATAAACTGCAGTTGGTAGTATACTTTGTAATCCATCTAATACTTCAGCTGAATTAAACTTACTAAAGCCTATTAGAGTTATAAGAAATATTAAAAAAGGGAAAAAAGATAATATCAAATAATATGCAAGTTGGGATGCTAGTGCAAAAATATCGTCTCGTTTTACCTTTATAACTAAATACAAGATGATATCCAATGCCGACTTGTTATTTCCTTTATTCTTTCTACTCATATTATATCCACCTATTATAATTATTTTAAAAGTTCCATTGTATAATATCATTTATTTACCATTGTAGCAAAAAATATTTATTATGGTCTATTATATTTACTTATCCAATGACCAAATTATGTATTTAATAACGTTTTTAACTATAGTATAATTTATTATATAAATTCTAATATGTTAAATTTAATTTTTACATATTAGATATTTTTTATTAGTTTTTTTAAATTTATTTGAAAGGGAGTGTTTAATTTGATATATACACTTAAAAATCCAACTATTAAAATAACAGCTAGCACTTACGGTGGTGAGCTTCATAATTTAACTTCTGAAAAGACAAACACTGAATATTTATGGAATGGTAATTCTAACTATTGGAAATATCACGCTCCAATATTATTCCCAACAGTAGGTAAAGTTAAAAATGGAGAATATAGAGCTTGTGGTGAAACTTACAAATTACCTCAACATGGACTTGCTAGAGTTTCAGAATTTAATATGATTGATCAAAAGGATGATTCAATAACTTTTGAATTAAAATATTCTGATGAAACTTTAAAAGTATATCCATATAAGTTTTCTCTTAAAATAAACTACACTTTAGTTGATAACGGTGTAAAAGTTACTTATTTAGTTAAGAATTTAGATGATAAAACAATTTACTTCTCAATCGGAGCACATCCAGCATTCATGTGTCCTATAGAAAAAGATGAGACTATGAATGATTACTACTTTGAATTTAATGAAATTGAAACTAGCCCTGTAATGATGCTAACTTCTGAAGGCTACTTCGTACATGAAGAAAAACCTTACTTAGTTGATTCAAACATAATACCAATAAGTAAAGAGGTTTTTGCTAGCGATGCTTTAGTTTTCAATAATTTAAAATCAAATAAGATATCCTTAAAATCAAAAAACCATAACAAATCATTAACTATGGACTTTACTGGATTCCCTTACATGGGATTATGGTCAATGGCTACTGGTGCACCATTTGTTTGTATTGAACCTTGGTATGGACATGCTGATTTTGATGATTTCACTGGAGAATTCAAAGATAAGGCTGGTATCCAATCATTAAACGTTTCAGATACTTTCACTTGTAGTTATACATTATCAATAAATGAATAAAAAAATAAGATGATACTTTTAGTATCATCTTATTTTTTATTATTATTTTAAACTATCCATAAGGACTTTATACTTTCCTGATAAATATCTATCATCTATAAATAATACTCTACCTTCATCCTCTTCTGTTCTTATTACTCTTCCCGCTGCTTGAAGAACTTTATTTATACCAGGATAAATATATGAGTAATCATATCCCTTTTCTTCAAAGTAATCTTTTATAATTTCTCTTTCTATTGAAATTTTAGGATACCCAACACCAACTATAGCTGTACCTATTAACATATCCCCTGGCAAATCTATACCCTCTGAGAATACACCTCCAAGGACACAAACTCCAACTACATTTCTATTTTCTCTAAATTTATTTATGAAATTCTCTCTATCTTCTTCAGACATTTCTTTATTTTGAATAATTAATTCATATCCATCAAGTTCACCATCTAAATTATCTATAAATAATTCTAAATACTCATATGATGGAAAGAATATTAAATAATTACCTATCTTATTAGTTACAAAATTTCTTATTTTACTCTCTATATCTTTTATAGTGCTTCTTCTAGACCTAAACCTAGTATTAGCTGGATATACTTCTTTTAAAAGTTTATCTTTATCAAATGGCGTCTCTAACCTTAACCTATAAGAATTTTCATCCCCACCTAAAAGTTCCATATAATAATCTATAGGTGATATAGTCGCAGAAAATATTATTGTTCCTTTAACTTTATCTGTAATACTTTTTATTTTGTCTGATGGATCTATACAAAATAATGTTATATTGACTTCATCCTTATAAGTATCAATATAAGTTACATACTCATCACCATAATATTCACTTATACCTAAAAACTTATTTATATCAAAGTATATATCTAATAGCAGTTCATAATAACCTTCATTTTTAAGTTTAATTAAAAGTTCCTCACTCTCAGCTACAAATCTTCTAAGGTGCTTATATAACTCTTTAGGTGCTTCCTTTTCATAATAATTATCACATTCTCTAGCTTCACACTCTCTTCTAATATTAACAAAATAAGAGTTTATGCTATTAACTACTTTATATAAATTAGGAACCTTTCCTTTAAGTTCCCTTCTAAGTTCTAAAAATTTAGACTTGCTTAAACTTGCTGAGTACATACCTCTTCCACGATCAACTAAATTATGTCCCTCATCAATTAATAATGCTATGTCTTCACCCATATCTTCAACAACTCTTTTAAGACCTACTCTTTTATCAAATATATAATTATAATCGCATATTATTCCATCACACCAATTTATCATATCTAAAGATAATTCAAATGGACAAATTTTTTCCTTCTCTGCTTTCTCTATTATCATCTCTCTATTTATATTTTTATCTTCTTTTAATAAATCAAATACAACTTCTTTACTCTTATCATAATAATCCTTAGCATATATACACTCATCAGGATTGCAGCTAACTTTATCATTTAAACATATCTTTTGTTTTGCAGTTAATGTTAATGTTCTAAATACTAACCCTCTATCTCTAAGTATGTTGAAAGTATTTTCTGCAACTACGCTATTAACAGTTTTTGCAGTTAAATAAAATATCTTTTCTTTAATCCCTTCTCCAACTGCTTTTATTGAAGGAAATAAAGTTGATACAGTCTTACCAATACCTGTTGGTGCCTCTGCAAATAATATTTTTCCATCTCTTAGCGTTCCGTAAACAGCTCTTGCAAATTTAAGCTGACCTTCTCTATATTTAGGGAACGGAAACTCTAGCTCCTTTATTGATAAATTCCTCTTCTCCTTATGATCTACAGTAATAACGACATATTTCTCATATATACTAATAACATCATAAACAAACTCTTTTAATTCCTCAAAAGAGTACTCTCGTCTAAAGCTCTTAACTTCATTACTTTCTAATTGATAGTAACTAAGCTGAATGCTTAATTTATCCTTATTATTTTGAAACCCAAATATATACGCATATACTTTTGCTTGAGCCCAGTGCAATTCATTTTTATCATCTATTTCTAACAATGGTCTATATGTAGATTTTATTTCTTCAATAATGACATCTGTGTCTTCATATATTATTCCGTCAGCTCTTCCATCTATTTTTAAAAGGAAGTCTTTAAGTTCAATTTCTTCACTTAAATAGACTTCCTTTTCATACTTGGTAAACATTTCTTCATTACTCTTTTGAAGTTTTTGATGAGCTCTTATACCTTCAACAGCTCTCTTTGAAGTGGAAAACCTACTATCTATACTACCTGTTTTAAGTACAAATTCCACGAGACCTCTTACAGACTCTTTAATAACTTCTTTTTTCATACTATCCCTCACATAATTTATCTTATGTTTTAATTATAACCTATTTATCAAATTTGCTCATTACATTAGATAAATTATTTATGCTATTTGATAGTACTTCAAGTTTCCCCTCTATTCTCATTAAAAGATATAATGAAATAGCTATAGGAAATCCTACATTGCCTATCACTTGAACAAAACTCTCCATCATAATCCCCTCCTTTAATTTAAATATATGCAATAAAAAAAATGACACTAATATTAGCATCATTTTTCAATCTATTCCTTGTGATATTCTTTTACTATCTTCTGTACTAATTTTTTAATTACGCTAGCCTGAGCTATCAAAGATACTACTAATAAGAATATTCTAATTCTTTCTTCTTCGTCGCCTTCTAAGTTCAATTTATTAACTATATCGTCTAACTTTTCTTCATTATCCGCAGAAGTTGATAAAAATGTCTCTAAACTATCCTTTTGCATCTCCGCAAACATCTTGTATGCATGTTCCCATGATATAATGTCATCTGTTCTATCATTAATTTCATTAAAAGCTAAGCTAAATACCTTTTTAATCTCATCAGTTGTAAGAATTGGTCTCATATAGCTAAGTAGTACTAATTGTACTAAATGAAGTTTTGTATAACCTCTTTTCTTACCATCTTCAGGTTTTGTTATAACTTCACTCTTTATGTAATTTTGAACTATGTTATTTGTGTATTTGTCATCAGCAAATTTATCATTCAAATAGTCGATAACCTGTGATAGAAACAAATCATACCTTGGAAGATCATCATACGAAATCATACTATTTTTAGACATTTCTTCGGCAAGCTCATTTATATAATCAGAATTTATTTTATTACTCATAGTTATTCGCCTTACCTCCATCTAAATCTTAATATTATTATATAGTATAGATAAACTTATTACAAGTTACTTTTACCATTATTATATTTTATTCTTTACCTATTTAGCATATTTTAATCACTAACTATTTAATTCCAATATTTTATACTAATTTATGTTTTTTACATTTTTATTTAATAAAGTAATATTTTTTTGTATTTTTTTGAGTTATTTTCTCATCCTAAATTTCGACTTTTATTAACTGAGTTTAAACGGTCATTTTT
>NZ_JAVXRL010000014.1:0-55988 GCF_036643715.1 Clostridium sp. | reverse complement strand
TCTTTATATTCTGCTCCATTATTTTTAAGTGTAGATATTGTTTTTGGAGAAAATATTTTATACCTTTCATTAGCTATATCCACAACTCTGCTAATATACATTTCATCTCTTTCATTAAAATTCTCTAATTTTACTATTGAAAAAAGTAACGTAGTCTTATTACTTTGTATTCTATTTGGTAAATAATAAACATTTATTCTATCATTTAGTTCTTCTATGCCATACTTACCGTCCCACTTTTGAGGAAAGTATATACCAAGGCTCAAATTCTTATTTTCATAATAGTAACTATCATTAAAATCTTCTCTCTTAAGCTCATCTTGGATTTTTAAGTTATACGTTGTAAAGTTGTTTTCATATTCATATTTCCCTATAAAAAATGATCCAATTATCGCTAATACTATAGATATAATACATACTATAATATATCTTTTAGATGACTTTTTAATATTTTTATAATATTCATTTATTACAATAGCATTATTTTTTTCTTTTATTATATTAATAAATTCATATAAACCAACCGGTAAACATCTTATAGGTATATATATTAAAGTTGAATCATTTTCTACTAATAAAATAATAGTAGATTTTAAAACCTCAACTTTTATTACTTTATTTAACTTTACTTTTATTTTACTAAATTCATTTTCTCTAATTAAGTAGTTATCATCAATTGTAAAATAATATGTAGTATCTAAGTCACAGAATTTTTTAAACTTAGTCCTCTCAGCTTTCGTTTTTTTCTTCTTTTTTATTAAAAAATATGTAATCCAAATTATTAAAAATGCAATTGCAACAATTATAACTTTATCTAAAAATATAGATATATCCCTAGAAAAAAGATCAATTACAACTAATAGTGACATTATAATGCATGGCATTTTAAAACATATTAAATGCATCATACTATTAACACTAATAGGGGCATTATATTTTGCTACATCATTATGGCTTGTACCATTCTCGGAAGGTTTAAATTCAAACTTCATTTTAAGCCCTCCTAACAACATTAAATTTCTCAAATTCAGAAATTATAGTTTCTTTTGTTGCTTCGAACCCATCAAATAATACTATTTTCCCATATTGCCAACTAATATCATGATTTATTATTAAATATTCATCAAATACCTTAATACTACTAATTCCATCCCAAGTAAAATACTTATATATATCTTTACATTCAAATTCAATTCCTTCTTCATTAAAATTCATTAATAAGTCTATATCATTAAGCTCTTCTAGCATTTCATTATTTTTCTTAATAGAATAAACTATTAAAGAGGTAATTTGAACTAATATTACGATAGTAACGAAGTATACTAAAAGCTCTTTCATATCATTCATTTTATATAAAAAGTAAAATAAACCAAACAGTAGTATATCCGTTATTACTATTGATATTAAATTTCGGAGTAACAACCTCTTAATTTGTATCTTTTTCATAATAGATAAATTTTTTTCATCCCACAAAATTTTGTATTTATACATTTCATCCCCCCAAAACTAAATATTGTATATAGATTATATATTAATTTTATTAACAAATCAAAGATTTTTAATGAATTTATGTGTTTTTTGTTATATTATGTTAATATATATTTAATTTGTAAAAAGAGGTTTTTATATGTTTATTTTTGTACTTTATATTTTTATAGCTATAGTAGTTTTTATGAGACTTTTTGAACTAAAAGACTCAATATACGAAGTGTGGACTGATGAAGAATCTATCCGAACTAAAATTTTTATGACAACATTAGCCGTTGTTATGAAATTTGTAATTATTGCCATTACAGTTTTCTTTTCAGACTATTTCATAAAAACGATATTGCTTAATCCATTTTCTTAAGGAGATTTATATGATTAAACTAGCTTACTTTTCATTATTTATAGGATTTATTTTTAAAATATTAGAACAAATAAAGAACTTTCCTGAAATGTACTCATTAAAAAAAGAGAACCACTCTTCATTTAGTAGTTTCTCTTTATGTGTTATTTATGGAATTGTTGATGTTATGGTTACTACAGGATGTGGACTTTTTGGTATTGAGTTGTTTCTAATTAATTAGGCTGTTATAAATAATAAATTTTATAACAGCTTATCATTTCTTCTTTCTTTTAAACTATCTAATACTAAGTATATATCCTTTATTTCTTCGCTTGTAAGCGAATCAAAATCATCTAGTTTATTTTTTATATCATTTATAACACTTTGTTTATATGTCCTATTCTCTTCTTCCTTTTTCAGAAAAAATGTAGCTATAGTTCCTGTTAACATACCAATAAATCCAATGCCAACTAACATAAGTATTACTGCCATTATTCTTCCAAGTGATGAAGATGGTGAAATATCGCCATACCCTACAGTCGTTGTTGTTACAAAACTCCACCATAGAGCATTTGAAAATGTCATTTCCTCAACTATAGATATTCCTATTGCACCTAAAAGTATTATTGTAATTGTAATATAAATTACGTAATTAAACTTATTAGTATTTAAGAATTTATTCATTTTACATTTAAACTTTGATAACACTATCATAACCTTAAAAAATTTAGTTAACTTCATCAATTTTGTTATCTTAAATATTTTCAAAATTTTAAATGCCGAGTCTAATGGTATTATAGATAGTAGATCTATAATATTATCTTTAACAAATTCAACCTTTGATTTACTTAATATCATCCTTCCAAAATAATCAAAACAAAATACTATCCATATCACCTTATTTATTAGAATAAATCTAGCTTCATTTTCTAGTGATAATTGAACACTAAATTCAATTATTATCATTACACCTACAAGTAAAGCTAACATAGCAATTAATATATTATAATACTTTTGTAATTTATCCGCTCCCCCCATACTTCCCCCTCCTAGCCTAACAATAGTTTACATTAAATTACAATAAATATAAATAGTATAACTTCTTATTTATATTTAAAAATAAGAAAAACTCAGCAATTGCTGAGTTTTTTATACTTATTTAAGCTTATCATTACCTACATTGATTACTTCAACTTCACTAGTTTTCTCATAATCAAAATAATAGTTAATTCTATTATAATCAACTAATTTCTTTGATGCTCCAATTTGAACTTCCGTTACAATTAAAGTTACTCTAGCATCTTCTGATACAATATCAACAACTTCCATGCAACCTTCAACTAACTCTTCATCTCTTGAAATTTCTAGTTCTGTTCTACTTGCTCGTTTATAATTATTTATTTCAAATTCTACTCTCTCCATATACTCCTCTTCAGTAGTATATAGCCCAAGTATCTCAGGTTGCTCTTGATCAATTCCTTCTGAGTAACCATCATAGTAATATTCTATTAACTCAACTAAATATAACTTATTCATATAATATTCCTCCTATAGTTTTAATTAACTAGGTCTTTTATTATACCATTAAAATCTATTTTAGTTTTGTTTTATCATAATTATAATCTATACTAGTTCCTACAAGGACATCTTCCACTTTTTCTACTATAAGCCAATCATCCATATTTTTTTGATGATCAAGTTCTAAGCTGTCTATCTCTTCTATATTATTAAACTCCACTAAACATAAACACTTTTTATTCCACCTATTAATTTGCTTTTTGGATAAATTTAATTTATCACCATTTTTCTGAATAATATTAAGTGACTCATCTTGAGTAAGCTTTACGTGATTTTCTACATTAACTACATTTGCTTTTGCACTTATTTTGCCTGTACCCTTCTTCATAAAGTATAAAGTTTCCCCATCAAATACTCTACTATGTGGAATCTTTCTTCCAGCTGCCCCTCTAATTACCATAGTTTTTGTACCACTAATAATCTTTTCTAAAACTTTTTCCTTATCGTCACAGTAAACAATATGTACCATCATTTCTCAACTTTATTATTTAAATTTTATACCATATATAAATTATACATTTTGTAAAATAATTTTTCAATATGTAATCTATCTTATTTATTATTTTTAAAATATGTTATAATTTATAATACAAACTAACACTACTGTTAGTCTAAACAAGGAGATAAAATATGCGAATAATATTAGAAAACAACCTTTGTGAGGATAGACCTTACATTAATTTAAAGAAACTACCAATAAGAACATCAATAAGAGTAGGTTCAGCTAATGACCTTGGGCTTAAAAGTACTTATATAATAGACCAACATACACAATCTTTATGTAAAAATGATAATTATATTTCAGAATATAATAATGGAAATGAAAGATTAACTTATGATACTGAAGAACTTAATGAAATGCTATTAGTTGAAGTTAACTATTCATCTAGAAGTGGTGATAGCTCTGCTAAATTTAAAGTATATGTAATTTTAAATAACATTAAGTATGCTCTGCCTTTTGGTTCATTTGAGGATGTTTATAAAAACTGTATGGATATATTAAATAAAGAACTTACTAGCAAAGAAGATTTAACTTACATAAAAGCTGGTTTTAATAATTTAGATAAAGAAGAAAAAACAGTTGATATCAATTTAAATTTAGAAAGATTAGCTGAATTTAAAGATAGAGCTGATTATAAAAGAAATGTTGATTACTTTGTAGTTAGAAATCTAACTTCTTCAATATCAAAATATGATATAAATAATAAGATTAATAAAATAGAAGTTACTGATAGAGTAAAAGTTCTAAGATATGATTATATCGTTAGACTTTATTCACTTGTAAATACCAATTCTAGTAATATAGTAACTTTAAAGGATACTGATATTATTTGTGATTTAGGTGATGAGAATAATTACCCAACTGTTAGTATATATACTGAATACGGCCTTGGTAAATTATTAGATATTAAAAATAATGTTATCCCAACAAATACTACTTTATCATTATTTGCTAATATTTTAGATTTAGGATTTGATGTTCTAGGTTAATTTTAATGAAAAAAGACCTAAACTTATTATAAGTTTAGGTCTTTTCTCATATTATCTTTTATAATTATTTAGTAATCGTATATAGTGATTAGCTTCTCTTAATACGTGATCTGCAAGAAGTGGTAATATTATAGATTTTATTTTACAGTCAACTATTCCCTCTGTACCTGCTTTTTTAAAGTCTCTCAATTTTGTTGTTTCTACTAATGTATCTTCTGTAATACTTAGTATTGTCGCATCATTCATACTTATTGCCTTATTAAGTAAATCATTATAATCTTTTGCAAACTGATCAGATGTATCTATTAATTTATTCTCACTAGGATCAAGTAATCCTCTAATAAATAAGGAATGCTCCATCATAATTCTGTCCCAAAATAATTCCGTATCTTTAATATCTTTTTTCTCAATATCCTCATTATTCTCAAGTGAATAAATATATGAGTGATATAGCTTAGCTTCTCGTATTATGTGCTCAATAAGTAAAGGATAATTCAAAGTAAATATCTTGCAATTTAACATATCATCTAAAATTCTCATTTTTAAATCTATAAGTCCATCAAGTAATTTTATGGCCCTTTTATTAAGCTCTTTAACACATTTTACTGTTCTACTATCGGTACTCTTTGAAGTTTCACACTGAAGATTATACTCCATTGAAGTTATTTTAGAATTTATCTTTATGCCTGTATAGTATTGTGTCTTTTCTTCAGTATTTAAAGTGTATTTTGTAACTAGTTCTCCAGAATCTATTACTGAATCTCTAACTTTTCCTGAGCTTAGTTTTACTACATCCGATAAAAATTTTTCAAACTGTTCCTTGTACCCCTCTGCTTCTTTCGATAATTTACTATTTTTCGGTGTAAATCCCGCCTCCAAAAATAATGAATGTTCTTTCATTATTCGAGCAAAAAACAAATGTAATTCTAGTGATAATGTAACATATTTTTCTCTACTTAACATATGTTCCTCCATAAAGTTTTACTACATTATACTCTTTTAAGAGCTCTTCTGTTCATACTTAACTTAAAGGTTTTTATTTATTATTATCCCTTTACTTAGAATCACAACTAAATGTATTTAAGAGTATATTTATACTACGAATTTTTTTATGGAGTGTATTTAATGGGTTATTATATTGAAGTCGAACCAAATGTTAAAGTTTATGTTGAGGATCTTAATGCAAGTGGAAATAAAACTATCGTATTTTTACATGGTTGGCCTGGAAGTCATGAATTATTTGAGTATCAATTTAATTATCTAATAAAAAAAGGTTATAGATGTATTGGCTTAGATCAACGAGGATTTGGAAAATCAGATAAACCACTATATGGATATGATTATAATAGATTATCTGATGATGTTAAATGTGTTATAGATACATTGAAATTAGAAAATGTTACGCTATTAGGTCATTCTACTGGTGGCGCTATTGCTATTAGGTATGTTGCAAGGCACAAGGCGCATGGAATATCTAAACTTGTTTTATGTGCAGCTGCTGCCCCTAGTCTAATTAGACGACCATACTTCCCTTATGGATTAAAACGAGAAGATGTTGACAATATTATAAAAGGAACATATTCAGATAGACCTAAAATGTTATATGACTTCGGTAAAACTTTCTTTTATAAAAAAATAAGCAAACCATTTTCTGATTGGTTTTTACAATTAGGATTCCAAGCAGCAAGTTGGTCCACAGCTGCAATTGCTAACACTTGGCTTGATGAAGAAAGTTTATTTGAGGATATGCGAGAAATCAATATCCCTACGTTAATTCTTCATGGAATCCACGATAAAGTAATTTTGCCACCGCTTGGTGAAGAACAAAATAAGCTTGTAAAAAACTCTAAACTTGTGAAGTTTCAAAAAAGTGGTCATGGATTATTTTATGATGAAAAGGATAAGTTTAATAAGGAATTAATATGTTTTATTGAAGAATAAAACTTGAAGCTATCTCATTATGAGATAGCTTCTTCTATATTTCTTTATTTTATATTTAAATTTTTATAATATTTTATTTTCATATTGTCTCTATCTTCTATATACTGTTTCCTTCTAAGTTCTTCTTCCTCTTCTTCTCTTTTTATTTTTTCTGTCTTCTTATTATCCTCCATTTTATACATCTCCAATCATACTATCTATTTTAATTATACATCACATCATTAATAGCAAATATTATAATTTATGGGTTTATTGTTAAAATATAATGTATAATTATTGTACATGCTATTAATTCAAATAAGGAGGTTACTATGAAATTAAAAGTTTTAGTAGATAATAACACATATATTGATAATTACTATTGTGGTGAACCAGCTGTTTCATATTATATTGAAGATGATGATATTAAGTTATTATTAGATGTTGGGTATTCTAATTTATTTTTAAGGAATATAAGTGAATTTGGTATAAAAATAGAAGATATAAATACTATTGTAATTTCACATGGGCATGATGATCATACAAGAGGGTTGAAATATTATTTTGAAGAAAATCCTGAAAATAATATTTCAATAATTGCTCATCCAGATGCTTTTAAAGAAAAATCCATTAATAACCTTAAAATTTGCTCCCCCATTTTAGAGGAATCTCTAAAGAAAAAATGCAATCTAATTCTTTCTAAAGAACCTATAAAAATCAGTAAAAACATAACTTTTTTAGGAGAAATCCCACAAACTAACTCATTTGAAAAAAGAAAAATCATTGGTAGTCAAGTTGTAAATAATAATCTAGTATCAGATTACGTTCTCGATGATACAGCTATTGCATACAAAAGTGAAAATGGAATTTATATTATTACAGGCTGCTCACATAGTGGTATATGTAATATAATTGAATATGCTAAAAAAGTATGTAATGACCATAGAGTTTTAGGGGTTATTGGTGGGTTTCATCTCTTTGATATAGATGATCAGCTAAAAGAAACTATAACTTATCTAAATAACAATATGATAGCTGAATTATATCCTTGCCATTGTACTTCTTTTTCCGTTAGAGCTGAAATGTATAAATCTATACCTATAAAAGAAGTAGGCGTTGGTTTAGAATTAGAATGGTAGTATATTGGAGGTGATACAATGAAAAGATTATTTAAGTATACGTGGGTAACCATTAGTCTTATATTATTTGCATTTATTATTTTATATTTTAATAATGACATTGGTACTTACAAAGAGAATATTGAGACTGACGCAAGGGCTGATCAAAAGATTTCTGATAATTGGAAGGTCTCAAAGGATACTACAGAAATGGCGTCAGCAATGATATTTTATGATGATTCTCATAGTAAAAATACTTTTTCTATTTATTCTAACAGAGATGGTTTGTCTTTCGGATATTTTTATAGAATTGGTGGAGGTATTGCACCAATTGGAATATCAGAATTTCATATAGATAATTGTAATGAAAATGCTTTAATTTCTATGAATAATGAACATGTTAGTACAATTAAAACTAATAGTGGAAATTCGATTAATGTTGATAGCACAAAACCATTTGCAATTATTGTGCCTAATGATGCTGGTACTATTACAGCTTATGATATTAATGGTAATACTATTGAAGTTAATACGCAAGTACTATGAATTTGAGGTGAAATATTATGGAACAATATACAACAGACGAGTTAAAGGATGCACTACAAGTTGTATCTTCTACTATAAAAAACTGTGAAAAAATACAACCTAAATTTGCTGAGGGTACATCACAACATACGTTACTAAAAAATAGAATAAAGGCTCTACATATCTCAAAATCATTATTAAGTTGTGAAAATGTTCTTTCTAAATATTCAAAGAATGAACTAAATGATGCATTACGCCCTGTATCTTCAATTATTAGTAAATGTGAAAAGGGACAATCAAAATTTGAAGAAGGTACTTCTCATTATACCCGATTTAAAAAGTTAATAAACGCAATGTATATTTCAAAATCATTGATAACAGCTGAAATTAATAATTGGGTTTAATATTTATATATCTGGAATTCATGTCCATTAATTATGTATAATAGATATATATAATATTTTTTCTTAAGGGGTGATAGTTTTTTGGACGGATATTCATATGTATATATAGCATTAGTTATGGTATTATTCATGGTAGGTTTTTTTGGTAGAAAGAAAAAGGATAAAAAGAGATAAAAAACTGGACAATCAACTTTGTTTGTCCAGTTTTTTCTTGTATTTAATTATAATCAATGGTTAAATACGGTCTTTTATCAAAATACTTCTGCTATTCTTTCTGATGATTTTCTAACCTTTAATTTTAACACTTGCTACTAACTACCAATAATAGGCATAGAATGAATGTACTTATTATCTGATAATTGGTTAACCATAAAATAAGCAATATCTTCTCTAGAAATATTAAAATTCATTTTAACACCACCAAATCCGACTTTAATTTTCTTTGTGAAATTCGAATCTTTTGGAGCCATAAATCTAACAATTGTCCAATCCAAATTAGAATCAATAACTTGTCTGTTTACCTCAATCAGAACTTTTTTTGCTTTTGGTAAAAATACTGATGCCATAATTCCTGGAATAGTTGTTACGAAAGATGGTTTATCATCTTTAAATTTTATTGAAGGCGTAGACCAATCTATAAGTCTCTTTACATTAGCTTCCTTCATGGCTCTAATAATATTTTTATGAGCTTCTATTGATGATATATCTTCATATCCCCACTTCATAGATATTCCAAGTGCTATTATAACCGCATCACAATTTGTAATAGCTTCTTTTATTTTATTAAAATCATATACTTCCCCAACAAAAATTTTAAGATTATTATCTATATTTTTAAGCCTTTCTGGATTACGTACATAAGCATTTACACTATATCCTTGATCTAGTGCATGCTTTACAATAAATTTTCCAATTCCGCCTGTTGCACCAAACACTGCAATTTTCATAATATAAGTCACTCCTAATTTATTATTTTCTTGATATGCTCAATTTAACATACTATAATAAAAATATAAAGTACAATACTAAAAGATAGTACTATCTTTTATGATAGCGTAAGGAGTGTTTTTTATGAAAAATTTAGAAGATAAATCATTTAAAGATTGTTCATTTGCAAAGGTTCAGAAAATAGTAAGTGGAAAATGGGATATGTTAATTATATATTTGTTAAGTAAGGAAACACTTAGATTTGGAGAATTACATAGAAAATTGCCTGAAATGACACAAGCAACGTTATCGAAACAGTTGAAAAGTTTAGAAGGGTATGGAATGATTTATAGAAATGTTTATAATCAAATACCACCTAAAGTAGAATATTCTTTAACCGATATCGGTATTCAGTTTTTGCCAGTATTAGAAGCTTTAGAGAATTGGTCTAATATATATGAAAAATACAGTTATGATAAAAAACATAATTGAATATACTTTAAATCCAATGAGCTTTATTTATATTCCCTCTAAGAACATCTACACTATTTATTCTTCCTACCAATTTTTAGCTTCAGTATAATAAAAAAAGAGTTAGTTTTTACACTAACTCTTTAATAATTACTATACTATTTTAGTAGTCCAATCCTCACGAGCTGTTCCACAAAATTTTAAGGCAACTATTATATTTTGTTCCAACATTTTTTTAATAATATTCTACCGATAAATTTTTTCTCTTTTTATTATTTATTTATCCATTGAATAGCTTGTTCTATTGAAGATGCACTATCTTCTCCATCAACTTTTGTAATAAGAAGTATATCATTTGACTTTAAGTGTACCATAATCTTTGCTTTCATCTCTTCAGCTTTAAGTTCACTTTTAACTATATAACTATCTGGCATAATGTTTGCCCATGCTCCAAAAGTTTTAATAGTTCCTACAACTTCATAGTCATCACGAATTTCATGTGTATGTTCATGATCATGACCTCCACATCCACATTCCTTTGATTCTTCTTGTAAATAAAAATTTATAGTATATGTATTCATATTTTTCTCCTCTGTATTTAAAGATATATTTTTTATACATTCATTATATGTTAATCTTAAGCTAAAAGCTATCATATAATAAAAATTCTTTTTTATTTTTATAGCCACATCTAAATTAAGCTGCTAAGACAAAATCTAAAAATCTTAATACAAATAATCAACATATTTTTCTTTAAATATAACAAAAAGAGTTAGTATAAAAACTAACCCTTTAATAAGTTCTTATACTAATTTTGTTGTCCCTCCATCATACCTTTATGACAAGAAAAAGCTATTCAAGTTTGTACCAAATTTCAATCATTTAACTTAATAGTATTTCGTAAATAACACTATCATTCCATTGTCCATTTAAATATATATACTTATTATATATTCCAACCTTTCTAAAACCACTAGATTCTAATATATTTTGAGAGGCTATATTTCCTATAGCTGTCCCTGATTCTATTCTATGGAGTTTATGAATGTTCAAAGCTTCTCTTAAAATAAGTTCTACTGCCTTCTTGCCATAACCTCTTCCAGTATGAGTTTTAGCTATTCTATATCCTAACTCAGCCTTATTCATATTTCCCCTGATAATATCCACAAGATTTATTCTTCCTACAATTTCATCATTATTATTCTTTATTAAATACATATAATGTATTCCCTGCTCTTGCTCTTTAATTAATTCCCTTAGTATCTCTTTAAAGTTATTTTCTTCATAATATTTATCACCTCTTGATATACAACTCTCTTCAAAAAAGCTTCTATTATCAATTTCAAATTTCAATAAATCATGCCAATCTTTCTCATTAATACCAATTATTCTTATGCTCATATTATCAATTACCCCCTTTAATACCTAACTATATTTACTTAAGTATAGCAAAAAAGAGTTAGTAGTAACACTAACTCTTTGTAAAATTTTACTATACCAATTTCAGCGTCCAATCCTCACAGTTCCATGTCTCAGTTACAATATCTCTATAAAACTCAGGTTCATGAGATACTAAAAGAATAGTTCCCTTATATTCCTTAAGAGCTCTCTTAAGTTCTTCCTTAGCATCCACATCCAAATGGTTAGTAGGCTCATCGAAAATAAGAATATTAGTTTCAACATTTAAAATCTTACAAAGTCTAACCTTTGCAGCCTCTCCTCCAGATAAAACCCTTATCTTAGATTCAAGTTGCTTATTAGTAAGACCACATTTTGCAAGAGCAGATCTAATCTCATATTGAGTCTTACTTGGGAACTCTTGCCAAACTTCGTCAATACAAGTATTATTATTCTCAACTCTATCCTCTTGTTCAAAATAACCTATTTGTTGATAATCACCTAAATGCACCTTACCACTTAAAGGCTTAACCGTGCCAAGTAAACTCTTTAAAAGAGTAGACTTACCAAGACCATTAGCTCCAACTAAAGCAATCTTTTGACCTCTTTCCATAGATATGTTAAGTGGTTTAGTTAAAGGTTCATCATATCCAATAACTAAATCCTCAGTTTCAAAAATCACCTTACCAGCTGTTCTTCCAACCTTAAAATCAAACTCTGGCTTTGGTTTTTCCTTAGAAATTTCAATTCTATCCATCTTATCAAGCTTCTTCTGTCTTGATTTAGCCATTCCTGTAGTTGCAACATTAGCCTTATTTCTAGCAACGAAATCCTCAAGTCTTGCAATTTCCTTTTGTTGCTTTTCATAAGCAGCTTCAATTCTCTTCTTATTTTCATCATACTTTCTCTTAAACTCGTAGTAATCTCCAACATATCTAGTAAGTTTTCTCTCGTCAACGTGATATATTAAATTAACAACATCATTTAAGAAAGGAATATCATGTGATATAAGAATAAATGCATTCTCATAACTTATAAGATATCTCTTAAGCCACTCAATATGTTCTTCATCTAAATAGTTTGTAGGCTCATCAAGAAGTAAAATATCTGGGTTTTCTAAAAGAAGCTTACCTAAAAGTATTTTAGTTCTTTGACCACCTGATAAGTCATCAACATCTTTTTCAAGTCCAAGATCTAAAAGACCAAGCCCTTTAGCAACTTCATCAACCTTTGCATCAATTAGATAGAATCCATTATTATCAAGCATATCTTGAATAACCGCAGTTCTTTCAAGTGCTTTAGTCATTTCATTTTCATCCATCTCGCCCATTCTCTCATAAAGACCATTCATCTCTTGTTCCATATCGAAAAGATACTTAAACGCATCTCTTAGAGCATCTCTAATTGAAGTTCCCTTATTAAGCACAGCATGTTGGTCCATATATCCTACTCTAACATTATTAGACCAAATAACCTTTCCTTCATCAGGCATAAGCTTTCCTGTGATTATGTTCATAAAAGTTGATTTACCTTCTCCGTTGGCTCCAATTAGACCAACATGTTCTCCTTTTAGTAATCTAAAAGAAACATCTTCAAATATGGCTCTATCTCCAAAGCCATGATTCATATCTTTAACAGTAACTATACTCAAAAATTATGTCCTCCTTAAAAATCATTTCTACAAATAAGTTTAATTCATATCATCATAATTTGTAAAGTAAAAGTGTACAATATTAATGTCTTTTAAAAAAATTCAAAATAGGGTAAAATATAAGAATAAATATATACCACCTAGAGGTATAAGGAGGATGTTTAGTTAATGGAAAATAATGACGAAATGCTTATCTTTGATGAACATAATGAAAAGCTTAGAAAAGATATAATGAATAGACTTAAAAGAATCGAAGGTCAAGTTAAGGGAATCCAAGGTATGATGGAGAAAAATGCTTGCTGCGGAGACGTACTTGTTCAAGTTTCTGCAATAAGATCTGCAATAAATAACGTAGGTGGACTTATAATAGAAAACTACGCAATTAACTGTTTAGGTTTTGAAGCTGGAACAGAAGAAGAAAAAAAGATACAAGTATTAGTAAAAAAAATAAATAGCTTTGTAAAATAATTTAAAAGGAGAAATTATGAGATGAATAATATTATAAATATTATTACTTTAGTAATTGGATTCGTTCTCTTAATTAAGGGTGCTGATCTTTTTGTTTCTGGATCTTCAAAAATAGCAAAAAAGATTGGAATACCATCTGTTATAGTAGGACTTACAATTGTTTCCCTTGGAACTAGTGCACCTGAACTTGCAGTAAGTTCAATATCTGCCCTTCAAGGAAATAATGGAATTGCTATAGGTAATGTTTTAGGATCAAATATATTTAATACGTTAGTTGTACTTGGAGGTACTGCAATTGCAATGCCCCTTGTCATAAACAAACGTTTAGTTAAAAGGGACTTTATATTTAACATAATAGTTGTATGCTTACTCTATGTAGCAACATTCGGTTTAACTCTAAGCGGTAATAACGGCATAATAACAAGAGCTGAAGGAATTATATTATTACTAATATGTGTAGTATACACTATAGTACTTATAAGAAGTGCTTCTAAAAATAATACTAATGGTAATTTATCAAATGAAGAAAAATCAGAATTAAATTCAATAAAGACTTCATCTAATGTAGTTAAAATTTTAATTGGTGTTGTTGGAATTGTACTTGGAGGTAATCTTGTTGTTAATGGTGCAACTGGTATTGCTTATTCAATTGGAATGAGTGAAAAATTAGTTGGACTTACAATTGTAGCAGTTGGTACTTCTCTTCCTGAACTTGTAACTTCAATAGTTGCAGCACTTAAAGGAGAAACAGAGATTGCAATTGGTAACGTACTTGGATCTAATATATTTAATATACTTTTAATACTAGGTCTTTCATCAACAATTAATCCAATAATTGTTTCTGGTAATCTTTCAGTAGATTTGATGTTCCTATTATTCTCTACTGTTGTAATCGGACTTATGATTTACTTAAATAAATCAAAAGAAATTAAAAAATTAAATAGAATTGAGGGTACAATACTAATATGTTTATATGCTACATATCTTGCATATATAATAATTAGAAATTAGTATAAACTACTTAAGGGGACTTTTAATAAATCAAAAGTCCCTTTTTTATAAACAAATTTAGGAGGACTTTTATAATGAAAGAATTCAAAGGAATATTAAAGAAAGTACCAGATAAAAACGCCTCTTATATTGAGATACCTTTTGATGTCTTTAAAGTATACGGCAAGAAAAGAGTAAAAGTTAAAGCAACTTTTGACGGTGTTGAATATAGGGGTTCCCTTGTTAAGATGGGAACTGATTGCCACATAATTGGTGTAACTAAAGAAATACGTGATAAAATTAATAAAACATTTAATGATACAATTACCGTTACTCTTATAGAAGATATTGATGATAGAACTATTACTATCCCTGATGATTTAAGCTTAAAGCTTCAAGAAAATAGCGATGCTAATGATTTCTTCAGCTCTCTTTCTTTCTCTTCTAAGAAGAAGTACATCATTTGGATAACTTCTGCTAAGAAAGATTTAACAAGAAATAACCGTATTGAAAGTGCAATTGAAAAACTTAATAATAAAGAGAAACTTTAGAGTCAACCTTATATAGGTTGATTTTTTTGCCTTAAATAAAAAATAATCCTTCATATTAAATCGGATAATTTGGTAATTTTTAATTATATTTACATATACTTCACTCTTTCTAATAGCTTTACTTCAAAAGAATATTTAATCAAATGATTTTTTTATATTTCTATCCTTCTCTTATCAGAAAAGAATATTTACTTTAAATGTATTATTGTAAAAAAAATGAGCTGTAATTAGTACTTTTAAACAATAATACATATTTACATTATGCGAACTATTCCATTTGATAAAAATCTCTCTTAATCTACTTTTTCGTTATTATATGTCCATTTTTTTAATTATATTAAAATATATAAATAATAAAAACTTTGAAAAATTCTAAAAATGTTGTAGAATAGTATTTACACGCATTTAAATATACAGAAAATTCTCCATATTGAAACTAAAATCGACGTATATATGCAATACAAACTTAAAAGAAGGAGATGACATAACATGGAATTTAAATTCGATATATTCCAAACTATGGCTTTAGCAACTATCGTATTTTATTTTGGTAAGTACTTAAAGAAAAAGATTAAATTTTTATCAAAATATTGTATACCTGCACCAGTTGTTGGCGGACTTATTTTTTCTATATTAATTCTTATACTAAGAATTACTGGTCTTGCAACCATTACTTTGGATACAACATTACAGAATATTTTCATGACAGCATTCTTTACTAGTGTAGGATTTACAGCTAGTGTTAAGATACTAAAAAAAGGCGGTCTGAACGTTGTAATATTCCTTGTATTATCAATATTGCTAGTTGTATCTCAAGATGCACTTGGAGCCTCACTAGCAAAATTATTTAACTTAGATCCATTACTTGGACTATGTACAGCATCAATACCAATGATTGGTGGACACGGTACCGCTGGATCCTTTGGCCCACTACTTGAAGAAATGGGCGTAGCAGGTGCCACAACAGTATCATTTGCTTCTGCAACTTTTGGTCTTATAATGGGTAGTTTAGTTGGAGGATTTGTTGCTAAGAACTTAATAGAACGTAAAGATCTTAAAACACCTAAAGAGTCTGAAGACCACTCAATTCCAGTAAGTGATTTCCACGAAGATAACCAAGCTATTTTATGTAATAAAAAGCTTATGAGGGGTGTATCTTGGATTTTCATAGCAATGGGAATTGGTTCAATAATATCAGGATTCATACAAGATTTAGGACTAACCTTCCCATCTTATATAGGTGCAATGCTAGCTGCTGCACTAATTAGAAATATTTCAGATGCTAGAAAAGTTAAACTTGAGCAAAAAGAAATAGAAGTAATTGGAGGGATTAGCCTTTCATTCTTCTTATCAATGGCTCTTATGGGCTTAAAGTTATGGGAGTTATTTGACTTAGCTCTTCCAATGCTTGTTATGCTAATAGGTCAAACAGTTCTTATGGGACTATTTGCTTACTTTATAACATTCAGAGTTATGGGGAGAGACTACGAAGCTGCTGTATTTGCTTCTGCTAACTGTGGTTTTGGTATGGGTGCTACACCTAATGCTGTTGCAAACATGGATGCACTTACAGGCAAATTTGGATTTGCTCCTACACCATACTTAGTAGTACCTATAATAGGATGTCTATTTATAGACTTTGTTAACTCAGCTGTTATAACATTATTTATAAATATACTTCACTAATAACAAAAGGGACTATCTCGAAATAACTTTTAGTTATCCGAGATAATCCCTTTTATTTTTTCCTATACTTTTCTTCAAACTTTCTTATTATTATATCCATAGCAATATGAGCATTTATTCTTGTATCACTATCATCTAAACTAGATTCTGATCCAGTATATATAACATGTTTACATAGTCTTTCAAAAGTTGAACCTTTGTTCCCTGTTATAAGTACAACATCTACCCCATTTAAATTTGCTTCAACTAAAACTTCTAAAAGGGCTTTAGTCTCTCCACTTCTTGATATAATAAACACAAGATCATCATGTCTTCTAAGTATTTTACTTGAAAGTGCCATAAATTTCGGATCATCATGAGCATCCACTGGAACTCCCAGTTTCTGAAGTTCCATTTTAAATATTCTGCCTAAATACTTATTTACTCCTATTGAATAAAATGTAATTCTTTTGCACTGTTCCATTTTATCGATAATATCATCTTTAAGTCCCATTGATACAAGATTATATGTTTCTAAAATTGAATTCATATAAGAATTATCTAAAAAATCTTTCTTTTCTTCACCAAACTTATTTTTTTCAAAAAAATCATCTTTAAATTGTATGAAGCTTTTATATTCTAACTTTTTAGAAATTCTATGGACAGTACTTGTACTAGTTTTAAAAAACTCTGCTATATTTTCTATAGTAAAAGTTTTATAGTTAAATTTTTCTCTGCTTTTGAGCAATTTATCTAATAACTCTCTCTCAAGTCTTGTAAGATTTTTATTATATGCTGTTATTCTCTTTTGTAAACTCATACCCGTCCATCCTTTCCATAGTCACGTAATCATTTTCGAATTAACTTTATCATAAAACGACATTTTTTTCACTCTCGCAGTTTACTTTTAGATAAATTTATCATAATTTTTATAGTATGTTTAGATAAATTTTTCTCAATTGTATTTAAATAGGACACTAAATATAATTTGTATTTTATATTTAGTGTCCTGTTTTTTCATATTTCTATTGATTTATATTTTTTTAATACTATATTTACTGATAAAAAGGCTATAACTACTATAACTACCGCTATCAACATTAAAACAACATTTAAATTCTCTAAAATTAATGTTAATTCTGAAACAGTTAAAACTATCTTTTTTAACAATGTTACTGAAATGGCTAATATAAATACTGGTATAACCCTTACATATGCAAGTGTATTGCTATCTGGGTATAATAAATTAGTGTACATATTAAATACTGAAAAGCTATAAAATACTATAAAGGCTATTAAAATAACTTCAAAATTCAGTACATTAATACCATAAATTAAATATATAATTACCATAGGTATGATTGCAATTATATTATATAAAAGAAATACTACAAGAGGTGTAAGTACTTTACTAATAACTATATCTTTCATATTAATAGGAAGAGATCTTAATAATACATTCGAACTATTTCTTCTTCCAGTTGTCTTAGCTATAATATAATTTATACTATTTATAGGAAATATTATTATGACAAATATATATATCATACCTATCTCGCTATAACTTTTACTAATATTAATTTCGCCACTATTAATTCCTACAACAAATACTGCTGTCATAACTAATATTACTGCTATACATATTAAAAACATATGCATTTGAACCTTTAAATCCTTTAGTACAAGATTAATCATGTTACTTCACATCCTTTTTACTATAAATTATATTAATGAAAATAAATGATAAAAGAAACATCACCGCTCCAACTATTAAAATTATAAAGCTACCATACCTATTAACTGTATTTAATAATAATCCATTTGAATATAATTGTTCGACTATAAACATGATCCCTAAAACAGTTATCATATTTGCAATTCTATAATACTTGTGACTTAATAAAATGAATACTGGCTCAATTATACTTATATATATAAGTTCCATCGATACAGTTAAAATTATAATGTTATAATCTATATTTGTTATACTATTATTCATTATTTTATCTAGGAAAATATATATTAAAAAGCATATTAAGTTTACCAATATTATATAAAAAAGCGCACTTACATATTTAGATACAATATAATCACTTCTCTTAATAGGCATTGAGTTTAAATATAAGTTGAATTTACTTCTCTTCTCAACCTCAATAGTTGTTACTACTAATAAAAATACCAATACTGCACTTACAGCATTTATACTTGATATTCCACCACTAATAATAAAACTTGTACTTATTATTACAATTGCAAATATAAAAGTTTTTATATATTGTTTTTGTATCAAAAACTCCATTTTAAGTAGGCTTATCATTACTATTACCCCCTTTTCTTTGATGAGTAAACTACAATGTCATCAATACTAGCTCTTTCAGTAATAAAATCTTTTCCATACTTCTTAAGGAATTTATCTTTGTTCGCTATTAATGCTTCAAAGTTATATTTTGATACTTTTGTACCAATTAAATCTTTCTTCATATCATCTGTTAACTTATCTAGAGAACCTTTAATTATTGAATATTCTTCTAAAAGAATATCCTTTTCTTTTGAAAACTGAACTTTACCATCTTTTATAAATGTAATATAATCTGCAAGTTTTTCTAAGTCAGCTGTTATATGAGTTGAATATAATATTGATAACTCAGAATCTTTTATAAGATCAAAAAACAGTTCTAATAGTTCACTTCTGAAAACAGGATCTAAACCTGATGTTGGTTCATCAAGAATTAACAGTTCTGCTCCATGTGATAATGCTATAGCAAGAGAAAACCTCATCTTTTGACCTTTTGACAAGTCTTTTACTTTCTTCTGCCTATTTAGTTCAAATAACTTTAAATATTCATTGAACTTATCTTCATCCCACTTAGAGTAAAATGATGATATTATTTTTTTATTATACTCAATTGTAAAATCATCAAAAGCAGTACAGTCATCATAAACAAATCCTATTCTATCTTTTATACCTATTTCATTTTCTTTCATGCTTTCTTCAAATATTTTTATATTTCCACTATTTAATTGTATTAAATTCATTATTGCTTTTATTGTAGTTGTTTTACCTGCTCCATTTGGTCCAACTAAACCCATTATAAATCCCTTTTTTAATGTAAAACTTACATCTTCTAAAGAGAATCCCTTATATTTTTTTGTTATATTATTAATTTCTAAAGCGTTAACATATTCTTTCATAAAACTCTCTCCTTCATTTTATATTTCTTTTAAAGCTTTTAACATTTCAATTAGTTCCTCAAATTCAAGTCCTATACTATTTGATATTTCAATAGCATCTAATAATCTCTCTTCAATTTCTCTTAATTTCTCTTCTTTTAATATTTCTTTGTTTTGTCTTGCTATATAAGAGCCTTTACCAGGTACTGTATATATGTATCCTTCTCTCTCAAGCTCTTCATAAGCTCTTTTTGTTGTAATAACACTTACCCTAAGTTCAGATGCTAAGCTTCTTATTGACGGAAGTGCTTCTCCTTCAATTAAGCTTCCATTTAATATTTCATTTTTTATTTCTTTTGAAATTTGTTCATATATAGGTACCCCTGAAGTATTTGAAATAATTATATTCATTCTTTCACCTCTTCCGAATCGTTAATACTGTGTATATACTATATATACAGTATATACACAGTATTTATTAAAGTCAACCTTTTTTGTTAATTATTTGTAAATATATTTATTGTGTGATATTATAGTTAACGACATTTTATTACAAAAGGGGTTAAATTATGAAAAAATCAAACAAGAAACTACTTAATACAAGGTTTGCATTTCTAATAGCAATTTGCATTTCCTTAACATTAACTTTTTCAGCCTGTTCTAGTCCTGACAATACTAAAACTGCTGATGCGAATCAAAGCCAATCTACTTCAAATGAAAGTACTAAAAATTCTATAAGTAATGATACAGATAATACAAGCAAGTCTAATGATTCACTTTCTGAAAGTAAAGTACATTTTATAAATACAGGTAACAGTGATGCTATTTTAATTACAGGTTCTAAAAATATACTTATAGACGGTGGAGATAATAATGACGAACAATCTTTAGTAAAATACATTAAAGATAATGGTGTTAAATCTTTAGATTATATGATAGCAACCCACCCTCACGCTGATCATATTGGTGCTCTTGATGCTGTTTTAAATGCATTTAAAGTAGATAATCTATTAGTTGCTAACGGATCTAGTACATCAGATACGTATACAGATTTTATTAATGCAGCAGCTAATAAAAAAGTTAGTCCAAGCGTTCCTTTAGAAGGAAGTAAATTCGAATTAAATAATAATTCATATATACAAATTTTTAATACTAATGGTGGTTCTGATGCAAATGAAGAATCTCTTGTTACCTTATATGTAAATGGTAATGATAAATTCTTATTTACTGGTGATGCAGAAAAAGGAACTGAAAAAGAAATATTAAGTAAGATGATTGATATTGATGTACTGAAAGTTGCCCATCATGGATCTCGTACAAGTACTACTTCTGAATTTTTAAATAAAGTTAATCCGGAATATGCTGTATTAACAGTTGGAAAAGATAATAAATATAACCACCCTCACAAAGAAACAATGGATAAGCTTAAAAATAAAAATATTAAAGTCCATAGAACTGATGAATGCGGCAATATTATATTCACTTCAACTGGTTCTGGTGTTAAAACAGATTGTTCTTCTGGAAGCTATTCCTATAAGGATGATTCTAAAGACAGCGTAAAGGAAACACCAAAGAACAACACAGAAAAACATCCTGAAAAAAGTAAACCTAAAGAAAAATCAAAACCTACTAAACAAGATACTAACATTTCTAAAGTTTGGTTGTCTGAAACTGGCAGTAAATATCATTCAATAAATAATTGTGGAAGAATGAATCCAAATAACGCAACTCAAGTTTCTTTATCAGAAGCACAAAAAAGTTACGATGCTTGCTCAAAATGTAACTAAAAAAATCCCTGTAGGAATTTCCTACAGGGATTTAATTTATCTATTCTGTTTTTGCTTCTTCAGCAGGTTTTTCTTCTTTTGGCTTTGAAGTCTTTTTATCTTTTAAAGCTGTATTTATATTTTCGAAGGAGTTTACTATTATATATCTAGAATCTCCAACATTCATATATTCTATCTTAACTTTATCCCCAGGCTTACTTAATGATACTTCTCTTGCAGTCTCTGTAGAAACTGAGTAAATATTATCATCACCCTTTAACTTAATATCATATATACTAGAACCTTCTTTTATTACAAGTCCTACTCTTTCAATTTCACCTTCTGAAGTTTTAGCATTATCGCTTCCTTCAAGAGAAATATTAGTATTTGTAAGTGCCTCTAAATATTTGTTAAGTGTTGCTTGAAGTGAATCTCCAACAGCTACAGTATTGTAATTCTTAACATTAACCATAGCATAGTTCTTAACTAATCCATTAGCATCTTTTAATGTTGTAAAGTATGTTGGCTCATTTTGAATATTAATTAAATATGGGAATGTTGCTGTATACTTATATTGTTGTACTTTTCCTTCAGCAGACTTCATTGCTGCATTTTCTGTAGCTCCTGCTGTTTTGTACATAGTAGTCTTTCCGTCTCTAGTATTAGTTAATGTAAATCCAACTAACCCTTCATCATTTCCAACTGATGTTATACCAGTATAGTAATAACATTCATCATTATTGTATATTAAATTCATTCCATCTGTTGATACAAGCTTATCTTTATCACTAAAGTTAAATACTCCATGAACTAGTGTACCCCATTTATCAATGTAATTTTTAATAAATCTATCAGGTTGAATTCTATCTACCCATTTTGGCATATCTTCTATATTATATACTTCTGATTTCCCGCTTTGTGCATCAATTATAAGTGCTCCTGTTGCTTTTGATTCAGTAATACCAACTCCTGTGTCGTATCTTGTAACTACCCAGTATGGTTTTCCTTGATCATCAAGTTCAAATGTATAATCAGTATGTCCAGCCTTCATATCTCTTAAAAATGCTGCTCTATCTAAATCGCTAAATAGGTATGATGATTGTAAGTACTTAATCTTTAATGGTGCTCCATCAAGTTCAGTAACTAATTGTACATCATTTTGATTTGTAGCACTAACTTTCACATATCCTGGTGTTCCTTCATGATTTGAAATCCATTTAAAAAGTGATGAATGCTCAAGTGGCGCCACATAATAAAGTTCACCATTTACACTTTGAAGTGTTAAATCTCCAACATATACTTGGCTACCAAGGCTTGGTATCTCTCCAAGTTTCTTATCTGCAAGCTTGTCTGCAAGTTCTTTATCTATTGTAGGTAATTGTTTTAAATCAATATGCTTAATTTGACTTGAAAATTCAACGCTATCAACATTTCCAAGTAGTTCTCTATGAGCTTTATAACTTACAAGAGGACTAAAAATTATCATAAGCGCAACATATAATACTATTGCTGCAGCTCCAATGCTTGTATACTTTTTGCTTAAGTGTGTAACTCCATAAATTATACTACATACAGCAAAAGGGACTACTAAAGCGAAAAAGCTAAGTGAAAAATCTAATATTAATTTGCTTTGCATAAATAATATTATACCCATAGCTAAATATGCTATAACAAGCCATTTTAAATATCCTTTTAAAGTTGCTGGTTTCTTTCCATTCATGTTGTAAACATTGCTTTTCTTCTTCTTTAGTTTTGATATAAAATCAAAAATTTCCGAAAAATCTCCTCTACCATTCATAATTTAATCTCCTTCTTATTTAAGTTGTTTTAATTATATCATAATGTAATAATTAATACTATATTATTTTAAACTTTATTCATAAATTTTACATTCTTTATTAACTTTATTAAAATGTATGTTTACACTTTAAAATATAACAATAAAAAGTCTAAAAATATTTGTTATTTACCCAAATATTTTTAGACTTTTATTATTTTTATTGTATGCTTAATTAAAATCTTCGATCCTAATTATATTTTCAATCTTCCTGACTGTTTTAAGTTCGTATATATCATCAATAGCATTAATTATTTGAGATTCTCTACAATTATGAGTTACTAAAACTAAATCAACTTCATTAGTTTTTATATTCTCTCCCTTTTGTATTACAGATCCTAAGCTTATATCATAATCTCCAAATATTGCTGTTATATCACCAAGAACTCCAGGTTCGTCTAATACCCTTGTCCTTATATAATATTTACTTTCAACACCTCTCATATCTCTTATTTTCTTATCCCATAAATTGTTTTTAACTACTGTATTTAAATTTTCACTATATACATCATTTTTTAGTATTGTTATCATATCACTTACAACTGCACTTCCTGTTGGTAGATCTCCAGCACCTCTTCCATAAAACATTAAATCTCCAACTGCATTTCCTTTTACAAGCACTGCATTATAAGAATCATATACATTAGCAAGTGGATGATTTTCTGGAATCATTGTTGGATGAACTCTCATTTCAAGCTTTCCATTTTTATCTTTTACAGTCGCTAATAATTTTATTACTTTCTTAAACTCTTTAGCATATTCAATATCTAAAGGTTTAATATTTGTAATACCCTCCCTATATACATTTTCAACATCAATTTTTGTTCCAAAAGCTAAAGATGAAAGTATTGCAAGCTTATATTGAGCATCAAAGCCTTCAATATCTGATGTTGGATCCGCTTCTGCATATCCTTTTGCTTGCGCTCCTTCTAATGCTTCTTCAAAAGTTAAACCCTCCAATTCCATCTTAGTTAAAATATAATTTGTTGTACCATTTACTATTCCGTACATCTCAATAACTTTATTTGCAGTTAAACTTTCATTAATCCCTTGTATAATAGGGATTCCCCCTGCAACGCTAGCTTCATATTGGAACATTAGCCCCATTTCATCTGCCTTTTCAAATAATTCATCACCTCTAGTTGCAAGTAACATCTTATTTGCAGTTACAATATGCTTCTTTTTCTCCATGCACTTTATCATATAATCTCTAGCTGGTTCAACTCCACCCATAACTTCTATAACTATTTTTATAGAATCATCATTTAAGATTTCATTAAAATCAGTTGTTAAGATTTCTTTAGGTACCGAAAAGCCTCTGTCCTTATCAACATCTCTTACTAGAATTTTTGATACTTCAATTTCATAACCTGAACGTTTAATAACTTCATCTTTATTGGAGTTTAATATCATCCAAACTCCACGCCCAACATTACCAAGACCTAGTAATGCAATATTAATTTTTTTCATGAATATACCCCCTTTTTTCTAAAATACCCCAATTACGATACAACTCTAATTATACAGTTAAAAGTATAATTTTTCCATATATTATTGTTATTTATGTTTAATTTTTCCATAAATGCACATAAAAAAAAGAGTGTCCGTTAAAATAATTAACTTACACTCTCTTATATAAAATCTTAATTTAATACTCTTCTAGCTCTTCCTATTCTGCTCCATGGCACACTTGATATTTTAACGTAGTCATGTGATTTTGGTGCTTGTATCCATTGACCATTACCAATATACATTCCAACATGCTCTAAGCTACCGTAGAACAATAAATCTCCTGGTCTTGCATCATTTACTGATACTTCTCTACCAGCGTTTATTTGTGAATAAGTTGATCCTCCAATGTTGATTCCAACTTGTCTAAAGCCCCAATATAATAGTCCTGAACAGTCAAATGCTCTATATCCATTATTTATATACTTAGAAGGAATGTTATACTTACCTTCTGCAGCTTCTGATGGATACATGTTTTTGAACATTCTTAAGCTATCTGTTGTTATAAGTTCTCCTTTACCTCCCCATATATATGGTGAGCCAACTTGGGCTTTTAAAATATTAAATACAGCTTCAAAGCTTGCTGAGTTTGATGTATTATCATCATTGCCATCAACTATTTTAATATATTCTGCACTTGCATATCCTGTCTTTCCATTTGAACTTACTTTATACCAATCTCCGTGCTTACTTATTACCTTGAATGTTTCACCAGGTACTAAGTATCCAACTACTGAACTATTTGTGCTTGGCTCATTTCTAAGCCTTAAACTAGTTGAAACATTAACTAATCTTCCATTTTTATTAATTGCTGTTCCACCATTGTTATTGTTACTTCCACCGTTGTCGTTACCACCAGTATTGCCATCTCCAATAACTTGTACATAATCTTGATGTACATATCCTACTGTTCCATTGTGATTTATTTTATAGAAAGAACCTGACTTTCCTGTAATATTAAATGTTTGTCCATTTAATAAGTAACCAACAACTGAACTAGTTGTGTTTGGTGCATTTCTTATTCTTAAGTTTGAAGTAATATTAATAACCTTACCAGTAGACTTTTCATTTGTTTCGCCACCATTGTTATTATTACCACTATCTTCTCCTATTACACTAACGTAATCACTATGTACATATCCTACATTGCCATTACCATTAATTTTGTACCATGAACCACTTTTTTCTAATATTTTAAATTTATCTCCATTAGAAAGATAACCAACAACTGAATGGTTTGTTCCAGCACCACTTCTTATTCTAAGACTGCTTGTAACATTTTTAACTTGTCCCATTTTTCCGGTATTGCTGTTATCATTATTGTTATCATTACCATTACCATTACTACCTAGTACTTCAACATATTCTCCATATATATATCCTGTTGTACCATTAGTTTTTATTTTGTACCAATCTCCAGACTTACCAATTATATCGAAAGTATTTCCTTCATATAAGTAACCAATTGTTGAAGTATTAGTTGATGCACCACTTCTTATTCTAAGGCTACTAGTTATATTTACTACTTTACCTTTACCTGAAGATGTTGTATCATTTGATCCACTTGATCCAACTTTTATATAATCTTCATGAACATATCCTGTTTTACCACTGAAGTTAATTTTATAAAAACTACCTTCTTTTCCTTGAATATTTACTTTATCTTTATTATGTAAATATCCTACGATTTCTGAACTAGTGCTTGCTTTAGATCTAACTCTTAAGCAACTTGATATATTAACGACTTCACCTGTGCTTGCTATTCTTTCTGATTGCATTGATTGTTTATTTAAATTATCTGCATGAGCTATATTTCCATCTTGTAAAAGAACTGCTCCTGTACCTGCAGATGTTGCTAATACTAATGCCATTATTTTCTTCTTATTATCCATTTTATCACTCCCATATACCCAAATTATAACACTATATAATTACATTTTACTCTAATTACAATTTTTTTTAAAGGAAATTTTAATCATTTTGTAACTTTTATGCCAAAAGTAACATTTACGTAACATAATTTACAGTATATAGGCTTTTAGGAATTATAATCTAATTGGGAGTGTGCTACAACAAATACTTCCTCCAGCCTTAGTAATTTCATCAAACTCACATTGCAATACTTTATATCCACCTTTTCTAAGTACCCTTATAGCTTCAATATCACTACATATGACCCTTTTCTTTCCTAAAGGTATTACATTAGTACCAAAATTGTCAGCGCTTTTCTTTGATAAATAATAAAGATTTTTGAAATTATTTTCAATTATTTCCATATCATAAATATAATCACATACAATTGCTGATTTTTTATCTAAAATATTAAATACGCAGTCTAAATGTAATTTACTTTCAGTATCAAACCTTATAGGTTGAACTTTGTACTTACTTTTAGTTTCCTCTAAATATGTTTCAAGTTCTTTTATTGCTTCTTCACTGGTTCTTTGGCTTAATCCAACAAATATTGTTGATTCACCAATTACAATATCCCCACCTTCAATTTCATTTTCAAACTCATAATATTTATATCTATTCTTTTTTATATGTTCTAAAAGTTTCTCAGTTTCTTTTTTTCTATGCCTGCTTTTTAATTTGCATACGAATAATGTATCATCTAAAGTAAATCCTATATCTCTTGTAAATACTTCACTTGGTCCCTTACCAGTATTTAAGAAATAATACTGAATATTTTCTTCTGATAATATATTTAAAAGATTATTGTAATTATCATAAACTTTTTCCATTGTAATAGTATCTTTATGTTCATTTCTATAATCTATAATTTCAAAATAACTTGGATACCTCATTAAAATATATTTTAAATCTTTCATATTCTCAGTCCTCTTTCGTTTTTAATTATTATGAACAATCATTTCTTATTATTATAATATAACGCCATTTATTATTTATCAATATTTATATACTTATATTATATTGTACTATATAATCTATAAATTTTAACATTAAATTTAAAAGAGAGAGCTAAAAAGATTATTTTTAGTTCTCTCTTTTTTATTATTTTTCTTCTTTTGTTTCTTCTTTAACTTCTTTTTTTATTTCTTTTTTAGACTCTTCTTCTGGATTACTTTTAATATCTTCTCCAAAAGTTTTTTCATCTTTTGATTCTTTGTCTTCTTCTGCTTCCGCTTTTTCTTCCTCAGTATAAACGTCGTTTACACTAGTTTCTTTTTCTGCTCTTTCTTTAGCTTTAGTTACTTGAACTTTTTTAGCTGCTGCTTGAGGTGGAATTGATTTTGTAATTTTCTTATCTAGTGCTATACATACATAGTCTCCAACCTCACATTTAATATCTTCTTTTGAATCCTTTTTATCACAGCTTGAAGTAATCTTAGTGCTATCATTAACTATAACAATAATTTGACCTTTATATACATCACAAGCTTTCATGTAGCCTTCTACAGTTAGCTTAATATTTTTAGAGTCATTGCACTTCTCAGCTTTTGTTACTGTTCCCATAAATAATGGTCCCTTCATTGGACTTGCAGAAACTGGAATTGAAAATAATCCAATAAATAACATTGCTGCAATAATACTTTTTCTAATCTTATTTTTCATAATATCTTATCCTCCTTAATTATCAATACACAAATTATTTTTCCTCAAAGCAAAAAAATTATTCTATAAGTTCATTGGAAAATGTTTACTTTGAAATACCTGCTGAATATAATTTAGTAATAGAAGGTTTTTAGGAGGCTCCATTTATGAAAATTAAGAGGTTTGAACTAAAAGAAAGATTGAAATGTTTTATTATTTATCTTTTACTTGAGCTAATTATAGCCTTTTTCATATCAATAAGTACTAATATTCTTTATAACGATGTTTTACTATGTATAGGTCTTGTTCCTGCTATACTCGGATGTTTCTCTTTGTATGATGGACATAGTGCTATGGTTGAACTTAATTCATTAAGCCAAAGTAAATCTCCGTATTTTTCTGAAGCTAAACTTGCTTTAGCTAAAAGAGAAAATGAAATATTAAAGGAAAATAGATTTTTAAATTCAACTATTTTTGACTTAAGATTTCACAATCTAGAAGTAATGTTGTCTGGTATACTTTTAATTATTATGAGTATATTTTAAACTAAAAAAGGCACCTAAAATTAGGTGCCTTAACAATTATTCTTCGCTCTCTTCTTTTGGAGCTAATAATATTCCAAGTTCTCTTAATTGCTTTTCATCAGCAATGTTTGGAGCTTCACTTAAATAGCAGTATGCATTTTGATTTTTAGGGAATGCAATAACATCTTTAATGTTATCAGTTCCAGCTAAGAACATAATCATTCTATCAAGACCAAATGCTAATCCGCCATGTGGTGGTGGTCCAAATTTGAATGCTTCTAATAAGAATCCAAATCTTGCCCAAGCTTCTTCCATTGTGAATCCTAATGCTTTAAACATTCTTTCTTGAAGTTTAGTATCGTGGATTCTTATTGATCCTCCACCTAATTCTTCTCCGTTTAAAACTAAATCATATGCTATTGATCTAACTTTTCCTGGATCAGTTTCTAAGAATTCTAAATCTTCTTCCATTGGAGCTGTGAATGGGTGGTGACATGCTGTATATCTATTTTCCTCTTCGCTGTACTCAAATAGTGGGAATTCTGTAATCCATGTAAAGTTAAATTCTTTTTTATCTTTAATTAAATCAAGCTTCTTTGCAAGTTCTAATCTTAAAGCACCTAAACTTTGGAATACAACTGAATTTTTATCAGCAACGATTAAAACTAAGTCTCCGCTCTTTGCTCCTACAGTTTCTAAAAGATTAGACATTTGTTCTTCACTTAAGAATTTAGCTATAGGAGATTGTATACCATCTTCTTTAACTTTAATCCAAGCAAGACCTTTAGCTTTGTATGTTTTAACAAATTCACCAAGTCTATCTATGTCTTTTCTTCCCATAGATTCTCCGCCTTCAACAAGAAGTCCTCTAACTGAACCTCCATTTGCAATTGCATCGCTGAATACTTTGAATTCAACTTCTTCTACAGCTTTTGTAAGATCTTGAATCTTCATTCCAAATCTTAAGTCTGGTTTATCTGAACCGTAGCTTTCCATTGCTTCTTTAAATGTCATTCTCTTAATTGGAAGCTTAACTTCATGTCCTAAAACTTCTTTAAATACGTGAGCTACTAAGCCTTCATTTAACGCCATAATATCTTCTTGATCTACAAAACTCATTTCTAAATCGATTTGAGTAAATTCAGGTTGTCTATTAGCTCTTAAGTCTTCATCTCTGAAACACTTAGTTATTTGATAATATTTATCAAATCCTGACACCATTAATAATTGCTTAAATATTTGTGGTGATTGAGGAAGTGCATAGAACATTCCTGGGTAGTTTCTTGAAGGAACTAAGTAATCTCTTGCACCTTCTGGAGTACTCTTTGTAAGCATTGGTGTTTCAACTTCTAAGAAACCATTTGTATCTAAGTAATCTCTAACAGCCTTTGATGCTCTATTTCTAATCATGAATATTTTTTGCATATCTGGTCTTCTAAGGTCTAAGTATCTATACTTTAATCTTATATTTTCAGCTGCATCTAAATCTTCTTTAATGTATATTGGAGGAGTTTCTGATTCTGAAAGAATTTTAATGTCCTCACATTTTAGTTCTACAAGTCCTGTAGCTAAATCTTTATTTGGAGCTTCTCTTAATACAACTTCACCTGTTACAGCTACGCAATATTCTGGTCTTACTCCCTTTGCCTTTTCAAAAACTTCTTCTTTTACATCGTCACCGAATACTACTTGCATTATTCCAGTTCTATCTCTTAAATCGATGAACTGTAATCCTCCAAGCTTTCTATTTCTTTGAACCCATCCCATTAAAGTAACTTTCTTACCTTTATGTTCTTCTCTAGGTTCACCACACATCATTGTTCTTTTTAAACCGCTAAGCGCTTCTGCCATATGTGATTCCTCCATATCTATTTTAATATTATTTTAGCAAATTAATTTTAAGCTTTTATAACTTCTTTTATTTTATCTAAGTCTTCTAAGCTTAATTCAAATTGTTCTCCATCACTCATTCTCTTAAATCTTGCAATTCTAGTATTAAGTTCATCATCACCTAAAACAACACTGAATTTTGCATCTATTTTGTTTGCATATTTCATTTCTGCTTTAAAGCTTCTTCCTGCATGATTTATTTCTGCATTAACTCCAACTTCTCTAAGGGCATGAGCTAACTTAAATGCTTCTCTTGCTCCCTCTTCCCCTCTAGATGCTAAATATAATTCAACTAATGGTTCATTTGGAATTTCAATTCCTTCATTTTCTATTGTCATTATAAGTCTTTCTATTCCCATACCAAAACCTATAGCTGGAGTTTCCGGTCCACCTATTTCTTCTATTAGTTTATCATATCTTCCTCCTCCACACACTGTGAAGTCTGAATTTAATATTTCAAATATAGTTTTAGTGTAATAATCAAGTCCTCTAACAATTGAAGGATCTATATTATATTCTATTCCTAGAATATCTAAGTACTCTTTTACTTTTTCAAAGTGATCACTACAATCTGTACATATGTATTCTAAAATTGTAGGGGCATTCTTTGTTATTTGATTACATGATCTCTCTTTACAATCTAAAATTCTCATAGGATTCTTATTGAATCTTTCCTTACAAGTAGGACATAATCCTTCATAATTTTCTTCTAAGAATTTTTTAAGAGCTTCATTGTATTTAGGTCTACATTCAGGACATCCTAAATTATTTATATTTAAGCTTAATCCTTTTAACCCTATCTTTTTAAGTATTGACATAGCAAGTGCCATAACTTCTGCATCTATTGAAGGCTCTTTTGAACCAAACATTTCTACTCCATATTGATGAAATTCTCTATATCTACCCTTCTGAGCCTTTTCATATCTAAAGCATGGTGTTATATAGAAAAGTTTTGTTGGTTGTACTTCATTAAACAATCTATTTTCTATAAATGCTCTAACAGCTGGTGCTGTTCCTTCTGGCTTTAAAGTTATACTTCTGTCACCTTTATCTTTAAAAGTATACATTTCTTTTGAAACTATATCAGTTGTCTCTCCAACTCCTCTTAAAAATAGTTCAGTGTGTTCGAACATTGGAGTTCTTATTTCTCTAATTCCAAAATTCTTTGACATTTCTCTAAATATATTTTCAACATAATGCCATTTATACGCATCACTTGGTAACATATCTTTAGTACCTTTAGGCGCTTGTATTTCCATCTATTTACCTCCTATTTATATAATGTATTAAGTAAATCAATCTTACCTTCTATCATCTCATCTATTCTACTTATATATTCTCTAACATCTTTAACATTTGGGAATCTTTCTATTCTGTTTTCTTCTAAAAATACAACTTTAGATACCGCATCCGCTCCAAGTGCAATTATAGTTTGCTTATCTTCAATCATTTGCATATTATAAATACATTCTTTGCCTTCCATCGCATATCCTAAGTTTTCCATATTCCCGACCATATTTTTTTGTCTATACATATAATATGGCTTTAAGTTTAATTCATTAGCCAATCTCTTACTTTCTTCATACATTTTACTTATCTCTTCCTGGCTCTTTATACCAAGACCTTTTTTAAGAATGAAATTCTCATAAAGTCTTGATCCTCTCTTTAAAGAAAGACCATGAACAGTTAAGCTGTCTGGATTAAGCTTTTTAATTTCTTCAGCTGTTATTTTAGCATTTTCAAGACCTTCCGCTGGAAGTCCAATTATCATATCCATGTTAATATCTTCAAATCCTAAATTTCTTGCCATTTTAAATGTTTCTCTAACATCTTCTGATGAATGATTTCTTCCAATCATCTTTAAGGTTTCATCATTCATTGTTTGTGGATTTATACTTATTCTTGAAACTTCAAACTTTTTCATAGTTCTAAGTTTTTCTTCAGTTATAGAATCAGGTCTTCCACATTCTACAGTAAATTCTAAAATATTTTTATCCTTTACAAAAGAATTATAAACCTTATCCATAATTTCTTCAAACTCCTCATTTGAGACTGCAGTAGGAGTACCCCCTCCAAAGTATACAGTTTCTATCTCTAAGTTCTTATTATCCACATATTCTCTTATTTTTAAAATTTCTTTTGAAAGTGCATCTAAATAAGGTCTTACTAATTTTTTATTACCTGAAATAGGATTCGATGCAAAGGAACAGTATAGACATCTAGTTGGGCAAAAGGCCATTCCGATATATATAGCAATCTTATTTCTTTCTTTATTTACAAATTTTCTTTCAAATTCTGCAACTTCAATACAAAGTTTTGCTTTTTCTTTGCTAGCCATGTGTTTACTGCTAAAGTGTTCTACTATTTCTTCTTCTGTTTTACCCTCATCTAAAAGCTTAAGGGCTATCTTTGATGGTCTTATACCAACTAAAGTTCCCCAAGGGTACTCATCTGAAGTTATTTCTTTAAGGCCCTTGAATATAAGAAGTTTTAAAGAATCTTTTATGTTATCTGTAACTTCTTCTTTAAGTTCAAAGTTACCATACTTGAACGTAACTTCTTTATCATTTACATTTATCAAATAATCGTATTTTTCTATTTCATCTTCCTTTGGGAATTTAAGTTCATCTAAAGAAAAATATATGTTAAACATTTGATAAACATCATATCTGTATTTTAAATCATTTAACCCTATATTTATTATCATATTTTCTCCTTAATTTAAGAATGGATTGTTATTCCTTTCAAATCCAATTGTTGACTTTGGTCCATGACCTGGATATACATCAATAAAATCATCTAATTTTAATAATTTTGTTTTTATGCTATTTATTATTTGACCAAAATCTCCACCTGAGAAATCTGTTCTTCCAATAGCACCTTTAAACAATGTATCTCCTGAGAAAAGCGAATCTCCTATTAAGAAAGATACTCCACCTTCTGTATGTCCTGGTGTATGAATAATATTAACTTTATTATCACCTATATAAAGTTCTGTATCTTCTGTTAAATACCCATCTGCTTTTCTTATATTGCCAAATACATAATTATCATTTTCTATATATTTTTGTTCTGCTTCATGAACGTAAAAAGGAATATTAAGTGCTTTACTTAAAAATTCAGTAGCTCCAACGTGATCTAAATGGGCATGAGTTAATAAAATAAATTTTGGCTTAATATTTAAACCCTTTATTATTTCTAAAAGCTTAACATCATCTCCGCCTGGATCAATTATTCCAGCTTCCTTTGTCTTTTCATCAATAACTATATAACAATTTGCATCATATATTCCTGCTGGTATTGTCTTTATCATCATAAAAAACCATCTCCTTAATATTAAAATTCTTTAGTGCTATCAAGAAGCAACGTTACAGGCCCGTCATTTTGAATATCAACTTTCATATCTGCTCCAAATTCACCACATTCAACTTTAAGCCCTGTTTCTTTTAGCATTTCTATTAGTTTTAAGTATAATATATTAGCTTCTTCGCCACCTTTAGCATTCATAAAGTTTGGTCTTCTTCCCTTTCTACAATCACCATATAGTGTAAATTGAGAAATTACTAAAAGCTCACCTTTTATATCTAATAATGAAAAATTCATCTTTTCATTTTCATCTTCAAATATTCTTAAATTTACTATTTTATCTTTAATATACTTTATATCTTCTAATGTATCTTCTTTTGAAATACCAATTAAAACATTAAGCCCTTTTCCAATACTACCTATTACTTCTCCAGAAACTTTAACGTTAGATGAAGAAACCCTTTGAACTACAGCTCTCATAAATTGCACATCCTTTAATTATTTACTCTATACACATCTGTAACACCTTTTAATTTTCTAATGTTTTTCATAAATTCTTTTAATTGCTCAACTGAATTTATTTTAACTTTTAGATTTATTAAGGCAACATTTCCTTTAGAAGAATTTGCATTTAATCCGATTAAAGGTAACCCTTTATCATTAATAACTTGCATAACGTCTGAGATTATACCCATTCTATCTTCTGTTTTAATTTGAACCTCAGCTAAGTATCCAGCACCTTTTTCTTTTCCGAAACTTGCTTCAACTATCTTTTCAGGTTCATTTTTAACTAGTGACTTTATATTACTACAGTCTTTTCTATGTATTGATACCCCTCTACCTTTTGTGATGTAGCCTAATACTTCATCACCGGGAACTGGATTACAACACTTTGCAAATCTAACCATAATGTTATTAAGGCCTTTTACAGTAATTCCATAATTATTATCACTTGACTGTTGCTTTCTTTCACTTTTTAAAATTTGTTCTTCAACATTCTTTTCTACAGCCTCTTTAGAATGTTTATCTTTATCATCTATATTTTCTTCTTTAAGCCTTGAAACAAAACTTGATGCACTAAGCATACCAATTCCTAAACTAGCATATAAGTCTTCCATGCTATGAATATTATATCTCTTTTGCATCTTATCATATGCATCGCCTTTAGCTATATCATTAAATAAAACACCTTGCTTCTTAAGCTCTTTTTCTAAGAATTCTTTACCTTTATCTATATTTTCTTCTTTTTTAACCTTTTTAAACCATTGTCTTATTTTGCTCTTTGCCTGATTGCTCTTTGCAATATTAAGCCAATCCATCTTAGGTCCCTTTGCAGTTTTAGAAGTTATAATTTCAACTATTTCACCAGTTTTAAGTTTATAATCAAGTGGTACAATCTTACCACTTACTTTAGCTCCAATACATCTATTACCCACATCTGTATGAATTCTATAAGCAAAGTCTATTGGTGTTGATCCACTAGCTAAATTTATTACAACACCTTTTGGTGTAAATACAAATACTTCATCAGAGAATAAATCTATTTTAAATCCTTCCATAAACTCTTCAGCATCTGAAGTTTCCTTTTGCCATTCTAATATATCTCTAAGCCACGCTAGCTTCTTTTCAAAGTCAACGCCCTTTTCCTCTTCGCTACCTTCTTTGTACTTCCAGTGAGCCGCTATACCGTACTCAGCAGTCTTGTGCATCTCAAATGTTCTTATTTGAATCTCAAAAGTCTTCCCTTGAGGTCCAATTACAGTTGTATGAAGTGATTGATACATATTAGGTTTTGGCATTGCTATATAATCTTTAAACCTTCCTGGTATTGGTTTATAAATAGTATGCACTATTCCTAAAACACCATAACAGTCTTTTACTGAATTAACTAATATTCTTATTGCAGTTAAATCAAATATTTGTTCAATAGATTTATGCTTATTAACCATCTTTCTATATATACTATAGAAATGTTTTGGTCTTCCTTCAATATCTGCATCTATTCCGGCATCTTGAAGTTTATCATCTAAGTCTAATATAACTGAATCAATATATTCTTCTCTCTCGATTCTCTTCTCTGCAATTTTGTGAACCAAATCATAATACTCTTCTTCATGTAAATATCTAAAAGAAAGATCTTCAAGTTCCCACTTTATCTTTGACATACCTAATCTATGTGCAAGTGGTGCATATATATCTAATGTTTCTTTAGCTTTTTGCTTTTGCTTTTCTTTTTTCATAAATTTAAGAGTTCTCATATTATGAAGTCTATCTGCGAGCTTTATAATTATTACTCTTATATCTCTTGCCATTGCAAGTAGCATTTTTCTAACATTATCTGCTTGTTGTTCTTCTTTTGTTTTGTATTGTATTTTACCTAGTTTTGTTACACCTTCAACTAAGTTTGCTATTTCTTCACTAAACTCATTTTCCATATCTTCATAAGTATAATCAGTATCTTCGATTACATCATGAAGAAGACCAGCCGCAATTGTGCTAGTATCCATACCAAGTTCAGCCAAAATACAAGCTACATCAATTGGATGTATTATGTACGGTTCTCCTGATTCTCTTTTTTGGTCTTTGTGTGCTTTTTCTGCTAACTTATAAGCTTTTTTTATTACATCAATATCGACATTGTTACAATTTTCATTGATAACTTTAATTAAATCGTCTATCATATTAGGATTACGCTCCCTTTAAATAGTATAATTAGTATAATTACTTAAAATCAAAGGCTGGTTTTCTAACCAGCCATTATCTATTATTATATAATATTGTCAAATCTTTTTCAAATAATTTTATACATCATATTGAGTTAATGACATTACATCATAACCTTCTAACTTATCTCTTCCTCTTAACTCTGTAAGTTCAATTACGAAATCTAATGAAACTACTTCTCCACCAGCACGTTCAACAAGTTTTGCAACTGCTTCTATAGTTCCACCTGTTGCTAATAAATCATCAACGATTGCTACTCTTTGTCCCTTTTTAATTGCATCTTTGTGTATTTCTAAGTTATCTGTACCATATTCTAAGTCATAAGCCATACTTAATGTTTCTCCTGGTAACTTACCAGGCTTTCTAACTGGTACGAATCCAACGCCTAAAGCATATGCAACTGGAACTCCAAATATGAATCCTCTAGCTTCTGGTCCTATTACAACATCAACATTCTTGTCCTTTAAGTGGTTAACTATTTCATCAACTGAAGCTCTTAATCCTTCTCCATCACCTATTAGTGTAGTAATATCCTTAAAACTTATACCTTCTTTAGGAAAATTATCTATTACTCTTATCTTATCCTTTAAATTCATATTAATTCCTCCAATAATTTTATTAATCTTTTAATTAATTTTAGCCACATACTCTCTCTTATATAACAACATTACCTTTGACGTATCCTAGTATTGTATAAATACTTTGATATTTGCTCAGCTCTATCCTCATCATCTGTAGTTAATAATTCTAAAACAATCCTTGCATTATTAATCATTCCAACAGCACTTGTTGTTGGCGTAATTAAATTTATCATTTTATCTATATTCTCATCGTCAAGTTCTTCAACGTTATTAAAATTAATAATTGCTCTTAACCCAATGTTATTTGTATTATCTAAAAACTTTTTGCCTTCTTTTAAGAATACTGCATTTTCGCCTCTAGATGAAGAACCTGCCCATTTAGTACCAATTAAAATTAAATCTAGATATTTATTAATACTTTTCATATTATAATAAATAGCTATTGCTTGCATCAACTTAAAAGTTAATGCGCTTGTGGATAATGTCTTATATCTGTATTGACAACCTTTCTGTCTCGGGTTTATATAAATATAATCCCTCTTAGATTCTGTCTTTTTGTTCTCAAGAACTATAAGATCTATACCTAGGCTTTCACAAAGTTCCACCTCTTGCTTCGAAACTAAATCCACTCCTAATGTAATAAGTAGCTCTCCTCCAAGGAAATCAACTTTTGTCTTGATGTCAAAAGTATCTACTTCTTTACAATCTTCCCCTCCGTCATGTATCAAATACTCTACATCAGCATTCAAGTATCTTAGCACTAAGCTTAAGGAAGCAATTGCACAAATACCATCAACAGTGTTTGTTCCATATATAATGATTTTCTCCCTATTATTAATAGCAGTCACAAGTCGCTCAATAGACTTGTTCATGTCTTTTAATATAAAGGGATTATATCCTCTTATGTAATTAGGGCAATATATGCTCTCCCAAAACTTACGCATCGCTTACTATCTCCTCCATAAAATTAGAAAACAATAATATTATAATTTAAAACAGGTAATTTGACAAATATTTATGATAAAAAAATATAAAACCTTCAAAACTTAGTTTTGAAGGTTTCTATTTTTTATGCTAAATTTATAAGTTATGCCTTTGCTACCTTCTTTTTTGGAGCCTTATTTTTAAGCCATACCCATGTTGGTGATGCTATAAATATTGATGAATAAGCTCCTGTAGCTATACCAATTACAAGCGGGAATGAAAAGTCTCTAACAGCTGGTACAAATACATTAACAGCTATGATAGTTATTAATGTTGTAAGAGTTGTATTAATAGATCTTGACATAGTTTGTGTTAAACTCTTATCCGCAATTTCAATTGTTGGCATTGTTCTCATATTTTTAGAATTTTCTCTAATTCTGTCAAAAATAACAATAGTATCGTTTATTGAATATCCGATTATAGTTAATAAAGCAGCGATAAAAGGTGCATTTACAGGTATATCGAATATTGCGTATACACTTAATGTTATTAGTATATCATGGAATAAAGCTGTAAGTGCAGCTACCCCAAATTTAAATTCAAATCTTATTGCTATATATATAAGCATAGCAGCAAATGCCACTATTAAAGCTAAAATAGTCTTTTGAGTTAATTCTTTACCAATTGATGATCCAATATCATTTTGAGATACTAAAGCATCTTCTTTTAATCCATAATCCTTTTTTAGCTGATCAAATATTTCATTAACTTTTTGTGAATCTAATTTAGATGATTTTATTTCATATTGATCTCCATTAACTGTATTAGTTAATGCATCCTCAGCATAACCTTTAACTACTTTATCTACTGCAGCTTTATCAAATGATTTGCCAAAATCAAATACTACTTGTGTTCCACCTTTAAAGTCTATCCCAAAATTAAGTCCTCTAGTAAACATGAAACCTAATCCTATTACTATAACTACTAGGGATAAAGAAATCCATATCTTTGATTTTTCAATTATCTTAAGCATATCTTTACCCCCTCTTTGCTTTCACTCTAAAGTGAGATAATTTATTTAATAGCCCCATATTTAGCGCTTGATTCATTAAGAATTTTGTAACTACAAGTGCTGTAAATAAACTTACAACTATACCAATTAATAGTGTAATTGCAAAACCTTTAACTGAACCTGAACCCATAAAATACAGTACTAAAGCTGCGATTATTGTTGTTACATTTGAATCTACTATTGATGAAAGTGCATTTTCAAAACCTCTCTTAACAGATGCTTTTACTGTTACACCTTTCCTAAGTTCTTCTCTAATTCTTTCAAATATCAGTACATTAGCATCTACTGCCATACCTATCGTTAGAAGGAATCCTGCTATACCTGGTAATGTAAGTGTAGCTCCAATTTCTACGAATATTAATAATACAAGTGTAACGTATAATGTTAATGCTATACTTGCAATTAATCCTGGTATTCTGTAATAAAGTATCATGAATACGAATATTAATCCTATACCCACAACACCTGCTTTAACTGCATTTGGTAATGCTGTCGCTCCAAGTTGAGCACCAACTGTTTGTTGTGAAAGAGCTTTTATTGTAACTGGTAATGCTCCTGAATTTATAAGACCTGCTATATTTTTAGCTTCATCCATACTTTCCATTCCAGTTATTACTGCTTTTCCGTTTGTTATTTGACTTTGAACTGTTGGATTTGTAAGTTGTTCTTCGTCCATATTAATTGAAATTTGTTGATTTAAATATTGTCCTGTAGCCTCTGCAAACTTCTTAGTTCCTTCATCGTTAAGTTCTAAAGAAACTTGTGGCTTACCTGATTGTTGATCTAATACAGCTGATGCTGATTTAACATCTTTTCCTGTTAATAAAACTTTTCCATCTGGTGCCTTGAATGTAAGGTTACCTGTTTTACTTAATGAATCTACAATTCCTTGTGAATTATATTCTCCTGGAATATCAACTCTTATCCTATTGTCCCCTTCTGTAGTAACAACAGTTTCAGCTACTCCAAGTTTATTAACTCTTAATTGAATTAAATCCTTTGTTTTTTGTAAGTCTTCTTTACTTACATTCTCGTCTTGAATCCCTAATAAAACGGAAACTCCACCTTGCAAGTCTAGTCCCTTTGTAATTGTTTGGTCAAATGATTTAACCTCCCATCCACCTATCGTCACTCCTTTAAAGCATACAAGCGCAAGAACTATGATAGCTAGGGTGCAAAGTGTAAAAATAAATGTACTTTTTCCTTTTGCCTTCATCTTTATCCCCCTCTATGAGTTTTTTTGTGTAATATTCTTCTATTTTTCGAAATAATAACCTTTACAATTATTGGCATTTTATTATTTAAATCGTTTTTTATTATACCATAATAAAAATTTATTATAAAGTATTATAGTATTATAATAATCTTTTTTTAATAACTTATCTAAAAAAGTAAAATGCTGAAATAAATTTTAATAATAAAAATCCATCAGCAATTATACTGATGGATTTCACAATAAATTATTATTTAGTATCTTCTTTATAAACTTTACTAGCAATTGCGTTTTTAACTAGTTTTAATTTAGTTCTATCTGAACTTGTTTCAATAGTTACATGTTCGTCATCCATTTGAACTATTTTACCAACAATTCCGCCTCTTGTCATTACTTCATCATTTACTCCTAATGAATCCATCATTTGTCCGTATTGTTTCTTTCTCTTCTTTTCTGGTAAGATTATCATGAAGAAGAAAAGACCAAATATTAATACTAAAGGTATTACATTATATAAAATTGCTCCCATCACTATACTTCCTTTCTAATTTAAATTCTTTATTTTTTGGAATATAATAGTATTCCTAAAATGAGTTTACATTTATTTAAATTTGTTGTCAATATAACTTTATGTCCTTATAGTTAATTCATTTTAAACAAACTTAAATATTCCACTCTTTAAGCTTTTGTTCTTTAAATTCCTTGAAGTTACCTTCATCTATTGCATTTCTTATATCTTCCATAAGTTTATTATAGAAATAAAGGTTGTGTAGAACACAAAGTCTCATAGCTAACATCTCTTTTGCTTTAAATAAATGTCTTATATAAGCTCTAGTGTAATTCTTACATGTAGGGCATTGACATCCTTCATCAATTGGACTCTTATCTAATTCAAACTTTTTGTTCATTATATTTATTTTGCCATTTTTAGTGAATACATGCCCATGTCTTCCGTTTCTTGCAGGTAAGACGCAGTCAAAGAAGTCTACTCCTCTTTCCACAGCTTCTAAAATATTTGCAGGTGTTCCAACTCCCATTAAGTATATTGGCTTATCTTCTGGAAGGTAAGGCACTACAGCATCTATTGTTTCATACATTTCTTCATGAGTTTCTCCAACTGCTAAACCACCAATTGCATATCCATCAAGGTCCATCTTTGTTATAGTCTTTGCATGTTCTATTCTAATATCTTTAAATGTAGCTCCTTGATTTATACCAAATAGCATTTGCTCTTTATTTATTGTATCTGGAAGCGCATTTAATCTATCCATTTCAGCTTTACATCTCTCAAGCCATCTTGTTGTTCTTTCAACAGATCTTTCAACATATTCTCTTGGTGAAGGTATTTCGATACATTCATCAAATGCCATTGCAATTGTTGAAGCTAAGTTACTTTGAATTTGCATACTTTCTTCTGGTCCCATAAAGATTTTCTTTCCATCTATATGTGAGCTAAAGTATACTCCCTCTTCTTTTATCTTTCTCATTCCTGAAAGTGAGAATACTTGGAATCCGCCTGAATCTGTAAGTATTGGTCTATCCCAATTCATAAACTCATGTAATCCGCCAAGTTCACTAACAACTTTATCTGATGGTCTTAAATGTAAATGGTAAGTATTTGAAAGTTCAACTTGACATCCAATTTCTTTTAAATCCATACTTGAAACAGCTCCTTTAATTGCAGCTAATGTTCCAACATTCATGAAAACTGGAGTTTCTATCGTTCCATGAGGCGTTACGAATCTACCTCTTCTAGCTTTCCCGTCTTTTTTTAATAATGTATATCTTTTACTCAAAAATTTCACTCCTCTAAATTTATCATAAAGTTATTTTATAAACATAGCATCTCCAAATGAGAAGAATCTATATTTTTCTTTTACAGCTTCATTATAAGCATTAAGTACATGCTCTTTTCCAGCTAAAGTAGAAACTAACATAATCAATGTTGACTCTGGAAGATGGAAATTTGTAATTAAATTATCTACAATTTTAAACTTATATCCAGGATATATGAATATATTAGTCCATCCACTACATTCTTTAACTCTTCCATTTTCATCGCTGATAGTTTCAAGAGTTCTAGTTGATGTTGTTCCAACTGAAATTATCTTCCCACCATTTTCTTTAGTTTTATTAATGATATTTGCTGTTTCTTCTGAAACTTGATAGAACTCTGAATGCATAACATGTTCATCTATAGTTTCAGCTTTTACAGGTCTAAATGTTCCAAGACCAACGTGTAATGTTACATAAGCAATATTAACACCTTTAGCTTTTATATCATTTAATAATTCTTCTGTAAAGTGAAGTCCTGCAGTTGGTGCTGCAGCTGATCCTTTTTCTTTTGAATAAACTGTTTGATATCTTTCACTATCTTCTAGTCTTTCATGAATATATGGAGGAAGTGGCATTTCTCCAAGTGAGTCTAATACTTCTTCAAATATTCCGTCGTATTCAAACTCAATTACTCTATTACCAGTTTCTAATACTTCCTTAACTTCACACTTAAGTTTTCCTTCTCCAAATGAGAATCTTCTTCCTGGCTTAGCTGTCTTTCCAGGTTTAGCTAGACATTCCCATTTATCTCCTTCTAATCTTTTAAGAAGTAAAAATTCTATTTTACCACCAGTCTCTTCTTTTTCACCTATAAGTCTAGCTGGCATAACTCTCGTATTATTTAAAACTAAAGTATCTCCTTCATTTAAATAATTAATTATGTCTTTAAAAATTTTATGTTCTATTTCACCAGTCTTCTTATCAAGTACCATTAATCTTGAACTATCTCTCTTTTCTAATGGATGTTGTGCTATTAATTCCTCTGGTAGGTAAAAGTCAAAATCGCTTACTTTCATTATTTTCTCTCCTTACTCATTAAAAAAACTTTTTTGTGCTCCTAGTTTAGTATTTTCACCAAACTTTCGTCCTAAATGTTTATATGCAGCCTCAGTTGCAACTCTTCCTCTAGGAGTTCTTACAATAAACCCTCTTTGAAGTAAATACGGTTCATAAACATCTTCTAAAGTTCCAAGTTCCTCTCCTATAAAATAAGAAAGTGTTTCTATTCCAACTGGACCACCTTTAAAGTTATCAATTATTGCTTCTAAAATTTTATTATCAACTCTATCAAAACCTTGATTATCAACTTCTAAAAGTTCTAATGCTTCCCTTGCTTCTTTATAGCTTATAATATTATCAGCTCTAACTTCTGAATAATCTCTAACTCTTTTTAAAAGTCTATTTGCTATTCTTGGTGTTCCTCTAGACCTTCTTGCAATTTCACCTGCTCCTTCAACTGTTATTGATGAACCAAGCACCATTGAACTTCTAACTATTATATCTCTTAATTGGTCTTCGGTATAGTACTCCATAGAACAAAGAACTCCAAATCTATCTCTTAAAGGAGATGTTAGCATTCCTATTCTAGTTGTAGCTCCAATTAAAGTGAACTGTGGTAAGTCTAACCTTATAGACTTTGCAGCAGCACCTTTACCAATTACTATATCAAGTGCATAGTCTTCCATTGCTGGATATAAAATTTCTTCAACATTTCTATTTAGTCTATGAATTTCATCAATAAATAAAACATCATTATCTTGAAGTGTAGTAAGTATTGCAGCTAAGTCCCCAGCTCTTTCAATTGCTGGACCTGATGTTACTTTTAAGTTTCCACCCATCTCAATTGCTATTATGTTTGCAAGAGTTGTTTTACCAAGTCCTGGTGGTCCGTATAAAAGAACATGATCTAAAGCTTCTCCCCTATTTTGGGCTGCCTTTATAAATATATCAAGCCTTTCCTTAACTTTATCTTGACCTATATATTCACTAATTTTTTGAGGTCTTAAACTTAATTCACTTCCAAAGTCCTCATTAAGTTCATCTGGTGTAATAATTCTTTCCATATATATAAATCACCTACCCCATTAATACTCTTAAAGAATCTTTTATCATAATTTCAACACTATTGCTCTTATCTATATTCTTTATTGCCATATTAGCTTCTTTCTCACTGTATCCAAGTGCTAAAAGAGCACCTAATACTTCTGATACTTTTATAGCATAATCATCATCTACTGCATTTCCTAAACTATCTAACATTTCATTTCCATCTATAAGTTCATCTGGCTTTAATTTATCTTTAAGTTCTAAAATTATTCTTCCAGCTGTTTTCTTACCAATACCAGGTGCTCTACATATATGTTTCTCATCACCTGTCATTATTGCATACTTTAAATTGTTTATTCTACTTATTGATAATAATGAAAGTGCAGCCTTTGCACCAACACCATTTATACCAAGTAACATATTAAACATCTGAAGCTCTTCTCTTGAAATAAATCCATACAAGCCTATAAAGTCTTCTCTTACGATTTGAACTAAATAAAGCATAACTTCTTCACCAGTAGATGGCATACTTGACATTGTTATTCCTGAAGAAAATATTTTATATCCTATTCCATTGTTTTCAACAATTACATAGTCTTTTACTATTCCAATATATTTTCCTTTTATGTATTCGTACACTAATAAAATCCCCCTCTCTACTTTTCTGTAAGTGAAAGTATGTTCCCATACAAGTCTACTTATTACTTTATCATTTTAGAAGAAATCTTTCAAGAAATCCTGTTATTTTTCTAAGCACTTTAAGACCTAACAATATTTTGCTAGGTCTTAAAGCCTATAAACTAATTTTATAGGGTGTATATATTAAATTAAGAGGTTCTTAAGTGGTTAACTCAGTTATCATTTCTTCAACTTTACTTAAATCTGTACTATTAAAGTACTGATAATTTTTAATTTTATCAATATCATTTTCTCTAAGGTTATCAATTCCGTGATAGTCTGAATACACTTTATGCACATTCATATTACCTTTATCATCTGTTTTATAAATTGCTAAATATCCATCTTTTTCACCTATATAATAAGTATTTTTTTCTAATGAATCTTTAGCTTCTCTTTTAAAAATTATACCTTCGTCTGATTTACTTAGCATTTTATATCCCTTTGAAGCTACAGCACTACTTATTGTTGCTTCTGTTGCTTTCTTGTCTGCTATTTTATACTCATCTACTACACCTTTAATTGTTGTAACTTTATCTTTTGAATTATCTGTGTAAAAAGATACTTTAAGATCATCTTTTAATACTTCATTAGATTTATTTGCACTAGTTTCCTCTGCAACTGTATTTAAATACTCTAAATTTCTAGATTCAATTTTAGATGTTACTACATAATATGTTAAAAAAAACAAACCAACAATTCCGAATGCTGAAATAGCAATGTATTTTTTCTTATTATCTTTCATATTCATCACTCCTCATTGGTCATTATTGCCTTTTAACATATTTTTATACAATTATCTAAAATTTTTTAATATAAATATATGTCTCTAAGCTTATTTAATTTATCTTTATCTAAATCATATTCCTTTTTAAAATAATCTTCATATGATGAGTACTTTTCCTTTATAATTTTAAAACTTAATCCTATATATTTTTTATCTACACCTAAAATATGTTCAAGTAATCTTTCCATATTTTCATTAATTATTTTATTTGTTACTTCTTCAATTAGTTTATTATGTTTTTCCATATAATAATTACTTTTTAAATAATCTTTAATTACGGTCTTCTCATCTACTCCAAGTGCTAATAATATAAGTGCTGATCCAAATCCTGTTCTATCTTTACCTTCTGAACAATGCTGCAAAATTCCAGTATTATCTGGATTTTTAAATAGCTCCATTAGTTTTTTATAGGCAGAATTGTTTATTGGCATGCTCTCATATCCTTCAAGTAAAACTTCCTCTGGTGTTTTTACCATCGGTTTATTAAATATCATTTTTTTTGCATAATATTTTGTATTAAAATTATTATCATCTAATTCTCCCATTGCAGAAATTCTTATATTTTTTACATTTTTAATTTCAACATCTGGCTTCTTCTTAGCTTCAGCATTTGATCTATAATCTAAAACATTCTTAATATTCAAAGATTTGAAAATTTCTAAATCTCTCCCTTTTAGCTTTGAAAGATTTTCTGAACGATAAAAAAGACCCCATTTTACTTTTCTTCCATCCTTAGTTTCATATCCTCCTAAGTCTCTAAAATTACGATACTTATCTAAAGGCACTAACCTCTCCGCTAAAATAAGATTGTTATTTTCACTTTCTATTTCGTAAAATGTTCTATTATTTGGGTTTGGATCTTTAAATTTAATTTCATCTAACTTATGTATACTTAATAAAAAAATTTTTTCTCCATTTACTCTATTTCTGTAATATAATTTTCCTTCTTCACATAGCATATTTAATTTAATAACTATATTACCATCTTTGTCTCTAGTTAAATTTCCATTTAATTTCTTCATATGTTATCTTCCTTTTCCTATTATGTCTTATAAAAAAGGGACTAAATTATATTTTCATTTAGTCCCACAATGTTAAATCTAATATAAATATTCATCTCTTAACTTCTTAAGTTGTTCCTTATCTAATCCGTATTCACCTTTGAAGTACTCTTCATATGAACTATATTTTTCCTTTATTGTCTTAAAGCTTTCTAATATATATGATTTATCTACACCTAATACTTCTTGTATTAAACCTTTCATCTTATCATCTTTTATATACTGCTTATACATATTAAGCATTGCGTTATTATTCAAAGCTCTATAATCATTACTCTTTAAATAGTCTTTTATAATAATATCTTCATGAACTCCAAGCGCAAGTAAAATTAAAGCTGAACCAAGTCCGGTTCTATCTTTTCCTGCAGTGCAGTGCTGTAGTATAGCAGTATTACTTGGATCTTTAAAAAGATTCATTAAAGTTTTATAAGCTTCATTATTAATAGGCATATCTTTATATCCATTTATAAGAATTTGTTTAGGTGTAATTTCCATTTTATTTCCTGCAAGCATTTGTTTTACGTAGTCTTCCATATTTAAGTTACCATTATCTAAAGAACTCATAGCTGATATATGAATGTTATCTATACCTTTAACTTGCACATCTTTAGCATTTTCTTCTTCGCTCTCTGATCTATAATCAAGAACATATTTTATATTAAGAGACTTAAAATACTCTAAATCTTCTCCTTTTAAATTAGATAAGTCTTCAGAACGATAAAATAAGCCCCATTTAACTTTTCTTCCATCTTCAGTATCGTATCCGCCTAAATCTCTAAAATTGCAAAAATTTTTAAGGGGTACTAGTCTCTCTGCTAAAATTAGTTTTTCACCATCACAGTGAATTTCATAAAATGTTCTATTATTTGGCTCTGGATCTTTAAATGTTACTTCGTCAGTATTATTTATATCCATTAAAAATTTCTTTTCTCCTGAAATTGTATCCTTGTAATATACTTTTCCACTTTTGTATACATAATTAAGCTTAATTTTTATATTGCAATTATCTTCTCTAACTAAAGTACCGTTTAACTTTCTCATATTCACTCTCTCCTTCTAAACATTTAAAATATATACTATATTATACATCACTTAGTAAATTTTATTTTTTAATATTTGGAGTAAATTCTTTATATTTTCTACATAACTTACCTAGTTAATACTAATCATATTAATTGGAAGTATAATAGAAACTTTCATTGTTGACAATTCTGATGGGAATTGTATATAATGCTAATTACATAATAAATTAGGAGACGAATACGAATGAAAAAAAAGATTACACTACTTATCACGTCCTTAATGCTAATAGTCTTATCACTTGTTGGATGTTCAGCTAATGATTCAGAAAATTCAACAGCAAGTAATAATAGTAAGACTATAACAGTTGGGACTTCAGGGACTTATTATCCATTTACTTTTTTAAATAACGGAAAACTAGAAGGGTTCGAAATTGATACTTGGAATGAAATCGGAAAGCGTTTAGGATATAATATCGAATTCAAACCAGCCTCATTTAGTGGACTTTTTGGAATGCTTGAAAGTGGAAAAGTAGATACTATTGCGAACCAAATGTCTGTTTCAGATGAAAGAAAAGAAAAATACTATTTTACAACACCATCTGTATATAGTGGTGCTCAAATAGTTGTAAAAAAAGATAATGACTCAGTAAAATCTTTTAATGATTTAAAAAATAAAAAGGTTGGAGTTGACCTTGGAAGTAACTATGAAAAAATAGTTAAAGAAAAAGGTAAGGATTTAAATGTTAATGTAATTACATATCAAAATACAGATGCTGCATTTAATGAGCTTTTACTTGGAAGACTTGATGCAGTTGTTATAGATAGAGTTTCTGCTATAGCTACAATTAAGGAAAAAAACCTTAATTTAAAACTTGCTGGGGAACCTATAGATAAAATAGAAAATGCTTATCCTTTTGTAAAAGATAAAAAAGGTGAGGAACTTGTATCACAAGTTGATACAGCTTTAAGTGCAATGAGAACTGATGGTACTTTAAAGTCAATTTCAGAAAAATGGCTTGGAATGAATGTGACAAGTCCAAATAATACTGAAAATAATGATAATAATGTAGTGAATAACGGGACTTCTGTATCTTCATTTGACTTTATGTATTCATTAAAACTAATTCCAATGTTGCTTAAAGCAACAAAGGTAACTATTTCACTTTCAATATTCGGTATGCTACTTGGATTAGCAGTTGGAATTACACTTGCTATTATAAGAGTTTATAAACTTCCTGTTTTAAAACAAATTGCTGAAGTTTATATATCATTCTTTAGAGGAACACCTCTTTTAGTACAATTATTCTTACTATACTTTGGTATACCACAAGTAATACCTGCACTTCAAAATATGAGTGCTTATACTGCAGCTCTTGTAGGTCTTGGACTTAATGCTTCTGCTTACATCGCTGAAATATTGCGTTCTTCAATAGATGCAATAAATAAAGGACAAATGGAAGCTTGTCTTTCAGTTGGTATGACAAAAGGTGAAGGTCTTAGAAGAATAATACTTCCTCAAGCTTTCAGAATAGCTGTACCACCTCTTGGTAATATATTTGTTGACACAGTTAAAGGATCATCTCTTGCATTCACTTTAGGTGTTGTTGAACTGTTAGCTAAAGCTCAGATGGCAGCTTCTTCTAGTTATAAATTCTTTGAAAGTTATATAATTGTTGCTATTATGTATTGGGTCATCATTCAATTCTTTAGTTACCTTCAAAAGATTTTAGAACGTAAGCTTTCAGTGTATTAAGGGGTGTATAAAATGATTAAAGTAGATAACTTAAAAAAACAATTTAATAAAATAGATGTATTAAAAGATATTAGTATTAATGTTAAAGAAGGTGAAGTTGTTGTTATACTTGGCCCTTCTGGATCTGGTAAATCAACATTTTTAAGATGTTTAAACTACTTAGAAGAACCAGATGAAGGTTCTATAACAATTGGAGATGCTACAATAAATGCTCCTAAAGTTTCAAAGAAGGATATTCATAACTTAAGAAAACAATCTGCTATGGTATTTCAGCACTATAATCTTTTTAATAATAAAACTGTACTTCAAAACGTAACTGAAGCTCTTATCATAGTTAAAAAATTCAGTAAATCAGAAGCTACTAAAATTGCATTAGATGCCCTTAAAAAGGTAGGAATGATAGATAAAAAGGATGCTTACCCTAGTACTTTGTCAGGTGGACAGATGCAAAGAGTTAGTATAGCTCGTGCTATGGCGATAAATCCTAATGTTATTTTATTTGATGAACCAACTTCCGCCCTAGATCCAGAACTTGTAACTGAGGTTTTATCAGTAATAAAAAACTTAGCTAAAGAACGTAGAACTATGATAATAGTTACTCATGAAATGTCCTTTGCTAAAGATGTTGGAGATAGAATAATATTTATGGCTGATGGATTTATTGTTGAAGAAGGAACTCCTAATGAAATATTTAATTCACCAAAAAACGAAAGAACAAAACAATTTTTAAATAGATTTGTAAACTCATAATATACAATAAAAGCCTAAAGTATTTTTAGGCTTTTATTTATTATTTAATTACTTTTATAGCTATTTCAGTTATATAATCATCTGGTGTTATACTTGTTAAACTATCTAAAACGCAGTACTCATAAGAATGACCAATTGGTTCATACCCTCTTAATGATATTTCATCTAGTAAAGACTTATAAGTACGTCCAACATCCTCATATTTACCTTTATGATGTGCTATTGCATATATTCCTTTTGGCTTTAAAACAACATCCTTACTTTGAGATTTATTATTCAATGGTAAAAATGTATAATCTGCTAAAGTATAATTTCCACTTTGTAAACTTTCAACTGAAATCATAACTCCTATTTGATAATTATAGTTATATGAATTATTTGTAGCTTTATTTAATAAGTTTTTTATTGATATATTTGTTTCTAATAATTCACATGGCTTATCCACCGTCTCAATGGCTAAGTATTCCTCTTCTACTTCTTCAAAATAAACACTATTTTCAAGATCTCTTAAATGTTCTAAAGTTTCAATCTTTTTACCTAATCTCTTTATTATAAGTTTTAATTGTTCCTCTTGAATCTTTAATTCTTCCCTTTGCTTTTTCATTAAATCTAAAGTAGAATCAATATTTCTATCTTGAAGAAAGTCTTTTATATCTTTAAGTGGTATACCTATCTCTTTCAAAATTAATATACTATCTAAAATTTCTAATTGCTCTGAAGTATAGTATCTATACCTATTATAATCATTCACTATTTTAGGCTTAAACAAACCAATTTTATCATAAAAAATCAAAGTCTGTTTTGATAAATTATGCAATTTAGCAACCTCGCCTATTGTAAATTTTATATCCATTATACACCTCTAAAAATTTCTATATTGACTATATAGTTACTATATCCTTTACACTTATGTATGTCAAACACACATAAGGAGGATATTAATATGAATACAAGTTTTACAAATAAACAAACCTACTTACAATTTTTAAAATATGTTTTACCTTCTATTATTGCAATGATATTCTTATCATTCTATACAACGATAGATGGATTTTTCGTATCTATATTTGTAAATTCAAAAGCATTAGCTTCTATTAACATTGTTATCCCAATAACGTGTATAGTCTTTGGTATAGCAGTAATGCTAGCTACAGGTTCTGGAGCTTTAGTAAGTATTAAACTAGGAGAAAAAGATATTGATGGTGCAAATGAGCTATTCTCATTTATTACTATAGTTTTGCTTGTAATATCAATCTCTTTAACAATAATCGGAATTATTTTTTTAAAACCTATTTTAACATTTTTAGGTGCAACTGAATCTATAATGCCCTATGCACATACTTACGGTTTAGTTACAATACTTATGACTTTACCTATGATGTTTAAATTATATTTTGAATATTATGCTCGTGTAGATGGAAATCCTAAACTTTCATTACTTATGTCTGGTATTGGGTTAGTGCTAAACGTTATATTTGATTTTATTTTTATAGTAATATTAGATTTTGGAATTTTAGGGGCTGCCCTTGGAACATTTTTATCCATAAGCTTATCAACTATTATTGGATTAATATATTTTTTAAGCAGTAGATCTCATTTAAAATTCAAAAAAACTAAGTTCTATAGTAAAGACTTATGGATTTCTTGTTACAATGGTAGTTCAGAGATGTTTACTGAATTTTCAACTGGGATAACAACTTTTTTATTTAATATAGCGATACTTGCATATTACGGCGAAAATGGTGTCGCTGCAATGTCAATAATAACTTATATGTACTATTTCTTTATATCAATATACTTTGGTATAACAGTTGGTATATCCCCTGTAATAAGTTATAACTTTGGAGCTAAGAATAAAGAAAAGATAAAAGAAAGTTTAAAACATAGCTTTTTAACTATTATTATATTATCCATTGTTATATTTTTAATTTCTATATTATTTGGTAAGTATATAATAGGTATATTTACTAATGACTTAATTGTTTATGAAATTGCATTATCAGGTATCAAACTATTCTCATTTGGGTTTTTAATTATTGGTATTAATGTATTTATGTCTGGCTACTTTACTTCTATTGGTAGTGGTCACATATCAGCTATAATATCAATTAGTCGTTCTTTAGTATTTGTTACTTTAGCTATTATATTTTTACCTAGATTTATCGATGTTAATGGTATATGGCTAGCAATCCCTATTGCTGAATTGCTTACTATATTCTTATCAATAACTTATTATTTTAAATATGGAAGATCTGTTATATATGAATCTACTGAAGTATATAATACTCTTGATTTAGAATAAAATTTTAAAAGGCACTCCAATGACCAATTGGAATGCCTTTCATTATATTTACTCTTCTAATTTTCTAAGTTTTCTTACTATTTTTGCAACAAGTGCTGCATTATGACTTCCTCTGTTCATTAAGGAGTCTCTTCTAACCTCTAGTTCTAACTTATTCTTCATTTAAAAATCCCCTCTCACCCATAGTTTAAATGCAAATATATTCACATTTGATATAATTTTACCATATAATATATATTTTTCAATATACTTTTTAAGGGATTTATTAGATTTTTTTATTTTTATAAAGTTAGTTGATTTTTAAGCCAATCTTTAGTTTTATCATCGCAGAAAGCACCTTTTATACTATTTAAATATATTTTTTCCATATCACTTTCTGTTAATGTGTGCGCTTCATTAATATTATTGCATTCTTCTGTTAATGTAACGTTAGATACAGTTCTATTATCTGTACTTAAATTTACTAATAATCCTTTATCTAAGAATTTCTTTATTGGATGATTCAAGTAATCTTTAACTGCCTTTGTTTGTACATTACTCTTTGGACACATTTCCAAAGTTACATTTTTCTCTTTTACTAATTCATAAACTTTGTTATCTTTTAATATAGCTACTCCGTGCCCTATTCTTTCTGCCTTAAGAATATTAATTGCATCACTAACATTTTCAGAGAAGCCTGTCTCCCCAGCATGTATTGTAACTCTATATCCATAATCTCTAGCTAACTTAAATGCATCTTCATATCTATGGACAAAACCTTTTTCTTCTCCACCTGCAAGGTCTACAGCTACAACACCTTGTCCTACAAATTCTTTTGACTCTTTTATAACCTCAAAAGCAGATTCCACGCTCATATGTCTTAATAAACTTAATATAAGGTTGCTTTTAACGTTAAAGTCTTTTTCCCCTTCTTTTAAGCCTTCTAAAACGCTCTCTATCGTTTCTTTAATAGTAAGTCCACCATCCATATGTAAAAGTGGTGCGAATCTAACTTCGATATATTTAACATTTTCTCCACTTACATCTTCAATTAATTCATATGCAATTCTCTTTATGTTATCTTTCTTTTGCATAACCATATTTGGAATATCAAATCTTTTTAAATACTCATTTAACGATTCACAGTCATCTGGCACAATTAGCTCTGATTTTATTTTTTCATAACTTTTATCATCTAGCTTTATGTTTTCATCTTCAATTAACTCTAAAACTGTTCCTATTCTTAAAGAACCATCTAAATGACAGTGTAACTCTATTTTTGGTGCATTTTTAAACTTCATATTATATAATCGCTCCCCGTTTAACTCGTATTTTTCTATAAAAAAAATTCCTGACTGCGAAGAACATAATCAAAATACTATTTTGAACATATTCTTCGTAATCAAGAATTATTGGTTCTTGGTAGAAACTCCTTAACCGTATCTTAAGGATTATACGAATTTTATTTTTAAATTAAATCTATTTTATCACAAAGTTTAAATAAATCAATAGAAAATTTATTTTTTAAATGGAACTTTTCTTTCTTTATCTTTACCAAGCTTCCTAGATTCTTTTGAATAACCAATTTCATTTGCTGTTTCTACTTTCATTTTTTCCACTTCTTTTTTTGTCTTCTGACTTACTTTTTTATTATCTTTACTATTTTTATTATTTTTGTGTGACATAATAATCTCTCCTTTTATTATTAATTAAATAAGCTATCTTTTATATTATTTAATTTTAAGAGATTATATATGCTGTTAATTTATTGCAATTCTTTTATATTTCCTAAGATGAAGCATTTCATATCAAATTCTTCATCTTCACTTGGCTCTCTATTAAACTCTTTTTTAAATTCTTCTTTAGCACCTTCTAAAGTTATTCTATCTGAAACTATTTCACTTAACTTTTTCATGTAATCTACAAAGTCATAAAAACTTTCCTTTGTATAAACTCCATGATGAGATGGTACATAATAATCGGCCTCATAGCATTTTAATTCTATTAGTAATGGGATAAACTTGTCCTTTAAATAACTCCACTCACCATTGTACATATCTAAATAAAGTGAATCTCCTACAAAAGCAACATTTTTATCTTCTTCCTGAACTAAAATTATTGAATTGTCTTTTGAATGGTCACTTGGAATGTGTTCTATCTCAACTTTAACTCCACCTAAATCAATTTTTAAAAATTCATCATAAATTATATCAATAACAGGAACAGTGACTTTTCTATCATCACTTGGATGTTCTATCTTTATATGTTCTAAACAAAATTCTATCTCTTCACCAGTTTTCACTCTTTCTTCTATAGCACTGTTTGTCCATTCTAAGCCTCTAAGCCATTCTAGCTTTTCATTTGTGACACCATTTGCTATATTTATTAATCCCATATGAGACGCTCCAAATATATGATCCCAGTGCCAATGTGTTATTGCTAAATATTTTAAAGGTGTTGGATTTAATTTTTCTATTTCTTTTAGAAATTCTTCTGCATGAGCTTTTGAATTTCCTCCATCAATAACTAAGCTATATCTATCTCCAATTACAACACCAAGTGCTGGTCTGTCTCCTTCTTCTCTATTTTCCATATAATATACTCTATTTGTAAGTTTCTTAAGCATATGTCCTCAATCCCTTCTCTTATTCTCTTTTGTACATCTTGATTATATCATTTTTTTAAATAAAATTTTACTAAAAACAAATAAAAAAAAC
>NZ_JAVXRL010000013.1:0-56402 GCF_036643715.1 Clostridium sp. | reverse complement strand
CATATTAGCAACTAAAAAATTAGCATATATACTTGAGTTTGTTATTCCGATTTCACTTTTATTCAAACTATTTGCATTTATCTCTTCAACTAAATTATTATGAGATAGAATTATTTCTTTCGCATAGTTATACAAAATTTCTCCTTGAGATGTAAGTTCAACACCTCTGTTACTTCTTTCAAATAACTTAGCACCAAGCTCTTTTTCTAGCTTAGATAATTGATGACTTAGCGCTGGTTGAGATATATGTGAATTATTTGCAACTTTTGAAATACTCTTTAATTCAGCTACTTCATAAAAATACTTTAAACTATCTATTTGCATGTATTCATCCCCTAATTTAATTTGAAAGTTTAAAACTTTCATTCATCATTTTAAAATTATCTTTTATTCCATCAGTTGTATATACATTTCTATTTTCTGTTATAAATACAGCATCCACGCCATCTAAGCTTTCAATGAATTTGATTCCCTCATCTAGTCCTTTAGTAAATACTAAAGTAGATAATCCATCTGCATCTACTGACTCATCTGCAATAATAGACACCCCTGCAAGTTCTGTTTTATATGGATATCCATCTTTAGGGTTTAATATATGGTGATACTTAACTCCATCCTTTTCTATGAATCTTTCATATATACCAGTTGTAACAACTGACTTATTTGAAACTTTAACACTTCCAACTACATTTCCTCTATCTGTGAAGGGGTCTTGAATTCCAACTTTCCACTCCTTGTCCCCTTCCTTTAGACCTAACGCATATATATTTCCACCTAAATCAACAATTGCTTCTTTCACTCCATTTTCTTTAAGTAATTTAACTATTTCATCAGCTGCATAGCCTTTTGCTATACTTCCAAGGTCTATCATCATACCTTTTTCTGTTAGAAAAACTTCTTTAGTATCTTCATTAATATTTACATTTTTATAATCTATTTTCTTTATAGCATCTATAATTTCATTCTTATTAGGAACTTTAGCTTCTGGAAGTCCAATACTCCAAAGCTTTACTAATGGTCCAATAGTTAAATCATATCCACCATTTGAAAGTTTTGAATATTCAAGTCCTTTCTTAACTATATTAAAACTATCATCACTAAGCTTGACTCCTTTAATACCTGCGTTATTATTTAATTCAGTTAGCTCTGTTCCCTCTTTATTAATACTAACTAAATCTTCAATTTCTATAACCCTCTTAAAAGCCTTATCTAAAATTTTCTCATTACTTTTATCATAAATCGTAACTTTTATTGCAGTTCCCATAAATAGCTCTGTTCTTGTTATAGGATCTTTTGATTTCTTCTCTCCACACCCTACAATCCCAACGACTAGCATTAATGTTACAAAAAAAGCAATAATTTTTTTATTCATAATACCCTTCTCCTCTGTACGCAAACTTTCCTTTTAATTCCATTTTGTTATTAATTTTATTTATACTTTATTAATATTGTTCATACTTATTTTATATTTTATATGTTTTTTTGCTAAAATACAACAATTTTATTTCTTTTTTTGGTATTTTTAATACTTAGTTAAATTTTTAACTATATTTTTTGTAAAAAAAGCCCCTTAACATAGTAACCTATGTTAAGGGGCTAATGTTTTAAAAACTATTTTGCTGCTTTAATTTCTACTAAAGCTTTTTCTGTTTTTCCTTCTTTTGCATTATTTACAGCTGCTGTAAATAATTCTTTAGCTTTCGCTGATGAAGAAGTAGCTCCTGTTACAGTATCTATATCTGCTGATTGCTTTTCAACAACCTTCTTTTCTAATTCAACTTCATATTCTGAAGGGCTTGTACCAGCTTTTTCCTTCATCATCTTATTGTAACTTTCGTCTTCTCTCTTGTTTCCGTCTTTTGTCTTCTCATTATAAGTTGCTTCTGTTATTTTTCCATCTTTAACAGTAACCTTTGCTAAAGCTGTTCCGCCTTTTTCATCTGCTTCCTTTGTTTCAGCTTCGTAAGTACCATCTTTGAATTCTGATGCTGTGCTTCCTTCTTTTGGTGCATCCTTCTTTTCTTCACCTGAACCACAAGCTACAAGTGATAATGATAAAACTGCTGTACATAGTATTGCTACTAATCTTCTTTTCATAAATTCATCCTCCTAAAGATATATAATTTAAAAATTAATCATTTCAAAATGGATTATACAACGAAATCGCCTATTAATATTAATATATATTTTTTATACAGTATAACTTTTTTCTATTACCCCTTTTTTTTTATATAATTTAAAATCAAGGCATAGCTTTAAAAAAGCTATAATTACATTTTTTAGGAGAAATATTGGATGAAGCTTTTTAAAAAGTTGGATATTGTTATTATAGTATTTCTTGTTATTTTATCATTTACTCCCCATTTTATATTAGGCAGTAAGATTTATAAAAATTATTCTTCTACATATGCTAGTATTAAAATTTCTGGGAATCTTTATGATAATATACCACTTTCATCTTTTAAAGGTGAAAAAACAATTACTATAGATACACCTCATGGGAGTAATAAACTATTAATAAAAGATAATACAGTTCATATAATTGAAGCTGATTGTACTGATGAGCTTTGTGTTAAACAAGGCACAATTTCTAGAGTTTCTCAATCATTAGTATGTTTACCTCATGAACTAATAATAGAAATTAAAGGAGATGAAAGTAATAGTGATGATATTATACTTTCACATTAAATATTATGAATTTTACTAAAACTAATAAAATTGTTTATATGTCATTGCTTGTATCTATGGCTTTAATATTATTTATAATTGAAAATATGATACCTGTGCCATTTATAACACCTGGTGCGAAACTTGGACTTGCAAATCTCATTATTATGGTTTCAGTTTACACTTTAGATAGTTATAAGGATTCATTTACTGTATTAATTTTAAGACTATTAATATCAACAATGGTTGGCGGTAGCCTTTCTACATTAATGTATAGCGCAGCTGGTGGTATTTTGAGTTTTATTATAATTGTTATAGTAAAAGAACTCGGAGGAAAATATGTTTCTATTATAGGTGTTAGTGCTGCAGCTGCTGTATTTCATAATATAGGTCAATTAGCTGTTGCATCAATTATCCTTAAAAATATAGGGGTATTTTTATACTTACCTGTACTTTCAATAGCTGGTATTGGTACTGGAATTTTTGTAGGCTTGTCAGCTAATTATATGATACAGCACTTAAACAAACTTCCCTACTTTAGATCTAATTAAAAAAGGTTGTATCAAACTAATTTGATACAACCTTTTTTTAATTATCTTTAATTAGAATTCTATTTTTACCATTTCTTTTTGCTTCGTAAAGTAACTCATCTACCTTATTCACTATTTCATCTATTGATTCACCATTCCAGGATGCAATTCCTGCACTAAATGATATTCTAACCTTACTTTTAAAGTATTTGCTATTTAACTCTTCTCTTATACTATCTAAAACTATCTTTGATTTTTCTTCATCAATACCAACAAAAGCTATAATAAATTCTTCTCCACCAAACCTTATAATTATATCTTTTATTTCTAGTCTATCTTCTAATGTTCTAGCTAAAACTTTTAAAACTTCATCTCCAAAAATATGTCCATATTTATCATTTATATACTTAAAATCATCTATATCTAAAATTCCTAAAGAGAATTCTACTTTCTTATTTATTAAATCTGATAAAAGTTTATATCCATATGATCTTGTCTTTACTCCAGTTAAATAATCTTTATTAGCTATTTCTCTTAGCTTATTTTCACTTATATTTTTCTTTTTTAGTATTTGCATCATTCTTGCTAATAATGAAATTAACACTATTATCATAATAAAAAATATCATATTGCTCTTTTTAACACTTTCAGATTCTCGTCTTAAATTTTCAACAATACTTGCATTTAACTTATCATTTACTTTTAAGCTATTTTCTAGGAAATTATTAAAATCCCACATTTTTCCTATATCATTACTTGCATTATAATAAAGTTTATAATATTCATTCAAATTTATTTTAACATTATTTCCCTCACAGAACTTTATAAAATTATTCACTGTTTTTATCAATCTACTTTTATCATCTAATTCACTATAAAGTTCTATTGCTTTTTTATAATACTTTGTAGCTAATTCATTATCTTTAACTTTTTCATAATACTTAGCATATGAAAAATAGGTTGAAGCTAATGCATGCCTATCTTTATTATCATTTGCATATTGTTCTGATACCTTTAATTCATTTAAAGCTGTATTAAGATTCCCTAAATTTATATTAGCTATTGCAATATTAAGTATTAATCCTTCTGAAGTGCTTGTACCTCTAAGCCTGTCATTTTTTAAACTTATTTCATAACATTCTTCTGCATATTGTTTCATAAGACTATAATCTTCTATAAGTTCTGCATAAAGCATATTACTATATGCTATTTTATCTCCTAAAGTATTTTTTAATTCTTCTGACATATCAATAGCATTTAATTTATTATAATACTCTTTTGCGTTCTCCTTTAACTTATATTCAGAATATATGTTTAAAAATATTGAATAAACTAATGCTTCAGTATTTTTAATTTCTTCTTCTGTTAACAAATTATTTTTACTAGAATTAATAAGTTCTAATAATTCATTTGCTATAATAAAACCATCTGAATGTTTTCCCATTCTAAGCATAACCCATGCCATATGCTTCTTTTCAGCAATTATGTAAAACTCTCCACCATCAACTTTTTTATAATTTTCAATGGCAATTTCATAGTATTTTTTAATATCGTCATAGTTACTTTTTATTGCACTAATTTGAACTAATGCAGAGGCGTACATCCCCTTCTCTAATGGATCCTCTGCCTTTGACATTAAATCCAAATACTTCTTTTCACTATCTTCTATATCATCAAACACACTATTACTTACTAAATTTATTTCTTCTAATGTACTTCTTAGACTATCAGATTTTACTTTTTTATTATTAAATTCAAATACAAAAATAATACTGCCAATACATATTATAATGACTATAACTATTATTATGTATTTCCCTATTCTTTTTTTCTTCCCCATACGTTTTTTAATACACTCCTTTAAAATAAATCCCTCATATAAAGTATACTAAATTTTTCTATTAAAAGAAAATTATAATGTTTTATATAAAAATAAAGACACGAAAATAGTTTCCGTGTCTTTAATAGTTTTAAAGATATTATTCTTTTAATAATTTGTTTATTACTTCAGTCGCATCCATATACTTAGCGATTGATTGACCGTGATTTAATCTATTAATGATTCTAGCTAAGAACTCTGACATATCAACAGCATCAAACCATTTTGCATTATTTAAATCTTTTGGTACATATGTTAAATTAGTTGAATAAACTTTTGTTATTATTCCTTTTTCGAAGAATTCATTAAACTTTTCAAGACCTTCTGTAAAGAATGCAAAAGTAGTTGCAACATATACGTTTCTAGCATTTCTTTCTTTTAATTCTACTGCTATATCTAATACTGACTCTCCTGATGCTATCATATCATCAACTATTAGAACGTCTTTACCTGCTACATCTCTTCCCATGTATTCATGTTCTACAATCGGATTTTTACCATTAACAACTAATGAATGATCTCTTCTCTTGTAGAATAATCCGACATCTACACCTAAAACACTTGAATAATAAATAGCTCTATCCATTGCTCCTGTATCAGGACTTATAACAAGTAATTTTTCTTTATCTAATTCTAAAGTGGCTTCATTAGAAATAAGTGATTTTACGATATCATATGTTGGGTATATATTTTCAAATGATAGTAAAGGAACTGAATTTTGTACATTTGGGTCGTGAACGTCAAATGTAATTATTTCATCAACACCTAATCTTTCAAGTTCTTGAAGTGCTAATGCACAGTCTAGAGACTCTCTTCCCTTGCGTCTATGTTGTCTTGATTCGTATAAAAGTGGCATTATTACAGTTATTCTTGCAGCCTTTCCTTTTATAGCTGATATTGTTCTTTTAATATCTTGGAAATGTTCATCCGGTCCTTTATGATTCGTGAAACCAAACATCTTGTACTTACAGCTGTAGTTTCCAACATCACATAATATGTAAATATCTTTTCCTCTAACTGTTTCAGAAATTTTAACCTTTCCTTCTCCGTTAGAAAATCTCACTTCATTTGTTGGTACTAAAAATGACTTTTCAAAATTTCTTTTATTTTGAATGTACTTGTCAACAGCATTACCTAATTCCTTACAACTTTCTAATGCTATTATTCCAAGTTCATGATTAAATTCACTCATTTCTTTCTCCCCTTTTCAATTATTTTATATAATATCTTAATTATAAAAAGTTTAGACACATAACAGTATATATCAAAACTCTCTATCTATAAATATATTTTGATAATAAAATTACATTTTATTCGCACTTTATGTAAATTAATTGCATTTATTTACATAAAACTACAATAAATCCAACATACTTTTGCTTCCATTGACATTAATGCTTATTTAATATTATCATTTTCTTATGCTAAAATTTAATATTGTAATGCTTATGTTTTAATTTAATATGCTTTTTAACTTATTTAATTAAGGAGATTTTAATGAACACGAAAGATAATAATTCAATTAACAAACAAAAATTTTTAGGTAACAAAGGCTTTATTATATTTATAGGATTTTTAAGTGCCTTTGTTCCAATGTCAACTGATCTATATTTACCCGCATTACCAAGTATGTTAAATGATTTTCATACAACTGAACAAATTTTGAATTTAACCATAACATTCTTTTTTGTTTTTTATGCAATTGGTATGCTATTTTGGGGTCCTTTAAGCGATAAGTATGGAAGAAGAAAAATTCTTATTATAGGAACATGCTTCTACTTCATAGGAAGTCTTATGTGTGCTTTATCAGATACAGTACCACTTCTTATAGTTTCACGTATTGTTCAAGCAATTGGAAGTGGTGCCTCAGTATCAATTTCAACTGCAATGATGAAAGATTTATATACTGGTAAAAAGTTAACATCTATGTTAGCTTTAGTTCAATCAATTGCTATGACTACTCCTGTAATTGCACCTTCATTAGGTTCGTTTATATTGCAGTACACATCATGGCACGGAATCTTTTGGGTTTTAACGGTAGTAAGCTTAATTGCATTAATTGGAGGTTTCCTACTTCAAGAAACTTTAGATACATTTAGTACAGGTACTATTATTCAAGTATTTAGTAAACTAAAAGTAGTTTCTAAAAATCCATCATTTTCACTTTTAGTGTTTATATTTACAATTACAGCCCTTCCATTAATGGCTTATATAAGTACTTCATCTTATATATACATAGATGGTTTCCATTTAACGGATCAAACTTATACTAAATATTATTCATTTACTGCAATATTCTTAGTACTTGGTCCTATGTTTTATATAAAATTATCTAATAAATTTAAAAGTAATATTATTATGACTTGTTGTTTTATAGTTTTAATAGCAAGTGGGATTATACTAATTATATTTGGTAATACATCACCACTAGCTTTCTCATTATCATTAATACCAGCAATGTTTTGTGGTAATATGTTAAAGCCACCTAGTACAAATTTAATACTAGCCCAGCAAAATGATAATATAGGTTCTGCTTCTTCCCTTCTTAGTTTTTCAAATACAATAATGGGAAGTATCGGAATGATTATTATTACTTTAAACGTAGGAAATAAAATAGTAGCAATAGGTGCTATGTATTTAATTATTTCTTCAATTAGTCTTCTATTATGGATTACTCAAGGAAGAAAATCTTTTATAAAACAAATAGATTAACTATTTATAAAGACATAAAGATATGCGATTTTTATTTCATATCTTTATGTCCTTTTTAATTAAAATATATTATAAGAAGTTACATATTAGTGTAACTTCTTATAATAATTTATCATATTTTAACTTATAAAAAATAAATTTAATTTTGAAAAGAGGTATTTATATATGTGTGGAATTGCAGGTATTATAAACTTCCATAAAAATATATGTAATGAAAAACATTCTTTAGAAAATATGGTTAACACTTTAGTTAAAAGGGGCCCTAATGCCTCCGGATACTATTATTCTAATAATGTATGCCTAGGTCATAGAAGGCTTATTGTAGTTGATCCTAAAGGTGGACTTCAACCTATGAGTAAAACAGTTGGTGGATATAAATATACTTTAGTTTATAACGGTGAATTATATAATACAGAAGATCTTAGATCTGAACTTATGGCAAAAGGCTTCACTTTTGATTCCTACTCTGATACTGAAGTACTTCTTACTTCCTATATATGTTTTGGAATAGATTGTTTAAAAAAATTAAATGGTATATTTGCATTTGCTATTTATGATGAAAAAAATGAAATAGTATTTCTAGCAAGAGATGCTATGGGTGTTAAACCACTCTTTTATATTATGAAAGATAACAACTTTATATTTGGTTCTGAAATAAAAACTCTTCTAGCTCATAACATGGTTAATGCTGAAATTGATAAGGATAGTTTAACTGAAATATTCGCCCTTGGTCCTTCTATATCACCTGGCAGCGGGATTTATAAAAACATTAAAGAAATCCCTCCTGCTAATTATTTAATTGTTAATAATAGTGGCTTTTCTCTAAAAGAATATTGGCAGTTAGAAGCTAAAGAAAATACAGAAAGCTTAGATGATATTATAATGCATACTAGAGAGCTTTTAATAGACTCTATTAAAAGGCAGCTAGTTTCAGATGTTCCTTTATGCACATTTCTATCTGGTGGCTTAGATTCTTCTGCAATTGCTGCAATTGCATCATCTGAATATAAAAAGAAAAACCAACAATTAACTACCTATTCAATTGATTATGAGGATAATTATAAATATTTTAAATCATCATTATTCCAACCAACTTCAGATCAATATTGGGCTTTAGTAATGTCTAAGTTTTTAAATACAAATCATAAAACTGTTACTTTAAAGCAACAAGATTTAGTTACTTCATTGGAAGATGCTGTACATGCTAAAGACTTACCTGGAATGGCTGATGTTGATTCATCCCTATATTTATTTTGCAATGAAGTAAAAAAAGATTTCGTTATAGCATTATCTGGAGAATGTGCTGATGAAATATTTGGTGGTTATCCTTGGTATACAAATAATGATATGAAATATTTAAATACCTTCCCTTGGTCTAGATTTATAAATGATAGAAAATCAATTTTAAATAACGATTATAAATCTCTTAAAATAGAAGACTTTTCAAATGAGCAGTACTTATCATCCTTGAATAAAGTTCCCCATTTAGAAAACGAATCTTTTGAAGATTTTAGAATGAGAGAATTATTTTATCTGAATATAAAATGGTTTATGGTTACTCTTCTTAATCGTAAAGATAGAATGAGTATGGCAAATAGCTTAGAAGTAAGGGTACCTTTTGCTGATATTAGACTAGTTGAATATGCTTTTAATATTCCAAGTAAAATAAAATTACTAGACGGTAGAGAAAAAGGGTTACTCAGAAAATCTCTTGAAGGAATACTTCCAAATGATATTATTTATAGGAAAAAGAGTCCATACCCTAAAACTCACAACCCTTTATATACTGATCTTGTATGTTCTTTTATGAATGATATTCTAAATGATAGCAATTCACCAATTTTAAGTATCATTGATAAAACAAAAGTTAAAGAAATTGTTGATTCTAAAGGATCATCTTATACTGTTCCTTGGTATGGTCAACTTATGACAGGCCCACAGCTAATTGCCTATTTAATTCAATTGAATACTTGGCTTTTAGATTACAATGTTAAAATTATTTAAAAGATAATATATTTTTACCTTTCTTTTCTTGTGTTTTTTTCTTATTAATTACTAATACTAATATTAGTTAATTAATGGAGGTGAAAATATGGCAAAAGACAGTCAAGTGGATAAGAAAAGTTCAAGAAATGCAAAATGCAACTCACAAACTCCACTAACTAGCGAAGAAGGTAAAAATAATAATAGAACAAACAAGAAACATTCAGTTAAAAGAGAAGGCTTCCAAAGCGATCACATTAATTAAAACTCTTAAATTTAATATGGCAACCAAAAAAGAAGCTTAGAAATTCTAAGCTTCTTTAATTTATATAATAGTTTCAACATATTCCATATTTATATTTTCTTTTAATATTTCACATAATTCATCATATTGCTTTAACTTATAATCTGCATAATTAATCTCTTCTTTTACTTCTACATTTAATTTTGATTTAAGTTTATTTATTAAATTGATTTTAAAGTTACCTTCATCAAATATTCCATGTAAGTACGTTCCATAAACAGTATCATCCTCATTTTTCATTCCAATAACATTTCCATTATTATCTTTAATCCAAATACTTTCCTCATTAGTTGTAGTACTAACTCCATTATGGATTTCATATCCTGATACTTCATTTCCATAAATATCTTTTGTATTTATTTGTCTTGTTATTTTATCTTTTTCAAAATAAGTAGACATATTTAATAGTCCAAGACCACTTTCTTCTGATGCAGGTCCCTCTACTTCTAATGGATCTTTTATAACATCACCAAGAATTTGGTATCCTCCACATATTCCAAATATAATAGAACCTCTATGTTTAAAATACTTTATTGCATGATCAAAGCCTGTTTTTTTAATATATTTTAAATCTTCTATGGTGTTTTTACTACCTGGAATAATAATTATATTAGCACCTTCTAATTCTTCTATATTATTTACATATCTTACATTTACATTATCCATAGTTCCTAATGAATTAAAATCAGTAAAGTTAGACATATATGGTAATCTTATTACTGCAATATCTACTCCCTCGCCTCTAACATTTGTTATATTGTCTGTAGCGCCATCTTCTTCTTCAATATCCAATCTAAAGTGTGGCATTACTCCAAGTACTTTAACTCCTGTCATTTTTTCTATTTCCTTCATCGCATCTTCAAAGTATTCTTTTTTCCCTCTAAATTTATTAATTATAATCCCTTTAACTCTAGCACGTTCCTCTTCACTTAAAATATTTAAAGTTCCAACAATTGATGCAAATACTCCGCCTCTATCAATATCAGCTACTAAAACCACATTTGAATCTGCCATCTTTGCTGTATGCATATTTGCTATGTCAGTTTTTCTTAAATTTATTTCAGAGCAACTTCCAGATCCCTCTAATACAATTAAGTCGTGATCTTTACTTATATCATAAAAAGCCTCTTTAGCTTGATTCTTTAAATAAACATTTAAATCTTTATATTTGTAAGCATCCATATTACAGTATACTTTTCCTCTTACTATAACTTGTGTTTTAAAATTTCCACTGGGCTTCATAAGTATTGGATTCATATACTCTTTTGGTTCTATATTACAAGCTTCCGCTTGTACTACTTGAGATCTTCCTATTTCATCTCCTTCTTTTGTTACAAAAGAATTTAATGATATATTTAGTGCCTTATATGGTGCAACAGAATATCCTTTTTCTTTAAAGTATCTGCAAAAAGCAGTAGCTAGAGTACTCTTTCCAACAGAAGATGCTGTTCCAAGCAGCATAATTTTTTTAGTCATATTTATTTCTCCTATTCATAACCTTTAAATTTCAATTATTATTTCAGGCACACTATTTTCATCGTGCATACCTGTATATGAATCAGTTCTATGGTCACATGTAATTTTAATATTACAATTAATCTTTCCTTTTAAACTATTAATAATTGGTATTATTAGCTCTTTCCTTATCTTTTCCATATAATTTAATTTATCCACATAACATTTTTTATGTGATAGTTCATCAAGTCCATTTACATGTATAATTACAACATCATCTTCTAGCACTCTAATTAGTGCCACATTAAGTTTTTCAGAAAGAGAGGTGTCATAATATCCATTACATGTATTTGGCTTAATTGAATGCATTCCTAAAGCTATTCCCATACCATGTACTAAATTAATTCCACTGATTAATGTTGCAGACTTATTGTGCTTACTATTAAATGATTCTAAATCAACACTTTTACATGGACCCCATGGCCATAAAATTCTATTTCGTAAATTATTTTCATTAAAATATAGCTTAGATGTATCTATTATACTTTTAAGCTTTTCATTATTAGGTAAAATATCTCTTATATCCTTACTAACATTAAAATGTGGCGCATAGCATTTACTATTTAAAATGGTACAGTCTTTGTCTGTTAAAATCAATAAGTTTTTATAATTATCACAATTAATAAACTTTCCATCTTTAATATTAATTCCTCTAAGTTTTTCATTTAAATTGTTACCTAAATTACCACCAGTAAAATCCAAAAGCTTATTATCTTTAGCTAAAGCAATATTACATCTTAATATAGTCTCATCTTTTTTAAGTTTTATTCCCATAGAAAGTGCTTCATAGTAGGCTCTATCACCTATTTCATATTCACTTGGAGAATAGCCTAGCATTTTAAATATACAATTTAAACTATCTACAGGTTTCCCTTCTGTAACGTAATTTGTCATGCTCAAAGTAGCATATTTAGAAAAGTCACCTAATATCATTTTTTTTAAATCTTTATTTTCTAGTCTTTCTTCCATTAATCCATCTAGTATTATTAAAATTTCTTTCATACTATAATACCTTATTTAATGAATCTATAAGTTTTATGTTTTCCTCTCTTCTTCTAACTGCTACCCTATAATAATTGCAATCAAGTCCATTATAGTTACTACAACTTCTTATTAAAATTCCGTATTTTAATAATTCATTTTTCAAATCTATATCTTTATTAACTTTAAATAAAATAAAATTAACAGATCCCCTATATACAGTTAAATCTTCAAACTTTACTATTTCCTTATATAAAAAATCTTTTTCCTCTTTTACATATTTAATAGTTTTACTTATATAATCTTTATCTTTCATAGCTGAAATTGCACCTAATGTTGCTACTATATTTATAGACCATGGCACAGATACTTTATTTATTTTCTCTATGTAATCATTATTTGAAGTAAGTGAATAGCCTATTCTAATACCTGGAAATGCAAAAACTTTAGTTAATGATTTTACTACAATTAAATTTTTGTACTCATTAACTAGTTCAATTACTGAATACTTATTTTTATCTTCTACAAAATCTAAAAAAGATTCATCTATAACTACTGTTATATTGTTTAGAATACTTATATTTAAAACCTTTTTTATATATTCTTTGCTTGTTAAAATACCTGTTGGATTATTTGGATTACATATAAACATTATGTCAATATTACTATTTAAACTATTTAATAAATCATCATCTAAAGTAAATTCTTTATTTAAATTATAATAGCTAACTTCACAGTCAATTGATCTTAAACTATCTTCATACTCGCAGAAAGTAGGTGCCATAATTAATGCCTTCTTAGGTTTTAAACCTCTTGAAATGTTAAATATAGCTTCTGCAGCACCATTTGAAACTAAAATATTTTCAAATGATATGTTTTCAAACTTACTTATTTCATTTTTCAAATCATAATAAGTTATATCTGGATATCTTTCTACTTTATCTATAGCTTTAATCATAGCTTCTCGTACTTTATTACTTATTCCCACTGGATTTATATTTGCTGAAAAATCAATTATTTCATCTTCTTTTATATTATATGTTCTAGCTATTTCTTCTATATTTCCACCATGACCTAAAGTCATAAAATCACTCCTTCAATATAAGTTAAAACCATAGCTAAAGAATATCCTAAAATACTAACTACAAATAAAATATTATTCGTCTTAATTAAATCATCCACATTAGCTTCTTTTATGCAATCTCCTATAGTTGGCTTAACTACTAATTTTCCAAAATAATAATTTTCTCCACCTAGCCTAATATTAAGTGCGCCAGCAACTGCGGACTCTGGGTGAGCACTGTTTGGACTAGTATGATTATACTTGTCTCTTCTATATATATTATAACTTTCCTTATAGTCTAATCTTAAAATAAATGCAGCAATCATTATAAAATATGCTGTAATTCTTGCTGGAATATAATTAAATATATCATCTAATTTAGCTGAAGCATATCCAAAATCAATATATCTATCATTTTTATATCCAAACATTGAATCACAAGTATTAACTGCCTTATAAAGTAATCCAAGGGGAGCTCCACCAATTCCAATAAAAATTAAAGGTGCTATTATTCCATCTGACATATTTTCAGCAACAGTTTCAATTACTGCTCTAACTATTGATTTTTCATCTAAATTTTCTGTATCTCTACCAACTATATAAGAAAGTTTCACTCTAGCTTCTTTAATATTACCATCTTTTAAAGTCTTTATGACTTTTAATCCTTCAGCCTTAAGCCCCTTTGATGAAATACAAAAATAAATTAATATACCTTCTACTATAATTCCGAAAGTTCCATTAATATATTTTGAAAAATGGACAATTATTAACCCTGCTAAAAATGTTGGTACAATAATACATATCCAACTTAAAAAGCCTGCTAGCTTTAAATTTTTAGGCATAATCTTTCTAAATATCTTTTCAATAAAACTTCCTAAATTTCCTATTATCCTAACTGGATGAACTGGATTATTTGGCTCTCCAATAATCCAATCTAAAATAAAACCTATCGTTAATGCCATCATCTATTTTAAAGCTCCTCTAATATTTTTATTTGTATTTTTTCATAATCTTCATCATTATAATTAACCTTAACCTTATATCCACCACCACAACTTGGTTGATGCATATAAAAATCCTTTTTATCATCACAAAAGAGTTCTAATAATATACCAATTGTTCCTCCATGACAAACAACTAATGCCTCCTCTTCATTCTCTTCTTTTAAAGATACAATCAACTCTTTAAGTGCCTTTTTTATTCTATTTCTAAATTGAATTTTTGATTCACCATTTGGACACTCAACTTTAAGGGATTTATCCATAATCCAATCTATGTATCTTTTATCTTCTTTTAAATCTTCATAGCACTTTAATTCAAAATCTCCAAAATCATATTCAAAAAAACCTTTTCTCACTTCATAATGTAAACTTCCATATAATATTTCAAATGTTTCATTTGCTCTTTTAGCACCACTTGTGAAATTCAATTTACACTTTGGATATTTAGTGCTTGTCTTTTTTTTATTAAGTTCTTCTATACCTAAAGAACTTAAAGATATATCACTTTTTCCACAGTATAATCTTCTTTCATTACAATATGTCTTACCATGCCTTATTAAATATAAATTTAAACTACTCATCTTTTATAACCATTGGTATTCCAAAAAATATTTTACATACATAATTACTTTCTTCAGTTAACAATTGCATAACCTTACCTGTCTCTTCTCTCCAAAATCTCTCTTCTCTTTTCATTGGAACTATTCCAGATGAGATTTCATCACAAATAATTATTTTATCTTTGAACTTATGTAAATTTTTCTCAAAGTAATTTGTTGATTCATTATAATTTTTTGCATTAAAGTATATAAGTCTATCAATTCCACTTATTACTTTTTTAGAAAAATCAATTTCACTATCTTTGCAGTAAAAAATATCACTGTCTTCAATATCGAATTTATTTTTAACGTAACTTAGCTTACCATTGTAAGCACCACCAAAGTAAATTTTCAAAATAATCAACTCCTAAATAATTGCTAAAACAATTAAAGAAACAAGTTCTGATAAAGTGATAATATATCCTGATACATCCCCATTTATCCCACCTAATTCTTTTTCACAGTTTTTAACTAACAATACACATATAATTAGAATAGATAATATACTCACCATAACACCTATTCCACCTATAAGAAAACTCACTATAAGAACTACTATATACGTGAAAATTAATACTAATCTATCTACAATACTAGTTCCCTCTTTGTATAAGTTTCCAAAATAACTTTCTTTTATAGCCTTTTTTGTAAGTAAAAAATATGCATCTAAACTTCTTGATGCAATTGGAATTAAAATTAAAAATATTGTATTTTCATTTCGTGTAAGTATTGTATTTATTGATGCAAATTGCATGAAAAATACAAGAATTAATGATATAACTGAAAAAGCTCCAACAGTTGAGTCTTTAAGAATTCTTACTTTCTCTTCCTTAGGTCTTCTTGAAAGTAAAGCATCTGAAACATCCATAAATCCATCTAAATGAATAAATCCAGTAATAATAAAAGGTACCACCATTAATATAGTTGACCCAAGCATTGATCCAATGTTAAATCTACTTAATATTAAGCTTACCCCGTACCATATAAGTCCAATTATCAATCCAATTATAGGAAAAATCTTCATTATATGTTTTGCTGATTTCTCACACCAAACTTTTTTCATCGGCGGCAGTATAGTAAACATTCCAATTGCCATATTAATTGAATTAAATAAGCTTTTCATATTTTAAAAGCTCCTCTCCTTTATATATCGTAATATTTTTATATAAGCTTTCACAGACTACATCTGCTTTAATTGATATTTCTGTATTTATATGTCCTAGTTCTCTTCTAAAGTTTTCTGTAAACTCATCGTATACTGTACTATCACTAAATATATAATCAGAAACAATAATTAAATTTTTAGCTTTCATAAAAATATTATTAATTCCATTTAATATATGTCCTGAAACATTAAGATTAATACTCTCTTTAGAAAACATTTCATTTGTAACTAAAGAAGTAATACTATCTAATAAAACTGTATCAGTAGCTTTTATGCTATCTACTATCTTTTCTATATTTTTATTAATTTCAAAGGTTTTGAAATTATACTTTTTTCTATCTTCTATATGTTTTTCTATTCTTTTTAAGTCTTCACTATCACAAGGCTTCATAGTAGCTAAATATATAAGCCTCTCATCCCTTTTTCTTAATTTACTTGCCCAAGATTCAGCTATTTTAGATTTTCCGCTTTTAGATCCACCTGAAATGAACATTATCATATTTCTATACCAACTCTTGATTTTACACCTTGTTTATAAGGATGCTTAATTGCATGAATTTCTGATACATAATCAGCTCTATCTATAAGTTCTTCCTTTGGATTTCTTCCTGTCATAACAACTTCTAATCCAACTGGTTTATTATCTAAAAATTTAATTATGTCATTTAGTTCTATAAAATCTAAATTTATTGTTGCTATAATTTCATCTAATATTAAAAGGTCATAATTTTCTTCTACTGCTTTATTAGTAACAAACTTGAATCTTTTAGTATGTTCTTTCTTAACAGCTGCCTTTTCCTCTTCATTCATATTCCATACAAACTTTTTAGCAGGCTCTCCTTTTATAACATGAAAATACTCTGATAATTTCTCTATTGATTTTAATTCCCCTGTTTTATTACTTTTTAAAAACTGAGTTAATAATACTTTCTTTTCTCTTCCAGCTGCTCTCATTCCAAGTCCCATAGCCGCTGTCGTTTTTCCTTTCCCATCGCCACAATAAATATGAATTAAACCAAGTTCCATACCATTCTCTCCTTAAACAATATAATTTTCTTTTCCTTTTACTTCTTCTATATAGCTATCATCAATATTAGCTTCCTCAAATGTTGCCATGTTATTAAGCATTCCTATTGCAAACTCCATTATTGAAAAAGCTATAGGACATCCACTACCTTCTCCAAGTCTCATATCCAAATCTACCATTGGACTTAATTCTAAGTCTTCCATTATCGCATTATATCCTATTTCAGCTGACTTATGAGATGGGAATAAAAAGCCTTTAACTAAAGGATTTATTCTACTTGCAAGCAAGGCTGCAACTGCTGATATAAAACCATCAACTACAACTGGAACTCTATAATAAGCAGCGCCTAAAAATACTCCTGCCATTGCAGCTATATCAAATCCACCAACTTTAGATACAATATCAATAGGGTCTTTAAAATCTATATTATTTATTTCAATTGATTTTCTTACAACTTCCTTCTTTTTTTCAAATGAAGTAAGTGTAATTCCACCACCTTTACCTACGACATCTTCAAGGTTACAATCTAACATAGATAAAAGCACAGCAGATGATGTTGTTGTATTTCCTATTCCCATTTCACCAACACCAATTACATCATATCCATCATCTTTAGCTTTCTTTGTAGCTTCAATTCCAATATTTATAGCTCTTATTGCTTCTTCATAGCTCATAGCTCGTCCTTTATAAATGTTACTTGTTCCTTTTCTTATCTTTTTATTTATAACATTTTTTATTACTTCATCACTATTTATACCAACATCAATTACTATTAAGTCTGTATCATTTACTTTAGATAAAGCTGCAACGCCAGTCTTTCCCCTTATGAAATTTTTTGTTTGTGCAAGTGTTACATATTGAGGTGCTGATGCAACTCCCTCTTCAACTACTCCATTATCTGCTGACATAATTATTATGCCTTTCTTATGTACAGTATTCTTTATTTCTCCTGTAATTCCCGATAACTTAATTACTATATCTTCAAGTTTACCAAGACTGCCAATAGGCTTTGCTAAAGAATCTACTTTATCTCTTACTATTTCCATAACTTCATAATCTAATGGTTTTATTTCTTTTCTTACTATATTAATCAATGCTTTGCACCTCACTTAAATTACTTTAACGCAATAATAAATCCAACTAATAATATAAAGTAAAGTACTACTAAACTAATAATTATCTTATTGAATTTAAAATTAAAACTATAATTATGTCTTCCTCTATAATTTCTATTCTTTAAAGAAATATTTATTTCTCTCCATCTAGAAATTAAGTTTTTAAATATTATCCCAAAACCAAGTCCATAGTCCTTCACACTTTTTTTAAAAGATGAGAATCCACCTCTACATCTAATAGCTTTAAATGTTAAATTAAAATCTTCTTCTAAAAGCATAATAAACCTTTCCATTTGATTTATTATATCTGCAATATCTCTTGTGTATTCAAATTTACTAATCACTGCTACTATGTGATTTATAGGAGTTGTAAGTGCTAAAAAGCTTAATGTAATAGCACCGTTAATTCCTCTTAATACGACTAAAAGTATTAAGCTTATTGATTGTCCTTGCCAAAACATTGTTATAGATGTAAACACTGTAAAAACTAATGCTACACCTATAAACTTCTTAACTATAACTAATGGATTTTTTGCAATTATATTTAATAATAAAAACAAAAAAATATTTCCAATAATAATGTAAATATTTTTTGTATAGCTACATCCTATTAGAGAAAATAATACAATTATTATTTTCTCAACAGGATGTATATAAGCTAGTTTGCTATTATTACTATAAAGATTTATTAGCCTTATCACTTTGTCCCTTCTTCTTACCAACAAAATATCCTATAAATCCTGCTCCTATAGCAGCTTGAGTAGCAAATAAGAAACTTTCAACTTCTCCTGATGGCGGTGTCCAGAAGCTTTCAAACCAAGGTTCATAATGTGGATTTATTTCACCTATTAATTCATCAGCTTGGCTATCTGCACCTTCAAAAGCACCATTTTTATTAACTACAAAGGGCATTACAACTAAAATTATACATAAAATTATTAAAAGTATATTTTTTTTCTTCATTATAATAATCCCTCCTCTATTTCTGATAACTCTTGTTTGCAGTGTTTTCTTACAAAATTGAATATTATTACAGATACAATTCCTTCAACTATTGCAAGTGGAATTTGAGTAACAGCAAAGATTCCCATAAATTTAGTAGCTGATGCTGCAAATCCTCCTATATCTGATGGATAAGCAAGAGCTAACTGAATTGAAGTAACTACATAAGTTGTTAAATCTCCAAGGAAACATCCTAAAAATACTGCAACTTCTGTATTTTTCTTTCTAAATAATCTATAAATACCATAAGCTACGAAAGGCCCTATAATACCCATTGATAACACGTTTGCTCCTAAAGTTGTTATTCCACCATGTGCTAATAATAGCGCTTGGAATAATAAAACTACAACTGAAATAATAACAACAATAATCGGCCCAAATATAATAGCACCAAGACCTGTTCCTGTAGGATGTGATGAACTACCTGTAACTGATGGTAGTTTCATAGCTGACATCATAAATATATATGCCGCCATAAGCCCTAGTAACATTTTCACATCACTATTTTTCTTAATTAATTTTCTAAGTTCTCTAATACTTAAAATTATAAATGGCGCTGAAACTAAGAAGTAAAATAAACACCAATTTAGTGAGATAGCACCTTCAGCTATATGCATTGCATAAGCATTCATAGGAATGGTAAGTGCAAGCATAAATGCAAATACAACAAAACTTAATTTTTTCAATTTAAAATTCCCCCAATTCTTTTTTTATAAATTTAATCATTTTATCTATATTATTAAAAGCTATTTTATAGTTAACTTTAGGTTTGTTTATAAGAATAACTTTTGCTTTATTTTCAAAAGCTGATTCTACCTTTTCTAAAACTCCACCTTCAAGTCCACTATCTTTTGTTATAATAGCTTTAATATTATATTCTTTAATTATTCCATCATTAATATACCTTCCAAATGGACCCTTAATAGCAATTATATTATCTAGTTTTATGCCATTATCTACTAACTTCTTCAATATTGAAGGTGATGGCAGCACTCTATGAATAACTCTATTTTTTAAATTTAAATTATTTATATTTAAAGCATTATTACTTCCTGTAGTATTTAAAACATTACCATCAATATTTTTTAGTGCTTCCTCTAGTTCACTATAATCATCTATTTTAATTATATTTTCATTGTTTTCTATTAAATCAAAATAACTTTTTCTTTCATATCTTATGTACTTAACATTTAATTCCTTGCACACTTTAATAAGAGTTTTAGAAACTTCCTTTGCGTAAGGATGTGAACCATCAACAAATATATTAATATTTAATCTTTTAATATACGCCTTAAATTCCTCTTCATTTAACGGCTTACAATTTAAATGTTTTATTTTATAGTTCTTTAATAAGTCGCCTCCATACTGAGTTGAAGTAGAAACAAAAATATCTTCTGTAAATTCATTTATAGAAGATAAAATTTCATGACCTTCAGATGTCCCAAGTACGAAACCTATCATATTTTATATCCTCTTGGTGTAATAAATTTATCCCCTTTAATATAACTTTGTGAGTTACCTATAATAACTATAGAAAACATATCAACAACTGTATCATCAAAATTACCAAGGTTGAATAATTTTATATCTTCTCCTTCTCTAAGTGCATGTCTTACTACTGCAACAGGAGTATTATCGTCTCTAAATTCTCTTATTATATCGATACATTCTCTTAAATAATGAGCTCTCCCCTTACTTCTTGGGTTATATAATGAAATTATAAAGTCACCATCTGCTGCCATCTTAACTCTTTTCTTAATTAATTCGTAAGGAGTCATTAAATCACTTAAGCTAATATTACAATTATCATGCATAAGTGGTGCACCAACTGCTGAACCTGCTGCACTTGAAGCTGTTAATCCAGGTATAACTTCTACATCCTCATCAACTCTAAGTTCTAATATAAGTCCAGCCATTCCGTAAATTCCTGAATCTCCAGTACTAACTAGTGCAACATCTTTATCTTTAGAAAGTCTTAAAGCTTCCTTGCATCTAGCTTCTTCTCCCCTCATTCCAGTCATAAATACTTCTTTACCTTCTATAAGAGGTTTTATCATATCAATATACTTTGTATATCCAACAATTACATCACTTTCTTCAATAGCCTTTTTAGCCTTTAAAGTCATATGTTCAAGGCCTCCTGGACCAATTCCAATTACATATAATTTTCCCATCTATATATCTCCTTCATTTAATATTCCAACAGTTAAAGTCATTCCACTATTTTTGATTTTATCTATAATAATATGTCCACCTGAAAGTTCAACAACTGGTTCACTCACAGCCTTAACTCCAACTATAGACTTTACAAAGTCACTGCCTTCATATTTTTCTTCTACTGTCATTATTTCTTCACTACTAAAAAATCTTTTTTCTGTATTAAGTTCTTCTACTAAATCTAAAATAGCATTTTCATCTTTTTTTATATCTATAGATGTAATTAACTTAACACTTCTCTTATCTAAATTATTTTCTTCTAAAACTTTATATACAAACTCTCTAAGCTTTATTGAATCAGTATTTTTTCTACATCCAATTCCTAAAACCACTTCTTTTCTAATTAGTTTTAAAACATTTTTATTCTCTTCACTTTTATTAGTTATCCAAACTGTATTATCTTTTATTTCATCAGTTTTAATATATCCATTTGGACAACTTATCTTATTGTTATCATCTTTGAAATAAACATCTTTCTTATTTACAAGTCTACTTGCAATAACCTTAGCTTTTTTTAAATCTTCGATTACTAAATTATTATCTTTTGCCATAATATCTGGTGCTATAATGCTCATATTATCTGTAGCAGTTGTTATTACAGGTACGTTATTTAGCACTTTTGAGATTTCATTAGTTAATTTGTTAGCACCACCTAAATGTCCTGACACTAAACTTATTGTAAAATTATTGCAAACATCAACAACAATAACTGCTGGATCTACATCTTTACACACTAAATATTTAGATATTGCACGTACTGCAATTCCTGTTGAACTTATAAATACAATAGCTTCATAATTTTCAAAAGATTCCTTTGTTACATCATTTAAACTAAAGCTTTCATTATTTGACTTTGAAAATATATGTCCTCCGAATTTTTCTTTAATTTTATAAGCAATTGGATCACCTTTTAAAGTAACACTAATTATGCTTATCATTTTTACTTTATTCCTTCTCTAAACATATGTGTAAATGTCTTATCATAAAGTAAACTCTTTTCATACTCACAATCTATAAAATCTCCAACTAAAATTTGAGCGCACTTGTTTATTCCTTCTTCTTTAACTTTTTTTGAAATATCATCAAGTGTTCCAATTATTATCTTTTCATCTTCCCAAGTAGCTCTTGCAATAACAGCTATAGGAACATTTCTTCCATAACCTTTTCTAAGTTTTGCTACTACTTTATCAATCATTGATATTGATAAAAATAAAGCCATTGAAGCTCCAATTGAGGCTAATCTTTCTAAATCTTCTGTTTCTGGAACTTTTGTTCTACCTTCAACTCTTGTTAATATAACTGTTTGAGTTACTGATGGGAGTGTAAATTCCTTCTTTATTGATGATGCTGCTGCAACGAAAGAACTTACCCCTGGTATAACTTTATATTCTAATCCGAATTTATCAAGTTCATCCATTTGCTCTTTTATTGCTCCATATATTGAAGGGTCTCCTGTATGAAGTCTTACTACTAACTTATCTTTATTATTTTTTATAACTTCAATTACTTCATCTAAAGTCATACTTGCTGAATTATATATTTCTACTCCCTCTTTACAAAAGTCCATATGCTCTTTTGCAACTAGTGAGCCTGCATATATTACAATGTCAGCCTTACTTAAAGTATCTCTTCCTTTAACTGTAATTAAATCTACATCTCCTGGACCTGCTCCTATAAAATAAACCATAATCTTTACCTCTATTCCTTACTTGCTAAAATTAGAGACATATAGTCTCTGCAGTTTAATATTTCTTCTCTATCTGTTAATGTTAATTGTCCTTCTCTACCTGCTCTACTTACGTAAACATAATCAAAACCTTTTTCTTCTAAAAGATTTAAAACTTCTTCTTCCTTCTTATATACCTTCATAATAACAACATACTTTTCATCTGTTATTTCATTAACTTTTGAAGCTGGAAGTATTGTTAATCTGTTATCTCCAATTACTAAAGTTCTTTCAACAATACTAGCAGCTGCGCAGAAAGATGTAATACCCGGTACAGTCTCAACATTAAAATGCTTTTTTTGCATATTGTTTAATAAATATATATATGTGCTATATACAAATGGATCTCCAATTGTTAAAAAACATACATTTTTGCCTTCCTTTAACTTATCTTCAATAAAATCATAAGCTTCCTTAATTTTAGCCTCTTGATCTTTACCTCCCATTGGGAATTGTTTAACTACCACTTCTGTTCCATCTTCTATGTACTCTTTTACAGTTTCTAATGCTATGCTTACTCCGCCTGCCATTGCACTTGGCGCAACTATAACATCACATTCTTTTATAATTCTAACTGCCTTTACAGTTATTAACTCAGTATCTCCAGGTCCTACACCTATTCCATATAAAGTTGCCATATCTTTATTCATCCCCTTTTCTTACACATTTAACTATATAAATTGGGTTATTCGCTATCATCATATAACTTTCACCTTTGTTTTTACTTATATTAACCATTGATATATCAGTTTTATAGTTTAAACTCTTAACTTTATCAATTCCTTTATAAGCATTATTTAAAGTAATAAAGTTCATAACGATAACTCCATTCTCTTTTAATAACTTATCACTTTTTTCTATAATATCTAAAAGTCCACCACCTGACCCTCCAATAAATATAGAATCAAATAATAATTTATTTTCTATATGTAAATCTAAAACGTCTCTAGCATCACCTTTTGTAAGTTCAATATTATTGCAATTAAACTTTTCAATATTTTTCATTGAAACTTCGTAAGCATCTGAGTCTTTTTCAACTGCATAAACTTTACCTTCTGTTGCAATTTTAGCGGATTGTACTGTTATTGTTCCTGTTCCAGACCCTATATCTAAAACTTTAGAATCCTCTCTTAAATCCATCTTCCATATTGAAAGTGCTCTTATATCTTCTTTTGTCATTGGACAATTGCCTCTAATGAACTCACTATCTTTAATTAAAATCATTTTCTACACCTATAACTTTCTTTCTATTACTATTATTGATAAGTTATTAAATTCCATATCTTTTAAAACTTCTGGATAGTTAGCAACTATTCTTTCATCTTCATAAGATAAATTTTCTCCAACTGTAACTAAACAGTTAATATTATTATTGACTAGTTTTTCACAAAGAAGACTTGGGGTATTTTTATTATCACAAAGCCAAATACTAACTTCATTTTGTTTTACATTATTTATAAAATCCTCTTCTCTTCCGTGTAAACTTCCTGTATGCGCATTATTCCATGACTTATTAATATTACACATTAAATACTGAAATGAGCTTATACCAGGTATAACTTTAATTTCTTTTGTGCAATTATTATTAATATAATTAGAAATACCATAAAACATCGGATCTCCTGATGCTACAATAGCTAAATTACTCTTATCATCATAATTTTCAGCTATTTCAATAATTTCTTTTAATTTATTAATTTTGATTTTTTTATTATTTATAAAATCTAATGAATCAATAGCTCTATCAAATCCTATTATTAAATCGCTACCTTTAAGTATATCTTCTGCCTTTTTTAGTATATAGTCTTTATTTCCTGGACCTAATCCTACTATATAAATCATATTATTTCTCCTCTAAAGAATTATATAAAACAGTGTAATCTGAGAATCCATGATACATTATTGCATCACATTCCATTTCATCATAAGTATATATTTTCATTCTATTTACTATTTTTTCTCCGATATTTTTATATAATCTTTCATATCCACTACCTAGAAATTCTACTGCACCTTCAGATGTTTTCTGCTCTAATACTTCATTAACAAGTTTTAAATCATATCCAAGCAGTGTAAGTTCTAATGCCATAACTTCAAGTCTTACATCGCTAACTCTACTATGCGTATTAAAGCATCCGTAAGCTATTTTACTTACTTTTCCTATATGCCCTACAAGAATTACTTTTTTAATATTTGAAGCTGCTAGACACTCAAGGGCAAATCCTACGAAGTTTGATATAATTACAATTTCTTCTTCCTTAAACCCTAAACCTTTAGCACATCTTTCACCAATATTCCCAAAAGTTAATACAATCCTATCTCTTCCAATAGATTTTTGTTTAATTTCTATTCTTATTGATTCTTTAAGTGCATCTTCTGACATTGGATATACTATTCCAGTTGTTCCAAGAACTGAAATTCCACCTTCAATTCCAAGTCTTGGATTAAAAGTTTTCTTAGCACATAAAATGCCTTCTGGTATTGATATTGAAACTTTAACACTACAATCTTTCGGAATAACTTTCATAACTTCTTCTCTTATCATTTTTCTCGGAACTGGATTTATTGCATATTCCCCTTTTTTAACTGATAATCCATCTTTAGTTACAATTCCAACTCCAATTCCACCTGTTAGTTCATAGCCTTCTTCAGTCTTTTGAACTGTAGAGAATACTTCAATTCCATCTGTTGCATCAATATCATCTCCACCATCTTTAATAACAGAAGCTTTTACATAGTCTTTTCCCCTCTCAATTGAATTAATCTTTATATTAAGTTTAATTCCTTTAGGTGTATCTATTTCAATATATTCTAAATCAATATTATTAAATAACATAAAACTTGCTGCTTTAGAGGCTGCTGCGGCGCAAGATCCAGTTGTATAACCGCATCTTAACTTTTTACCTCCACTTTCAACATAAAGGTCTAACATTTTTGTTATCCCCTTTCAACAGATCCATACATTAATGCATTAACGATTGCTGCAGCTACAGTGCTGCCACCTTTTCTACCTTTTACAGTTATGAAAGGTATATTTAATTCTTCTAAGTTTTCCTTACTTTCAGCAGCTCCAACAAATCCAACTGGTACAGCTACAATAAGTTTTGGTGCTACTTTTCCAGCTTTAATAAGTTCTTTTAACTTAAATAATGCTGTTGGTGCATTTCCAAAAACAAAGATATCAACATTATCGCTAGCTGCTTTAGAAACTGCTGCCATAGATCTTGTAATTCCTTTTTCTTTTGCTTCCTTATGAACTTCATCTAAGTTTACATAGCAAATAGCTTTTCCTTCTAATTTGCCAAGTGCCATTTTATTTATTCCAGATAGAGCCATATTTGTGTCAGTATAAATAGTCGGCTTATGCTTAAAAGCCTCTTTTGCTGCCTCTATTGCTCCATTACTTATTTCTATTAAATCTGCATATTCAAAATCTGCTGTAGTATGGATTACTCTTTTTACAATCTTTAATTGTTCTTCATTAAAGTTGTGCTCTCCCATTTCGTTTCCTATTATTTCAAAACTCTTATTTTCTATCTCCATAGGATTCTTTATATAGTCCATTAAATTTCATCTTCTTTCTTTAAAATATATTTTAAAAACTCTAAGTTCCCAAAGAAATGTATATGAGGATATCCAGCTAATGTATTTTTCTTCTTATATCCACAAGTCCACCTTTTAATTTCACCTTTATAATTAAGCTTTTCAATATTATAAATAGTATCTTCTTCTGATTCTACTTTTGACTTATGGAATTCATGACAATTTACTTTAATATCATTAAAATATAAATTAGCATATCCAAATCTATTAAGTTTTCCTGTCATAATACTCTTCCCTTTAAAAAAGCCAACGACTGGTGCTTCATCTATACTTTCTGTTAAATACATAAGTCCACCACATTCTGCATAGCAATGTGTTCCATTTTCTAATGCGACTTTAATACTATTTAACATGGTTTTATTTTCACTAAGTTTTTCTTTAAATACTTCAGGATATCCTCCCCCTATATAAATAAAGTCTAACCCCTTTGGCAATTCCTTATCTCTTAGAGGACTAAAATAGACAACATCCCCAGCTTCTTCTAAAAGTTCTAAGTTTTCTTTATAATAAAATCTAAATGCTTCATCAAAAGCAATACCTATTTTTTTATTATAATTATTTATATGGAATGTATCCTCACATTTTTTTACTTCTTTAAAAGACATTATTAATGAGTCTAAATCAACAAACTCTTCTATTAATTTAGCGCAGTGTTCAATCTTCTCTTTAAGATTATCTATTTCTATACTTTGTACTAATCCTAAATGTCTACTTTCTAGTTTTAAAGTTTCATCTTTTGGAATATATCCAAAAACTTTAAGTTTGCAATTTTCTTCAATTAATGTTTTTAATAAAACATAATAACTTGGTGTTATACAGTTTAATATTACTCCTACTATATTTGCATCTCTAAAGTCTTTTATTCCATTTAATTCTGCACATAAAGTAATACTTTGCGCTTTTGGAGTTATAACTAAAATAATTGGTGCATCATCTAAAGTTTTTGATACAGAATAAGTTGAACATTCATCTGTAATACCTTTTCCATCATATAACCCCATAACCCCTTCGACTATTGCTAAATCTCCATATCCTCTAGAAAAAGAAGCTCTAACGCCCTCTTCTCCCATTAAGTGAATATCTAAATTTCTTGAAGGTTTCATTGTAATTTCACTATGAAATCCTGTATCTATATAATCTGGACCAACTTTAAAGCTTTGAATATCATAATTTCTATTTTTCAAAGCTTTCATTAATCCTAAAGTAACTGTTGTCTTTCCACCACCACTACAGTTTGACGAAACAATTAGTGTCTTCATTTCTACTCCCCTTTTTAGTATGTCCTACGCCTACATACCTATCGTTAATTAAATCATCAACTCTATTTATATATAGTTTACTAAATTCCTCTATTTCTCCAAGACCTTTCATATATAGATTAACTTTTATCCCTTCAGCTTCAAATAAAGATTTCCATGAATCCTCTTCATCTGATGCCATATCATTTATAACATGATCTCCTGCAACTACCATTAACGGCATAAGTAATATTTCTTTTATATTCTTTTTTTTCAATCTAGTTAATACATTGTCAAAGCTTGGATATCCTTCTACTGTCCCTACGAAAACATTATCATACCCTTCATCTTGAAGAACTGCTTGGATACATCCATATACAGCTCCTGCTGGGTGTGATGTTCCATGTCCAAACATAACAATATTTTCATTTTCTTTAAGTACATTTTCAATTGATCTTATAAACAAAGTATAATCCTCTGGAACTCCCTCTACTCCTTGATAATAAAATATTGGTCTTCCAAGTTTTATAACATCAAATTTATCTTTAAAATCATCTTGCACTTTTTGTATGTATTCGTATTCTTCTCCTGGAATTATATGAAGTGGTTGCATTATTACTTCCTTAATTCCATTTTCATATAGTTCTTGTAATTTTTCTTCTGGTGTTGGTATTTTGATACCTTTAACTTTTTCTATTTTTCTAATAATCATATGTGATGTAAATGCTCTATGTACTTCATACTCATTAAATTCTTCTTTTATTTTATTCTCTATATTTTCTATTGAGTTTTTTAAAGGTCTCTCATAGCTTGTCCCGAAGCTAACTACAACGATTGCTTTTTTCATAACAAATTCTCCTTAACATATAAATTGACAGCTCTTATTAAATTATTACTCTAATTATAATTAGGCAAATAAAAAAGCGTCCTCACATGAGGACGCTAGAAAATTCAAAAATTTTAAAGTTATTTAATAAATTTAATTAACTAAACCTATTTTAAACACAACTTTAAATGAATAACTTTTAAATTATCCCTTACCTTCCCTCCGAAGTATGGCTTAACAATAGGTAGGTCTCCTGACTTAAGCTTCATCATCCTCTCTTCCTTCCCAGTTAAAAACCAGTGGATACATAGAGATTCATCTGCTATTACAGTAGCGGGGGCTGTAGTGGACTCTAACCACTTTCCCTTTTAATTCTAAAATAGTTTTTTTAGAAACCTATCATTCTATATTTGTTTTTTTCATTATATATTAATATAACTTAAATTACAACTGCAAAAAGATTTCAAATATGCATAAAGGGATGTCCTATAACATCCCTAATTTGCTTAAATTACTTTAAAAGATTTGTTGTCTCTTTAGCAATCATTAATTCTTCATTTGTTGGAACTACGTAAGCTTTTACTTTAGATCCTTCTTTTGAGATTTCACTAAGTTTACCTCTTACTTTGTTTTTTTCTGTATCTAATTCAATTCCTAAGAATTCTAAATTCTTTAAGCACTCTTCTCTAGTTTCTGGTGAATTTTCACCAACTCCAGCTGTAAATACTATTGCATCAACTCCACCCATTGCTACAATATATGAACCAATGACCTCTCTTATTCTATAATGGAATATATCTAATGCAAGCTGAGCTCTTTTATTACCTTCTTTTACTGCATCTTCAATATCTCTAAAATCAGAACTTACTCCAGAAACACCAAGTACTCCTGAATCATTATTTAAAGACTTACTTACTTCTTCAATAGTATATCCACATTCTTCAACTAAGAATGGTATTATTGATGGATCTATATTTCCTGATCTTGTACCCATTGGAATTCCTGCAAGTGGTGTGAAACCCATTGTTGTATCAATACATTCACCGTTCTTTACAGCAGCAATACTTGCTCCATTTCCAAGATGGCAAGTTATTATTTTTAAATCCTTTATGTCTCTTTCCATTGTATCTGCTAGTTTTTGAGATACATATTTATGGGAAGTTCCATGGAACCCGTATTTTCTTATTTTATGACTTTTATAAAGAATATAATCTATTGGATAAATATACGCTTTTTCTGGTAATGTTTGATGGAATGCTGTATCAAAAACAGCTATCATAGGAGTATCTCCCATTAAGTTTTGACAGGCTCTTATACCAGTTATATTTGCTGGATTATGAAGTGGTGCAAGCTTTGAACAATCTTCTAAATATGCAATAACTTCTCCATCTATTATAACTGACTTTGAATACTTCTCGCCTCCGTGAACTACCCTATGTCCAACAGCTGTAATTTCATCTAAGCTTGAAATCACTCCAATATTTTTATCTGTTAATGCATTAAGAACTAGTCCTATTGCATCTTTGTGATTATTAACCACTGATTCTATACTGTGTTTTTCATCATTTCTTTTATGAACTAATCTAGAACCTTCTATTCCAATTCTCTCAACTATTCCTTGAGCTATATTTTTTTCATTTTTCATATCAATTAATTGATACTTCAAAGATGAACTACCACAGTTAATTACAAGTATATTCATAATATAATACCCTCCACTCATATAATTTCAAAACTGCAGTAAGCACTATAACTTTACAAAATTATCAAAATAAACCCATGATACCTTTGTTAATATAAGCATTTACTTGCATTTTCATTGTAAACGCTCACTTGTACTATGTCAACATTTTCATTGCAATATTAATAAATATAACGTTATATTTTTAACAATTGTTGAAAACTATATCCTTTTCATACTAAAATTTAATATAATATTAAATTTTAAAGAATTAAAATTAATATTTATCAAAAGTATTTTATAATATTATTTACAATGTTTTGCTATATCATTTGCCACCTTCATAGCGCTGTTTAATGAACCTTGCATCCAACCATGAGTTAACGAAACATGTTCTCCTGCAAAATAGACTCTATTATTATATTCCGGCTTCTCTGATGCATAAGCAAAAAGCTTTTGCCCATTTGGCATGAAGTTTGAAAAACCACCATAAAATCCTTTCTCACTATCCCAATTAATAGTTTTATATTCTTCAACGATTGAATCAAGATAATTATTAGTAAGTCCATGTACAGCCTCAACATCTCTCTTAACCTTAACAACACGAGCTTTAGGTTCCATATTACCTAATCTTATTGCATCCTCATTCATATTATAAGATGCTAAAAGAACTCCCTTTCTCTTATACCCGTCCTCTTTCTTATCACAATTATTTTTATAATTCGGATACCATATACTACCTATTGGTAAATCAGTATTAGATGAACCACCAATTATAATTTCATCACTGTTTCCCTTCTCCCAAAAACATTCTTTACACATAAGAAGTGTTTTTTGTGCTGATATATATCCTAACTCTTTGATAGCTTGCATTTTCTCAGTACTAAATTCCGGATTTATATTTACATTTCGTAAACTTGAAAATGGAATTGTACAAATAACATAATCAAAATTCTCACTTGTAATTTCAGATGACCTTTCACTACAATAATTTAATCTAACTGTTTTCTTATTACATTTTTCTATAGAAACTACAGTTTTCCCACTCTTAAAGCATACTTTACTTTCATTTTTATCTTTACCGTTATCCATAAGTGAATTATAAAATGATAATGGAAGATTTGACATTCCACCGACCACTTCATATCTGTATTCATAATTTGCAACATATTCTTCTTGTAAATTTTCAATATAGCTACTGTAATAAAAATAACTTAATACAGTATTTATACAAGAAATTAGTTGTATAGCACCTTCACTTAGTTTCATCTGTTCCATAACTTCTCTAATACTTAAGCTTCCAAGTCCCTCTATCTCTTTAGCATACTCTCTTTTAGCTTCTAATATCTCTCTTCTTATTTGTGGACTTAATTTTATTAACTGACCGCCAAGTGCATAATCTATTAATTCATTCCAAGGCATAGTTTTCTCCCATGAATTTAAATTAAATTCAGGATATATCTTTTCCATAACATTTTTTCCTTTAAAATCATTTCTTACACGTATATTTCTTACATATAGAAACGCATTTTCATTAAACTCAATAAAAGGTCTAGTATTTAAATTAAATAAGTTAATGTAATGCCACGTAGTTTCATGACTAACTGGTATTCTCATTGCCCCTAGTTCGCCGTAACATTTTTTCTTTTTATCAAAATAATAAGTATATACTCTACCCCCAATACGTTCCTTATTCATTTCGAATATAGTAATATCAAAACCTAATTTTCTAAGTTCAAAAGCTGCCGCTAAACCTGCGAGACCACCACCTATTATACCAACCTTTACTCCCTTACATTTCTTCTTAGATCCTACTTTCTCGATATCCTCTGGAGGAGAAAGTAGTTCAATTATATTATTAAAATCTTCAATATGGTTATCCTCTATTAATGTACTCTTAATCATTTCATATCTTTCATCATCCGTTGGGTTAAATGGTTGTATATTTCTGTTTATTAACCCCAAAATTTTTCAACCCCTATTAAATAATGCTTCCTTTATATAAGTATTTTTAAACAATCAATTAAGTTCTACTAATTAATATTTATATATAAAAAAGAAGCTTTATATAAAAGCTCCTCTTTATAATAATCATTTACTTTTTAAAATCAATCTTCTCAGTACCATCTATAAATACATTTGTTTCACTTACTTTAGTACTTGCAATTACTCTGCCATTTCTTATTGAGTATAATACTGGAACTTGCCTTCTTACTGCATCATATGGATTTTCAGCTGGTAAAATAATTAAATTACCAGCCTTACCTTCTTCAATTCCATATTTATCTTGTATATTTAAAGTTCTTGCACTATTGTTTGTAATTAAATCTATTGATTCATTAATTTGGCTATATCCCATAATTTGACATACATGTAATCCCATATGAAGTACTTGAAGCATATTGCCTGTTCCTAAAGGATACCATGGGTCGAATATGTCATCATGTCCAAAACAAATATTAATATTATTTTCAAGCATTTCCTTAACTCTAGTTATTCCTCTTCTCTTAGGATATGTATCAAATCTTCCTTGAAGATGTATGTTAACTAATGGATTTGCTACGAAATTCATATTAGACATTTTTAAAAGCCTAAATAGCTTATATGCATAAGCATTATTATAAGAGTGCATAGCTGTTGTATGACTCGCTGTTACTCTTTCTCCCATATTATTTTCGTAAGCTTTGCATGCAAGCACTTCAACAAATCTTGACTGCTCATCATCAATTTCATCACAATGAACATCAATTAAAGTATTATACTTCTTAGCAAGTTTAAATATTTCTTCTATAGATTGAACACCATATTCTCTAGTAAACTCAAAATGAGGTATAGCGCCAATAACGTCTGCTCCAAGCTTAACTGCTTCTTCAAGAAGTTCTAGTCCATTAGGATATGAAAGTATTCCTTCCTGTGGAAAAGCAACTATTTGTAGTGTTATAAAATCCTTAAGTTCTTCTCTAAGCTCAACCATAGCCTTCACTGCTGTTAAGTCAGGGTCTGTTGTATCAACATGGGTTCTTATATATTGAATACCACTTGCTACCTGCCACTTTATTGCAGTTCTAGCTCTTTTTTTAACATCCTCTATAGTTAAAGATTGCTTTCTCTCTGACCATCTCTCAATACCTTCAAAAAGCGTTCCACTTTCATTCCACTTTGGCTCACCTGCTGTTAATGTAGTGTCTAAATGAACATGTGGCTCTATAAAAGGTGGTACTGCTAAATTCCCATTAGCATCAATTATTTCATCATTATCAATATTTATATTTTCTTCTATTTTTGTTATTTCCCCATTTTCTATTAATATATCTACTAAATTTTCTCTATTTCTAAGTCTAGCATTTTTTATTAACATAAAATTCCTCCTAGCTGTTTACTAATTCTTCATTGACTTTTGTTGCCTGTACTACTTTAGTTATAACAACATGTGCGATTATTGCTATTATAACAGAATTTAGCGGTGCAATACCTGGTAATATCATAGCACCTACTACTCCAACAAGCCATGCCACTATAGCTATAAAATTAATATTTATAAATTTAACTTCGCTAAGTTCTTTATATTTACCTTTATTTAATATGAAGTAGTCTGCAATTATTACTCCTCCTACAGCTGGCATGAATGAATTTAAGAATCCAAGCCATCCCATGAAGTTGTTATATAAGAAAAGTGCTGATGCAGTACCTATTATTCCATTTACTATAACCATTTTATTCTTTGGTAACTTAGTAATATTTGAAAAGCCAAGACCTGATGCATATAATGCATTGTCATTTGTAGTCCATATATTTAAACCAAGTATTATTATTGCTGGTATTATTAATCCTTGTGTAAACATCACTTCCGCAATATCACCTTGTCCAGTTGCCATTGATCCTACAGCTCCGAAAGCGAACATTAGTGAATTACCTATTAAAAATGCAATTCCTGTTGCCATTACTGCTGTCTTCTTTGACTTAGCAAATCTCGTAAAATCAGGTGTAAGTGTCCCACCACTTATAAATGAACCTACACATAATGCTAGTGCAGCACTTATAGTCATTGTTTGCTGTGGCTCTATTAAAAGTAATCCTTGTAATCCTCCAACTGTTCCAATTGCTTTAAATACTGATATTGAACCAAGTATTGCAATTGATGGTACTGCTATTATACTAAGTATTGTTAATGACTTCATTCCAAAGTAAGCTGTTGCTGTCATCAAAAGTCCTGATATTACTACAAGCCAAACTACATCTATTCCTGTTACTCTTGAAACTGGTATTGCAAACATTGCAACCCCAACTCCGAACCAACCAACTTGTGTTCCTCCAAGTAAAAATGAAACTAAATATGAACCTTTCTCTCCGAAAGAATATCTTGCTAGAAGGTGAGTTGAAAGCCCAGTCCCCCCTGCTATGTATGCTAAAAGTCCTGTATAAATACAAAGTATTATATTTCCTAAGAATACTGCTAATATGAAATCATTCATTTTTAAACTTGATCCTAAAGTTCCTCCTGTTAACATACTTGCTGAGAAAAATGTAAAACCTAGCATTACAACTAGCATTGACATAAACCCCTTCTTACTACTTTCATTAACTGCCTCTAGTGAAAAATCGTGATCTTCATGTTGTTTTTTTGCTTTCATCTTGTTGCCTCCTAGTAATTTTATATTACTATTAGTACCTAACAAAAAAAGCTCTCTACCTGATATTCAAAGTAGAAAGCTTTACTATAGGAATATAGACCTTTCCAGTCTATATAATTAATATCCTATTCGTTAAACCTTGCCAGCTTCTCTGAACTGAATTAAAGGTACCAATACGTTTTATTCTTTTCGTATATTATTTCATCAAAGTCGAAAATTGTCAACATATTTATGAACATTCAGTTAACTATTTTTAAACAAATAATAATAAACTAATTGCCATTACAAACATACCTGCAACTAATCCATAAATTGAAAGATGATGTTCTCCATACTTTCTAGCAGTAGGTAATAATTCATCTATTGAGATAAATACCATAATTCCAGCAACTGCTGCAAGTAATATACCAAGTGTTGCATCATTTAAAATATTTCTAAGTAATGTATACCCAATTATTGCACCTACAGGCTCTGACATACCTGATAAAAAAGAATATATAAAAGCTTTTTTCTTATCACCAGTTGCATAATATATAGGTACTGATACTGATATTCCTTCTGGTATGTTATGAATTGCAATCGCTATTGTAATCGGAATAGCAATCTTTGCATTATCAAGTGCTGAAACAAAAGTTGCAAGCCCTTCTGGAAAATTGTGTATTGCAATTACTAATGCAGTGAACATTCCTGTTCTTAAAAGTTTTTTATCTCCATTAAACTTAGTGTTGTCCACTTCGTCCATTGTTTTTACTTCATGGGGATTTTCTTCACTTGGAACTAATTTATCTATTATAGCTATTATTGCGATACCCGCAAAAAATGATATTACTGTAACTAAACTACCTGTTTTAATACCCATAGCCCCTATTAATGATACTTTTGCTTCTTGGAGTATTTCTACCATTGAAACATAAATCATAACTCCAGCTGAAAAACCTAAACTAATACAAAGAAATTTAGTATTAGTCTTCTTTGCAAAAAAAGCAATACAACTTCCAATTCCTGTAGCTAATCCTGCAATTAATGTAAGCAAAAAAGCTAATAATACATTATTCATTAAAACCCCTCCTTTATTGATAATTATTATCAATTATACCTTTATAATTAATTCTTGTCTATATAAAAATATTTTAATGCTAATAATTTTATACTACACTTCATTTAAAAGATTTTTTAGTTTATTATAATATAGACAACATTTAATACTTGAAAGGATAAATATATGAACGAACAATACTTTGAAAAACTACTTAATATAAAAACATCAGGAACTCAAAAAATATTTAATGAATCCATTCATTACAATAGATATGAGCCTACTTCATATGAAGCACTTAATGCTTTATTTGAGCAATATACTATTAATAATAGTGATAGTATATTAGACTTTGGTTGTGGAAAAGGTAGGCTTAATTTTTATATACATTACTATTTTAATGCTTCTGTAACTGGTATAGAAATGGATAACTACTTCTACCATGAAGCTATGGAAAATAGAGCAGCTTATTTTAAAAAACACAAAAAAAATAAGAGCCCCATTAATTTTTCAAATTGCTTTGCGCAAGAATATAATATAAATCATAAAGATAATAAATTTTATTTCTTCAACCCATTTTCTGTGCAAATATTTTCAAAAGTTGTAGAAAATATTTTAATATCTTTAGAAAAACATAATAGATCAGTTGATATAATTCTTTATTATCCATCTGAAGATTATATATACTATTTAGAAAATAAAACTTCATTTACTTTATCTAAAGAAGTTATATTACCTAATTTATATAAACACGATAATAGAGAAAGATTTCTTATATATACATTATCTTTATAAAAATATAAAAAAGCCCAAAATGACAAAACATTTTAGGCTTTTACTATTATTTTATATTCAATCCTTTTCTTACTTCCTTTCCAAAGTTAGAGTCTGCTTTAGTGAAATTATCGATAGCTCTTAACTGAATGTTTAGGTCAACTTCCCACATATCTGCTACTATATTGCTAACTAAAGTCTCTTTATCCTTATCACTCATAGCTCTATATCTTTCCCCTGCTTGTTTAAAATTTTCTTCTTTATCTATAACTTCACTTGTTATATTACCTTGGACAAAAGATGGGATTTCCTTACCTTTTGGGTATTCCATAGGCTCATTATCATTTAAAGAGTTAGGTTTAAAATTAATACTTCCTTCATTATATTTATATCTCATAGGCCCATCTTGAGTATTATTCACTGGATCAACTTTTGGTCTATTTATAGGTAATTGCTGAAAGTTAGCTCCAATTCTATGCCTTTGAGTATCTTTATATGAGAAACTTCTTCCTTGAAGAAGCTTATCATTTGAAAGTTCAATACCTAAAACTAAATTTGAAGGACAAAATGCAATTTGTTCAACATCGCCAAAAAAGTTTTTAGGATTTTCATTTAATATCATTTTCCCAACATTTATAAGTGGGAATTTTTCTTCCGGCCATACTTTTGTTGCATCTAAAGGATTAAAATCTAATTTATCTACCATATCCATTTCCATAACTTGTACTTTAAAATCATACTGAACTTCTATACCTTCTGATATAGTATCAAATAAATCTCTAGTAGCTACATCAGGATCTAACCCTGCAAGTAATTCAGCTTCATTTCTATTTATAGTTTTAACTCCAAGTGCTGGAACCCAGTGATATTTTATAAATACACGCTTCCCCTCTTCATTTATCCATACATACGTATTAACACCAAATCCTTCGATAGTTCTATAACTTTTAATCGTTCCTAAATCTGAGAATAAAAATGTTATCATATTTGTTGACTCTGGACTACTTGATATGAAATCCCAGAACCTATTTTTATCTGTTACATTATTATCTGGTGAAGGCTTAAATGCATGCACCATATCAGGGAACTTCTTAGCATCCCTTATAAAAAATACTGGAAGATGATTTCCTACTATATCTAGATTTCCATCATCTGTATAAAACTTAGTCGCAAATCCTCTTGGATCTCTTAAAGTATCTGCTGACCCTCTAAATCCAATAACAGTTGAAAACCTTACTGCTACAGGAGTCTTAATTCCAACTTCATTAAACACTTTTGCCTTAGTATACTTCTTCATTGAGTTTGTTAACTCAAAATACCCTTTTGCACCTGCACCTTTAGCATGTACAACTCTCTCTGGTATTCTTTCTCTATCAAAACTTGCAAGCTTTTCAATTAAATCTAAATCCTGCAATAAAACCGGTCCATTTTTTCCTACAGTTACTGAATTACTATCATCTGTTATAGGTTCTGAAACATTATTAGTTATATACTTACCTTTCATATCCATATTATATTTTTTCTTTGATCTATGTTTTTTCATGGATTCCTCCTAATTATAATTCTATAATTAGTATATAATTGCAATCTAGAAACTATTACTTATATTAAATTTTTATATTAAATGTAGAAACTTGTGGAATGTTAAAGAACCTAAAAGGAGCCTTTGTATTACCAAGACCACTATTAACATATAACTTTGTTTTCCTTTTATTTTGTAGATCATAAAAACCTTTCGTATATTTCTCTGATAATGTATTTTTAACAAGTGGTCCATAAAACGGAATATAAACTTGTCCACCATGGCTATGACCACTTAGTATTAAATCAATTGGATATTTACTATACTTATCAGCCAAATCTGGCTCATGTAAAAGTAATATATTAATATCACTTTCATTAATATTTCCCATAGTATTCTTAATATCATTGTTACCTAATAATCCATCATCGGCTCCAAATATATTTATATATTTACCTTTGAACTTAATTCTATCATTATCATTTTTTAGAACAGTAAAACCACCTTTAGTCATTATATTATTATAATATCTTACTGCTCCACCACCATAATCATGATTTCCATAGATGGCATACTTAGCAATGTTACACTTAATCTTACTTAGTACACCTGCTACCTTATTTATATCTTCATAAGAGGCAGCATTATCTATAAGATCACCAGTAAATACAACTATATCTGCATTTTGCTCATTTATTTTATGTACAGCTTTTTCAAGCTGATCAATACTATAAAATTCACCTAATTGTGTATCTGTAAATTGAACTACTTTTAATGACTCGTTATCATTATTATTCAATTGTAAATTGTGTTTTTCTGCTATTAGTAAATTTCTTTCTATACATGTTGCATATATAGCAATAAGAACTGCTAAAATTATTGACCATAAAAACATCTTTTTTACTATCCTCATTTGTTTCCATCCTTTATATACTCACATCACGGTGTATATTTAGTCTTATTATCTCCATCAATTATTATAAGAGAACCCTTTTCAATTTTATTTCCATCTATTGTTACATCTTCATTTGAAAAGTTAGCTATAACTTTAAAGTCATCTCCGTACTCTGTCATTTGAACTAATCTATTATCTGATAGAACTTTAAAATCTGTCATTTCTTCATTTATAACTTTTTTACTAAACTTAGACCATACTTTGTAATTGTCTACTATAATATCTTTATATTTATTCCATTCATTTTTATCAATATGATAAAGTGGTGGTACATTATATAATATTTCATACAACATTCTATTTTTGACTTCATCTTCAACTTTTAAAGAACCGAATCCCCACCAGTATGAAGTAATAACTGAATCATTATAAACTAACTTATATAATGGGATAGTATATGCCTCATCCATAAATAATTTTTTATATTTATCTTTTACCGGTATTTGTTTTGCAAACAGTTCTGGAACTCCTCCAGTACTTGAATAATATCTTCCAACATAGTATTTACTATCCTTATTATTCTTCATATCTTCATCCATCCATGAAAATGAAGGCATTTCTATACCATGTGCAAAAGCTATATCTTTACTTGCAAAATCATTTCCACCCTCAGTACCAACAACCATATTTTTATCATTTTGAAGATATTCGATTCTTTCGAGCCTTGCCTTTATATCTTCCTCTTCTGTTGTAGGATGATTTTTTGAGTAATCATCAAATACTTCTCCAGTTCCATCAGTATCTAAAAACCATGAATTAAATTTTAATCCTGTACTTAAAATAGAATCCACTCTCTCTTTTACGCTTGGCATTGCAAGTGTTGGATTTAACTTTCTACCAGCACCTTGGAATCCTTCTATTTTCTTACCATCCTTATCGGTTACAGTAGCATTATCATATAGTGTTTTATCTGTAAATTTAGCTGTATTCCACTTTTCTTCACCTGGCTTATGAATTGAATGATATGAATCATAAGTTCCAACTAAATATCCTAAATCATTAGCTTTCTGAACTAATTTTGGATTCATATATCCGTCTTGCCAATCATCCAATCCAACCCACATATTGTCAATTCCTGAATCCTTCATATCTTGAAGTACATCAGTTGTATTTGCATCTGCCCATTTATTAATTGGATCTACTGCATCATTTAATTGCGATTTTAATAATTCTTTATTTAATTCTATTAATTCAACTCCATTTAAATTATTTATACCTTTATCCAATAATCCCTTACTTTTTGAATCTAAATTTGTAAATATTTTTTCATTATAAAATTCTTTTAATTTAGCTACTTCATTAAATCCTTTTAATATTCTATTTTTAGTATATTTATCAATATAATCTACACTTTGTATATCATCAAAAGCTTTAGATAATTCTTCTCCATCTTCAACTTTTGTTTTTAATAAACTTTGCATCCAACTTTTAAATTCTTTTGATATATTATCTTTTAACTTATTCCATTTTATATTCTCTTCCGACATTATAGACTTATCCCAGAAATATACATGTGGTGCCCCATAAAGTTTCTTAATATTTTCATTTTCTTTAGCTTTTTCTTCTAAAGTTTTAAAATTATTATGTTCAATTATGTAGTTTTTGTAAGTCTTTGCTATATCCACCGGATTATTTTTAGTCAAATAAATTCTAAAACTATATTCTTTATCTTTATTAATTGTTGGATATTCATGGTTCAATGTGAACTGAATATTATCTTTAGTATTAAATTTAATATTGTTGTTATACGGATTTTCAATTATATATAATAAAGAATACTCTTTTTTATTAACTGCAAAAAATTGCATTGATAAAGATTCTATGCCCTTAAGGGTTGTATTATCTAAGTATTCTTTCCAAGTAGTATCATTACTTGGAATATATTTACCTTCATTTAAAGGCATCATATAACTTTCTCCTTTAACTTTTGGCCAATCAAAATCATTTTCTTTATCAGTATTCGATTTAATTTTTACATCTAAAAATTTCTCTTCCTTTTTAACATCTACATCAATATTTTCATTATCATAGCTCCAAGATATTTCATCACCATTATCTTTAACATTAGATGCCTTCTTTTTCCCTAATGGTTCAGATACGGTTTCACTTACCCCATTTGAATCTACTGTTATTTTAAATGTTTCTGGATCTACTTTAAATTTAAAATCTAAATTCTCCACTTCTGTTTTTTCTGTTTTTGTAGTTAATTCATTTTTTGCACATCCACTAACTATTGTTGTTGTAGCTGTTGCAATTAAAACTATTGCAATTATTTTTTTCACTTATTTCACCTCTTTAAGGATAATAAGTTATTTATGTTACACGAATGTTACAAATTTTATATATATCTCAATACTTTCATCAACAATATTAAGTCCATATAATAAATCATTTTTTTCTAATATTTTTTTTACTATTGAAAGTCCAAGTCCAGTACCTGATAATTCCTTACTTCTTGACTCTTCAAGAACATAAAAAGGTCTCCATATGTTTTCTATTTTATCTATACTCTTTTTATCAATTCCATTTTTTATATTAAATATTATATTTCCATTTTCTTTATAAATATTTAAATTAACTTCATTATTATTAGTATACTTTATTGCATTTGTTATTAGATTGTTTAAAACTACATCTATACTTTCCTCATCTTCAAAAATAATATACTCCTCGCCTTTATCTATATTTAATGATACTTTTATATTTGCTTCATTAATTAAAATACTATATTTATTTAATAAATTACTTACTTTATCATCAATTTTAAAATATTTCTTTTCAATCACGTTTTTTTCTATTTTACCCCAAAATAAAAGCCTTTCAATTAAGTTATCCATATTATCTATATTCTCTTGAACTATTTGAATATATGTACCATCATCTAACCCATCTTCAATTCCTTGACTATATACTTTTACTAAAGCTAACGGTGTTTTAAGTTCATGAGATATATCAGAAATTAATTCCTTTAGCATTTCATTTTGATCATTTATTTTGTTGTGCGCAGCTTCTAAACTTTCACTCATACTATTTATACTCACTGCAAGTTCCTCAATCTCATCACCTGTATCAATTTCTTCTTTTCTAAAATTTAAGTTTGAAATATCTTCTGATAAAACTTTTAAATTTTGAATTGGATTCGTTATTTTCTTAGCTAAAATACTAACTAATACTATAATTAATATAATTGAAAATATATTTAAATATATATTAAACTTATTGATTATAGATATTGCATCATTCATATAAGGTAATGGCATTCCTATCGCAATAATATATCCATCAACTTTAACAAACTTCGTTAAAACCTTATACTTTTGAATACCTTGATCATATATTTTATTTACACTTTCATAATTTAATTTATTTAATGTATCTTCTGTTATCCAAAACTTATTTAACTTAATCTTCTTTGATTCAAATCCATAAATAATATCAGAATTAATCTTATCTAAATTACCATTATCTGCAGTGTACGATATTACTATACCATTATCCTTTTCAAGATTATCTATGTTTTTTTGTATATCTTTAAAAGATTTCAGACTCATTTCATCTGATAATTTAGTTAAAATTTTTGTTTTCTCATAAATATAAAATTTATTTACAAAATATAAATTTAAACCAATAGATACTAATGTTACTACTATCATAACTGACGCTGCACTAATTGTAAGCTTCTTATTTATTTTAATTTTCTTCACCTTCTATACTGTATCCTATACCTCTATAAGTTTTAATAATATCTTCCCCGATTTTACTTCTAAGTCTTCTAATATGTGTATCTACTGTTCTATAATCACCTTCATAATCTATTCCCCACACTAAATCTATTAACTTATCCCTTGATAATATAATTCCTTTATTTTTTATAAAAGAATTTAATAAGTCATATTCTATTTTAGTTAATTTTAATTCTTCTCCACTTCTATATACTCTTTGCTTCTCTAAATTTATATTAATATTATTTATATTTACTTCTTCAGTTGCATTAATAAGCTTTTTAGCTCTTATTATTAGTATTCTAGGATCAAATGGTTTTTTTACATATTCATCAGCCCCACAATTTAAAGCTTCAATTTCATCATCATTTTGTCCTTTTGCTGTAAGTATTAAAACTTTTGTATTTCCATTTTCTTTAATGTACTTACAAGCTTCTAGCCCTGTAACTTTCGGCATCATCCAATCTAAAATTGCTAAATCTATTTTATTAGCCTGAAATAATTCTAAAGCTTCTTCTCCGTCATATGCCTTAAATGTATTAAAACCTTCTTTTTCAAAATACGCACATAATATTTTCACCATTTGTTTTTCATCATCTGCAATTAAAACATTCATCTTAATCATTCCTTCTCAAGTTAATTTAATTTATTATACTATAACTAAACCTAAACATTATTACAAAGAAAAAAAGGTTCACCATTATAGTGAGCCTTTTACTATAAATTTATTATCTAATAAATAATAAATCACCTTTTTTTAATCCCCATACTTCATCTGCAAGTATGGCAACTTTATTTGAATGAGTCACAATTATAACACTCTTACCTTCATTATGAGCTAAATTTTTAAGAATATCTAATATATCTGCTTCAGTCTCTGAATCTAAGTTACCAGTTGGTTCATCCGCAATTATAATTTCAGGATTATGTGAAAGAGCCCTTGCGATTGCAATACGTTGCTGCTCCCCACCTGATAAGGTTAGAACTTTTCTCGATGCTGTCTCTTTATCAATTCCCACTTTATTTAATAAATTATAAGCATATTCTCTTTTATATTTAACCTCTACATTGCTAATTTCCATTGATAATATTATATTCTCCACAGCAGTATAATTATTCAATAAGTTATATCCTTGGAATATAACACCTATACTTTTAGCTCTATACTCATCTCTATCAATATTGTTCAAGTTTTTACCGTTATATAATATTTCACCTTTATTACAAATATCTAATCCTGATATAAGTGAAAGTAATGTTGTTTTACCAGCACCCGATTTACCTATTATTGAATATATTTTTGATTTTTTAAAATCAATATTTATATCATTTAATACATTTTTGTTAGCTCCACTATACGCATATGATACGTTTTTCACATTTAATATTCCCATAATCACTAGTTCCTTTCAGTAAGAATTTTTCTTGGCTCATATTTTGTAATATACATTACACCAGCGCTACTACTTATTAATACTAATAACATTGCAACTGCAGTAACCTTTAATAATGTCTCTCCATCCATCTTCACTTTAATATTTGTAATTGTATCTTCTTTTTGTTCTCCATCAATTGAAACAATACTCATAGCCACATTAGATGGATTTTTACTTTCTTTCTGAGCCTCAATTTGTTTTTGCAGTAATGAGTTTGATACTGGTTGAGATATTATAGAACCTGTACCTAATCCAATTCCTAAACAGATTGCAGTTATTACTAATGACTCTGTTATTAAGCCCATAGCTACCTTCCATTTTTTCATACCTATGGCACGCAATACTCCAACTTCATACTTTCTTTCTCTAATTGATAGTGTATTTAATAATATTAAAATTACAGCACCTAAACCTAGAACTACAAATATAAACATTAATGTTATAGAACCTAAACCTTCAACTGGTCCAACTATTCTATTGTAACTATCTTCATCAGTAGATACATTATATATTTCAGGTAGCCCTTTACTTCTAACTTCTGCTTCAAAATCTTTTACCTTATCTGGTGACTTTAAGAAATATTTAGCTTGTATATTTGTATATTCATCATTTGACATTCCCGTTGCAGTTTCAAAGTTACATAATATTTCATTTCTTCTATTCATGTATGCACTTTTATAGAATCCTTCATTATAAGGGTTAGTACCATCTGAATAAATCCCTACTACTTTTAACTTATATGTTTGATTTCCATCTTCAGTAGGATTTTTTAAATTTATATAGTCTGAAATTTTTATCTTATTCTTATCTGCTAGTTCCTTGCTTATTATACATTCATTTTTACTCTCATATAATCTTCCATCTACTATATTTCTCTTTCCATCCTTAAATTCGGTTAATGATTCACTACTTGAATTCCCAATAATTCTATATTTTGGACTCTCTATTTTTTTACCACTGTTATCACTACTTTCCATAATCATTGCGCTTCCATTTTTCTCATTATCTTTTTCTATATCTTCATCAATAGCTTTTAACTTATCTGAAGTAGCTCCAAGTTGTGATGTGAATAAAGCTTTCTGTAAATAATCTGATTCTCCAAAAGCTTTGAATTGATCGGCTGTTATATTTGGAATTTTAACCATTCCACCTTTATCTTTTTCACCTTCGCCATTTATAATTTTATCCATATCAGGTGATATAGTTACTTCTGATCCAAACTTTGCTTTATAGTCTTTTATAATTTCACCTGTAGTAGTATTAATTGTAAAAGCAACTACCACTGAAGTTATTATCCCTAAGATTATTACCCCAACTAGTAAATTCCTTCCTTTATTACGCCATATATTTTTTACAGCATTTTTTATAACATACATTAATCATACCTCCACTCACTTTATGTACTCATATTATCAAAAGTTATGTTAATCTATTGTTAATGTCTTAAATACCATATAAATTTTACTTCCCTTATTTTCTTCACTCTCTGCAAAAGCAATTCCACCACATAAACTTGTTATATGAGACACTAGGCTAAGTCCTATTCCATTACCATCCTTTTTCAAATTTTGTCCTCTATACTTATGATTAAAGATATTATCTATAATGTTTTTATCTATTCCCTTCCCCCCATCTTCTACACAAATTATAGAACTATTATTTGCATTATATACTTTCACTTTGATTTTAGAATCATTACCATACTTAATCGCATTTTCGATAAGATTGCATATAGCTCTATATATCCATAACTTTCTTCCCTTTATGATTGTAAATTCTTCCTCATCAATTTCAAGTTCTAAGTCTTTATAATTTTTACTATATAAATCTATAGCTTCTGCACATACTAGTGCTAAATCTACATCTTCCCCATTACTTAGATCTTCTGTTGCATTTATAGCTAAAATATCATCTAAACTAGAGCTCATTTTATCAACTATACTTATAAGTTCATCCCTTTCCCCAATTTGAATCTTCGCTCTTAAAATAGATAAAGTATTCTTTTGTTCGTGGGTTATATAAGAATTTATATTATTTGCTTCATTCAGTAATAATTTTATTTTATTTGTAGAGTTCTCTAAAGCATTTTTAACTCCACTTAGCTCTCCTGTAAATATTTTGTTATCTAGTGATATTTCATTATTAGTGTTTATAATATTTGGTAGTGCAGAAGTCATATTCTCTATTGGTGCTATAAGCCTTTTACTAATAAACTTACTTAATATTAAAGACAATATCATAACAACTATAACGACACTAACCATTATTAATAATGTCTTTTCAATTAAAGCTTGATTATAATTCCCTTTAACTTCTGATGCTTTTACTGCTTTACTTCTTATTTCTATAGTCATAGCGGGCTTTTCTGATGTTATTCCATCATTTATTTCATTCGCAGTATATGGAACAAAATATTCCCCTGTATTAGCTGGTTTATCTACTTTCTGTATTATAATAAACCCAAAAACAAGCACGATCATAGTAATAAAAAAAGAATAACTTATTAAAAGAACACTTAATTTACTTTTATAATCTAATTTTCTTCCCATATTTTATATCCCTTACCTTTTAAAGTTATTAACATTTCTCTTTTAGAAACATTTTTAAGCTTCTTTTTTAAATTACATATATGCACTCTAAGTACAGAAGAAAATGGATCAAAAAACTCATCATAAACATGTTCTGCAATCTCTTCGCTAGATACAACTTCTGGATGCTTACTGCATATATATTCTAAAATATCAAACTCTTTAGCTGATAATTTAACTTCTTCTAACCCATATTTTACAACTCTACTCTTTGGATATATTACTAAATCATCTATTTTTATTTCTGAATTTACCCTTCCATAAATTCTTCTTACTACTGCTTGTATCCTTGCTCTTAATTCCATTAAGTCGAAAGGTTTTACTAAGTAGTCATCTGCTCCTAAGTCTAATCCCATAGTACGCTCCTTTATTTCATCTCTTGCAGTTACGATAATTATAGGCGTCACAATTCCCCTTTCCCTTAAATCTTTTAATATTTCTAAACCATCTTTATCTGGTAAATTTAAATCTAATAATATTGCATCATATTTATTTACTAAAGCTTTTTCGTCTCCATCTAGTCCATTGTTTGCAATATCTGAATAAAATCCAAAGGTTCCAAGACCTTTTTTAATCGTTTCTGCTAATTGTTTATCATCTTCTATAATAAGCACTCTCATACTACACCTCTTAATAATTTAATTAATAGATTATATCATATTTAATGTTAATGTAACGTTAATATGGTTAAAGAAAAAAATACCAAACTAAGCTATAAAGTTAGTTTGGTATTTTTCTAGGTTATATAAAAATTTTTATTATCTTTTACTATACAAGCTTTTCTAGAACAGATTCTCCTATAGTACCTTCTGGCATTTTAAGTTCAAAGTTATTAGCAATTGTTGCTCCAATTGTTGCAAAACTATCTGCTGTTTCAAGTATACTATTTTCCTTCATTGAAGGTGAGTATGCTAAAAATGGTACATGTTCTCTTGTATGGTCTGATCCTTTGTAAGTTGGATCATTTCCATGGTCAGCAGTAATTATTAATAAATCATCTTCTTTTAGCTTATCTAATACTTTACCTAAGCTTACATCAAATTTTTCTAATTCTTCTGCATAACCTTGTGGATTTCTTCTATGTCCCCAAAGAGCATCGAAGTCAACTAAGTTTACAAAACATAATCCATTGAAATCTTTATCCATTATTTCTAATGTTTGTTCCATTCCATGAACTGAGCTCTTTGACTTAAATCCTTCTGTTATTCCTTCTCCATCAAATATATCCTTAATCTTTCCTACAGATATAACATCAAAATTATTATCTTTTAATTCATTAAGAACAGTTTTTCCGTATGGCTTTAAGGCATAATCGTGTCTGTTGCTAGTACGTTTGAATTCACCTTTTTTATTTCCTAAATAAGGTCTTGCAATTATTCTTCCAACCTTCCACTCATCTTTAAGTGTAAGTTCTCTTGCAATTTCACAACATCTATACAATTCTTCTAATCCAAATGTTTCTTCATGACCACAAATTTGTAGTACTGAATCCGCTGAAGTATAAACTATCATATCTCCAGTTTTCATTTGATGTTCACCAAGTTCATCTAGAATTTCAGTTCCACTAGCACTTTTGTTTCCTACAATTTTATGACCAGTTCTTTTACTTAATTCATCTAATAATTCCTTTGGGAACCCTGTATCAGTGAATGTTTGGAATGGCTTAGTAATATGTAGTCCCATCATTTCCCAGTGACCTGTCATAGTATCTTTTCCAACACTTGCTTCTCTCATCTTCATTTGATGACCTAATGGTTTTGAAACTTCATCAACATGCTTGACTTTGTGTAAGTTTGCTATACCCATTTTTTGCAAATTAGGGATATTAAAACTTTCTACTGATTCAGCAATATGTCCTAAAGTATCTACATCAACATCACCATATTCTTTTGAATCTGGCATTGCTCCAACACCTAATGAATCTATTACTATTGTAAAAACTCTTTTATATTTACTCATATTTAAAACTCCCTTTTATGTTTTAATACTATTTTACTCTAGTTTCTTTCTCTTTGTCTAATTTTATTAAATTTCTTATTCCTTCTACAGCGACTTTTATAGCTCCTTCTGTATCATGTGCTTGAGGATTATCAAGACCTGCTTTTTCTCTTTCTTGGTTAGCTATTGCTAGGAATACTGCTCCAACTCTTACTTTTAAGTAACTTCCAACTATAAATAAAGCTGCACCTTCCATTTCTGAAGCAAGACATCCACACTTAACCCATGCATCCCATCTGTTAAGTAAGTCATATCCTACTGGTTTTGTTTCTGGTGAATGTTGTCCGTAGAATGAATCTTTAGATTGAACTACACCTGCATGATAAGTTTCATTTAAATCCTTAGATGCTTGTACTAAAGAATTTATAACTTCTAAATTAGCTACTGCTGGGAATTCTATTGGAACATATTCTCTTGTAGTTCCTTCTGCTCTTATAGCTCCTGTAGCTACTATTATATCTCCGCCTTTAACATCAAGATCCATACCACCGCATGTACCTACTCTTATGAATGTATCTGCTCCACATTTAACTAATTCTTCTAATGCTATAGCAGCTGAAGGTCCACCGATACCAGTTGAAGTAACACTTACTTTAACTCCATCTAAGTAACCTGTATATGTAACATATTCTCTATTATCCGCAACTAGTTCTGCATTATCAAAGTACTTTGCAATCTTTGCACATCTTTTTGGATCTCCTGGCATAATTACGTACTTTCCTACTTCACCCTTTGCTACGTCTATATGATATTCTTTTGAATTTTGTGAATAAATCATTTTTCATTCCTCCTAAAGTTTTTTATACAACATTTAACTTGTCTATTTACTTGTCTGTTTTCTATATAAAGATAATACCACGTACTTTTAGCACTTGTCAATCGTTTACATATTTTTTCTTTTTTTATTTGCTAATTTTCTAAAATCTTTTATAATTTATAATATAGAAAGATTTTTAAATTATATGACTTGTCTTAAACTTGTCTGTTTATTCGAAAGGTGGATTAAATGAATAATATTGATATTAACATAATTGATACTGCAAAAGAACTTAGGTATGTTACTGTATATAACAAACTTTTTAAAATGATTAACGAAGGAACTTTTAACGAAAATAGTAGATTACCATCTGAACCAGACCTTGCTAAAAAACTTGGTGTAAGTAGAAGTACACTAAGACAAGCATTGTCATTGCTTCAAGATGATGGATTAATTAAAAATATTCGTGGAAAAGGAAATTACATAATTAAAGAACCATCTATTAAAAAAAATGGTTTAGAAAAGATAGGACATGTTGTTTATAAGTGTATGGAACACCCTATAGATACTGTTGAAATTGACTTTAAAATACAGCCACCATCAGATTATTTTACTAAGATTCTTGGAACTAAATCTGTAGCAACTGTAGGTATCGATAGATGGTATATGCATAACAATAACTCTATCGCTTATACATTTACTATAGTACCAATTGAAGCTATTTCATCTTTCAATCTTGATTTAAATAATAAAGAAGAACTTCTTGAATTTATTGAGGAAGGAATTTACGAAAAGTGTTCAGATGCATTAGTTGATATAAAATTCTCAACAGCTGGTAACTTTGTTACTAAAAGTCATCCTATTTCTTGTGAAAAACAATTTTATTTAGTTGAAGAAGCACTTTATAAAAATAGTGAATTTCCTATTGCTTTTAATAAGCATTATCTTCCTATGCAATATAGTTCTATAAAATTTAATCCTACTAAGTAAATTAAATTACTTAGTAGGATTAATATTTTAATAGTGCCCTGCAGTTACACTTATATTTTTCACTTGAAGATACACCATCGTTAACTTTAAAGTTACCATTACTATATATTTTCATTGCATTTGTTAACTCTTCAGATATAATTCCTAAATTATTTATAGCTTTATTCTGAGCATTATAATTACTTTTACTATTTAAATTCATTATAAACTGTTTATTATTTTTCTCCATTTTTTTGATATTTCCCGCTCTTATTATTTTTATTTTAAAAACATTTATCCATTTACCCTTTTTAAAAATTCCTCTTCATTTAAAAACTTTATATTTTGACCTTTTAATCGTAAGTCTACTCCTCTTTTTAGTTTATTACTCATCTCTTCTCTATCTAACTTATCTATATCTTTCATATTAGTAACTATACAAGTTGTCTTCTTAGTTACTGAACTCCCAACTGAACCACCAAGCTTTCTAACTAGCATGACCGCTTTATCCCTCGTCATTGACCCTAATCCTCCAGTAAATACTATAACTTCATTTTTAAATGCACACATATTTAAATTATCATTTAAATCTCGCTTATTTGTTGCGCATTCCCTATTTGATATCTTTAATACTCTCCCTTTTGTTGAAGATGGCTTGTACCCATCACAATTTACAGACCCAATTGTAACACCAATTTCAGAGGATATTTTCTCAATATCTTTCGTATTTAATTCCTCTGATATATTTAATAATATATTACTACAAGCAAGTGCATCCGCTAATGCATCATGGTGTTTAAATTCAAATCCTAAAAAATCATTTACTGTATTTAATTTAGCATTATCAAGATTTCTATAAAAATTTCTTGATAGCTTCATAGTGCACATATAATTAAATGTTGGTGCAGTAATTCCATAAAGATCTAATGTATTTCTAAGTACTGATATATCAAAAGAAGCATTATGAGCTATTACTAAGGCTTCATCAAAATAATGTTTAATTTTATCCCATACTTTATCGAATTCTAGTTCATTTATAACCATCTTTGGTCTTATACCATGTATTCCTATGTTAATTGGCATAAATCTCATTTCTTTTGGTTTTATTAAATGATGTACTTCCTCTATAACTTTCCCCTTTTCCACAACGACGATACCAATAGAGCATGGGCTATTCCTCTTCTCATTAGCAGTCTCAAAATCTATAGCAATAAAGTTCATTTGTATTCCTCCATATTGTAGTTTAAATAATTACTTTAACTATTTTAAACTACTTTGAAGTCAAGCGCCATACCATTATTCAAAATTAAAATTATAACCTTTTCTGATGATTCTAAATTGTTATTATTATTTAATTTATAAGTTTCCCCTTTTATAAGATCCTCATATAAACTCAAACTATCATAAATTTTTATAGCCATTTTAATACTATCCATATAATAATCTTCTATATATACTATTTTCTTTACATCTTTGTTTTCTAACTTAAACTCTTTAATCTTTTCAATACTTATCTTTTTTGATAATATTTTTTTATTTTTAATATGAGTTTCCTTAATTAAGTTAGTTCTTACTTTATATTTTTTATACCATTCTCTAGAACTTGCTATTCCTCCTTTGTTATATAAGTCTTTAAGCATATCTAATTCTTCTTTAGTAACCTCAATGAATTTATAACCTAAATCACCTTCTCCAAACTCTTTTATAACATGATACTTACCTTGAATATATTTAGCTAATATCCAATTATTATCTATCTTTTCTTCAGTATAATCTAGCATACAATGCTTCTCTCCATGAGACATAAAATTCCAATGGTCTGATATTCTAAGGCTTCCTTCTGGCTTATAGTTCCAATCTATTTCGTCAGTATTATAGTAACTTTCACTGTATGGACTTTTATTTATTGATTCAAATTTAGCTATTTCCTCTCTTACATCATTTGGCTTAATTCTCGCTCTTACTGGTATTAGCATTTTCTTCATCATCATTACCACCTACGATCATTTTATAATTAGTATGCGTAACTTTTCTATTTAAAATTTAACTAAAGTCATAATCAAACATATAATTACTATTGCTACTAAAACCCACATAATTTTCATTACAGTATCTTGCCATGGAAATCCGCTTCTATCAACATCTTTTACTCCCATTGTCCTTAAGGATTCCATAAATCGTAGTAAATCATCTTTGCTCCCACCATAATCTGGTCTTAAAACTATTTTTGTATCTTTTAATACAATTATTTGTTCATCTTCATCCATAATACATTTTCCTTTACCAGCTCTACCAGCTTCTATTACTTCATCTATATTTACTTTATAATGACTAAATATTTTATAGTGTGAATCAAAAGAATATATTATAAGCTTATCTTTTATTAAAAACATTTTATAGCAAACTGCAGCTCCCCACCACCAAGTTGGAGCATGGACATTTCTAAATAGTTCATCAACTATTTCTTCTTTCTTAAGGCCTTCTTTCTCTTCAATAGTTTTTAACATAATAGATCTCATAAGCAATGCGCTTTTTGTACCATATATTGCTTTATCTGCATTATCGCCTAATTCATTTTTTAGCTTTAAAGCTCCTTCTAAAGTTATATTGAAATCTAATCTTTTATTTTTATCTTTTAATGACTTTACAATTTTAATTACATTATTTTTCACTCTATTTACTTCTTCAATACTCATTTCTACATCTGGAAGATTCCCCTCATCAAACTCTTCGATTTTATCAAAATAATCTTTATTCATTTTAAGCCCCCCTTTCTCCAACTTTTTCACTTAATCTTTTTCTTCCTCTTAGTATTCTTAAATTCACTGCATTTTCTGTAATATCTAATGCTTTACTTATATCTTTTATCTTTTCCCCATAATAAAATTTCCTTATGAATATTTCCCTATCTTTTATATCCATCGAATTAATTTCTTTTTTAATAATTTCTAAATCATTGTCATTTTGAAAATCTTTCTCTATCTCTCCACTTGCCGTTATGCTATCATCCTCTATATTTAAATTATTATTATGTTTCTTTTCACTTCTTAACATATCAATTGCAGTATACTTAGTTATAGTACATATCCAATTTTTAAATTTATCATCTTCCTTATTAAACCTATCTATATTGTTCCATACCTTTAGAAAAACATCATTTATACACTCTTCCGAAAGTTCTCTAGAATTTAAAACATTAAATGCTACTTTAAATATTAAATTAGAATATAAATCTATTATAAAAATAAGCCCATCTATATCTTTTTCCTTTAAAGCATTTATATAGTTATTTTTACATATGTGTGACAATGTTCTTCCCCCTTTCTTCTATTAATCTATATCCCCTCATTATTATAATCGTAATTAAATTAATAACCTTTCATACTTTTATTAATTTAATTATACACTTGCTTATTTATAAACAAAAAAACTCGGTAATTAATATTTAAATTACCAAGTTCTTTACTATTATTTTTCTTCTATTCCTTCAAAAAGTATATCTATTTCACCTTCATCATCTTCTAATGATTTATTATCTAAAGATTTTTCTAATATTGCATTAACCTCTTTTATTTCTGTTAAATATACAACTTTATTTATTATGTAGCCTAATGCTACAAAACATATGCAGTAAACAATATATGGTGTTACAGCATTTAAGTAATAACTAATAACATCAGTTAACTGTTTACTTACATCTAATCCTTGTTTAATTAAATTATTAATATATATATTTGAAGTATATATATTAAATACTGCGCACGCTCCCATTAAAGTTGCTAATATATTCAGTATAAGTGTCCCCTTTGGAGCTTTGTAATTTTTTTCACCCTTCATAATTTGCCTCCTCATAATTAATTATATTTTCATATTATCAGAAGCTATGTTAATCTAATGTTAACGCTTGTACTATAGAGTCTACTTTGTTAATTTTATTCTATCTATTGTTGTTCCATCTGGATTTTCTATTTCCAAAATAAATGTGTCTATATTATCAAATGAACTAACTCCTTTGAATGAACCTGATACGTGATAATACCCCTCAATTGTTGTTCCTAATGAAGCCTCTTCCATTTTATATTTATTCCCTTTTGTGTCAACTAAATTTGTATGAATAACAATATTTTCATCATATCCTATTCCTTTATAATTTAAATCCACAAATAGTCCTGTAGGATTTAATGTTGCTTTATTAATTATTATATTTTTTAATCCACTACTAGACTTATAATTAATAGTAGTTGGATTAGATAATTTATCATTTAAATCTAATTTTACATTAAAATCAAAATCAGTTGTTGATATTACATCAGTCTTTAACTTTAAAAATGTTATATTTGATATTTTAACATTTAAATTTTTCATCTTCTGAAATTCATTAGTAGATGAATGAAATAAAACTTTTATACCTAATTTATTGTTACTTAAATTACTTTTATCAATTTCATATGATGTAGTACTAATATTTTCTTTAATATTGTTATTTACACTGCCATCCTCATTTAAAAAGGCGATATTCATAGTAATATCATTATTCTCAATTTCTTCCCACTTCGTCATTGAATTGTCTTTTATATCTAAATTAAAGTCTAATGCTATATTGCTTTGATCAACTAAAACATTTTTTAGTTCTAAATTAAATTTTTCAGTACTGACTTTTTTATCAGTTATGCTTTGAACATAATTGTTATTAACCGCACTTTCTATACTTTTGTTACCAAAATTAAATATAAAACTTTTCATTGCTCCTATTGCAGGCTTTCCGAATCCTATTGTTGTAATTAGTATAATTCCTGCAGCTACTGCAAAATATTTCTTAGGAAATATTTTCTTACTATTACTATCCTTTGATTTGTCATTTCTAATTTCATTAAATGCTTCATTAACTTTATTTAAAACAACTTCTGGAACTTTATTATTATCGTCTTTTAATTCTAATAATTTATTTTCTATATTATCCATAATTATTTTACCCCCTTAGTAATTGAATAATAGTCTCTAAGTTCATTTCTCGCTCTACTTAACCTTGATTTTACTGTTCCTTCTTTTTCATTTAATGTCATACTTATTTCTTTTATACTAAATCCCATAATGTAGTATAGTGTTATAACTATTTTATAATCTTTTCTTAAATAATTTATTGATTCTTTTAATTCTAAGTTTTTAAAATCCGTATCTTT